>JAYZBQ010000035.1:0-28898 GCA_036338695.1 Myxococcota bacterium
GTTAAGGTACCGAGGGTTGACCTCGACCAAGGTCGCCCAGCGCGTCGAGCTTTTCGCGATCAGCGAGCGCACGCGCTCGGTCTGTGAGCGTACGCCGTCGAAGGTCTCGGAGGGGACCAGATCGAACCGGTACTGCCCCCCGCTGAGCTTGGCGCCGAGCTGATCCGCCACGGCGTACCGTTGATCGCCGTCTTTGGGCTCGGGGCCATCGATGACAAAGGCGAGGCTGACGCGCTGCGCCGTCTGAGTTGAGTGAGTGGGCGCGGTTGCGCAGGCGATCGCAAGCAGGGGGAGGGTACGCATCAGAACCATGTCTCTGCCTCCAGCGCGACGAGATGGTGTAGGTGTCGCTCAACCGGCGCAAAGGTGTTCTCGTTGGATTCACGCTGCTCAAACTGGTTCCCGAACGCGTTGTTCTGGTTGCTGATCTGCGCGCCGTAAAGAAGCCGGATGACGGGGCGGGCGAACAGGCCGCGCCCTTTGGGTGAGAACAGTAACCCGGTTTTGATTTGCTGGGTCGTGCGCGTGGCGAGGTCCCCATACTCAAGCCCGCGCAGGTCACTTTGTCCGCCGGTGTTGGCTTCGATGGAGCGAGGTGTTGCGCGGTAGCGGTTCCCTTGGACACTGTGTTCGCTGGCGAGCGCGCCCTCGGCGAGCAGGTGCCACTGGCTGTTGAGGTAGTATTGTGCCCGGACGACGACGGAGCGCAGCGTCATGTCGTAGTCTGAGGGGGCGACCGTGTTGTCGGCGTCTGATGTCCACATGCCGATGGCGCCTAGCCACAGGTCAAGCCGCTTGGGCACCACCGCAAGCTGCAGCTCGGTACCCAGCGTGGTGCGATCACGCTCATCGGTCAGGTCATGTAAGTAGAGCGTATACGTGCGCCCCTCATGCGTCTCTTGTTGGCGGCTCTCGGGGTGGAGACGCTCGATCCGCGCAAAGGTCTGCCACCACTTGATCGCCGACCCAAGCTTGAAGCCGAGCTCCCCGATCAGGGCATACGATTGCGCAGCGCGTGGTTCGGGTTTGGGGAAGAAGTTCTCTTGCCCTGGTCGGCCCTCGAGGAAGCGCTCGACCACCTCGCCGCGTAGGAGGTCGTCGACCGCGACACCCGGGGTGGCGTGAGGCGCAGTCGATTTGCCAGCGACGCTGGGCTCATAGCGGAGCTCACCGCCGACGCCGAGCACCCAGGCGCGCGTCCGGTAATGCACCGAGGCGCCGGCATTGACCACGGCGTTGTACTCAGCGCCTTTCATCCCAAAGCCGGCGTCGCCGACACCGACGAGGTAGGACCACGCGGCGTGACGCCCTTCAAGCGCCACACCGAGGGCGCCGTCAAAAAGGCGAGCGGGGCGCATGTCGTAGAGGCCGAGGTCACCATACCAGGTGGCGAGGCTGCCGACCCTGAGCGTGTAGGGCGACCCTTGGCTGGCGCCTGCGCGCAGATAGGCTTGCGTGAGCCCGAGCGTCGCCAGCGAGCCGCGGCCGCCGTCGGCGCCGAGCGGTCCGGGTCCCTCGATCTTGAGGTGCAGATCCGACCAGGCACCCGATGACTTGCGAAGCACGGCGACGCGGGGGTCGAGGCTGACCCACGGGCCTTCGTTCAAGAGCCGACCGTACAGATTCCAGTAACCGAGGCGACCGTCCCCTCCGGCGAGGTCAGGACGCGCCAGCAGACGAGCGTAGCCGCCGAGGCTGGCGCCGTCGTGATTCACGAAGGCGAGCGCCGGTTGCGCTGCGAGCCCCACGCTCAGGGCGATCAGCGCCCTCATGGAGCAGCCTGGATGATGACGATCGAGGAGCCCGCTGCGTCATAGGTCGCATCGAGCGTCACCGACGCGCTCAGGTCCACGTTGTGGCTCTGGCGCGGGTCACGATCCTCGCCGCTGAGGTATTCAGCGTCGTCGAAGTAGGCTTGCGTATCCACGATCCGTCGCCAGCTTCGGCCCTCGGGGAGGGTGAAGGTCGTCGCCTGTCGCTCCATATTGATCAAGATGGCGAGCTCAGGTCCTGCCGAGGCGTCGTAATAGTGCAACATCACCGCTTTGCCACTCCAGTTCACGTCTTCGGTATTGCTGGGTGACTTCCAGGCGAAGGGCGCGCCGCCGCCGTAGGTCTCGGGCGCCACGGCGTGCGTCATCGACAAGCGCCAGCGCGTCATCTGGCGGACAAAGTCGTGCATCCGGTGTCGGTAGTCGTCGGCCTGCCACAGACCCCATCGGAACCAGTTGTAGGCGTTGTCGGCGCCGGTGCTGTAGGCGTTGTTGTTTCCAAGCTGCGTGCGCATCCACTCGTCACCGCCGAGCATCATCGGGGTCCCGTGGGAGAACATCATCGCTGCGAAGAAGTTCCTCATGAGCTGGCGCTTGAAGACCTCATTGTCCGCGCCCCATTCTCGGCTCCGGTTGTGGCTGTCGCCGCTGTCTTGTTCACACCACGAGGACGCCGGGCTGTCGCAGCAGACCGGGTTGAGGGGGGTGCAGCCGTTGCGCTTCTCGGCGTAGGTCACCAGGTCGTACATGGTGAAGCCGTCGTGCGCCGTGATGAAGTTGACTGCGGTCATCGGCCCACGACCGTTGTGGTTGTAGTTCCGCTGCATCGCCGTCATGACGTAACCACCGTCTGCGTCGGCTTCCAGACTGCTTAGGTTCCAGTCATCGTAGTTGACGAAGGCACGCCACCAATCACGGAAGCGAGCGTTCCACTCGAGCCACCCCGTGGTCCGGTCGCTGCTCGCAGGGTAGGCGCCGATCAGCGGTCCATAGTTGCCGCCCGCTGTCCAAGGTTCGGCGATGATTCGCGTGTGGTTAGCTCGCAGGACGGGGTCGTCGATGATGTCCTGAAGCACCGTGTTCGCAGGGTCATCCCAGTTGTTGTAGTCACCATCCTTCTCGCCGAGAATACCGGCAAGGTCGAAGCGGAAGCCGTCCACATGGAGCTCTTCGACGCAGAAGCGCAGGCTGTCCATGATCAGGCGTCGCATCGGGACGTGGTTGGGGCGGGTTTGGTTCCCTACGCCCGTGTTGTTCCAGTACATGCGCTTGTCGGCGTCGTTGAGGGCGTAATAGGCGGCGTTGTCCAAGCCCCGGAAGGAGTAGATGCTCGCCGTCTCGTGGGGGTCAAAGTTGATCGACTCCGCACGCGTCCCCGGGTCGAGGCTCCGATCGTCCAGGTAGAGCCGCTCGCGCCACAACCCACCCTCGCCGGTGTGATTGTAGACGACGTCGATGATGACCTCGATCCCGTGTTGATGCAGTTGGTCCACCATCCACTTGAATTCATCGATAACGCGGTGGGGGCGAGGATCCGCAGCGTAGCTCAACTCCGGCGCAAAGAAGTTGGTGTTCCAGTAGCCCCAGTACCCGCCGTCGAGGCTCTTTTCGTGGATGGGGAGCAGCTCGACCGCCGTGACGCCGAGGTCAGCCAGGTAGGCAGCCTTCTCACCGACGCCACGGTAGGTGCCCGGGTGGTCGACTCCGCTCGCCGGGTCGGCCGTAAAGCCTTTGGCGTGGACCTCATAGATGATCAGATCGTTCGGGCCGTGGTTGGCGTGGTCGCCGCTGCGGCGCTGGCGTTGCCACTCGGCTTCCGAGTCCGACCACTCGTACTCACTCTTGACGATCACGCCTTTGGTCGAGGCGCCATAGGTGTTGACGGTACGCGCCGGTCCCGACGCCAAGCTCGCCCGGCCCCAGTCGTGGTCGCGGTGCAGCGCCTTGGCGTAGGGGTCGATCAGGAGCTTGTTGGGGTTAAACCGGTTCCCCTCGGCATCGACGTCGGCTTCAAAGCCGTGAATCGATCCAGGGAACCAGTCTTCGTGCTGCTTCCAGTTCGGGCCCCACGCTCGGAAACCGTAGTGCTGACCCAGCCCGATGCCCTCGATAAAGATGCTCCAGACATCGCCAAAGCGATGCAGCGGGAATGTCTTCGTCGCTTGGTCGGATTCCGGGTCGTCGAACAGCAACAGGTCGATGCGCTCAGCGCGCTCGGAGTAGACGGCGAAGTTGACGCCATTGTCGAGCAGCACCGGGCCCATGTGATCGAGCGCTTCGATCGAAGCGGGGGAGAGCGAGTCAGCGTGGGGTTTGGAGTCGTAACGCTGAGGCCCGGCTTCTTCGCTCGGGCAGCCGGCTGCCATGGCGAGCGCCGTTACGGTATACAATGTCCTCGTGATCATCTCTTCCCCCCCCTGTTTCTCCGGCTCGTTCAGCCTGCTTCAATCCGTTCACTTTGCGTTGAGATAGTACCGCGTGTTGTACTCCGAGACCATGCGCTCGGTCGTATAGTCGGCGGCGGTTGCGATCGCCGCCTTCTGCATGGCGATGCGCGCCTTGTCGTCTGCCCAGGTCGGCGCCACGCGATCGATCAAGCAGCTGTACAAGGCTTCGGCGTCGCCCTGGTCATCGCGTCGGTGCGAGGTGCTGCCAAAGGCGAAGCCGTTCACGTTGTCTCGGCAGCCTTCAACCCACCACCCGTCGAGAATGCTCAGGTTCGGAACGCCCTGGAGCACCGCTTTCATCCCGGAGGTCCCGGACGCCTCGAGCGGACGGATCGGGTTGTTGAGCCAGAGGTCAACGCCGCCGGTGAGCAACCGCCCGTGCCACATGGAGTAGTCCGGGATTAGGACGACGCGGAGTAAACCACCTGAGTTCTGCGCCTGCTCGAAGATCGACTTTAGGATCGCCTGTCCGTCGTGATCTTTCGGGTGCGACTTGCCGGCAAAGACGACCTGTAACCCGCCGACGGCTTCAGCCGCTTCCAAGAGACGCTTGCGGTCATGGAACAGGAGATTACCGCGCTTGTAAGGCGTCATGCGGCGAGCGAATCCGAGCGTCAGCCAATCAGGTCGGAGCGCCGAGCGCGTGGTTCCATTGGCGTAGTCGCACAGCTCGTGCTTTGACGCATGGCGCGCCGCAACGAGCTCATCATCGGGGAGCTGCGCGGCGTTGGCGAGAACACCCGGCTCGACTCGCCACTCGGGCAGATGCCGATCAAACAGCGCCGCCATCTCGGGCAAGCACCACTTGCGGTGGTGGATGCCGTTAGTCAGGCCCTCAATGGAGATGCCCGGAAAGAGGGGCTCAGCCACCTCTGCGTTGGTCTGCGAGACGCCATTGACCTTCTGAGCGTAGTGGGCTGCCAGGTGGCTCATGTTAAGCTCGCCGTCGCCCATATGGCTTGAGATCACGCCCCTAAATGTGTCCGTGCAGACGGTCTGCCAGAGCCCGGCGCCGAACCGGTCATGACCTGCTGCCACCGGGGTGTGGGTCGTGAAGTGGCACCGCGCTCGGATCGCCTCCTCGGGTTTGCCCGCTGCCTGCCAGGCGACAGGCGCCATGGCGCAGTGTCCCTCGTTGAGGTGCAGCTGGAATTCGTCGCCGTGTTCTTGGGTGGCGTAAGCGATCGCGCCCTGACCGAGCACCAGCTCTTGACGAAGCCGAAGCGACTGATCGCCCCCGTAGAGCTTGCGGCTCACGAGCCGCCAATGCTCAGGGTTCCCCTCGACGTCGGCGTCGAGAAACAGCACGTCGACGCTGCCGCGCGAGCCCTTGACCTCACGCCGCCAAAGCTTGACCTGCAGCGGACCATCGACCGTGTCGATCGCAACGGAGCCTGCCGGCTCGAGAAGGTCTCCGGGCTCGGTGGTCGGGAAGTGCATCGATTGATGACCGTGATCGTCGAAGCGTTGCTGTCCGTAGCCTTGCCGGTAATAGAGGCTAACACAAGTGAACGGTAGCCCGAGATCAGCGGCGCTTCGGACGTGGTCCCCCGAGAGGACACCTAAGCCGCCCGAGTAGGTGGCGAGGCCGCAGTCCAAACCAACCTCGGCGGTAATGTAGACGATGGGTAGCATAAGGTACTCCTTAGGCCGCCCCCTTAAGGGGATGCGGTTCGAGTTGTCTAGAGGAACATGGGGTGGCACACAGTCGCCATGAGATACTACGCCATAACGATCGCCTCTGTTTTTCTCGCTTGTTCACCGCCGGAATCTACCGGCAGGTCGGATTCTGGCTTTAGAATACTGGACGCTGGGCGTGCGGACGGCTCGGCGCCGCCGCCGCGCGACGCCGGCGGGTTACCGGACGCGGCCATACGAGATCTGGGGGGTGCGCGCGACGCCGGGGTCACCGGCCCATGCCGGCTCGACTGGGTCGTTGACCTGCGCGGTCGAGAGGTCCCGCCGGCGAGTGTCCACGTCGCCGGTTCATTTAATGATTGGTCGGTTGAGGAGGATCCGATGCGCGAGCTGGCGCCAGGGGTCTTCGCTGCCGAGCGCAGCCTCGAGACGGGCGACTACACTTACAAGTTCGTGGTCGATGGCTCTGATTGGTTTGTCGATCCAGCCCAGCCGCGCCTGCGCGACGATGGCGAGGGGAACACCAACTCGATGGTGCGTCACGACTGTCAAACGAACACCGACGCGATGGTTCGCTTGGCACACCAGTTTGACCCGCAGAGCCTCGCATTGGTGGAGCAGAGTTATCTGGTGCCGGTGGGCTTGAGCGAGGTGGAGCTCGAGGGGCTGACGCTCGCAGGGTGGTCGTGGTCGCTCGATGAGGGGCGTACCTTAAAGTTAGAGTTTGGGGCGGGGCTCGAGCAGCTAGCGACCGTGCGCTTGACCTGGCGAGATGGCGCCGAGCGGCGTTTTACCGTGGGCCCCGAGCTGCGTGCGCAGAACGATTGGCGGCGTGGGACCTTGTATTTCGCCGTTATCGATCGCTTCGCAAACGGTGACCAGGCGAACGATCGCGCCTTTGACGATGCGCCCCGTGACGTGAACTACCAGGGCGGCGACTTAGCCGGGCTGACCCAACTGATTGCGGGCGGCGGACTCGATGACCTCCAGACGCGTGCGCTGTGGATTACGTGGCCGATGATGGGACCCGAGCGTTCGATGGCAGGGCAGCGCCTCGACTTGGACCCGCGCCCGCGCGGATGCGGTCTGAACCCGTACGACGAGTCGCTGCCTCGCCAGTCGATGCGCTACACCGGGTTCCACGGGTACTGGCCGACGGATCTCCAGGCGGTCGATCCGCGCTTTGGCACGGCGGAGGAGCTCGAGCAGTTGGTCGAGGTAGCTCACGCCCACGGGATCGCGGTGCTGCTGGATCTACCCGCCAATCACCTGCACGAAGATCATCCCTTGGTCGCCGACGAGGGGAAACGCGATTGGTTTAACTATCCGGCGCAGGTCTGTGGACGTCAGGTCTCATGGGACGACGCGCCCGAGACCTGCTGGTTCACCGAGTACCTGCCCGACTTAAACCTCGCCAACGGCGACGCGCGGGCGTGGCTGGTCGACCAAGCGCTGTGGGTCGCCGAGCGCTTTGGCGTGGATGGGTTTCGGATCGACGCCGTCAAGCATCTCGACCGGCGGTTCTTGAGCGACCTGCGTCACGCGCTCAAGGCACGCCGCGAGCTGTCCGGGCAGCCGTTTTGGACCATCGGAGAGACCTTCTCCGGGGACGCAGGCTCGGTCGCCTCGTACGTCTCGGCGCAAGGGGTTCATTCGCAGTTCGACTTTCCGATGAACCGTCAGATTTTGGAGGCCTTTGCGCAGAACCGTATGGGTTTGGGCGCGCTGGATCAATCGGTCCGGGCGATCAAGCGGAACTACAGCGAAGAGCTAATGGTCAACTTTGTCGGCAACCATGATATCGCTCGGTTTACGTCGTTGGCCTCAGCGCAGCTCTGCGGGGCTTGGGATATGGCGTCCAACCAGGCGCTGGGCTGGAGTCAGCCCCCGAATGCACCAGGAGATCGGCACGCGTACCGGCGCCTGCTGCAGGCGTTGACCTATGCGTTCACGGTCCCGGGTCAGCCGATGATTTACTACGGCGATGAGTTCGGGATGCCGGGTGGGGGGGATCCGGATAATCGCCGGATGATGCGGTTTGATGACGCCTTAGCTCCTCATGAGGCGTGGCTGCGCGAGCAGGTGGTCAAGCTCACGGGCGTGCGGCGAGCGGTGGACAGCCTGCGGCTGGGCTCGTGGCCGAGCCCCGCGGTCGCCGATGAGAACACCCTGGCGTACGTCCGAACAGGTGGAGCGCAAGATGCGCTCGTGATCATTAACCGAGGTCCCGCGCGCTCGCTCTCGCTGGCGCTGATCGAGGAGGGGTTGCATGGCGCGCTCGTCGAGACTTTTACGGGTGCGCAAGCGCAGATGGACCCAAACAGCGGGCACCAATTTGAGCTCGATCCGGAGAGCGTGCAGATCTGGACGCGTCGCCCCTAAGGGGTCGCCTCGAGCGCGTCGAGGACGTCTTGACTGAGGCGCTCACGAAGCTGCTCGGAAGCGGCTTTTGAGCCTGAATAGTAGTGGCTGTCTGCGCCTTTCGCAGCCTCCACGATGCGCCGCTCGATGGCGGGCAGCCCCTTCGCCTCTAAGAAGGCGTCCCAGATTTGACCGTCTCGGCCGCCGGAGTCGGTGTAGAGGCTGTGGCTCGCAAACACCAAGGCGTTTAGGCGATTCCGCAGAGGGTCTCCCTCGTCGCCCTGCACAAAGCGGGCAAACTCATAGGACGCCGCCGCTCGCAGCGCCTCCTCGGAGGCGTGCGCATGGTGCGCATTCATCTTCATGGTGATGCTCGGTCGACCATGAAGCTCGCCGTGCTCGAAGCGAAATAGGCGGGTCTCGCCGGGCGCCGGATCAAAAAGACCCGCTGGCGTGACTCGGCCGTCTTTGGTGACGCCCGCAAGCTCTTGCGAGTAGCAGCCTAGGCGCGTGACGGTCATCGCAGCGAAGTGCGCTTTGGTTCCATCGAGCGTTGCAGCTGGGCGACCTTTGATCGCCTCAAAGTCGCGCGCTGCGTCGGTCTCGGGAGCGAAGCTGTTAAAGTCCACGACGCGGTCGAGGATGTCGGCCTGGCCGTCATGGTCTCGGTCCAGCACGCGCCGCCTCACGATCTCGTCGCCAGGGAAGATAAAGTTGTTGTCCACCCCATTGCTGGCGTGTGTCCCACCCCAGGGGTTGTTGAGGCGAACACCCTCCGCAATTTCGCTGTAGGGGGCTCGGTTGGCGATGCCCTCGAAGGTCGTCAAGATGGCGTTGATGCCTTCCGACTCCGCCTCTCGCGTCGCCGAGCCTGGGATGAAATAGCTCGAGTTGTGGGTCGTGACGAGGTCGGCGCCCGGGAACTTGTCTTTGACCTGCTGCATCTCGCCTTTACCCACGCAGAGGTCTGCTAAGATCAGCTTGCCCTCGCCGCCGTTTGCGTGTGCGACCTCTTTGAGGCTGTCGCGCATGTTGCGCCCCCAGTTGGAGTGACCGGTGTAGATCACCATGTCCGTGTCGGGGTCGTCGACTCGCTTGAACATGTCGGTGCGGAACGGGCGGATGCGCACCTGAAACGTGGTTTCTTGACCATCTCGTACATAGGTTTTTTCGAGCAGCGTTCCGCCAGCGTCCATCCCCTTGTCGGTGAAGCCCTCTTTGATCAGCCGTTTTTTGTCATCGTTTAGGCTCTCGGGACCGGCGCTCCAGTCGACGGTGACGGTCTGGTCGTCACCTCGAAACCAGGCGTCATAGGGCGGGGACTCCGAGCGGACCGCGGCGAGGCGCTCACCGATCATGGGGTGGAGGTCACGCGGAAAGGTGTGAGCGAGTCGGCGTAAGTTCCACCCCATACTGTCTCGAAGGATGGGGTTGGTCTCTGCCTCCATCGTCTGGATGTAGGTACTCAGCCCTTCGGTGCGGATCGTTGAGTCGGTTCCTTTGGCGCTGATCAGCTCGAGCAAAACCGTGCTCGCCGAGCTGCGCAGCTGGAGCGTCTGGCGCGCGTCAAGATCGGGCGCTTGCGTGCCGGTGCGGGCCTTCGAGAGGTCCGTCTCTAAGTTGGTGAGCAGCGCACGGCGCTGAGCGCTCGTGAGCGCCATGGCGTCGACCGCGTTGCCCGGCGCATCATCGATCAGCGTGGCTGCAGCGTAGAGCCCCGCACCGATCTGGTGGGTCGTCTCCGGCTTGACGCCCAGCTCGGCGCTGAAGCGCCCGCCGCTGAAGGACACGGGTCTGCGAGCGCCTGTGGCGTCGAGGTTGACCCCGGGCAGAGCCGTCGCAACGTGGTCCGTGGCTTCGGTGTGAAGATCCGAGGTCCTCACCATCACGGCGGCTGTCGCCCCAGCCAGGCGGTCGGCGACCTTGAGTCCGGCGACCTCTGGGTTGGCGAGCGCACGACGCAGCGCCTCCGAGTCCTGTGCGCTGAGCGCGCTCGACGGGATCCGGACGACGCCGTCAAATCCATCGAGGCCGAGGTCGACGAAGCCGTCGCTGGCTGCGCTAGGCTCGCGGGTACGTTGTGCGTCCAGGGTGACGGTGCGACGGGTCGCAGGGTCGGTGAAGGTCAGGCGAAGGTTTGCCATGGGGTGCTCCATCCGAGCTGCCGGCTCGGAGGGGCAATCTGCGCTCTTGAGCCCGCCGGATCAACCCGGCTTGGGATGCGGGGTGGGGGCGAGCCCTAGTACCGCCCATCGTGGCGCGTGCCCAGATAGCCGCCCCAGGCGATACGCTGAGGCACTCGACCGCCGAGGTTGTAGCGCACCAGGCGGCTCACCGAGATGCTGTTCGTCGTCGCGTACCACTCAAGGTAGCCGTCCCCGTCGGCGTCACCGACCCAGCCGGCTGAACCGATCAATCCCTCTTGCTCTCCGAGTACCTCCACGCGCTCCTCATCGACGTGGAGAATCGATAAGGTACTCCAGTTTGGGTCCATCGGGTTCGTCGGTACGGAAGAGCGTGCAAAGAGCACCTCATCGACTTGGTCGCCGTCGAGGTCGACTGCGAGCGATGTCCCCACCAGGACTTCGCTGTCGTCGATATTCTCGTAGACTTTGGCGCCCGTGCGGCCGTCATAGACCGTTATGTCCGACCCCGTCCAAACCGGAAAGATGCCGTGAACGCGTGTCGCCACCACGTCGAGGTCACCGTCCCCGTCGAAGTCACCGATGATCGGGCTCGCTGCGGTCTCTTGGCGAGTCGGTGCCGCGTGCTCCCAGAGCACCTCGCCGGTTGCACCCGAGAAGGCCACCACGCGCCCGTCATACGGTACGACGACCATCTCGAGCGCGCCGTCACCGTCGAGGTCAGCGTAAGCCGGCGGTGCGATGCAGCCGTAGTCGGCCACAGGCGCGACGAGCTCTCTCTGCCCCTCCAAATTCCCAGCGAGCACACTCTCAAGCGGCACTTCGAACAGGCTCCCCGGGAGCGTCTCTCCGCCGGTGCCGTAGACGACGTACGGGACCCCTTGTCGTGTCCACAGCGTCGGCGAAGAGTAAGTCTCCGCCGCCTCGGGTACAGGCAGTCGGTGAATCACAGACAGGTCGGCACCGCTGAGCACCTCGAGCCACCCTGGTGGGCGCGGGTCGCCGATATCAGCGTAATCGTCTCCGCCGTTGGTGACGAGGAACTCGCCGATGCCGTCCGCGTTGATGTCGCGCACCTCCATGCCCGTGTAGTAGTTCCAGACGCCAGCTTCTCGGGATGCGTCGTAGTAGGGCTCGGCTTGGAATCGCATCTCACCGCGCTCGACGTCCACCGCCATCAGCACGCCGCGCTTACCGCCAAACAGATAGAGGTTGTCCTGATCGCCGCGCGGTTGAACCGGGACCGCCACCGTGAAGAGCTCAGCGTCACGATCGATCTGCCACTCGACCTCCCCGCTGATGGCGTTGACGCTCATGGCGCCGCCGATCACCGCCCCCGGGTCGCGGTTGCCGAACACAGCGCCGAAGGTCAGTAAGAGCTCAGGGCCGTCCTCTGACTCGAACAGGCGCGGTGACCCGTACGACGTGTTGGGTAGGTCAAGGGTCCAGGCCAGTTCCCGCTCGGGCGGCGCGCCGGCGTCCACCGGTGCACCGCTGTCCACAATACCAGCATCGGCTGTACCCGCATCCGCCGCTGTGGCGTCTGGCGCGATCACGCCCGCGTCGGCGCTCGGAGCGTCCTCCGTGCACGCAGCAGCCAAAGCACAGGCCGCAAGCGTGCAGAGGATGTGGCGATCAAGGCGTGCCATTATCGGCCCCTCCTACAAATTATCCAATGGTGTACGGATAACACACAAAGAGGTGGTTTGCTTCCCCAAGGGGAAGCACGATATGTCACGAAGTTGTGATGGGGAGACTAGTCTCGGCGGAAGCCGCCGCCACCGCCCCCACGGCTCGGTCGCTCGGTCGCCGTGTCGACGCGAATCGCTCGGCCGTCGAGCTCGGAGTTGTTCAACTCTTCACGCGCCTTGGCTGCCGTCTCTGCGTCGGCGAAGGTTACGAACCCAAAGCCTCGGGAGCGACCGGTCTCACGTTCCATGATGACCTTAGCGTCCGTGACGTCGCCGCACTGTGCGAAGTGATCTCGAAGCGAGTCGTCACGGGTGGCCCATGCCAGTCCGCCTACAAATAGTTTGGTGCTCATAACCCATCCTGTTGTGTCTCGTGACACGATCAATGGCGTCGCTCCTACGCGACACCGTGAGATTCCTAGATTCAAAATAAGGGGTTGTCTCGTTTTTTCTAGTCACCGGCGTCGTTTTGTTTCGCACGCGGTGTGGGCGGCGCGTTGCGACCAACAGCCGCAGGCCGTAGCCAAGGGGCAGACTTCTGGGCTAGGCGACGACCATGAGCGCCGATAAACTGGCTCCTTTGAGCATCTATTTTGAGGACAATTTAGCGCTCCTCGAGCGTCTCGAGCCGGCGTCGTTTCGCTTGATCTACATTGACCCGCCCTTCAACACCGGCCGGGCGCAGCGCCGGAAGCGGATCCGCACCGTCGCCGACGCGTCGGGCGGTGACCGGCTCGGATTCTCAGGGCGCTCGTATCGCAGCGAGGTCGTCTCGCAGGCGAGCTATCAAGACCGTTTCACGGACTTTGCCGGCTTTATTCGGCCGCGCTTGGAGCAGGCACACCGCCTGCTCACCGACGACGGCGCGCTCGTGTTTCATATCGACTATCGGGAGGCGCATTACTGCAAGGTCATGCTCGATGAGCTCTTCGGGCGTGACGCCTTCCTCAACGAGATCATCTGGGCTTACGACTACGGTGCTCGCTCCAAACGGCGTTGGTCGGCCAAGCACGACACCCTCTTCATCTATGTCAAAGACCCCAAAAACTACGTCTTTAATTTCGAGGCGATGGATCGGATCCCCTACATGGCGCCGGGGCTCGTTACACCTGAGAAGGCAAAGCGAGGTAAGACACCGACCGACGTGTGGTGGCATACCATCGTGCCGACCAATGGGGCTGAACGCACCGGCTATCCGACCCAAAAACCCTTGGGTATTCTTCGGCGGTTGATCGCCGTGCACAGCGAGCCCGGCGATCACGTTTTAGACTTCTTCGCCGGCAGCGGGACGACCGGCGAGGCTGCGCTGGAGCTGGGGCGACGCTGCACACTCGTCGACCAGAACCCTCAAGCCGTCGAGGTGATGCTCAGGCGGCTCGAGCGCTATCAGCCGGTGGTCTATGGTTGGGATGCTGCGACGCGCTGATCAGCTGGGGTTGGCCTTACCTTGGTAGGCGAACCAGTCATGCCGTACCTTCTCGATTTTGGCGCGTACGGCGTCTGGGTCGGCGCCAAACTGAGCCAGGTAGTCGGGTAGCTGCCGGGCGATGACCTCCTGCCCGAGCGCAAGCCCGGCCCGGTTGTCGGTGTCGTAGTGGACGCCGGCGGCGCTGCGAAAGGTCGCGACGGCAAAGTCCATCTTCTGCGCCTCAGCGATCTGCTCCGGGGATAGGTCCATGAGCACAGCCATGTAGAGCGAGGCGCTCGACGCGGCAGAGTGCATCGCTGGCCAGCTGGGGTGCCGCGGTGAGCCCTCTTTGTAAGCGGTGAAGTCCTCTGGTTTGGTCAGTTTGAGCGCAGCGATCTTGTCTTTGATCTCCTGCGGCGCATCGAGCTCACCCGTGTGGACCGCCCAGGCGACCGATTCGGGGCGGGCGCGACCTTCCGACCATTTGCACGCAAAGGCGGACGGAGAGACCTCCGAGACCGCCCAGCCGATGGTCCTTGAGAGGAGGACTGTGCTGTTGACGAAGTCGGCTTGCGTGCGCTGCGGTACGATGGAGGCGTCCATCTTGGCACCCTCGGATAAGAACTGCTCGGCTAGCGCCGAGGGCCACTTGCTCGGGAAGTCGGCCCGGACGGCCTGCGCGGCTTCATCCATCGAATAGCCCTCAAAGACCTTCGGTACATCGAGCATTTGGCTGGCTTGCCCGCCCGCACGCCGCGCCACCTGAAGGTCGATGATCTCTTCGAACTCGCCCCAGAAACCCTCGTCACCGGGGTGCGTGGGTTTGGGCAGGAAGTCGGCGTGCACGTGCACCTGCGGATCGCTCGGAAGGACGGGGCTCACGGCGTTGCAGTTGCGCAGTTTGAGCGCCTGGTCGGGCGTCAGCGGGAAGGTCACTGGGGGGCCGTCATATTTGTCGAAACGAAAGGTCGACGGGTCTTTGACCGTCTTCGGCTGGTCGATCTGGAGCGAGATGGCGTTTAACCCGGTGCGATTCGATGAGGCGGCGCCCACGCCGCTGTCGGGCGTAAACCCTTGTGGGCGCTCTGGACCGGCGAGCGTTTGGGGCGCAACATCCGCTGCGGCGGACTTCGCCGCCTTCGCAGAGGTACCGTCGACGTTGGTGAGCGCCGTGTTGATACGTGGGGTGATGCCTTTGATGGATGACATGATCGGTCCTTTCGTCATCGCCAAACGCGATGAGTGGGTCGTTGGTCTTATCGAACACGGCGCACGCCCGTAGCAAGTGAGCCGATGAATGACCGATAAAACGCAACCGGGGCAACGCGCGAGCGAAGGCCTAGGATCTGCTGATCGCTCGCTCGTGACAACGGCCTTCACCTTGCGCTTCAACGCGTCGCATGAACAGGTAGGTGCGGAGGGCGATGCGGTGAGATCCGGCGCAGCGTTACGGCAGCTCGTGACCTATCCCTTGAAATCTGGCGCCGGCATCGGCGCAGCGCATGCCGAGCTGACACGGCGTGGGCTTCAAGACGATCGGCGCTGGATGGTCGTCGACGCACAGGGCGAATTTCTCACTGCGCGGCGCATAGGCCGCCTGCTCAGCGTACGCGCCGAGCCGCTTGAGGGGGGCGCGCTCAGATTAAGTGCTCCGGATCATCTAAGCCCTTTGGTCGCTTCGCCGGACCTGGATCGAGCGCCCATTCAGGTGACGGTTTGGAAGGATCGCTGCGCAGCGCATGACCTTGGCGACGCAAGCGCCGACTGGATGAGCCGTCTGCTGGGGCAGCCCTGCCGCGTGGTCTGGATGCCGGAGGCGACTCAGCGCGCCGTGTCGGGGTCGCAGGCACATTCAGGAGACATCGTCAGCTTCGCCGACGGATTTCCGATACTTTTGACCACTGAGGAGAGCCTTCGAGCCGTCAGCGATGGATTAGCTGAGCCGGTCCCGATGGCCTGCTTTCGACCCAATATCGTGATCGCGGGTTATGAAGCCTTCGCTGAGCGGAGATGGTCGTCTGTCCGTATCGGGGCGCTCGAGTTTGATGTGGCCGGCCCGTGCGTTCGCTGTCAGATGACGGTCCGCCATCCGGCGACGGGCGCGCGGCGCACCGACGGCCAGCCGCTGGCGCGGCTCGCCGAGCTTCAGGCGACGCGCGAGGGTGTCGTCTTTGGGGTCAACTTGATCCCTCGTCAGCTTGGGACGCTGAGGGTCGGAGACCCGGTGTTGGTGAGC
Organism: Myxococcota bacterium; assembly: GCA_036338695.1. GTDB lineage: Bacteria > Myxococcota > UBA4151 > UBA4151 > UBA4151 > CACGMS01. The sequence goes on from JAYZBQ010000035.1 coordinate 15,698, forward strand.
TAGCGCACGAGCCGGTACGTCTGTGTGTTCTCGTTCGCCACGTTGAAGACGAGGTCGTAGGTCTGGTCGTCGGAGCGCTCATAGGCTTGCCAATAGTCGTTACCCTCGACCGACTGATCGACACGCACCCACGCTTCGCCGTCGAGACGCTCCAAGCGCCAACCGTCGGGGCGAGCCAAGCCTCGGATGGTCACCGGTACGTAGCCCAGCCCGCCGCTGAGTCGGAATTCCACCGCCGTGGCGCCGTCGACTGCCTCGAGCTCGACCGGTTGTTCGGCGCGCACCGACCCGACCAGCGCTTGTGCAATCACTTGGTTCTCTGCAGCGAGGTGTTGAAGCATGGCGGTGCTCTGAAAGTGCTCGCGCGGCATAGCGAGAAGATACTCGCTCTGACCATAGTAGGCGTCTTTGTCGGCGGGGGGGATGACATACTCGACAACCGCTTGGAGGCGAGAGCCCGCCGGGATGACACGGCGTGCCTCGTCGTAGGGGATCCCCAGCTCAAAACCCATCTGTGAGAAGCCACCGTTAAAGGTTCGGTGGATGTTGATGTGCGGCGTGGTCACGACCTCGTCCCCCAGCGTGGCTCGGTAGGAGCGCACGATGAAGCCGACGTTCGCTAAGCGCTCCGGGAGCGCGTCGCCGCTGCGCTGGTTGTCGTAGAGCATGACCCAGGGTGCTGCGCCATCGATGGGGATCCCGCGCTGATCGGCGCTGGCATAGCCGGTCGTCCGATGGTTCGGGATGGTCCCGTCGAAGAGCAGGTTGGCGCCTGCGCCGTAGGCGTAGCGCGTAAAACCGTTGTCGCTGTAGCGATCCGCGGCGACCTGAAACAGAGCGAAGCGGCGGTACTCGATCGTCTCGAGGATCTCGTAGTCGAAGTGATAGTAGGCGCGCACCAGATCGTCTGTGCGTCCAAGCTGCGTACGGATCTGCGCTCGCACGGCGCCGTCGCGCGAGATACCGCTGTAGACCACGTTGGTCAGGTTGGGGCCCGTGTATTCATAATGCGTCCGCAGGCGCCCCAAGCGTTGGTGCCTGCCTTGATCATCAAAGTAGCGTAAAAAGTCTGCGCCGCCGACGTTGCCGGTCCAGCGCCAGCGCGTGCCTGCGTCCACGAGGAAGGGGCGCACGTCATCGACCATGGCTCGACCGAGTGTGAGGTCCGGGTCGTAGGTGATCGATTCACCGTTGCAGCCGATCGAGGACTCATCCCATTGCTGGTTTTGACCCCAGCCGACCAGCGAGAGCTGTGCATGCTGCGTGGCGTAGGCCTCGCCCCATTTCGAGTGCGCAAAGGTCAGCTCCACCTCATGGGTGCCGGTTGTCAGCTCCATCGCGCTGTAGAGATGATACCACTGCGTGCCGTGCCAGTTCTTCGAGATTTGGAGCGGGACCCCGGTCGGCTCGCCGCTGAGGTCTCGAAAGAGCGGGCTCCCGCCGACGATGTAGGCGGTTGCGTTGCCGCCGCCGTCGAAGGCTAGGGGTACCGAGATCGCTTGCTCATCTTGGTTGGTGATGCGCAGCTGATGGCGGTTGTACCAGTTGTGCGCTTGCGGGTTCATGAGCGCATTTCCACCCGGAAAGCCGACGTCGCGCAGGTTGCGAAGCGCTATCCGATAGACACCGCGCTCGACGTCCCATGGCGCAGCGACTCGCTCATGCGCCAGCTCGCCCTGGCGGTTCATCTGAGCGAACTCGACCGTGATGCGCTCGCTGCGGTCTTGCCAAAAACGCAGCTGCGCCGGGGTCGCTGCGGTCGAAGGGATCGCCGTGACGGAGAGGGTGAGGCGCTGTCTGGCACGTGTCTGGGCGTAGCGGTTGCGAAAGCTCAGTCCGCCGTCGTCGCTGCGGACGATCTCGACCTCGCCCTGACTGGGGTCGAGGACGAAGGTCCAGCCGAGGCCCTCGGCGTCACGCAGGGTCACCATCCGCCCTGGCTCGACCCACTCGACGTTCGGGTAAGCCGCTGTGAAGTCGCCGGATAGGTTGGTGGTAATGGTGAGCGGTCGCCCGCCCGTCGTTGTGCGCGCCCGGTGGGTCAGGACCCAATGCCGCGGCATCGCTGCGAGCTGTATGCTGCCCTCTAAGTCGTCGCTGCTGTAGGTCACCTCCGGGATCTCGATCCGCTGCATGAAGCGACCCATGTCGATGAGCTCGGACGGGTTGGTTGGCGCCCGATCCCGACCGAAGAAGCCTTGGGCTCGGTGTTGGGCGCGCTCCTCGAGCACGGCGTACTCGACGGCGGCGCCCGGAAGGCTCGCTAGAACGCTGTTTTCTTGGTTCAGCGCTTGATGCGGGCTCTCGGCTTGAGCCAGCGGTCCCAGCGTGCTGATGCTGGCGCGCCCGACGTCGAAGGTGAGCCCGTAGTAGCCCGTCTGCACGTGATGGACGTTCAGATACTGCCGCCAGCGATGCCAGTGATTGGTCGGCCAAAACAGGTAGCCATAGTCACGCTCACTCAGGCGAGGAGCCATCGGGGGAACTTGGCAAGAGGTGGCGCCCTCCGAGGAGGTCAGGTCGCTCGGGCAAGGCAGGCACTCGCTGCCCGCGGCGTAGGTTCCGGCCGCGCAGATCTGACAGGTCGTCTGTCCTTCGGCTGCGACCGAGCCCTCAGAACACGGGGCGCAGACGTTGCCGCCTTGGTCAAAGGTCCCCGCAGGACACAGGTCGCAGTCGGTGTCCCTGCCGCTGGCGTCGTCGCCCGCGTCGTTCGTTGAGCCCGGCGGACAGGGCTCGCAGACGTTGTCGGTCACCGCTTGGTTTTGTTCACAGCGCACCGAGTCGCACGCTGTGTCGGGGCCGGAGGCGTCGTCACCGGCCGCGTTCTCATAGCCTGTAGGGCAAGGCGAGCAGACGTTAGCGGCGACGAATTCATTGAGGCCGCAGCGCTTGGCGGCGCAGCGCGTGTCGCCTTGCGAGGCGTCATCGCCTGCTCGGTTCGTGGTACCCGGCGCGCAGGGCTGGCATTGGTTGCTGACGACGTGCTGAGCCGCCGGGCAGAGGATGGCGTCGCAGCTCGTGTCGGCTCCTGCTGGGTCATCGCCGGGGGTGTTCGTGGTCCCCGCCGGGCAGGTCATGCACAGTTTGTTGAAGACGCGCGCATCCGCAGGACAAGGCGCAGGTGGATCAGGCGTCACGTCACCGCCGCACCCGCTGATCCCAAGCGTTGCGGCGGCGAAGATCAGTGTCCCGCAGCTCTTCATAGCACCCCCAACGCGTCGTGTGATCGAGCGTAGTTTGGTTGTCTCATCCACGCAACGCCCCGTTGCGCAACGGTGTATGGCGATATCCGCACCAGCGAGGTACGCTCTGTACGCGAGAGGGGGGCGGTGTGACGGCGGTCGATCGAAGGCATATGGTGTCGCAGCTGGCGCTGGGCATGTTGGGCTTTGCGATGGGTTGCGTGCGCCCCGCAGCGTCGCGCCTTGAGCGCGCGAAAGGGGGGACCGATATGGGCGCTGAACGAGAGCGTGGCAGCGGAGATGCGCTGCAACCCGTCACCGCCGTCGTCAGAGCGCGTGAGCAGCACTGGGTCGGCGACGGATTTTACGTGAGCACGATCTTCTCGCCGCATCGCATGGACGCTCAGCTCTTGAGCCCGTTTATCATGATGGATTACGGCGCCCCTCGCCATTTCGAGCCAACTCAGCGACGGCGAGGGGTGGGTGAGCACCCGCACCGAGGCTTTGAGACCGTGACCTTCGCTTATCAGGGTGAGGTCGACCACCGCGACTCTTACGGCGGCGGCGGGACCATCATGCCCGGTGATGTTCAGTGGATGACGGCTGCCTCCGGAGTGGTCCATGAAGAGATGCACTCTGAGCGTTTCGCACAGACGGGTGGGCTGTTTGAGATGGTCCAGCTCTGGGTCAACCTGCCCGCTCGGCTCAAGATGACCTCGCCGCGCTATCAAGCGCTGAAAGGGCAAACGTTCGGACGGCTGAGCCTCGGCGGCGCCAAGGGGCGCGTGATCGCAGGTGAGGTGGCGGGGGTGAAGGGTCCGGCGCTGACCCATTCTCCGATCACGCTGTTTGATCTCGAGTGGTCTGAGCCGGGACTCAGCGAGTTCGCGCTGACGCCCGGCACCACGACCCTTCTGTTCTTCTTGAGCGGGCAAGCTCAGGTGCAAGGCAGCACGTCCGTTCAGGCGGGGAGTTTGGTGATCATGGACCGCTCGCAGCCTGGCACGCTCCGCATCGAAGGGGACGCACAGACCAAGCTGCTCGTGCTCAACGGTGAGCCGCTCAACGAGCCGGTCGTGGCGCATGGCCCCTTTGTCATGAACACGCGCGACGAGATCATCACGGCGATCCGCGACTACCAACGCGGCGCGATGGGCTCACTCAAGCCTAGCGAGGGTCAGTCTGGCTGAGCGGCTGCTGCAGCGCTCAGCGCACGCAGGACGCCGAGCGCTCGCTCGGCTTGGCGGCTCGGGACGAGCAGGTGGTCGTGACGCGCCCCGGCGATGACGTTGGCGGGGATGCCCTCGTCGGCGAGCGCTTGCGCAACAGCCGCCGTCAAACCGACCGCTTCTAGGCTCGAGTGCACCGTCAGTGTGATCCAGCGAAAGACGGTGCCGCTGGCCAGACCGGCTCGCTCAGCAGCGCGCTGTGTCAGCACCAAGGAGAGCCCCTCGGGCTCCCAGACCGTCGCCAGTGGCTCAAGCACTTCAAGGTCCGGCTCCTCGTCGGGAGCGCACGCGTGGAAGACGACTGCGCGCCGATCGAGGACGGGTTTCAGCTCAGCCAGCAGTGTGGACAGCTGCTTGATCGGTGTGCGCTCGGTCATCGCGTGGCGCTCCTCAGCGTGCCTAACGCTTGCTTGCCTCGAGGCGGGAGGCGCGGGGAAGAGTCGGTCGACGTCATCGCCGGCGTAAGTACACCAACTCAAAGCCCGGCGGTCTCGTCAGCGCGTCAACCGGGCGTCAGGCGGTTGCCTGGTGAGCGCAGCGCTAGAAGTCGTAGCCAAAGCCGAGCGTGACGCTCATGCTGTGCAACCAGTTGGCGGTGAACCCGTCATCGTCAAAGCCGTTCGCTTGGTTCTGACGCAAGTTGTCGTCGCTGATCCCCTCAGCGCCGCCACCGAGGTAGCGAAGGTTGAGGTAGGCGAGCGCTTCCGGCGTGAGGTAGCGACCGAACCGGTAGCTGGCGTCGAGGATGGCGCCGACGACGTCATTATCGTCGCCGTTGAGGTAGCTGACGGGCGCATAGAACCCATCGGCCTCGATGGCTTGCCAGCACGCTCCCATGTCGTGGTTCCAGCGCATCTTGAGGATGGGCACCGGGCCAATGTCTCGGTTCGAAGACAGGAGCGTACCGTCTTCGGTGGCAAACTCGATAGTGGCGTTACGCAGCTGCAGCGAGACGCCAAACGAGAGCTGGTGCTTGGGGGTCTGCATGGCGTGATACAGGTAGCTGCCGCGCCAGAAGCCAAAATCATACACAACACGCGTGGGCGAGCCACCCGGGATGATCACATCCTCAAATCGGGTCCCGCTGCCGTCAGCTCGAATCGGCATCCGTACAAAACTCTCAAGGAGTAAGGGCTGCGCCAGAAAGATCAGCTCGTGCCGATCGTTGAGGGGGACCTCCACGCTCAAGCGAAGGAAGTCAAAGAGGTTATCCTGCCCGCCTTCCGTGATGTAGTCGAAGGGCGTCCCCTCCTTGCCGAACTGGATGCTGTGGTCGAGGATCGCCGCAAAGCCAAGCTCAGCGCGCAGTTTAAGGGGGCTGTCTGTCGACGTGACCTTCTTGGCCTGGGCCGGGAGCGCCACGAGGCAGGCGGTGAGGAGCCAGGTGAGCTGTCGCATGGTGATTCTCCAAAATCGTCCTGCGTGTATTGGTCGATTTGGACTAATTTTACAAGGATATTCGTCTATGGGCGGCTTTTTCGGTCGCTTTGGCCGTTTCGGGTGCGAATTCCTACCGAATAAGGTCGTCGCTTAGGCGCTGGCGCCAACGCTTTGAAGCGCTGCGGGTCGATTGGGTGTGTGTTCGCTCGGCGGCGTCGGGCGGGACGCTATGGTGCCATGCGGACCGCCGCCCGCGCGCGCGGTCGCAACCCTCAGGTCGGCACTTGGAGCGATACCCGCGCAGCGTGAATGAGCAGAATTATCCTTGTCTTAATCTCATTTCGGAACAACTGCGTAGCCACATGGACGGCTCTTGGCGCCGTGAGATGGGGGATAAGATGAAGCTCGCAACCCGAAAAAACGGAACCCGTGACGGTGAGTTGTTGGTCGTCTCAAGTGACAACCAGACTGCTGTAGTCGCCGGTGACTCGGTCCCCACGATGCAGGCTCTGCTCGACGACTGGGCCACTCAGTCGGCGAAGGTCGCGGGTATCTATGAGGCGCTCAACGCTGGGGAGCGAGCCGACGCCTTCGCCGTCGATGAGTCGACCCTGCACAGCCCCTTCCCACGCGCTTACGGTTGGATCGACGGCAGCGCCTACATCAACCACATCGTGTTGGTCCGCAAAGCGCGCAACGCCGAGCCCCCCGAGACCCTCCGGACGGACCCGCTCGTTTATCAGGGCGGCAGCGACACCTTCCTTGGGCCGCGCGACAACATCCCCCTGGCCGATACGGCGTGGGGCTGTGATTTCGAGTCAGAGGTGGCGGTGGTGCTAGACGACACGCCACAGGGTGTGAAGCCTGAAGAGGTGGGTCAGTACGTGCGGCTTGTCATGCTCTGCAACGACGTCTCGCTGCGCAACCTGATCCCAGGAGAGCTCGCTAAGGGCTTTGGGTTCTTCACCTCCAAGCCATCCTCGGCCTTTAGCCCCTTCGCCATCTCACCCGACGAGCTCGGAGACGCCTGGCAGGACGGGCGCGTCCACCTGCCCCTGATCACGCACCTCAACGGTGAGAAGTACGGCGACCCCGACGCAGGTCCTGAGATGCATTTTAGCTTCTTCGACATCGTGGCGCATGTGTGCAAAACGCGCTCGCTGAGCGCCGGCACGATCGTCGGGAGCGGGACCATCAGCAACGTGGACCGAAGCCGCGGGTCGTCCTGTTTGGCTGAGAAGCGTATGATCGAGAAGATCGACACCGGCGAGTTCGTGACGCCCTTCATGAACTACGGTGATCGCGTGGCGATCGAGATGTTCAACGCCGCGGGGCAGAGCCTGTTTGGTCGCATCGATCAGACGGTGGTCAAGAAAGCCTAGGCGACGTCGATGACCGTGACATTGCGCAGTTACTGGCGCTCCTCCTGCTCATGGCGTGTTCGCATTGCGCTTCATCTCAAGGGCGTCGACTTCGAGACCGTCAGCGTCCACCTGGTTCGAGATGGTGGCGAACAGCACCAGCCTGAACACCGCTCGCTCAACCCCATGCGGGAGCTGCCGGTGCTGATGGTCGACGGACAACCCGTCGCACAGAGCATGGCGATTCTTGAGTACCTCGAGGAGGTCTATCCGACCCCCGCGTTGTTGCCGAGCGATCCGATGGCGCGAGCGCGGGTGCGCCAGATGGCGGAGGTGATCAACAGCGGCATCCAGCCGATCCAGAATCTGCGCGTGATGCAGCGGCTCGGGAGCCTGTTTGATCGACCCAAGGCGGACCAAGTTCAGTGGTCGAAGGAGTGGATTGAGTTCGGGTTCGACGGGTTGCATCGCTTGGTCGAGGCGCATGGCGGCCGCTATGCCCATGGTGACGCCATCAGCTACGCCGACCTCTGCCTGATCCCTCAGCTCTACAACGCCCGTCGATTTGACGTCGAGCTCAGCCGCTTCCCCCGCTTGCTAGAGGTGGAGTCCGAACTGATCGAGCTCCCTGCCTTTGCGGCGGCTCACCCCGACCAGCAGCCGGACGCTGTCTTAGCGTAAGTCGGGGATGACCTCGATGAGCGCCGCCAGCTCGCGGCAGAGCTGCGCCTGACGCTCTGCGCTGAGCTCAGCGCTTGCGAGTTCGGTCACCTCCTGAACGAGCGGCATGATCTCATTGTACAGCTGCTCGCCTGAGGGGGTGAGGTGGAGGTGGCTGAGGCGACCGTCCGTCTGCGAGGCTTCTCGCCGCACGCTGCCGCGCGCCAGCAGGGCTTTGGTGGCGCGGCTGACGATCCCCTTATCCATCGGGGTTATGGCGACGACCTCCGCAGAGGTCCGCCCGGGTACCTCGGCGATTGCAGCGAGCACGCGCCACTGCGAGAGGTTGAGTCCATGCGCTTTGATAAGCTGGGCGGTGCGGCGAGCGATCCGGTCGGAGAGCACCGTCACGAGGTAGGGCCAGAATTGATCGAGCGTTACCACCGCCTGGGCGCCCGTACGCTCAGCGGTTCTTTGGTGTGTATTAGTTGTCATCACAACTTGACCCCATCACAACGACTAGCTAATCGATCCAGGCATGGACCGCAACTGAGGATTTGAAGATGGCTGATCTGTTCGACAACCCGATGGGCCTAGCAGGCTTTGAGTTCGTTGAGTTTACCGCCCCCGAGAAGGGGATCATCGAGCCCGTGTTCGAGGCGATCGGGATGACCCGCATCGCCAAGCACCGCTCGAAAGATGTGCACCTCTGGCGACAAGGCGGCATCAACATGTTGATCAACTACGAGCCAGGCAGCCACGCCGCCTTTTACGCCGCAGAGCATGGTCCATCGGCTTGTGCCATGGGCTTTCGCGTCAAGGACGCAGCGGCTGCTTACGCGCTGGCGCTCGAGAAGGGCGCCGAGCCGGTTGAGGTGGCGACCGGCTTTAGTGAGCTGCGACTGCCGGCGATCAAGGGCATCGGCGGCGCGACGGTTTATCTGATCGACCGATTTGAAGAGGGTTTGTCCATCTATGATGTCGACTTTGAGTACCTCGAGGGCGTGGACATTCACCCCGAGGGCTGCGGATTCAACATCATCGACCACCTGACCCACAACGTCTACAAAGGGCGCATGGACTACTGGGCGGCTTATTACGAGAACCTGTTCAACTTCCGAGAGATCCGCTTCTTTGACATCAAGGGCGAATACACAGGGCTGGTGTCGCGTGCGCTCACGGCACCCGACGGCTTGATCCGCATCCCGCTCAACGAGGAGAAATCCGAGAAGGTCGGGCAGATCGAAGAGTATCTGCGCGAATACAAGGGCGAGGGGATCCAGCACATCGCCTTCTCATGCGACGACCTGATCAGCTGTTGGGATCGGCTCCAGCAGAGCGGTGTCTCGTTCATGTCGCCGCCACCTGCCACCTACTACGATATGCTGGAGGAGCGCCTGCCCGGTCATGGTGAGCCGACCGACGCGTTGCGTCAGCGAGGCATCTTGCTGGACGGAACCACTGAAGGCGGTGAGCCGCGGCTTTTGCTGCAGATCTTCTCAGAGAAGGCGGTCGGTCCGATCTTCTTTGAGTTCATCCAGCGCAAAGAGGACGAAGGTTTCGGCGAGGGGAACTTTGAGGCGCTGTTCAAGTCGATCGAGCGCGACCAGCTGACCCGCGGCGTGTTGTAGGTTGCGAAAGGAGGCGCTCGATGACCGTTGAGCTCAAGCGTATTCACCATGTGGCGTACCGGTGCCGAGACGCCAAAGAGACCGTCGCCTTTTATCAGCGCGTCTTGAACATGGGCTTCGTCTTGGCGATCGCCGAGAACGAGGTGCCCTCGACCAAAGAGCCAGACCCGTACATGCATGTGTTCCTCGACGCCGGGATGGGGAACGTCCTGGCGTTTTTCGAGCTCCCCAACTCTCCGGCGATGGGCCGGGACGAGCAGACGCCGCTGTGGGTCCAGCACATCGCTTTTGAGGTGGACGACCTCGACGCCTTGATGGCCGCCAAGACGCACATCGAAGGGGAGGGGCTCGAGGTTCTCGGTCCTGTGAACCACGGCATCTTCCGCTCGATCTATTTCTTTGATCCGAGCGGTCACCGCATCGAGCTCGCCGCCAACGTGGGCACGCCCGAGCAGATGCAACAGCTCCACGAGGTGGCGCCCGCGATGCTCGAGGAGTGGAGCGTCACCAAGCGGGCGCCGAAGCACGCTGCGTGGTTGCACGAGGAGATCGCGCAGGCTGCGGACGAGCCTGCGTCAGAGTGACCTCGAGAAGCCGCTCAAGAAGTTCCAGATCACTCGGTGCGTCGACGTGCCGTTGATCTCGTCGGGCCACTCATGACCGACACCGGTGAGCTGATGATGCTCGACGCGCACACCGCTATCGCAGGACGCGTGGATGATGTGTCGTGAATCGGCGGAAGCCGGTTGATCCTGAGCCTCGCAGCGGTAGGCGTTTCGCCAGAACTCGATGAGGCTCGGAATGTCGCGCATCGGACCGACTTGGTCCCATGCCTTCCAGTTCCATGACGTTGCATACGGGATGATCGAGTCCTCCGTGCCGTGCAGATGGAGGATACCCATGGGCTGTGTGGGGCTGCAGCTGCTGGGGCTGACAGGCATCGTCCCTGCATGCGAGGCGATGGCGGCGAAGCGCTCGCTCAGATGACAGGGCAGCTCATAGCTGAACATGGAGCCGAGCGAGTAGCCGGTCGCGTAGATGCGGTTTTCGTCGATGGCATGTTGCGCTGAGACTTGGTCGATCAGCGCCTCAAGAAAGTCCATATCATGCCGCAATAGAGCCGTCGTGTTGAGTTGCCACTCGCCCTCGTTACCCGGTCGATGTTCTGCCAGGGGATAGGCTATCACGAAGCCCTGCTCGTGAGCGAGGCTGCGAAACGCTGGCTCTTGCGGAAACGCGACGTCGCGCCCGCCGCCGCCATGGAACGCAAGGACAAGCGGCATCGGCCGTGAAGAGGGGGCAGGCGGCACGACCAGGCGGTAGGTCCGAGTCACACCGTTCACCGAGACGGTGTGCGTTACGCCCGTAATGTCGCCGTCGCCGCCGCAGGCGGCCGAGGTGGCGAGGATCAGCGTGATAAGTGCTCTCAAAGCATAACCTCCACGCCATCAGTGTGCCTTAGATCGGCGACGATGTCAGACGGGAGCGGTTTGGGGCGTGGTGAGGAGCCGCATGACTTGCATTTTACGCTCGGGCGATGTCTGCATTGTGAGCGTAAGGAGTCGCCTGGATGAAGAGACACGCAAGATGGAGCTTGGGCTTGGTGATCATGAGCGTCGTCGCTTGCGGCGACGAGGTCGACCCGAACGCAGTCGATATCACAGACGCTGTTCTGACGCGAACCGACGCAGCGTGCACAGCGTACGAGGGGAGCTATTCCTCTTCGGTTCAGGATGTAGGGCGCAGCAAGTCTTTTGTTGGGCGCGTCACCATCGCCGACAACGGCGATCACTGCGAGCTGACCTCGAACTCGATCCCCAACCACGACTTCAACGACGGCGCTCGATCCTTTGTCAACACGACCTCTGAGGCGACCAAGAGCTTCTCGATCCCGTCCTCGCCCCAGGCAGCTGCAACCAGCACGGAGCTCTCGCTGCGTTATGATGACGGGATTTTTCTCAACGGGGTGAAGCTCGATCTCTTGGCGGCCGCTTGCTACGGCGTCGGGAGCGAGCCCGCTGGTCAGGAGAAGATCGGCTGCTTTGACACGGGGGGCCAACCCTTTCGCTACGACCCCATGTCGCCGCTCAACGCTTTTGGCACCGATTCGCACAACGCCCACACCCAGCCCGACGGTGAATATCACTACCACGGCGACCCGAAGGCTCTGCACGATCCGGCGCGCAGCGACAGCCCGTCCCCGGTGGTCGGGTTTGCAGCCGACGGGTTTCCGATCTTTGGGCCGTTCTTTCGGGACGAAGACACTGGCGAGGTCCGGCGCGCCACTTCGAGCTACTCGCTCAAGTCGGGCGTCCGTGCGGCTCAGAGTCATGGAGGCGCCACGTACGACCCGAGCGGACCAGGCGGCGCGTTCCAGGGCGAGGAGTACAACGGTCGGTTCGTGGATGACTACGAGTACATCGCAGGCTCGGGTGACCTCGACGAGTGCAATGGGATGGTCGTCGACGGCCGCTACGGCTACCGGATCACGAACACCTACCCTTGGGTCCTAGGCTGCTTCAAGGGAGCAGCCGATGAGTCGTTTAGGAAGTGAGCGGGAGCCGCTAGACGAGGCGGTCGACCCAAGCCTCGTACGCGTCGATGTCGATGCGCTGCTCTTGCGACGCCGTTGAGCGCCCGCGGACGGTCCCGAGTACGGGCTGCGGTGGCTTGAACGGGCGGTCAAAGAGACCCAGGCACCAGTAGAGACCGCCGTACGAGTTGGGGTCTCGTCCATCCAATGCGTACCTGTTGTTGAGCTCGACGAGCAGGCGGCGCGCCTCCTCGGGCGATCGCGCCCACTGGACGATCTGCTTGCCCCAGGTCATCCGGACGTTGTTGTGCAGCTCACCGTGTTTGAGCAGTGAGCGCTGACAGGCGTCCCAGAGCCGATCGCCCGTGCGCGCCTGGTGCAATTCGTCGTCCGTGAAGGTGGCGTGCCGGGTGTCGCCCTGATGCGCCCGCAGGGTCTCAAGCGCCCACTCGGGAAGTACGTCCACACTGTGGACGTCGGCTTGGAACGCACACCATGCGTGCGCCAGCTCGCGCCAGATCAGCAGCTCGTCGAGCCACTTCTCTGCGCCTCTCCCGCCCACCTCCCGAGCCTCCGCCGCCAGTCGAAAGGGCGACACCATACCGTAATGCAGGTAGGGCGAGAGCCTGCTCACGCCGTCCACATGCGGCGTGTTGCGCTTGGCTGCGTAGGACGACAGACCGCTGATCTTAAACCGCTCCCAGCGTGCGTAGCCAGCTTGAGAGCCCCCCTCCATGTGGGCGACGGCCGGCACGGAGTGATCGATGTCGCATTGGGCGACGAGGGACTCGATACTCTGCGCCGCAAAGTTGATGGGTTCGAAGGGCAGCGTCTCGGGGATGTACGCTGGGCGCTTGACCTCGGCGTCGGTCCATCCCGCGCGCAGCCGAGCGAATCGCTGCGCCTCGTACTTTTTACGAAAGATGAAGGCTCGGTCGACGGGCTCTTTGACCAACATCATCGGCAGCACACAGGCGGTGTCGACCACCCACACCGGCGTCTGCGCTCGCTCGCTCAAACGCCGGGTCCAGCCCATCAAGGGGGGTACCGGTAAATCTTCGCTGACCACGAGCGCCGCCCGCTCCGCCAGCTCCGCAAGGTGAGCGCCTCGGTGCCCTGCACGTTCGAGGTGAAACGCCGTGCCAACACCTCGAGCCTGCAGCGCCCGCTGCACGTCCAACGCACCCTGGAGGATAAACGTGTGGTGTCGGTCCGAGGCGTG
>JAYZBQ010000036.1:0-16713 GCA_036338695.1 Myxococcota bacterium
GCGATCTGGAACAAAATACCCGTGGCTGCGGTGCCTTCGTGGTCCATGCCCTGACCGTGTAAGAAGTAGAGCACCGGGTAGTCCTCATTGGCGTATTCAGGGTCATGGTAGCCTGGAGGCAGCACGTAGCTGTAGCTCTGCTCACGCCCGAGCGTCTGGCTCATGTACGTAGCTTGGCCGATGTAGCCGGGGTCACCCACGGGGCTGCGGCGGTAGCTCAAGTCGGCGCGCGGCCAAAAGCCTTGGGCGATGCTCATGATCAACTGAATGCGGCTGATCACCTGCGGCACCGTACCCACGTGGTTGCCGTCGCCGGCTGCGATCAGATTCGGCGTGGGGTCAAGCGAGCCGTAGCGCATATAACTGTACTGCTTGAGCTTGTTGCCGGAGATGACGTTGGGGTTGAAGCTCGAACCCTCGGCAGCGAGTTCGTCAAAGTCGTGAAACTCTTGGGTCGCCTCTTTGCCCAAGCGCGCTTGCAGCCTTGCCCACAAGCGGTTCGAGGTAATCGCCGTATTGAGGAAGTCCCGGACCCCCGCGTCCATGTAGATGGTCAGGCGCTCGAGTTGCTCGTCGCTGATGCTCTCGATCATCGAGCCCGGGTCATTCTTACGCGTGTTCCGCCGCCCTGGGCTCTCATCGTAGGCGTCGTTGCCTTCACCCAAGTCACCGGTGCCTTCGACGCCGTCAAGACCGTAGTCGTCGAAGGGCTCACCATCGTCCCATTCCCAGTTGCCTTCCAAGCCGGCGGGGTTGTTGAACATATCAAAGTCATCGCCATTAGGGTCGGGGTTGGTGACTGGGTCGTAGCCAGGCTCATCCGCATTGGCTAAGCCGTCTGGTCCCACATCGCTGTAGCGCTCGTAACCGTTGACCACGATTGGCTCGGCATAATCGCGCCGACCGTTTCGATTAAGGTCCACCGCCAGCAAAATACCGACCGGCTGCGTGCGCGGGGTGTCGGGCAGAATCCGTCCAAGCTCAGCCTCGGGCGTACCGTCGGGGTCGTCGTGGCGACCATCGCAATAGGTGATGACGGGGTACTCGCCGCGCGGGTTGTATTCGGCGTTGTAGACGTTTTCAAAGACGAGCGGGTTGGCGCAGCGCTCTTCCGCCGGTTGCGACCACCAAGCCTTGGTGATCCCCGGAGCCGCCCAGGGCAATTCCTCGTTAGGTGGGTTAAACGCATTGCCCATGCCTTTGATGATATCATGAAAACTATCCATCAGGCGCTGTCGGTTGAAGCTACCGCCACGACCGCCGTCCGGACCACGCCACCAGTTGTTGTAATCCGAGACCGACTCATAAATCGGCGCTGCGCCGTCCGGGTAGGCGGTCTCTGGCGCTACATTGGATTCGGGCAGGACCGCTGCGTTGGGCTGATCGGTATACAGGCCACAGAAGGCTTCGACGTTATCAAGGTCATTGCCTTGCGCCATCAACGCTTCTAGGCGCTCAAGGCTGCAGAATCCGCCTAACCAGCCCCGTTCGACCATGCGCGAAAAACTGCTCAGATCGACCAGAGGGCCGCCCATAATTCCGATAAAATCGAACTTTTCCGGGTATTTTAAGCCGAACATCGCCGAAGCGCCGCCGCCCATACTCACGCCCGTGACGGCTCGCCAGGTGTAGCGCCGGGTCGGCTCTGGCTCTGGCTCTGGCTCGCTCGAACAGCCGGTCAGGCCGCCCATGAGCAGCCCGACTAGGACACCGGCGGCGAGGTTTTTCCTTTGCACACAGCCCGAAGCGCTGATACCCGCCGCTCCCGCTTTCAAAGAATATTGAGGTTTCGTCATGCGTGAACTCATCAAACTCGTCTCCACCGCCGGCACGGGCTACTACTACACCACCGACAAGAAGCGTGCACAGGGCGTTGGGAAACTTGAAAAGAAGAAGTACGACCCGGTGGTCCGCAAGCACGTGCTCTTCAAAGAAGCGAAGATCAAATAGCTTACGATGGGGCGTTTGTCCCATGTATTATTTCTGTGACGGCTCTCGCGAGGGGTTGACCTTGGCGGGAGCTTTGTCCTTTTGAGGCGAAGAGTCGCCGACGCACGTTCGGCGTAAACAGGAGATCGGGCTAATGGCTGATTTCACGATGGGTGTTGAAGAGGAATTCTTTATCCTCGACCCGGAGAGCCGGGCGCTGGCGCCTGGCTATATGGACATGGTCGCTGCTGCCGCGATGGACCCGGAAAGCATCGAGCTTAAAGAGGAACTGCACACCTCCGTCGTCGAGGTCGGTACCGGGGTTTGTGAGCACATCGATCAAGCTCGCCTCGAGGTCGCCGCCAATCGGCGCGCCGCCTCGGCGGTGGCCGAGAAGGTGGGGCTTCGGATCGGCGCCGTCTCAACGCACCCTTTTAGCCGCTGGGAAGATCAGGGGATCACGCAAGGACCGTATCAGACCCTGACGGACGGGCTGCAAGATACGCTGCGCGCCAACTTGATCTGCGGGATGCATGTCCACGTTGGCGTCGACGATCCGGACGAGCGCGTGGCGGTGGCGAATCAAGCGCGCTACTTCCTGCCGCATTTGCTGGCGCTGAGCTGCTCGTCGCCGTTTTGGCAGGGGCGCGACACCGGCCTCGCCTCGCACCGAGCGGAGCTTTTTAAGCGCTTACCCCGGACGGGCGTGCCCAGCCGTTTTCGCTCGTGGCGGGAGTATCAAGACTTTATCGACACCTTGGTTGAGCAAGAGTGCATCGACAGCGGCCGACGCTTGTGGTGGGATCTACGCTGCTCGGTGACGTACCCGACCATCGAGTTTCGCATCTGCGACCTGCCGATGACGGTCAACGAGACGATCTGGATCTCGGCTTTGATCCAGTCGCTGGTCGCGCGCCTGACCGAGCTGCACCGTAAGAACTGGGCTTGGCGCCGCTACCCGACCTCCTTCATCCAGGAGAACAAGTGGCGGGCGCTGCGCTACGGCGTCTCGGGAACGATGATCGACTGGGGACGTCGTCATCAGAAGCCCTTTACGGAGCTGATCGATGAGCTGATCGAGTTCGTGGACCCAGCGGCGCGACGGCTCGGCTGTCTCCATGAGGTGCATGGGATCCGCAAGATCCTCGAGCACGGCTGCGGCGCCGATCGACAGCGCAAGGCGTACGCAGAGCGGGGTGGGATGGCCGGCTTGGTCGACTACATCGTTGAGCAGACGGTCGCAGGCACTTGATCGTCCAATTCTTCAGCCGGTTTGGGGTCAAGCGGACGCGCCGCAGCTTGTACGCACTGCTTGCGTTTCTGATCGCCTGTGTGGTGGTTCCGGGCTTAGGCGGGATGATCTACGACCGGTTGCTCAAAGAGGCGCCGACGGTCGACTGCGCCGCTGAGCTCAAAGCGGTCGGCGCGGCGCGAACCGTGTTGTCGAACCGCAGCATGGCAGACACCGAGCTGGATCTGACCGAGGACTGGCTCAAGCTGAGGCAGCGCAGCGTGGTGCTCAGGCGCCAGTGTAAGCAGCGTAAGGGCTTTGAGCGCCGCGTCGTCGAAGAGGATGAGCGCGTCCGGCGCGGGCTGGCGGCGCATCGAGTGCAGCGCAACCTCTAGTTGGCCAACAGCGCAAAAAAGCAAACCGGCCGCCTCGACTGAGGCGACCGGTCTGGTAGGTCGTACAGGATTCGAACCTGTGACCATCGGATTAAAAGTCCGGTGCTCTACCAACTGAGCTAACGACCCTCAGCGGGTGTGGCGGCATATCGAGGAAAGGTGGGCCATGTGTCAAGCGCGACCTTTCGCAAGCTCTGCATAAAAAACACTTGGCGCTTTCCTTGTTTTCGCCCTAAACGGCGTTGCCGCTGGCCCGTTCGTCTAGCGGTTAGGACACTGGCCTTTCACGCCGGTAACACGGGTTCGAACCCCGTACGGGTCACCAGCAACGGGTTGGCGTTTGCCAGCCCGTTGCGCTTTTTTGTCTGAGAAGGAGGCGCAGCGTGGGGGGCATCTCAGAGATTTGGCGAGCGCGCGGTGAGGTCGATGCGCTGCGGCTGCACGAGGCTGAGCAGCTCGGGCTGGCGCCGGTCGTCACAGAGGTGGTGGCGGCGCGTACCACCGGCGACCTCAGCGCTTTTTTGACCCCGAGCGTGCGGCAGCTGCCGTCGCCGGATCTGCTGCCCGACATGGACACTTCCGCCCAGCGTCTCGCTGACGCCGTGCAGGCTGGCGAGCGTGTGACCGTCTTTGGAGACTACGACGCGGACGGCTGCACCGCCTCGGCGGTCCTTTACCGCTTCCTTAGCCAGTTGGGCTGCCCCGTGCAGGTACGCCTGCCGCATCGGCTCAAAGACGGCTACGGGCTCGCCGCCTCGATGGTCGACCAGCTGGCTGCGGGCGCAGATGTTTTGATCACGGTCGACTGTGGAGCCACCGCCTTCGAGGCGCTCGAGCGTGCGCAGGCGCTCGGTCTACCCACCATTGTCTGCGATCACCACAGCGTAGCCGACTCCATCCCGCCGGCTGTGGGCGTCATCAACCCGAAGCGGGCGGATAACAGCTACCCGCCGGGCGAGCCCGCCGCCGTCGGGGTGGCATGGAATCTTGCGCTCTGGACGCGCAAGGTCCTGAGAGACCGCGGCTATTTTCGTGACGGAGCGGAGCCTGATGTCGAGGCGTTGCTCGCGCTCGTAGCGGTCGGGACGGTCGCCGACATGGTACCCCTGACGGGCGCCAACCGAGTCTTTGTCCGGCGCGGGCTGCGGGAGCTTGAGCGCACGCCATTCGTCGGTCTCCACGTGCTCAAGGAGGGCGCTCGAGACGCCGAGCTCACCGAGCGCAGCCTCGGTTTTGACGTGGCGCCTCGGCTCAACGCTGCCGGTCGCCTGGCTGATGCGGACCTCGCATTTCGGTTGCTGGTGACGGATGATCCGACCGAGGCGCGTGCGCTGTACGAGCAGTTGGACGCGCTCAACGCCGACCGACGAAAGCTGCAACGCGACACCGTGGGCGAGGTGATGCGCCGAGTGCGTGAGGTCGAGCAGGTGCCAGACTGTATCGTCGCCTACGATCCGCAATGGCATCCGGGCGTCGTTGGTTTAGCAGCGGGTCGGCTGGTCGAGCATTACCACCGCCCAGCGGTCGTGATCGGGATGCAGGGCAAGGGCTCGGCGCGTGCGCCTGAGGGGGTCAACCTAGTGGCGGCGCTGCGCAGCGCACAGGGCGAGCTCGAGCGTTATGGAGGCCACCACGCAGCGGCGGGTCTCACGCTCAAAGCCGAGGCTCGACTGGCGCGTCTGCGCGCAGAGCTCAACCTGGCGGTGCGTGAACAGCTCGGCGAGGTAGGTCACCAAAAGGTCGTGCTCTACGACGCCGAGCTGCCCCCGTGGGAGGCGCACCTCGGCGTGGCGCAGCAGCTGCGGCAGGTGGCGCCCTTTGGGATGGCGAACCCTGTCCCCGTTTTGTTGGCGCGGCGCCTGACCGTGCTCCAGCGTAAAGACTACAAGAGCGACTTTACGCGCTTTGCGGTCGCCGCGCCCACTCAGCAGCGACAGATCTGGATGGATGGTTTTCGCATAGGACGGGCGGCGGATAGGGGAGCCGTAGTGGATGTGCTCTATGAGGTGCAGATCGATCGGTATAAAGGGGAGCTGCAGGCGCGTCGGCGAGTGATCGCACTCCGGGAGGCGCAGGCGTGATGGCATATGGTGATGTGGGCCTGGTTGCTGCTGTCCTTATCGGAGGCTCCGAGCGAGTTTCTTAGGGCTTGGTCTGCCAGCGATTTTGCCGCGGCTTGCCGCTACCTCGACGCCGTTGACAAACCGCTGATCGACGCGCAGTGGCGCGCGCTCGCCGTCAGCGCACGGATGCGCTGTGGCAAGGATGCGCTCGCTCAAGGGCGATGGCTGGAGGCTCGGGCGCACCAGCGCGCCTGCGCCGAGTTGAATAGCTCACCTGAGCGCTGCGTTGAACTCGGGGAGATGATTCAAGGCTGGGAGGCGCTCATGGCGGCACGACAAGGCACGCTCCGTTCCGCTGTCGAGAAGGCGACGCAGGTCCCGACCGAGCGCTGGCCCTCGGCGCTACCGGTCGAGCTCTTGCGCATGGGCGGTGATGCGCTGCGCAAGCGACAGGTCGAAGAAGCGCAGGCGACGGTGACGCTGCTTGAGGCGCGGGCGCCAGACACCTTTGGCTTAGCCGAGCTACGCAGCGCGTTGTGGTGGGCGACGCAAGGGACCGTTGTGGCCTTTCGGATTGCGCTGGTAGGGTTCATGTTGCTGCTGGCGTTGACCCTTCGTTCCTTGCTACGGACGCGGCGCCGAGCCAAAGTGTTGCTTGGCGCGGAGATGCAGTCGTGAACGCAGCGATGCTCAGCATGGTCGTGACGAGTTTGGTGCTCGGTTCCACACAGGGGCGCTTGTTCCTCAACAACGTCCCGATCGATGGTGTTCGGGGTCAGCAGTTTACCAACGCCACGGTGCGTATCGATGACCAGGGGCGTGTCTTCATCGACGCCCCGGACTACGAGGTGGCGCCGCCTGCCGAGACGGTTCGGCTCAAGCCTGCCCGCCTTGCGCCCGGGGAGGGCGCCATGGTGATCTTCCAGAGCCAGGCGCACGGCAAGACAGAGATCAACGTCGAGGTCACGGTCAACGGGGTCAAGGTGGCTGATGAGGTGGACCCGATGCAGTCGGTTCACGACCTCATGGCGCACCTCAAAGCCGGCTCCAATCAAGTCGAGGTCAAGCTCGGTCGTAACGGCGGTGCCGGCGCGATGGAGGTCGTGATCGGCCTTGGTGGAATCCGCGACAGCCGCATCGAGCTCACCGATACCTTGGTCTCGGAGAAGGTCGATTTGCCGCGTAACGGCATGAAGGTCTTCGCTCTCGAGCTCACCAAGTGATGACGCGCCTCGCCCTGGCTGGGCTGGCGCTGTCGTTGGCTGCTTGTGGCGGGCACGCCAAGCGTCAGCGTATGGCCGAGATCAAGCAGGATCTCGGCGCCGCGCTGATCGAAAAGCAACAGTACCGACAGGCTCTCGTCGAGCTTCGTAAGTCGATCGAGCTCGATGGCGACAACGCACGCACGCACTATCACCTCGGTTATGTCTATCTCTATGGCTTCAAGAAGCCGAAAGAGGCGGAGGCGGCCCTCCGGCAGGCGCTGAAGGTATCGGACGAGGTCTACAGCGAGGCGCACAACCTGCTCGGGTTGGTGCTTAATGAGCAGAAGCGCTACGACGAAGCGGTGGTACAGTTTGAGCAAGCGCTGACGAACATCTTGTACACGACGCCGCAGTTCGCCGAGCAGAACCTAGCCCAGACGCTGATTCTCCAGGGAAAGGTCGAAGAGGGGGTGCGGCGGCTCAAGCGATTGCTTCGGCGTGTGCCGAACCTCTGCGGCGCCTACATCTCCTTGCTAAGGGTCGGTCTGGAACGCGGCGACTCCGCGATGTTGGCTGCCTACGACCCGCCCTTTATGAAAATGTGCGTCCGGCCCGAGGAGATCGCTTCCCGTATTGACCCGCTGGTCTTGCGTAGCGCGTACCGGCGGGCCGTCGCTCGCTGTCAGCGGCGTCAGGACGAGCAGTGTGCGTTTGAGCTCGCGACCGAGTGCACCAAGCGAGTCGCTCGCACCGTGGGGGACTCTGGACCGCCGTGCCCGTCCGCCAAAGCCCCAAAGCCGAGCGCAGGTTTTGGTGGCTCAGACTGACACGCAGGAGGCGATCCGGGCGGTCGTCCTGGGGCGTGTTCCTTATGGCGATCACGACCTGATCCTACCGGTTTTGAGCGCAGATGTCGGTCGATTCAGCGTCTACGCTCGCCGGCCTCGCAGCAAATCGAAGGGCTGGCACGCGCTGCTTGTGCCAGGGAACACCCTCGATTTGAGGCTCTCGGCGCGGCGGCGCGGAGAGCTCTTTACGTTGAGTCAAGTGGACTTGGTGGCGGATCGAAGCGGGGCGATGAGCGACCCGCTTGCGTTGGCGCGGGCGGCTTATCTTCTCGAGCTGGTCAGCGTCTCGACCCGAGATGGGATCGTTGCGCCCTCACTGGCGCACGCGCTCGAGTGCGCGTTGGACGCGCTCGGGGAGCCTCAGACCAGTCGCTGGATGGAGCTTCAGACCCTGCGCCACCTAGGGGTGGAGCCGGATCCAGACGCCTGCAGCCGCTGCGGCGCGAGCCTCAGTGAGGGCGCTGCGCTGGACCCGCACGGTCAAGGTCTCAACTGCCGCACCTGTGCGCCCCGTGGTCGCCACTACAGCCGCCCGGTGCTCGAGCGCCTGCGGGATCTCGCTGAGACCGTCGTACCGCTCGGCGGTCACAGCGACCATGATCTCGGCGTCCTGCTCGGTCGGGCGCTGCGGCTTCAGGTCGGCGTTTTGAAGTCGGCTGCGGTGGCGGCGGCCTTGCGATCGAGCCGCTAGCGGCCGCGAACCTGCTGGCGGGGCGTCTTCATCGCTTCCAGTCGGAACATATACCACTGCTGACCATAGCCGGTCATGTTCATTCGCTTCCCGTTGCGGACGGCGTCGAGGTTGCGCGCCAGGTTGTCGTCCTTTTTGTCCATGGCGTCGTGCCCACGATTGAGCACCTCGAGGGCGTCGGCGCGACGGTCCTCGGATTTCCGACCATCTTTCGCGTTGAGCAAGCACCAAGCGTAGCAGGCGTAGAGTAGACCCTGCTTCTTCTTATTAAAGCGGATGCACTCGTCAAATGCGTCTCGCATGGCGCTGAAGTTGCCCTCTTTGTACAGCAAGACGCCGAGCATCGCCCGCGTGGTCCACTGACGCACAAACCCGGTTTTGAGATACGGTTTAGCCTCGGTGTAGCGCTCGGACATGAACAACAGGTTACCGATCTGCGCGTCGAGCTGCGAGCGCACGCCCCACTGCCACTGACCGATGTCATAGCCTTTCCGGAGCTCGGCGATCGACTGGTCGATCGCTCGGCTGATCGACTGCTTGGCGGCGCGCGGGTTGCGCGCTTGTCCGCGGCTCTGTCGCTCCGCCGCCGTCATGATCTGCCCCACGCGGGCGCTGATCACTTCGACCTTCTTGATCGAGCGTCGCAGGAGGATGAAGTAGCCGCCGAGGAGGACCAGCAGCGCGGGGATGATGCCGTAGGTCCAACCACCCAAGCCAACCCCCGCCAGGATGCCGATGAGCGTCGCTGCGCCTGTCGCGATGAGAAAGTTGTACACGTTGGTTCTCGCCCTCAATTTCAGCGGAGCCTTAGAGCCGTAGCGGCGAGCGTTCAAGCGCTAAGCGGCATCAGCCGCACACGCAAGGTATGAGCGGGCTTGACCAACGGCCCCTTTCACCATTTAGGGAAGATGTCGTCGTGAGGTCGTGTCCGTGCTCGAGTTGCCGCGCTCCATCGGAGATTGGACTGTTCATCGCCGCCTAGGATCGGGCGGTATGGGTGTGGTCTTCGAGGTGAGCCGAGGCGACGGCCCACGCCGCGCCCTCAAGCTCATGAACATCGTCGACACCGAGAGTAAGGTCCGCTTTGAGCGCGAGTTTCGTGCGCTGAAGCGGCTCAAGCATGACAACGTGGTCGAGGTGTTCGAGGCGGGGCAACATGAGGGGCGTCCGTACTTTACGATGCAGCTGGTCGACGGGGTGCCGCTCGACGTCTTCGTGGGCGCTGCCTCGGGGGGCGCGGATCAAGCCACGCAAGAGAGCCCACGCGAACTCAACGAGTTTAGCTTGGTGCACGACCGCCCCGACGAGTTCGGCGTCTGGGGCGAGCAGGCTCCAGCCGAGCAAGTCGAGCCGCTCGCCGAGGTCGAGCAGGCGCTGATCAACGCGCCGGAGCGCCTCAAGCGTGTGCAGAAGGCTTTTGTGCAGATCCTCCGAGCGCTTGCGCACATCCACGATCACCGGATCATTCACCGTGACCTCAAGCCCGCCAACGTCATGGTCACGAGCGACGGTGACGTCCTCTTGATGGACTTTGGTATTGCGGTGGACAGCGAAGAGGATCACGCCGTGGTCGACACCGGGCAGCTGGTGGGGACCTTTGCCTACATGAGCCCAGAGCAGCTGCGCGCCACGGATACGGACCTCCGCAGCGACCTTTACGCCCTCGGGGTGATGCTGTTTGAGCTCCTGTCGGGGCGGCGGCCATTTGAAGCCGACTCCCCGGCGGCTGCCATCTACCAGCACGTGTTTCAGCTGCCCCCTGACCTGGGTACCTTGAACCCCGGCGCGCCGGATGAGCTGGTCAAGTTGACGATGCAGCTGCTGAGCAAGGCGCGCGGCGATCGCCCCGCCTCGGCGTGGGATGTGCTGTTTCGTTTTGGGGAGGAGCCCAATCGACTTCGGGCGATCAATGTGTTTCGCCCAGACCTCATCGGCCGGGCTGACGAACTCAAGACTCTAACTGGTGAGCTTGAGCTGGTCAGCCAGCGTCAGTTCCGGGCAGCTCATTTGGTGATCGGTCCGGCGGGTGTCGGTAAGTCCCGTTTACTCGAGGAGCTGTGGGAGCGCGCGCGCGGCCACGGGTTCCGCATCGTTCGTTTGAGCGCGCCTGAGCCGCTTGAAGCCCCCTACAGTTACCTCAACCCGCTCCTCGAGCTGGTCCTCGAGATCGCCCGAGAGCAACCCCTGCTCGGGCGGCGGCTCCTGCGCGACGACGCCGCCGTGGTGGCACGCATCGCCCCGCGCCTGACGGAGCTCGACCTGCTCGAGATCACCCAAGCCGAGGCGCTGCCACCAACCGAGGAGCGCCGCCGCGCCAAGCAGGTTTTGTGGCGCGTGATCCATCGGCTGAGCCGGCAAGAGCCTCTCATGTTCATCTGCGATGACCTTGAGAAGTCGGATCTGTTGTCCTTGGACGTCTTGCATCACGTCTCGGATCAGCTCGCCAGCGCCGCAGCGGGCGGTGAGCCGGACCTGAAACCCGGTAGCTTGATGTTGGTGGGGGCGTGGCGAGAGGGCGAGCGCGCCGACCTCCTGGCGCAGCAACAGAGCGTCCAACGGATCACGCTGGGTCCGTTCGATGACGACGAGTTACGCCAGCTGGTCACAGCGTGTCTTGGCAGCGCGCCCGGTAACACGGTGATGCAGCACATGCGCGAGAGCACCCAAGGCGTCCCGTTGGTTTGCATCGAGATGCTCCGTGCGCTGGCGGAGCACTATGCGCTTGAGCGGCACGGTGTCGGCACCTGGGAGCTCAAAGACGACCTCGAGTCGACCTCGGTGTTTGGTGGGGACGGACAAGATAAGCCGCTCGATGGCTTGGTCGAGAAGCTCTTCGAGAGCTTACCAGAGGCGGCAGGGCAGGTGCTCGGCGCGGCCGCGCTCAACCGGCGTCGGTTCCGGCTCTCGCAGATCGGGTCGCTGCTCGAGGCGGTCGGGATCGACCTGTCGGAGGATCAACGGCTCGACGCGATCGATCATTTGGTGCGGCATGGCATGTTGGTGGAAGCCATGCGCCAGCGCGATGGCTACCACGTGGCCTACAGCAACTTGGCTCGCCACGCTCGGCGACGCTTGAGCGATGAACAGTATCGGCTGGGTCACGCTCACCTCGCTACGGCGTGCGCTCAGGAGCGAGAGCTCAACATCGATGAGCTCTTATTCCATGCGATCCGTGGGCATCAAGATGAGCTGACGCTTGAATATCTACCGGATCAAGCTCTGCTTTTCGCTGAGCTCGGTGACGCCGGCGCGGCGGTCTCGGCGTATGAGGCGTGGCTCGATGTGTACACGCGCCGCACCGAACCAGCCCCCGTGGAGGCTGCGTCGGGTTATTCGCTGGCGTTGCGCAACGTAGGGCGCCCGGATGAGGCTGAGCGCGTGGTCGTTGAGGCGCTCAAGCGTGACGGTTTATCGCTCGAACAGGACACCGAGCTCCAGATGCGCTACATGAGCCTGCTGGGCGATCGCGGCGAGGGTGAGGAGGCGCTGCGTCGCGCCGAGGTGCTCGATGCGCGCCTTGAGCGCATTGGGGCGCTGTTAGCTGCTCGCCTTCAACAGGCGCGCACGAGCATCCTGCAGCGATTCGGTGACGCCGAGCAGGCGCGCCAAGCGGCGCATGACTCGGTGCGCCGGATGGACGAGATGGAGGTCGAGCGCGGGCGCGCCAAAGCCTTGCAGTTGGTCGCGCTCACCGAGGAGCGGTGCGGTAACCTCAAGCAAGCGCTCGTCTCTTTTGATGAGGCGATCGCGGCGGCTCGAGCGGTCGGTGATGAGTTTAATCTCATGGTCTCCTTGGTCAACGTCACGGGGACGCGGTTGCGGTCAGGTGATCTCGATGGCGCCGAGCGGATCGGCCTCGAGGCGCTTGAGACGGCTCAGCGCCTGAACGTCTCTCGAGCCGAGGTGATCGCTCGCGCCAACCTCGAGTGGATTGCGCTCGAGCGCGCCCCGTCGGCGGCGCTGGTGGATCGGCTCGAGCGAATGCTTCAGGTGCTTTCGGAGAGCGGGAACGGTTTCGCCGAGCCCGAGGTTCGGTTCCATCGGGCGCGCTGTTTGACGATCCTCGGTCGGCGAGAGGAGGCGCTTGCGGACGCAGAGATTGGCGCTGAACTTGCGAAGCGCAGCCGCCTTGAGCGGGATCATTTGCTGTGCAAGGCGCTCGAGGCGCGCTTGATCGGCGATCTCGAGGGGTTCGACGAAATTATTGGTGGTCTTGAAGAGCTTAAAGCCAGCGATGAAGCCTTGTTGGCGCGCGAGTTCTTTGGTCAAGCTCTTGAAGAATCGGGTGATCCTGAGCGTGCACGGGTTGTGTGGATGCAGGCTCTAGAATCCGCCGTGGATCAAGGGTACGGAACAGCGGCCGGGCGTCTTCGTATTTTACTCGATGAGGTGGGGGGGCAATGATTCAGTCGCGCAGTTGCCCAAGTTGTTTGCGGCGCGTGGAGGTCAGCCAGTTCAAGCTCGGCGACCGCGTGCGATGCCCCTATTGCAAGTCCGAGTTTCAGATTCAGCCGCAGATGCGCGGCGCGCCGGTCGCCAACGGCGACGCAGACCAGCGCCATCGCCAGACCAACCCCCGACCACGGCTTCCCAAGACAGGGAGCATGGAGCGTCTTCAGGTCGAGGGTTACGAGCGCTTCGAAGAGGTCGGTAAAGGGGCGATGGGGAAGGTCTACAAAGCCTACCAGTCCAAGCTGCGCCGAAAAGTGGCGCTGAAGGTGCTGGCCTTGGAGCACGCCGACAAGTCCGGTTTCGTGGACCGGTTCCGTCGCGAGGCGGCGACGGGCGCACGCATCACGCACCGCAACGTCGTGCGGGTGTACGACATCCTCACCGGCAAGTCGTACGACCGGGAGGGCGTCAGCACCGAAGTGCACGTGATCTCCATGGAGTTCGTCGACGGACCGCACCTACGCCAGCTGAACCAGAGCGAGGTGCGTGGGAACCTGCCCAAGGCGCTCGATTATTTCCGGCAGATCTGCTCCGGGGTCGCCGCCGCACACGAGCAGGGTGTCGTGCATCGTGACCTCAAGCCTGAGAACATCATGCTCGATCGTGAGACCAACGTCCTCAAGGTCGCTGACTTCGGCCTTGCGTACTTCGTCGATCGAGATGAGCGAGACGCCGTCTGGGACACCAAAACGCGCATGACCATGGGGACGGTGGCTTACATGCCGCCGGAACAAGGGCGTGACGCCAAGCGAGTGGTCGAGTCGGGTGACGTCTACTCCTTGGGCAGAATGCTGTATGAGATGATCACGGGGTCGCTCCCGGACGGCTCGTTCTCGGCTGCCTCGACGATCGTGCGTGAGCTCCCGGAGAGCATGGATCGCTTGATCGAGAAGTGCCTGGAGCCCAAGCCTGAGCGCCGCTATCAGAGCGCCGGCGAGCTGCTCGAAGCGTTCGACGCCTGCACCGCAGAGCTCGAGAAGCCCGAGGACGATGAGCCGGTGGCTGAAGAGGTGCCGGAGGTTCCACAAGATGAGCCGGAGATCCCTCAGCGACGCGTCGAGGCGGTCCAGCAGGTAGCCCCCGTGTTGCGGCCGCCGGCCGGCCCTATCCCCTTGCTGCAGCGTTATCCGCTGTGGGCTGTGGTGGGTCTTCCGTTGCTCGCAGGGCTCGTCTTAGGGGCTTGGCTCTTTGGCGCCAGCGCGCCCGAGGCAACGGAAGGGGTCTGGCTGCTCGATGGAGCCCACGAGCGCAGCATTGCGCCGCATACCGTGCTCGACGGTTACCCAGAGGCGACCGGCGGCTTATGGCGACGTAAAGAGCGTTATCTGGACCACCCGGGCGCCGCAGGTGCCGCCACGGTCGCACAGTCGAGCCCTGCGCTGGCGCTCGGTGATGAGCTCGGTGTCGGCGCGCTGGAGATCGAGCGGCGCTTGGAGTGGGAGGCCGAGGGCGACGCGGCGTTGCGGGCCACCAAGCTGGGCTCGGTGGAGCGTTGGGTGGCGGTCGGCTTTGAGACCGAAACCGGCCGGAGCTGGGTTGGGATCGACGCCGCAGGCGACTGTTATGTCAGCGAGGCGGGGGTCAGGCGCCCCTGCGGCATCGGGCGGCAGGTGGTGTCACCGGCTCGAATTCAACTTCGCGAAGTCAACGGGAAGGTGCGCGTCACGATCGACAACACGGACAACCTCCCTGAGTCACTCAATGCGCCCACAGGGGCCGCCCGGTTGCTGGTTTTGTGTCAGAATCAGTTCTGCCGATTTGACCCGAAGAGACGCTAGGTTTTTCGGGCAGACGGTGAATGCTCGGCAGGGTTTGAGCGTCGGCGGTTAGGATTGCCGGCCGCGTACAACTGTGCCACACGCGGCCCCAGGAGGTCGCTATGGGTTACAAATCCCTCCTCATTGCGCTGGGCGTTGGTCTCGCCGCCCCGTCGGCGCTCGCCACCCCGCTCGATTCGCTCTTTAGCGATGAGTCGGTTGAGGTCCGCGCCGATGAGCGCCTGTTCACCCTGATGCTGCTGATGAATGGAATGGGCTGGTCCGAGGCTGCGGACTATGGTCCCGCGCCGCTCAAGACGCCGCAGTACAAAGGGCTTCGTAAGGATCTAATCGAGAAGCTACGCACCTACCGTGAGCGCTACCTTCCAAACGCAGTCTTGAATCGTGCGCAGCGGTTCGTGACAGAGCACCCCGGCTCGCTCAAAGACTACATTGAGGCGTGCTTGCACATGGCGCGCGCCCCCGACTTCACGTTTCAAAAGACGCTCCCCAAGACGCTCACGAAGCTCAAAGGGCTCGACGAGCTCTTGCGCGCCGCATGGAAGGGCGCCCGGGTTGGTGTGCTGATGGGGCGTTACCAAGAGGGTTTGGTCGAGGGGCAGCAGAAGTTGCTGTCTCAGATCGATCAGCGAACCAAGCCGTTGGTGCGGATGCTCAAGGCGAAGGCCGAGGTGGCTAAGGCGAGCGCCCCAGCCGCTAGCGATGGGGACGATATGGGTGACCTGTTCGGCGGCGATGATGACGACTCGGGCGATGAGGGCACGGCGACGGCTGACGACGCGACCGCTGAGCTTGAATCGGTGGCGGTGACGCTCGCCCCGCTGTGGGTGCACGGCGAGGCGCTCTCCGTTCAATACGCCGATCGGTTCGAGCTCGTGTTTGGCGGCGCGCGGGGTGACGGCACTGCGGTAGCACACGCTGTGGCCTTGGTCCGTCTGCGAGCCGCTGCCGGGCTTGCGCGTAAACCGGTCACTGAGGCGCAGCAGCGCGCTGCCTGGGGTCTGGTTGCCGCCGCCACCGGTCGGCAGGGTCCGGACACGCTGGCGCCCTATCCCGCTTGCACGCAGGCGATCGCCGAATGGCGCCAGACCAAAGCGCCCCTGACCGAGGGAAGCCAAGCGGCGGACTTGCTGAAAACCTGCGAAGCGAAAGGGAAGTGACGATGAGCCACGAGGAGCCACGCCTGGCTTTGACCTTTGACGACGTCTTGCTCGTCCCGCAGGCTTCATCTGTTCATCCGGCAGACGTCAACCTGTCGACCAAAGTGACGCGCTCGCTCGATCTGAGCATCCCGATCCTCTCGGCGGCGATGGACACCGTCACGGAGGCGCCGATGGCGATCGCTATGTCGCAGCAGGGCGGTCTCGGCATCATCCACAAAAACCTCCACCCGCAGCGTCAAGCGGCGGAGGTTCGGCAGGTCAAGAAGTACGAGTCTGGGATGGTGACGGACCCGTTCACCTGCGGACCGAACCAGAAGCTCGGCGAGGTCGTTGAGTTGATGCAGAGCCGCGGGATCTCAGGGGTGCCGGTGGTCGATGGTCAGTCCTTGGTTGGTCTGTTGACCCGGCGCGACATCCGCTTCGTCGACGACATGAACGAGCCGGTCAGCTCGTTGATGACCACCGACCTGGTCACGGTCCGTGAAAATGTCACCGAGGAGCAGTGTCGCTCGCTGTTGCATCGCCACCGGATTGAGAAGCTTCTCGTGACCGACGAGTCTAACCGCTTAGTCGGCCTCATTACGCTCACCGATATCCTCAAGCGCGAGACGCTGCCCGGCGCAGCCCGTGATGAGCGAGGCAGCCTTTTGGTCGGCGCCGCCGTGGGTGTGAGCGATGACGTGCGCGTCGCCCTGCTCGCCGAGGCTGGAGTCGATGTGCTGGTGGTCGACACAGCGCACGGACACAGCGCCGCCGTCGGTCAAGCGGTCGCTCGGTACAAAGAGGCGCACCCCGAGGTGCAGTTCATCGCAGGGAACATTGCCACGGCTGCTGCTGCTCGGGATCTGATCGCCGCAGGCGCCGACGCGCTCAAGGTCGGCATCGGCCCGGGTTCGATCTGTACGACACGGATGGTCGCTGGCGTCGGGGTCCCACAGATAACGGCGATCATGGACGT
>JAYZBQ010000037.1:0-27671 GCA_036338695.1 Myxococcota bacterium
CGGCTGCGGCGACGGCTCGGTCTGGGAGGGCAACGAGGAGTGCGACGACGGCAACCGCGACAACTTTGACGCCTGCCTGAACGCTTGCACCGCCGCCCGCTGCGGTGACGGCGCGCAGCGCCTGGATCTGTCGGAAGGGGACGAGGGGTTTGAGGCCTGCGACGACGGCAACAGCGACTCCGACGACGCCTGCCTGACGACCTGCGAGCGGGCGCGCTGCGGCGACGGGATCCACCGCCGCGACCTCAACCCCAACCACCCGGACTTTGAAGAGTGCGACGACGGCAACGACTCCGACGATGACGAGTGCTCGACGACCTGCATCTCGCTGGGCTGCGGCAACGGCCGCCTCAACGAGGGCGAAGCCTGCGACGACGGCAACATCGAGGACGCGGACGCGTGCCGTAACGACTGCACGCTGGCCGCTTGCGGTGACGGGGTCACCCGGCGCGACCTGCAGCCGGGTGAGGCGAACTATGAAGCCTGCGACGACGGCAACGCGGTCGACACGGACGCGTGCACCAGCGGCTGCACCGTGGCGGTGTGCGGCGACGGGGTGGTGCGCCTTGACCTCGCCGAGGGCGCCGAGGGCTTTGAGGCTTGCGATGACGGCAACGCGGTGGATGAGGACGCCTGCGTGGGTTGCCAGCCGGCGCGCTGCGGCGACGGGATCGTCCGTGAGGACCTCAACGACGGCGATGACGGCTTTGAGGAATGCGACGATGGCAACAGCGACGATGGCGATGGCTGCTCCGCCTCGTGCGCTCGGGAGGGCGTTCAGGGGCTCGTGCTCTATTACAACTTTGAGTCTGGTGCAGGCGCCGTTCCCGATTTGGGCGGCTCAGGGAACCGAACCGACGGCGCCTTTGAAGGACGCGCCGGGTACATCAACGAGGGCCGTCATGGGAACTGGGCGATGCGCTCGCCGGGCGGTAGCGGCGCCGGCGACCACTTGAAGATTCGTGGTGACGTGACCGACTTGAACATGACGGATGGTTACGCGGCGATGGCGTGGATCAAGGTGAACAACGTGGGAAGCGGTCAAGGGATCATCGTACTCGGCGCCTGCTGCAACCCCCGCCAGGGCTACACGATCAATCTCGAGAGCGACGGGCGGATCCGGATGTGGGGTGGCTCCAACAACAACAACAGCAATTACAACGCCTACAGCTCGGCGCGTGTGAACGACGGCAACTGGCACCACGTCGGTATCCGCGTGACCAACGCGCGCATTGAGGTCCTTGTGGATGGAAACGTCAGCGGCAGCGTCAACCAGAGCAACCTGCCCACGTCGCCGTCGCTTGCGAACAGTCGAGACAGCCACGGTCAAGGGAACCCGCACATCGGCGGGATGGGGATCTCGTCGCGCTCGGGCGCTGATGTCCTGATCGACGAGGTCCGGGTCTACAACTCGGCGCTGAGCAATGAGGACTGGGCTACGGCGATGGCGGGTAACTAGCCCCGGCTGGGGATCACCAGCTTCTCGATCCAGTTCTTTACCTCGACGCAGCGCGTGGCGTCGTCTTCGACGTCGCCGTCGATCCCGAGACGCCAGGCGATGTCACGGCGCGAGGGGTCATCGTGCAGCGTTTGTAGGTCGTCGATGTAGGCGCGTGCCGTCGACTCATCAGGGAAAAACCCCCGCCGGATGAGCTTGGGTATTCGGCAGCGCACCAAACCCGCCATATCGCTCAGGTCGTACTCTGGGTGGTATTGCACCGACCAGAAGACCCCGCGGTCGTAGCGGACGTCCACCGCCTGGACATGCGACCAGGCGTTGCCAGCGAGTCGAACGCCGCAATCGCCGAGCTCGGTGATCTCGTCGTCGTGGCTGGTGAAGGCATCAAACACCTCCGGTTTGCCCTCAAACATGGGATGCGCTCGCCCCTCCGCCGTGAGTTGAATCTTTCGGCTGATGCCTTGCTCGCGCCCCTTCGGGTTGGCCTCGACCCGCCCGCCGGCGGCGACGACCGCGATCTGAGCAGCCCAGCACGATCCAAAGCTCGGGGTGCCCGACGTAAAGCCATCTTTCGCCAACTGGATCTGCTTGCGCACGGGCTCGATGTCATCGTTGAGGCACAGGCTGCACCCGGTCCAGGCGATGCCGTCAAATTCGCTCAAGCCTTGGGCGTCCGGCAACTCGGTGCCCGGATCAGCGGGGTGGAGCAAGGTGACCTTTGCTGGGATGGGGGACCAGCGCTGGAGCATCGCCTCGTAGAGCATACCAGCAGGCTTGGCGCCGTTCTCTAAGAACTGGTCACGTCCCTCGCGTGTGTAGCCATCGATGACGAGAAAGTGGAGCGGTTGGTTCACGGTCTATCCTCGAGCTAAGGCGTCGATCACGCCAGGAAGATCAGCGTAAGCCTCGCACAGCGCGTCCGCCGAGTGACCAGCCTTGTCGGCGTCGCGCGAGGCGGTGAACAGGATCGCCTTCATCCCGAGCTGATGAGGGCCGTCGATGTCGTTACTGTGACGATCACCGATGTGCACCATGGTCTCCACCGGAACACCGAGCCCCGCAGCCGCTGCGTCAAACATCGAGCGATGCGGCTTGGAGCGCCCGACCTCGTCGGAGAAGACGAAGCTTGAGAAGTACTGTTTGACCCCGTGCTTTTCGAGCAGCTGCCGCAGGACGCGCCCCGGGGAGACGATGGCGTCTGAGCAGATCGCGAGCGGGTAGCGTGACGCCAGCGCCGCGATCGCCTCCGCGGCGCCGTCGATCAGGCGAGGGGAGTGCAGGAGCTCCATCGTCTCCCAACCCTCGACCGCCGCTTGGAAGGCCGCCTCGCTCGGCTGCTCGCCGAGTCGCTCAAAGACTCGCCGCAGGCGAGCGTCGACGGTCCAGTTAGTGTGCTCGACCTTCCAAGCATAGCGAAAGGCGGTGTCCACCTCGTCGCAGGCAGCGACCACGTCGCTGAGCTCGCGGTGAGGGACCGCCGCATGAAGCAAGGCGCGCCGCTCGTCGTGTTTGCTCAGCAGCCCGAGCGCTGCGCGCTCAAGCTCGTCGGAGTCGTCCACCACGATGGTGTCCCAGAGATCAAATGAGATGGCACGAATCATCGCTCGTCCTCGCCAGGGTAGCGGCACCCTAGTCTCAAGTCACGGGCTTGGAAAGACGCCGCCTAACGGATGCGCTCAAGGAGCGCAGCGAGCTTCTTCGCAAGCCGCTGTGAGGCGAGCTCAGCCGAGCGCTCGTCGAGGTGGCTGCCGTCGTAACTTGAGAGCCCCTCCCAGCTCAAATCGATCCACTGCGCGCCGCTGGCGACCAGTCGACGGCGCACGCCCTCCTCTGACCAGCCGCCGATCGCTCGCTCGATCGCCGCCATAGCCGGAGGACGGGGAGGGACCAACGCCACGACGCGAACCCCTTGGCGGGTTGTCGTCCGGACCCACTCGGCGAGCGCGTCGAGTCGCTGGGGGGAGACAGGGCTTGCGCGCAGCGTTTTGCGGTAACCCGGCAGGGCGCGCGATGGAGACCTCGGCGTGGTGCTCGAGGCCACAAAACCCCGGTGATCAAAGCGCTGATGATAGTGCACACGGCTCTCGCCCTGACGCGCCAGCAGCAGCGCTTCGGTCGGATCGTCGAGGGCGGCGCGCCAGAGGACGTTTCTGATCAAGCCGCTCTGGAGCTGAATCCAAACATTGATCGGGTGGCGGCCGGCGAAGCCGTCATAGTGGGGGTTGTCCGGCCCTGTCTTGGGCGCGCTCAAGCTGTGGGCGGTGACCGCCAAGACCATCAGTCCCCCCGGTTGCTGAGCCTTGAGGTGGGCTTTCGCCGCGTCGAGGTAGGCGGGCGTTAAGCGCGCTGAGCTGTACCCAAAGTTGTGAAGCCGTCGTCCGCCAAGCTGGGCTTCGATGGTGCTCGGGTTGAACCCTCGATAGAGCCTCGAGTCGCCCGCCATCACGCCGTCAAAGCGTTCGCCGGGGAAGGTCTTTTGGAGCCAAAATTGCTCAGCAGGGAGCGACGCGCGCTGCGGCCGGTGGAGCGCCAGCTGCAGCGCGCCCGTCAGCGCCATCAAGAGACCAAAGGTGCGTGCGGTCGGACGGAGCATCTTAGAACTGAAAATAGATGAATTGGGCGGGTGGACCGCGCAGGATGATAGCGGCGCAAGCGAGCGCCGCTAGGGCGATCGGCTGCCAGCGCGCCACGCGCTGTGGCGCGAGCCGATGCCAGCCAAGGTCCCAGATGACGGCAGCTTCGCGCAGCGCAAAAGCGACGAGTAAGGCGATCGGGACGAGGTGGAAGGTCGCAGCGCTCAGATCGGACGGCGCGCCGGGCAGCGCGCCGAGCATGATGCCAATGATCGTCAGCCCTTGGTCGATGTTCTCGGCTCGAAACATCACCCACGCCAGCAGCACGACGGCGAGTGTCAGGACACGACCGCCGATAGGTCCCAGGCGCTCATGAACGCCGGTGAGCCGCTCGAGCGTTAAGAACCCTGCGTGCAGCGCGCCCCACGCGACAAAAGTCCACGCTGCGCCATGCCACAGACCCGAGATGAGCATCGTGAGGGTCATGGCGGCGACGCCCCAAGCGACGCCGCGGCGCGAGCCACCGAGCGGAATGTAGACGTAGTCGCGAAACCAGGTCGAGAGGCTGATATGCCAGCGACCCCAGAACGAGCGCAGCGAGGTCGCCGTGTACGGGTGGTTGAAGTTGATCCCGAAGTCGAAGCCCATCCACTTGCCTAAGCCTCGGGCGATGTCGGTGTAGCCTGAGAAGTCACCATAGATCTGCGCCGCAAAGAGCGCCGCCACGAACCACCAATAACCGGCTGAGCCGGCCGTGTTTCCCTGCGCAAAGGCCGCGTCGACGTAGGGCGCGAGCTGGTCGGCGAGCACCACCTTTTTAACGAAGCCGTAGACGATCAGCCGCAGGCCCTCATCCCACTGCTGAGCGCTCGCAGGCTGGGGGTTGAGCACCTCCGGGAGCAGCTTGGCTGCGCGCACGATCGGTCCTGCGACCAGCTGGGGAAAGAGCGAGAGATAGGCGAAGAAGGCGAGCAGCTGGCGGGTGGGTTGGAGCCGGCCCCTGTAGACGTCAAGGGTGTAGGACATCGACTGGAAGGTGTAGAAGCTGATCCCCACGGGCAGCGCGTCCAAGGCGCTGGGGACGTGGGATTGTGCCTGGAGGGTGTAGCCAAAGAGCGCTGCGGCGACCTCGATGTTTTCAGCGATAAAGTGAGCGTACTTGAAGGCGCAGAGGATGCCGAGGTTACCGGCTAGTGAGATGAGGAGAAAGAGTCGCTTGCGCTTGGCAAAGCGCGTGATCCCGAGCGCACAGCTGTAGTCGATCAAGCCCGACGCGATGATCAAGCCAATATAGGACACCGACCACCAGCCATAAAAGATCAACGAGGCGGTGACGAGATAGGCCTGCTTCCAGCGCGCCGGCCGCGTGCGCAGCATCGACCACCCGGTGAAGAACACCAGCGCAAAGATCACAAAGGTGAGCGAGTTGAAGAGCATCGGCTCGTCTAAGCCACAGCGGCGCCGTAAACGAAACGAGAATCGAGCTTAGAAGACGACGGCGACCCCCGTCTTCAGCGAGGAGCGGGGGGCATAGCCTTCACTCAACAGGGTGTGTTTGTACACGATTTGAGCGTGCCATGTGTCGTTAATTCGCCAGTAGAGGGTCGGACCGATCCGGGCGCTGTAGCCGCCATCACTGCGCAACCGCGCTCGCCCTTTGATCTTGAGGTGACCCGAGGAAGATGCGCTGTGTAGGTTGATCCCTGTGCCCAGATGCAGGTGCAGGGCATACAATCCGTCCACTCGTCGAATGATCCCAGCTGATCCAGCCACGTGGGTCTTGTAGGCCTCTGTCTCGTAACCCGCAGAGAGCTTGAATCGCTCGGGGCGAGCGTTGCTGTGGGGGTTGGCGATCGGCACAAACCACTGAGGCGCAAGCGTCCATGAGCCGCTGCGTCCGTCGAGGTTGAAGTAGCGCTTGAGCGGGAGCGCGAGGGTGGGCGTGCCGATGCCCATGGATTCGTCGATCCGAAACGGGACCTTGGCGGTGACGCGGATCCAGCGCTCCCATGTGTAGACGCCGTCGACGTGGAGCCACTGGCTGTCCGTCTCGCCGTCGCGGCGCGCCTCATGACGCGTCTGCACACCCCAGCCGCCCGCCCAGCGTGGCATCTCACCGAAGATGGGCTGCTCAGCGACGCTGCGCGACGACGTCAGCATTAAGGCGCTCAGCAGCACGAAGCGTGCGGTACTCATCGGGTTACTGGAGCGATTGACGCTCAACCTGACCGTCGACGAGCTGATACATCTCCACCGGGTCATAGCCTGCGCGTTGGACGGCGACCTTCACGGCGTTCGGGTGGACCTTCTCGCCATCTTTCACCGCCACCGTGACGACCTGCGTCAAGGCGTTCAGCTTTACGCCTTTATTGAACCGGTCTTTGTCGACAAAGTTCATCGACGCCACGTGGACCCGCACGCCGATTGCGCAGCTTTGACAGCACATTCCCTTGGCGAACAGCGCAATGGAGTTCGGGTTCGTTTTGAGCTCTTCAGCGACACTGCTCATACGCTGCTCATCGGTGACCTGCGCTGCGCGTTGCTCTTTGGTAAGGGGGGCGTTGGCGGCGGTCGGCGCTGAGGCGCAAGCCGTCGTGCAGAGGGTCAGGGTCAGACCGATCATCAAAGGGTGTTTCATGCGTGTTCTCCGGTGTGCTGGCATTACGACGATCAACGCAGCAGCAGCAAGTTCGTTCCGTTACTCGTAGCGATATTTGACCCAAGCACGGATCGAGCTGCGATAATTTGTGTCGTTGTAGGTGTTCCCCTCGCTGTCCGTGTCGTTGCACCAGCGCCCGTCCCAGTCGTAGTGGTAATCCCAGCGGATCGTGACCGACGCGCCCGCGTCGGCACGGTGGGTGACGTCGCGGTAGGTGAACCGCGTGCTCGCATCGCCGCCTGGCTCGGGTGTGGGTGAGAGCTGGTATGTTCCACCTGGATTGTTTTGCCCGGCAAACCAGCTGAAGTTGAGCCCGCCGCCTGAGGCGACGAAGCGGTTGGAGCCAGAGGTTGTCCGTGAGTCGCCGCAGATCCCGAGCTTGGTGATCACGATCCGCATCCCGGCGCGGCCGGGGATCGTCCCCATGGTGTGAGGCAGGTTGTTGCTCGAGGTCCCCAGCGCGCTCCAGACCGAGACGTTGGGGGTGCAATTGTTTCGGCAGGTGTCTCCGTCGTTTTGGTTGCCGTCGTCGCAGAGCTCTTCGCCGGCTTGGACGATGCCGTCGCCGCAGCGCGCCGTCTGGCAGCTGTTGGTGCACGCGTCCGTGTTGACCTGGTTGGCGTCGTCGCAGCCCTCCTCGCCCGCACGGGTGACGCCGTCGCCACAGCGCGCCACGGCGCAGCTGTTGAGGCAGGCGTCGGTGTTGATCTCGTTGCCGTCATCGCAGGCTTCATACCCCTCGGCATCTTCGGCGAGCCCTGCGCGCAGAACACCGTCGCCGCAGCGAGCGATGGTGCAGCTGTTGGTGCAGGCGTCGGTAGCGACTCGGTTGGCGTCGTCGCAGGTTTCTACGCCAGCCTGGATGATGCCGTCACCGCAGGAGGCGGCGCGGCAGTTGTTCAGGCAGCCGTCGGTCTGGACTTGGTTTCCGTCGTCGCAGTCTTCGGCGCCCTGGACGCGCCCATCGCCGCAGCGGATCGCCTGGCAGTTGTTGTCGCATCCATCGCCTTCGATCTGGTTGCCATCGTCGCATTCTTCAACGCCGACGTTCAGGATGGCGTCGCCGCAGACGTTGGTGCGGCACGCGTTCGTGCAGCCGTCTTGGTTGACCCGGTTGCCGTCGTCGCAGGCCTCTTCGCCCTCAAAGACGAAGCCGTCGCCGCAGCGGGCAGGGGCGCAGCCGTCGGTGCAGGCGTCCGTGTTGACCTGATTGCCATCGTCACACGCCTCCCACAGGGCGCGGATGCCATCGCCGCAGCGCGCCGCCGCGCAGGCGTTGGTGCACGCGTCCTCGTCGAGGAGGTTGCCGTCGTCGCAGGCCTCATAGCCTTCTTGCCCTTCGTTTCGATCGCCGCGGACGATGCCGTCGCCGCAGCGCGCCACGAGGCAGTTGCTCAGGCAGCCGTCTTGGTCGTTTCGGTTGCCGTCATCGCAGGCTTCACCCTCGTCGACGCGTCCGTTCCCGCAGCCCTCGAGGCGACACTGTGCGTCGCAGCCATCACCGGACTCGTTGTTGCCGTCATCGCAGGCCTCCAGGCCGGCGCGGGTGACGCCGTCACCGCAGGCCGCCGCTCGGCAGTCGTTGGTGCAGTCATCGGTGTTGTTGGTGTTGCCGTCGTCGCAAGCCTCGCCTGCGTCGACTCGGCCGTTGCCGCAGACCTCTTGCTGGCACTCATCGTCGCAGCCGTCTCCGGCGGCGTTGTTGCCGTCGTCGCAAGCCTCAAAACCGGCCTGCTCGGGGGTGAGGTCGGCGCGCAAGATGCCGTCGCCGCAGCGCGCTCGCTCGCAGGTGGTGGTGCAGGCATCACGCGCCTCACCGTTGCCATCGTCGCAGACCTCTTGACCTGCCCAGATCTGTCCATCGCCGCAGACCGCCGGGGCGCAGGTGTTCAGGCAGGCGTCGGCGTTGTCGGCGTTGCCGTCATCGCAGCGCTCGCCGGCTTGAACGATCCCGTCACCGCAGGTCGCAGGCTGGCAGTCTGCGCAGTCGTCGGTCGGGTCCGCGTTGCCATCGTCGCAACCTTCGCCAGGACCGACGATCCCGTCTCCGCACCCTGCCTCAACGCAGGTGCTCAGGCAGGTGTCGTCGTCCGCCTCGTTACCGTCGTCACAAGCCTCATAGCCTGGCTCGTCGACGCTTAGGTCCGTGCGCGTGATGCCGTCACCACAGGTGGCGACGACGCAATCACTCAGGCACGCGTCCTGCTCGTTGTTGTTGCCGTCGTCGCAGCCCTCAAAGCCGTCGTCGCCTTCGCTCAGGTCGGTGCGTGCGATACCGTCTCCGCAGCGCGCTTGCGTGCAGGCGTTGGTGCAGCCGTCGGTGTCGTCGTCGTTGCCGTCATCGCAAGCCTCGGCGCCCTCTTCGGTCAACTCGAGGTCCGAGCGCGTGACGCCGTCACCGCAGCGTGCAGGGAGGCAGGCTGCGGTGCAGCCATCGGTGTTGTCGAGGTTGCCATCATCGCAGACCTCCTCACCATCGATCGTGCCGTTGCCGCATTCGGCTTGCGTCTCTCGCACGACGACCTGCTGCCCGCAGGCGACGCCGAGGACTCCAAACCCGATAAGCGCCACAACCATTCTCTTCATGATCTCTCCTTGAGTTGTCCATACGCTCTACGGACAGACCACCGTAAGGGGACCCACGCAGCTCGTCGCCGCCGGAGGTCTCGCTCCAAAGCTCACAGATTCTATGCGATGTAGGTGGGCTGTGCCAAGCCGCTGATTACAAGCTCAGGATCCCGTTGGAGTCGCCGAAGGACTCGGTGTCGAGGCCCATCTGCCGTGCGATCGCCACGAACAAGTTGGCGATCGGTGTCGTGTCGGGCACCCGTTGGTGCAGACCCTGAGTCAGGCCCATACCTTCGCCGCCTGCGAGCAGCACGGGCAGGTTGTGGTGCCGGTGCCGGTTACCGTCCTCGACCTCGGAGCTAAAGAACAGCAGGGTCTGGTCGAGTAGATCGCCGGACCCCTCGGGGATCGCAGCGAGTCGGTTGAGCAGGTACCCGACCTGCTCGACCTCCCAAGCTGCGATGCGCACGAGCTGGTCGATCATGTCAGGGTTGTTCTGGTGGTGGCTCAAGGTGTGGTGCCCCTCTGAGATGCCGAGGTGAGGCATCGCTCGGTTCGACCCGGCGTTGCCGAGCATGTATGTCGCCACCGGCGTGAGATCGCATTGCAATGCCAGCACGAGGAGATCGAGCATCTGACGGACCTTTGTGGGCAGGTCTTCTGCCGCACCGGGGATCTCGCCGGGCGCGCAGATTTGGCTCTCGGCGAAATCGATCTGCCGCTCGAGCTCGCGCACCGCTGTAAGGTATTGATCGAGCTTGAGTCGGTCGGCGCTGCCGAGGCGGCTCGAGAGGCTCTGTGCGTCGCTGTGGAGGTAATCGAGCATGCTGCGCCGGTCGCGTGCCCGGCGCGCCCGCTCTTGCGGGCTAAGCTGCTGGGATGCGGAACCAAAGAGTCGGTTGAACAGCAGCCGTGGGCGCGTCTCGCGCGGCGCCGGCGTGGTCTCGTTGATCCACGAGATGTTGCGGCTGTAGGCGCAGCTGTAGCCCGAGTCGCAGCCGCCTGCGTTGCCTCCCCCTTCCGACGCGACCGCCATGCTCTTGAAGCGGTAGTCATCGCCGAGCGCGCTGG
This sequence comes from Myxococcota bacterium, assembly GCA_036338695.1. Taxonomy (GTDB): domain Bacteria; phylum Myxococcota; class UBA4151; order UBA4151; family UBA4151; genus CACGMS01. The sequence continues at coordinate 10,331 of JAYZBQ010000037.1, forward strand.
CGATGTGCTGATCGAGGCTGACGCCGTTGCGGATGCCGGCGCCCTCGGTCTTGTAGCAGTGCGCAGCGGTCAAGAAGGAGCCCGTCCCCGCGGCGTGGTCGCCAGGCCCGTCGGGGCGTGCCGGATCGTTGCGCAGGCCGCTGATGACGCGGATCCGGCCCTGCAGCGATGCCAGGGGCGCGAGGATCGGCTTGAGGTCGAAGTCAGCGCCCTCTCGGTCGGGCGTCCACCCAACCGATTGGATCCCGTTTGGGACGTAGAACGCGACAAAGCGGCGCGCGGCGATTGGATCGGAAGCCCAGGCGGCGCGCGGCAAAGCGCTGTGCAATAAGGGGAGCGCTAGGGTGCCGCCGATGCCTCGAAGGAACTGTCGTCGGTTCATACTCATCGCTCGCCCTCCTGTCGGCGTCGGCTCTCGGTGAAGAGGCGTGACTCAGCGATCAGCTTAAAGAGCGTCTTCACGCCTTGTCCTGAAGCCTTGAACTCCCGGTGAATCGCCTCTTTGTGGCAGCGGTCGAGACGGCGCGGCGCGCGCGCCAGGGCATAGATCACCATCTGCTCGACGAAACATTCCGTAAGGCGTGGGTCCTCGGCGATGATCGCCTGCAGCTCGATCAAGCCGTCGAATGAGCGCCCATCAGGGAGCTCGCCCGTGGTGTCGATCGCCTCGCTCTTGCGCGCGCCGATCCCGTCGTAGCCGTCCATGCCCAAGCCGATCGGGTCCATACTTTGGTGGCACGCTGCGCAGGCTGGGTCGGCGCGGTGGCGCGCCAAGCGCTCGCGCAACGTCCCGCCAAGCTCTGGGTCGTCGAGGTTGTCTTCAACGCCCGGCGGCGGCGGCGGCGGGGCGTCGCAGAGCAGCCGCTCAAGCACCCATTTACCGCGCTTGACCGGCGAGGTGCGGGTGGGAAAGGAGGTCAGCGTCAAGATGCTGCCGTGGGTAAGCAGCCCGCCACGGCCGCCCGGCTCGCCGTCCACTTGATACCACCCCTCGACCTCATCGAGCGCTCGCCCCTCTTCGTCGAGGCCGTAGTGGGTTTTGAGGCGGCCATCGACCATGGTGGGCGCCTGCGTGAACGCGTCGGCGAGCGATCGATCCGAGCGAAACAGCCAGCGTAAGAGCAGGTCGGTCTCTTGGCGCATCGAGCGACGCAGCGGCTCGTCGAAGCTCGGGAAGTAGTGATAGTCCGGCTGAACCGTCTCGAGGTTAGCGAGGTGCAACCACTGCGCAAAGAAGCTCTCGAGCAGCTGCTCGGCTTGCGGGGCAGTGAGCATTCGGTCCACCTGAGCGGTAAAACCTGCGGCCTCGTCGAGCTCGCCGGAGCGCGCCGCCTCGAGCAGCTCACGATCTGGCGGTGCGTCCCAGAGAAAGAACGCCAGCCGAGCGGCGAGTTCAAAGCCGTTGAGGCGAGCGGGCTCGTCGCCCGTCGATGGCTCGAGCAGGTACAGCAGACGCGGCGAGAGCATGATGGTCTTGAGACCGAGCGCAAGCGCCTGCTCCCAGTCGCTGCCATTGGCGACCGTCTGCTCAAGGTAGGCGCTGAAGCGGGACCAGTCATCAGCGGGGAGGGTGCGACGCCAGGCGCGCTCGGCGAAGCCTTTAAGCGCTGGCAGCACGCAGGGTGCACCCAGCGAGGTGTCGCAGGTGATGATCCCCTCGCGGATCGGATTGTCCAGCCTGAGGTCGTAGGGTCCATCGAGCTCGATGCGGTCGACGATCAGGTTGCGGTCCCGCTGGCTGGGGTCGGGAGCATCGGGGCGGTAGTAGTCATTGATGAACTCGACGGCGACGCGGTGTTCACCGGGCTCGACCGAAACGCGCTGCGTGTACTCTGCGGGCTGCCCCTCGGCGGTGACGTCAAAGGTTCGAACCTCCCCGCTGTCGAGGTAGAGGGTCATCCGCGCCGGGTCCGGGCCGGCTTGCTGCCCGTAGGCGTAGATGCTGATGGCATAGGTTCCACCTGCCGGCGCCTCAAAGAAGAGCTCGAGCTCACCTCGAGACCACAGATTCCAGCCTCCGTTTCGGGTGGGACCGCCCACGGAGGCCTCCAGCTCCTCGGCGGGATAGATCGTGCGCGCAGGGGGGGGCGCCACAAGGAGCGCATCAGCCACCGCTTGATCGACCACCGCTTCAGCCTGCTCGAGATGGACCGGGGTGAAGCTGAGCACCTCGCCGAGGTGATCAAATCCGTGACCGATGTCGTCTTCGGGGAGCTGGTCGGCAAGCGCCGGGTTGGCGCCAAGCAGATCCCTCAAGGCGTGCCCAAACGCACGTCGGCTGATCCGGCGCAGTGGCACAAACCCGGGGTCATCACAGCGCTCCGTGACGCCCGAGTCCGGCGTCATGGCGCCTGCATCGACGCCCCCTGACGGCGCGCCAGCGTCGGTCAACGGATCAGGCGCTGGGCGCGAGCATGCGAGCGTTGTGACGAGCGAGGCGGCGAGGAGCAGGGAGGGCGTCTTCATGAGGGGCGTATGCCACAAAAGTGGCAACCCCGGCACCTCTAGGCACGCTTCAGCGTCAACAGAGTAACCTCTTGGCGGGCGCCGAGCCGCAGCGGCGGACCCCAATGCGCCGTGCCGCGGTTGACGTAGACCCACATGTCTTTGCGCCGATACAGACCGGCGACGAGCGGCTGAAAAAGATAGATCAGCAGCGTGAACGGGAAGAACTGACCGCCATGTGTGTGACCCGACAAGACCAGATCAAAATGACTTTTTGGCAGCTCATTCAAGGAGCGGGGCTGGTGCGCTAGGAGCACCCTGAGGTCCGTCTGGGGCGCTGAACCACAGGTCGTCTCGAGGTCGCAGCGGTGGCTGGGCTCGTGACGCGGGGCGAAGCGATCGGGGATGCCGGCGACCATAAGCGAGGCTGCGCCGCGCCGGTGGACCTCGTGTGCGTTTAGATGCACCCGCCAACCGTTGGCGCTGAGGTGATCGCACCAAGGCTTCCAGCCCGCGTAATACTCATGATTGCCGGTGCAGAAGTGCACACCCATGGGCGCCTTCATCTCGAACAGAGGGGCGAGGTCGGCAGCCAGCGCCGACACCGTGCCGTCAACGAGGTCGCCGGTGACCGCGATGAGGTCCGGCTCGGTGCTGTTGACGATGGCTGCGATCCGCTGCGTCTCCGCAGCCGTCGCAGTGGCGCCGACGTGGATGTCGCTGACCTGCGCGATGCGCAAGCCCTCGAGGTCGGGATGCAGACCCTCGATCGGTACCTCCACGCGTTCGATGATCGGCTCGGCTCGCCCTCCGTGCAGCCCGGCTGCTGCGACGCCTGCGCTGGCTGCGGCGATCCCTGCGTTGGATGAGCGGATCAGAAAGGCACGCCGCGCCGGGTTGGCAGGCTCGTCGCTGCGCAGGCTCCGCCAGCGGGTCGAGAGCCACAGGAGGACGTCGCGGGCGATCAGAAAGGTGCCGAGGATGGCGACGCAGCCCATCGTGGCGAAGCCAAGGTAAGCGATGACCGATCGCCCCGGAAGATCGGGGAGCAGCCGCGTGAAAAAGGAGCTCGGGACGATCAGCGCCACAAAGACCGCCAGCGCACGCGCCGCTGTTCGAGCGCGAGGGGAGAGCGTGTGGGCTCCCGTCAAGCGCCGGTAGATGTAGGCGCTAATGAGCGACCACATGACCGTGATGAAGAGACCGAAACCCAGGAACCGTAAGGGGGACATCGAGACTCCGTACCCTGTCATCGTGATGCGATCGCTGCTTACACGAGCGCGGCGCTCAATGCACGAACAGTCGGCGCTGGAAATTCTTCGCACCAGGCGAACTCGGGCGAGCGATCAACTGCCCCACCGGCGCTAGGAAGGGGTGTGGATTCATGCCATCCATGGAGCCCGGAGTGACAGGATGACCCAAGAGGCGACCGAAGGAACCTTAGCGGATCAGTCGCTCGCGCTGGCGCACCATGCCTTCGTTTTTCAAAGCGCCAAGGCGCTCGGGCTTGGGCTGTTCTTTTGGTGCGGCTTCCTCGCCTTCGTGATCGAGGAGTTTTTCAGACCGACTTATGGGCTGTGGATGCTGACGCCAGCCCTTTTGATGATGGGGTTCTCTGCACGGGCGATCCGGCGAGCGCTTGCTGCCAAGACGAGCGTCGACACCGCCACGGCGGGCTATGGACAGACCGCTCGCGCCTTTGTGGTGTTGCTTGGTCTGTGGTGGGTTATGGAGCTTGGCGCGGTGTGGGGGCTCTACCACGAGGCGTGGGCCTTTACGTTTCGTGTCCCGCTCTTTGCGCTGGCGCTGCTTGCGGCGGTCCCCTTGGCGCTGCGCGGCGCACGCGCAGCAGGCCATGACGGCGCGCCTCGGTGGGTTCTGCGTCTGCTGCCGCAGAGCCTCTTGCTCGGCGCGGTGGCGTTTCAGGGGGTCACGCTGCTGCGGCACATCCCGGCGGCGCGTCATTTTCGGCTGCCCGAGGTGGTCGCAGGCTTACTCGTCGTCAACGTGGCGCTCTGGTTTGCCACCTATGCCTCGGCGAGGAGCTCGGCGCGTCGCCAGCCTCTGCCTGCCTTGAGCGGCGCGTCGGCGCAGCGCTTTTGGGGGTGGGGCTTAGGCGTTGGTCACCTGGTGCCCGTGCTGATGGTGACGCAAGGGCTCACGCAGCTCGCCCCCCTCGCGCTGGGGTGGGCGGCGCTGGGGGTCTGCCTGTGCGAGCGCGTGGCGCTGCAGCAGCAAGCGCTCGCGACGGCGTCGCAAGCGCAAACGGCAGCGGAGTCCATGACAGACACGATGACTTCCCGTAGGGAGAGGGAGTAGAACCCTTAGACGGAGGCCGTATGCGCCGACTCGCCATCGCGCTCTCGCTCGCACCCTTATCGACCGCCCTAGCCGGCGGTGAGGGTTTGTCATCAAGCTATCAACCTACGGCGACCAGCGCCGAGATGGTGGTGTATAAGAGCCGAGAGAAGACGCTGTCGATCGGGGCGAAGGGGCAGCTCTACGCGGCGCCGCTGGTGGGCGCCGATGCGCAGGCTCGTAACGGGGACCCGACGGATGCGATGGGGTTTGGTGTCGGGGGAGCCGGACTCGCAGTGGCCGCCACGCTGGGCGCTGACGTCGAGCTCTACATGGGGCTCGATCCGCTCGACGGCGGACAGCTCGACGACCTCCGGGTGCGCTGGACGTACCTCAAGGGGGAGCACAACGTCGGCGCGCTCGGGCTGGGTGTGGCGCAGGTGCCGTACAGCCGCTCGCTGTCGCGCAGCTCGAGCACGATGCGGTTCATGAACAAGCCGATCAGCAGCGGCGAGGCTGCCATCGGTGAGCGCGTCGGACTGACGGCGGAGGGTCAGTATTACGGTGGCAAGCTCGGGTACCTGCTCGGGGTGTACAACGGCGGTGAAGAGAAGACGACCAACCGAGCGGGGCTCGCCTACGGCGTACGGCTGGAGTCGGCGCCGCTCGGCCCGCTTGCGAAGCTCGCAGCGAAGGACCTTCGTGTGCACCTCGGCGCCGGCTTCGTGCTCGATCAAGGACCCAGCGTCACGACCACGGCGCTTAGCGGCGACCTCACCGTCCAAGGACCCGGCGGTTGGGGGCTCTTCGTGGAGTATCTGATGGACACCCGCGCACCGCTCGCTGAGCCGATCCTGCCGGCGAGCCTGCCCGGGACCGTCGAGCGCAACGTCTTAATCGTCGAGGGGAGCGCCTTCGCATGGCGAGACCGGCTCGAGGTGGTGGCCCGCTGGGAACAGTACGACAACAACAAAGCGCTCACCGATCACGGCGACCAAAACGTGATCACCGGGGGCGCCAACCTGTACTTCAAGGGGCACGACCTGAAGCTCCAGCTCAACCACATCCACCGGATCGAGAGGGAAGGGGTGAACCTCGACAACGACGTGCTCCTGCTCGGCGTGGCGGCGGCACTTTGAGGTCCGCTAGCCTCCTCATCGGGGCGCTCTGCGCAGCCTGCGGCGCGCCCGAGCCGAGGACCTACGCTGAGGTTCTCGAGATCACCGAGCGCTCGCAGCTGATCGGCGGTCCGGGCGCACAGGGCGCGATCGGTGACTACCTGATCCAGAACGACAAGATCCGCGTCATCATCCACGGGCGCGCTGGGGACACGGGCAGCAGCACCGCCTTTGGTGGGTCGATCCTCGACGCTGACATCCAGCGACCGCAGGCTGAGTTTAGCGGCGGACAAGGGCGCGACAACCTCTACGAGCTGGGTCCGCTGGTGAGCCTGGCGGTGGTGCGACCTGAGTCCAAAGCGTCCTTTAGCATGCGCGATGACAACGGCACCGCGGTGTTGCGCGTCGAGAGCCCGATGGGGAACATCGTCGACGTGATCTCACTGTTTGGAACGGTCGTCCCCGAACTTGCGGTCCAAGATATGTGGTTCGCCATCGAGTATGCGCTGCGCCCCGGAGAGAACTTCCTGCGCATCGGCGTCGAGGCGTACCGTGAGGGTGAGCCGCAAGGGGCGGTGGATGTCGTCGATATGACCACGATTCAGGGTACCGAGCCCTTTATCGGGATCCTCAAAGGGGATCGAGAGCTCGGCGACCGAGACCCTTGCCCCGACGCCGGCTGCCCCGATGGGCAGAGCTGCCAATCGGTTCAAGGTGAGCAGACCTGCCGCGCCGTCGACGCCGAGATCGGCGGGTTGTTCGGTGGCTGGCTGGCGCTGATCGGCAAAAAGACCAAAAACTTTGTCCCGGGTAATGGCTTTAACTCGACCTTGAGCTTGACGTCTGCCTTTGCGCGCGGCGCCGATTTCTTTGAGAACCCGGCGCCCTTCGCCTTCATGGCGGGCGCGGGTGATGGAGTGAGCTATGCGCTGCATACGGACGGCGACCTGCTCATCCCGGTCGCCACAAGCGCCTTCACGTTGGCGATCAGCCACGAGGTCCACTGCACGGTGGATCAGCCGAACTGCCTGCGCGGAAAAGGGGTCCGCATGAACGGCTACTTCGCCGTCGGCGAGGGGGACATCGCCTCGGCGGTAGATGGCTTGATCACCTTGCGCGACTTGCCCGCCTCAACGCTCGAGGGGGTGGTCCTCGACCAGCGAACGGGCGCGCCGGTCTCCAAGGCGGACGTGATCGTGTTCGCTGACCCCTGGCCTGGAGCCAGCGATAAGGACGTTGCCGGAAAGACCTACGAAGAGCTGGTAGCAGCGCATCGAGCGGCGACGACCGACGCCGTGAACACCGCGGGTGTGGCAGGGATTCTGACCCATATGCGCTCGGATGTGGGGACGGATGATGTCCTCGACGGCTCCTTCTCTGGGCGGGTCGTCTTACCCGATGGAGCGAGTGAGCGCGTCTTCCTCGTCGCCAAAGATCACGAGCAGCTCAGCGAGCCGGTCCCGGTTCGGTTTGTGGGCGGCAAGGCGCAAGCGGTCGTGGTGCTGCCCCAGCAGGGACACCTCGACGTCGAGGTGCGGGACGAGAACGGGCTGCGCCTGCCTGCGCGCATCACCATCGGCCGCTGCATGCCTGAGTGTGCGGTGGACGCCGACTGCTCGGGCGACGGCGCCAGGGTCTGCGACCCCGCCGAGCGACGCTGCGTCCCGGCTGGCGGGTGCTCGGTCGATTCGGACTGCGACCCGGACGAGAGCTGCGACCTTGCGAGCAGCCAATGCGTCTGCGACGGGCGCTATCAGCTGCCCACTGAGCTGGGTGGGCACTGGCCGGTCGACGGCGTGACCGAGCGCCACTACGTGAGCCCGGACGGCGACGAGTTTGAGCTCCCTGCGGGCGTCTACGAGCTGATCGCCTCGCGCGGGATCGAGTACAGCATCGACCGACAGTACGTTCGGCTCACCTCTGGAAAGCACACGCGGGTGATCGCGCACGTCGAGCGCGTGATCGACACCACGGGCTTTATCTCAGCCGACTTTCACGTCCACGGCTCGAACAGCCCGGACTCGGCGGTGCCGACGGCTCGCCGCGTCATGAGTTTTGCGGGGGAAGGGGTCGAGCTGTTGACCGGCACCGACCACGATGTCCTCACCGACTATCAGCCGATGCTCCGCTCGCTCGGGCTTGAGCCCTGGATGACCACGCAGACGGGGGTCGAGAGCTCGCCGCTGATGCTCAGTCACTTCCTCGGGTTTCCGATGAACATCGACGTCACGCAACCGCAGCAGATGCCCTCTTCGTCGCGTTTTGATTGGTACGCTCGAGACGCCAAGGCGATCATGGATAAGATCCGCGCCGGGGGGAGCCTCGGGGGTGAAGCCGACGCGGTGGTCCTGTTGGCGCACGTGTACGACTACTTTAACTATTACGAGCTGGACTCGTACACGCTCGAGCCGGCGGGGAACGCGCTGTTTGCGCTCGCTGATCCCATCCTAGATCGGCAGTTCTTTAGCGGTGAGTTCGATGGCTTTGAGGTCGCCAACGGCAAGTCACAGGATTACATCCGCAAGCCGACAGTGGGCGAGATGCGTCGCTACAATGAGGGCCTCAAAGGGTTGGTGGATCGCTTGAGCGGCGGTGAGATCGACCTGGCGCAGTTCTCCAAGCTGCACCAAGCGCTCGGGCGTGAGGTGATCGGACAGATGTTGAGCCGCACACCGGACGAGCAGGATGCGTTTATGGACGCCCGAGAGGGCGTCGACTGCAGCTGCATGCCCGCCGAGTCCTGCGCCGAGGGAGCCGCCGCCACGGCACCGTGTCTGGAGCCTCGAGGCGTGGTCGAGGACTGGTTTCGCATGGCGAACGCCGGCGTGTTTCGGACCGGGGTCGCCAACTCGGATACCCACGACCTGTGGGAGATCGAGGCGGGGATGCCGCGCAACTACGTCGTGAGCCCCACGGATCTACCCGTTCAGATCGACTACAACACCATCGACGCCAACGTACGCAAAGGGCAGGTGGTCGGATCCTACGGCCCCTTCGTGCGCTTTACGGTGAACGATCAAGGGGTCGGCTCGGAGTTCGAGGCGAGCGGCTCGGTGCGCTTAGCGGTGCAGGTGCAGTCGCCGACCTGGTTCGACGTCGACCGCGTGGAGGTCTACCGCAACGGTCGGTTGATCCGGATCGTGACCGCCTGCGCAGGGGGGCAGACGAGCGACTGCATCGTCACACCCAACACCGAGATCGTGAACCTGAACCTGGTCTTTGATGATCAGCCGACGCAGGATAGCTGGTACGCCGTCGCCGCCATGGGGATCAACGGGCGTGACCTCGCGCCGGTCTACAGCAGCATGCCGCTGGCTCGTTTGGGGTTCAACGAGACGGTGGACAGCTTGGGCGCCATCTTGCCGGTGGACATCGGCGGTGGGTCGATGAAGGAGCCCAGCGTCTACCCCGTGTTGCCGTATGCCATCACCAACCCGATCCGGGTGATCGTGGATGGAGACGGTCAGTTCACGCCGCCTTCGGGTAGGCGCCCGTCCTGGGAGCCCTAGCGGGGTATGGCGCGGCGAGTCCACGCACCCCCGACGGGTGAGCTTGCGATCGTGTTTTGTGACGTCCAGGACGCTCGCGTGCTCTGGGACCGAGCCGCGCACTCGATGCAGGCTGCGCTCGAGCTCTATCAGCGGTTGATGCGCGAGGTGATCTCGGACCTTGGAGCTTATGAGGTGCGCACCAAGGGCGACGCGTTCATGATCGCAGCGCCCGACGCGACCCTGGCGCTTCGACTGTGTTTCGAGGCGCAGCGGCGGCTGCTCGAGTGTCCGTGGCCCGGAGCGATCATGCAGCAGCCCTCCGGCGCCGTCGTCGAGACCGAGGACGGTGCGCCGCTCTTTCGCGGCCTACGTGTACGGATGGGGATTCATGCAGGACGTCCCCGCTGCAAGCCGGACCCGATGACCGGACGGATGGATTATGTCGGCGGCATGGTGAACCGAGCAGCGCGCGTCGCCGACGCCGCGCATGGCGGTCAGATTCTGCTGACCCACGCCGCCTTTGAGGCGCTGGACGAGGGCGTCGATGCGCACTGGCGTGACCTCGGAGTGCACCGCCTGCGCGGCTTGCGGCGCGAGGAGCACTTACGCCAAGCGCTCTCGATCCCCCTGGCGGCTCGACGGTTTCCGCCGGTGCGTACCTTCGGCCTGCGCCACGCCGCCATGCCGGTGACCGACCACGAGTTCTTTGGCCGCAGCGCAGAGCTTGAGCAGATCCGCAGGACGCTGCATCTCGAGGCGGGAGCGGTGGTCGTCCTGGCAGCCGGAGGGATGGGCAAGACGCGCTTCGCGCTGCGGTTCGCTGAGCTCTACGGTGACGAGTTCGACGGCGGGGTGTGGTTCTGCGACCTGTCGGCTGCGCAGACCCTCGAGGGGCTGCTGCGGGAGGTGGCGCGGGCGCTCGGGCTCGCCTTGGTCGGCGCCTCGGTCGAGCCGCAGATCGAGCAGATCGGGTTTGCGCTCGCCGGCCGGGAAGAGGCGCTCTTCTTGTTTGACAACGTCGAGCAGGTGGCGCGCGAGCTCGCTGCGGTGCTGCCGCATTGGCTCAAGCAGACGCCAGAAGCCCGCTACCTGATCACCTCGCAGCGCGCGATCGCGGGCGAGGACATCGTCGAGTTTGAGTTGCCCACGCTCGATCAAGAGGCAGCCTACGAGCTTTTCGTTCGGCGTGCTCAGCTCGTCGACCCCAAGTTCTCGGCGGATGAGCGACAAGCCAAGCGGATTCATCGGCTGATCGAGCGCCTCCAGCGCATCCCGCTTGCGATCGCCATGGCCGCCTCTCGTGTGGATGTCTTTAGCCTGTCGCGGCTCGAGAAGCGCCTCGGCGCAAGCTTTGCAGCGCTGAGCCCCGGATCGAGCAAAGCCGAGCGAGTGGACCAGACGCTCAGCCATTTAGGTGACTGGTCGTGGAGCCTGCTGCCGGACTGGGCCTGTGAGATTTTGATGCAATGCGCCACCTTTGTTGGCGGCTTCAACCTGGCGCAGGCGAAGGGCGTGATCGACCTGTCGAACTTCCCCGAGAGCCCGCCGGTTGAGGAGGCGCTCGAGACCTTATGCAGCCAGAGCTTACTCTATCGAGCGATGGCGCCTGAGCTGCGAAGCGAGCAGCGCTATGGTCTGTACGGCGTGGTCTACGCTCAGGCAAAACAGGCGCTGCAGAGCAGCGGGTCGGTGGACGCCGTGATGGAGCGACACGCTCAGGTGTACCTCGAGCTCGCTGAGCGTCTAAGTGCTCTGGTCTCCGGTCCGGACGGGCTGGACGCGATCAACCGCCTCGCCGCCGACCTCAATAACATCCTGGTAGTCCACAAACGCTTTGAAGAGCTCCGGCCGATCTGGGCGGCACGCGCCACCAACAGCCTCATGCCACTGCTCATCCAGCGCGGCCCGATCTTGCTCGCGGTCGAGCTGCTCGAAGACGGCGCCGCAGCCCGCGAGCGGCTGCCTGCGGCGCAGCGGCTCAAAGGGCTGGCTTGGCGCTGTGAGGTGCGGCGTCTGGTGGGGCAGAATCCAGGCGCTCAGGCCGACGCCGAGGAGATGCTCCGGCTCGCGAAGGCGCTCGATGATGAACAAGCGATCGCGGGCGCGTGGAGTCGTCTGGCGGTGATCGATCGCGAGCTCGGTGAGCGGACCCGCGCCAAGCGCCGGATGCGGCGCGCTCAGCGCGCCGTGGAGACGCTCGGCGACGACGCGCTGCATGCACGCATCCTCAACAACCTAGCGGTCTTTGAGATCGAGCAGGGTAAGCCCTTGCAAGCCGAGGTCCTGCAGCGGCGCGCCCTCGACCTGCTGCGTCAGGTAGGAGACCATCAGCGAGAGTGGAGCATCTGGTGCAACCTCGGCACGATGAGGATGGACCATGGCGATCTGCACGAGGCGGATGAACACTACAACCAGGCGCTCTCGCTGGCGCTGGGGCTTGGGCAGATTGAGGCGCAGGCGCTGGTCTTGTCGAACATGGGAACGCTCTACTGGCGCTTGGGGCAGCGTGATCAGGCGGAGGGCTTGTACACGCGCGCACTGGTGCTGTTGCGCTCGTCCGGGTCGCGGCGGGCGGAAGGGTATATCCTGGCGATGCTCGGCGGCTTGACCGGCGATCAAGGCTTGGAGGAGCAGGCGCGGCTTCGTCTGGAGCGAGCCGGCGCGATCTTGAACGAGCTGCGTGACCCGATCGGGCCGCGCCTGGTGCACCTGGCGCACGCGTTTGTCGACCTAGCGCAGGTTCGACGGGCGCATGGAGAGGGTGACCTGCCAGCGTCCAAGCGCGCCAAAGCGCGGGCTGACAAGCGACGCAAAGAGATTAAGAAGCCGATCGCCCCGGGCGGGCCGTCACCCGTTGAGGTCTCGGATGATGTGCGCTCGTTGCTTACGTTGCTTGAGCGGAGCGTCGCCGAGCTGCCGCGCCTCAAGCCAGGCGTCGTCGGCGGCGCCGCTGCGATCCGCCGCTGGGTCCCTTGGGAAGAGGAGCTCGTGGCAGAAGATACAGCCGTGGACGGTGAGTCCCTCGCGGACGACTACGACGCCTGATTTCGGCGCAGGACCACTTGCCGAGATGCAGCCCGCCGGTTAGCCCTGAGCGCACGACAGGAGATCACCATGAGCCTTTTGGGACAGCCCGCGCCGGATTTTAACCTCAAAGACAGCGACCACAATTGGGTCCGCCTGTCCGACCTGCGCGGCAAGAAGGTGATCTTAGCGTTTTACCCAGCAGCCTTCACCGGGGTGTGCGAGAAAGAGGTCTGCACCTTCCAAGAGGACCTCTCGGAGCTGCGGGGCGCCGGGGCAGAGGTCTTTGGCGTCAGCGTGGACGCACCTTTTAGCAACGCCGTCTTTCGGAGCCAGACAGGGGCTGAGTATGCGCTGCTCTCGGACCCGGCGGGTGAGGTCATCAAGGCGTACGACGTCGTCTTCCCCGACTTCGCCGGGATCGCCGGCTACGACGTGGCCAAGCGCTCCGTGTTCATCGTCGATGAGCAGGGCACCGTGAGCTATGAGTGGATTGCGCCCAATCCCGGAGTCGAGCCCGATTACGCGGCGGTCAAGGCGGCGCTCTAGGCGTGCAACTCCCTGCTGAGCTCAAGCTCGGGTTCTGGGATTTTGCCGAGCAGAACCCTCAGGCGCTCGCGGTCGTTGAGCCCGACGGCACCGAGGTCTTGGCGGGTGACTTGCTCGCTGGCTGCAATCAGTTGGTCCACGCGCTCAGGGCGCAGGGGCTGAACCAAGGGGACTGCGTCGCCTTTGTGTTGCCCAACAGCGGCGCCGTGCTCGAGATTTTCATGGCGGCAGCGCAAGCCGGCTGGTTCATCACCCCGATCAACAGCCACCTAGCCGTCGGCGAGATGGCGTACATCTTGGAAGACTGCGGCGCCAAAGCCGTCTTTGGCTCTGCTATCTACGCTGAGCGCCTGGCGCCCGCCTGCGACCAAGCGGGCCTGAGCCATGAGCAGCGCTTCTTTGTGGGCGAGGCGATCGCTGGGTTCTCGGATTACGCCGCCCTCAAAGCGGGGCAGCCTATTTCCACGCCGGGCGCGCGCTCAGCCGGGAGCCCGATGACCTACACCTCGGGCACGACCGGGCGTCCAAAGGGGGTCCGGCGCGCCGTCTTCGATGCGCCGCCTGAGGTGGTCTCGACCCAGCAGGCATTGTTCCTGAGCCTGTTCGGGATGCTGCCCGGCAGCCAGCACGTGCACCTGAACGTCGCGCCGCTCTACCACACGGCGGTCATCAACTTTGCCAGCAACCACTTGCACCTAGGACACACCGTCGTGCTCATGGACAAGTGGACCCCCGAGGGGATGCTCGAGCGGATCGAGCGCTATCGAGTTACCACGACGCATATGGTCCCGACCATGTTCGTGCGCTTGCTGAAGATGGATGAGGCAGAGCGCCTCGCCTACGACTGCTCGAGCGTCTCGCATATGATCCACGGCGCAGCGCCCTGCCCGGTCGACGTCAAGCAGCGGATGCTCGCGTGGTGGGGTGAGGCGGTCTACGAGTACTACGCCGCCAGCGAAGGCGGCGGGACCTTGGTGACGCCGCAGCAATGGCTGGAGAAACCGGGCACGGTGGGTCCGCCCTGGCCGATCTCGGAGATCGAGATCCGCGATGACGACGGCGCCCTCGTACCCGTTGGGGAGCCCGGCACCGTCTGGATCGCGATGGGCGAGCACCGGTTCACCTACCACGGCGACGAGGCGAAGACCCGAGAAGCCTGGAGGGATCGCTTCTTCACTGTCGGCGACGCCGGCTACCTCGACGAGGACGGATGGCTCTACCTTTGCGACCGCAAGGCCGATATGATCATCAGCGGCGGCGTGAACATTTACCCGGCGGAGATCGAGGCGGTGCTCCTGCGACACGATCAGGTGCTCGACGCCGCAGTGTTCGGCGTCCCGGATGAGGACTGGGGCGAGGCGGTCCACGCCGTCTTGCAGCTGCGCCCCGACGCCGGTGAGGTGGAGGCGGAGGTGCGCAGGTTCTGCGCCGAGCAGCTGGCGCGCTACAAGCAACCGAAGAGCTACGGTTTTGTCGACGAGCTCCCGCGAGACCCAAACGGTAAGCTCTACAAACGGCGCCTGCGCGACCCGTTCTGGGCTGGCCGAGACCGCGCCATTTAGACCGCTCCACCCCTTGACCGCGAACCTCTTGGGGTGGTGGTCTGAACGTCTCTAAGGAGCACTCTCATGATGCGTCGTGCGAGCCTCGCCTTGCTGGGGTTGGTGATGGGTTGCGGTCAGCTGCCTGCGTTACCGGATGAAGCAGCCGAGCGGTTACCCACTGAGCTTGAGTTCAACGGCCTGACCCTCGCGGTCGGATTTGAGGGTGCAGGGGCAACCGTGCAGCCCGACGCCATTTTAGCCGGCACCGCCGTTGAGGCGATGTTTACCGTGCGCGCGCAAGACGGTTTGCCGCTGGCTGGCGCGCTCATTCAGTTCGGTGTCAAAACCGAGCGCTGGGAGCGGGTCCTCGACTTTCCGTTAGGGACCAGCTGCACCACCGATGCGCAGGGCGAGTGCTCGACCGTTTTGCGCAGCGAGGGACGAGCCGGCGCGGTGCAGTTTGAGGCGCGCGTCGCAGGGCTGGAGTCCCAGTGGATCAACCTGACGGTTTTGCCGGAGGCGGAGCAGGCACAGGTGCTCGTGGAGATCGAGGGGCTCGGAAGCTTTGACTGGCAGACTGGGCAGGGGCTTGACCCGCTCGAGAACGACGCCACCCGCCTCGTGCTGGACAAAAACCAGACCGCCGGACGGACGCTGTCGGTGCGCCTGCTCGACACCTTCGGCAACGCGCTCGACGGCGTCCCGGTTCAGCTCGAGGTGCTGCGCCCTGGCGCGCCGCCGAGTGGCGGCGCCGACGCAGGGCCAAGCCTGGATGCGGGAGCCTCGGTACCGGATGGCTCGGTCGCGCCGGACGCCAGCCCAGGCGACTCCGGAGCGCGCGCAGACCTTGGCGGCGCATTGGACGCCGGCTCAGAGCGGGACGCAGGCGATGCGGGTGCCGTGCGCGACGTAGGTGATGGAGACGGCGGCCTCAACAAACCCTTGAGCTTGGCGCCTGACGAGAGCCCTGCGCTGCTCGCAGCGGCGGGCGCTGAGGGCTGTGCGGGTGAGCTGCTGCGCGGGACGGAAGCGACCGCTAACGCAGCGGCAGACGGGTACACACGCTTCTGCGTCTTTCCCGGCGAGCTGTTGGGGGACTTCGTCGTCACGATTAAGCCCGGTGCGCTGTTTCTCGTGGGCGAAAAAGACCGGATGAGCTTGCGCGGCGAGACGCGCGCCGGGGCACCGTCGCGGGTGGTGTACGTCGATCGCGGTCAAACGCCCGAGGGCGACGTCCCGCGCCTGGGCTGCCGACCGGGCTCCCTGAGCGCCGTGGCGACTTTTCGGGCGGAGAACGACGAGGGGCCTGTGCCGAACGTGCGCGTTCGGTTGGAGGCGGAAGGGGGCTTAGATGGGCTGACCAGCGCGCTCGAGGTCAGCGACGCCGAAGGGCTGGTCCAGGTCCAAGCCATCTGTCCGGCGCAGAGCCTGGCGGGCGGGCGTATTTTAGCTGATTTGGCGGCCGTGCCTGGCGACGAGCCTGCGTCGGTGGCTGTTCAGGTGCGCACGGATAATGTCGATGAAGTGACGATCGTTGAGCATGGTGCGTGGCCGCAAACCCTGCGCTCGGGAGGCGATCCGCTGACTTTGCGCCTGCAAGCCTTTAATGCGGCGGGGGCTCCGGTTCTACGCGCCGGGCTTCGACCGGACGACAATGCGCCCGACAATCGCGAACCGCTCACTTTTGCAGTAACGATCGCAAGTCAGGGGCACGCCGGACGCATTCTTCTTGATGATGGCAACGGCGCCTTTACCGTGCCGCTGGTTGAGCAGTCCTTGGTGGTAGACCAAGACCTCGGCTCGGCGGATTTTCGCTTCAAAGTGCAAAGCCCGGCGACCTTTGATAACCCGATCGTCTTCCGCGTGATCGAGCCAGGCTCGCAGGTCTCGGCGCAGCGTGTCTTGCATGTGGCGCCGGGCGCGCCCACACACATCAGCGTGAGCCCGAGCGGTGTGGTCAGCGCCGAGCTGCTCGGCGCCGCAGGCTCGTTTGCCTTTAGCGTCTGGGATGGAGACCCCGCTCAAGGCGCCAATCGCGTCCCTGATGTACCGATCAACGTCGCTGTCCCGCGTAGCTTCGTGTTTTTACGCGGCAGCAACCTGACCAATATCGCAGGTCGAACGGGCAATGACGGACGCTTTGTGGTGGATGTCCTGCAGGCGCAGCCGATTGGCGATCACACCCTCGAGGGCTCCATCACCGTTGGTGAGGCGCAGCCGAGCGCGCCGGTGACGGTGCGTGTGGGCGCCGGTGAGGTGGCTTCTGCGCTTGAGGTGCGGCTTGATGGTGAAGCCTTACCGGTGATCACTCCGGAGGGCGGCGAGGCACTGCCCACGCTGACCCTGCGCGGCGGCACCAGCCTTGCACAAACACTCACCTTTCGGATCGTGAACCGCTTTGGCGGCGGCATGCCCGAGCTCGGATTGACCTACAGCTTAGAGCAAGGCGTGGAGGCGAATTGTGCCAGTTTTGATGAGCCTAATCCCACAAACACGGACGGCGAGATCACCTACGGCCCTGGCAATCAGACCCTTACTGCCGGCGGCGAGGTGACCGACTGCGTCTACCGCTTTGCACATGGTAATACTGCCGCGGTGCAGCGCCTGCGGGTGCGGCAGGTGCCAGGTTTGCCGCAGCGCGCCACGCTGACCTTGACTCTGCGTGATGGCGAGAACGACGCCAGCGCGGTGCGCTTGCGTAACAGCATGGATCCGCCGAACGAGTGGAGTGACGAGACCAGTCGTGAGGTGGTCTTGCGAGCCTTTGACGCCAACAACTT
Source organism: Myxococcota bacterium (assembly GCA_036338695.1). Classification (GTDB taxonomy): domain Bacteria; phylum Myxococcota; class UBA4151; order UBA4151; family UBA4151; genus CACGMS01. Next base: position 27,580 of record JAYZBQ010000037.1, read on the forward strand.
AGCACCTGCTGGGCTGCGCATGTGGCTGACGGTGGATAACTGTTACCTTCAGACCCGTGCTGCCGAGCTCGACGAGCAAGGGCGAGCGGTTT
>JAYZBQ010000038.1:0-8885 GCA_036338695.1 Myxococcota bacterium
GATCGGGGCGATGGCTGTACAAGGCGTTACCTCCCTTGATTCGGATGCGCTATCTGCTGTCCCAAATCGGTTCCACCGTTAACTCTGTTGCGCGCTGCAGATTTGAGGTGCCGTTGGGAGGTCGTCCGTAGCGTCTCGACTTCCTACCGTAAAGGTATGTGACCTGTTGCCTGTTGTGGTCGTGCCAGTAAGTTATCCGCTGAGTGTGCCGCGTAGATCGGTTAGCCACAGCACGCTTAGCCCCACACGCTTTCGCCTCGTCATAGGGTTCACAGGTAGGCGCAGCGGTTCCGTCGCCGATCCCGTCATCACTGCCGCCGCAGGCGGCGAAGGGGAGTGCGCAGAGGACGTACACGCAGGGGAGGTGGCGCATTGAGCGGATTCCAGTCGCCTTGCGTAGGCTAGGCGAGCGAACCAGCGGCTACAAGTTTGCGCAGCGCCTTTTTGACTCCATCAACCACCTCGTGCTCAGGCGACGCCGGAGCTCGCCCCGGTTCCGGTCATTCCCTCGACAACACGCGTGGACCTCGCCTAGTCTGTGACGCCAGAGGAGTGTATCGATGCCGAGTCTGCGAGTTGGGATGTTGTTCGCCGTGGTTTGGACCGTGTCGTGCGGTGACCAGGTGGTCGTGCGCGAGACCGAGGCGCAGTGCGGCAACGGCTCGATCGAAGCCGGCGAGGAGTGCGACGACGGCAACCGAGAAAACGCTGACGGCTGCACCATCGGCTGCACGGTTGCGCGCTGCGGTGACGCCACGACGCGCACGGACCTGTCGCCCAACGAAGAGGGTTTTGAAGCCTGCGATGACGGCAACGACGTCGACACCGACAGCTGCACGACCGCATGTGTCCTGGCGGTCTGTGGTGACGGTTTGGTGCGCACCGACGTCTCCGAGGGCGCCATCGGGTTTGAGCTCTGTGACGACGACAACCAGGTCGACACCGACGCCTGCCTGAGCAACTGCACCCCCGCTCGCTGCGGTGACGGCGTGCAGCGTCTGGATCTTTCAGAGGGAGAGCCTGGTTACGAAGCCTGTGACGACGGCAACGACGTTGAGACGGACAGCTGCCTGAACACCTGCGCGCTGGCAGCCTGCGGTGACGGGGTGGTGGGGCCTGGAGAGGGCTGCGATGACGGCAACGATGACCCCACCGACCAGTGCATCGATTGCCAGCCTGCGTCCTGCGGCGACGGGGTCTTGCAAGAGGGCGAGCGCTGCGATGACGGCAACGAGACCGACACCGACGGCTGCTTGTCGACCTGCGCACCGGCGGCTTGTGGTGATGGCGTCATCTGGCAGGGCGTGGAAGCCTGCGACGACGGCAATACGGTCCCGACGGATGCGTGTCTTGGAAATTGCCAGGAGGCGCTGTGCGGTGATGGGGTGCTGCGACGAGATCTCGCCGCGGAAGATGACGGGTTCGAAGAGTGCGACGATGGCAACCAAGAGGACGGCGACGGCTGCTCCGTGACCTGCCGCGCTGAGGTCTGCGGCAACGGGCGCGTCGACGCCGATGAAGCCTGCGATGACGGCAACGCCGTGGAGACGGACGGGTGCACCAGCGCCTGCGTCGCTGCGGTCTGCGGTGACGGGATCGTGCGCCTCGGGCTCGCCGAGGGTGAGCAGGGGTTTGAGGCCTGCGACGACGGCAATCAGGTCGCCGGGGATGGCTGCTCGCCGACCTGTCAGCGCGAGGTCTGCGGGAACGGACGCGTCGACGTCGGTGAAGCCTGCGATGACGGGAACCAAGACCTGACCGACGCCTGCCTGAGCGACTGCACGCTGGCGCGCTGTGGTGACGGCGTGGTGCGGAGGGACCTCGCGGAGGATCAGCCCGGGTATGAGTTCTGTGACGACGCCAACGGCTCACAGACCGACGCCTGCTTGAACAACTGTACGCTCGCCCGCTGCGGCGATGGGCACGTCCAGGCTGGGGTCGAGGGCTGCGACGACGGCAACGAGGTCGACACGGACGGATGCCGCAACGACTGCACCGTCCAGCGCTGCGGCGACGGGGTCATCGCCGAAGGGATCGAGGCTTGTGACGACGGGAACCGGGACAACACCGACGCGTGCCTAAACAGCTGCGAGATCGCCCGCTGCGGCGACGGCGTGGTGCGCGGCGACCTCGCTGAGGGGCAAGAGGGCTTTGAAGCCTGCGACGACGGGAATCAGCTGCAGACCGATGCCTGCCTTAACGACTGCGTGGCAGCGCAATGCGGCGACGGCTTTGTCCAAGAAAATGTCGAAGCGTGCGACGACGCCAACAACGCCCAGACCGACGAGTGCTTGAACGACTGCTCCTCGCCGACCTGCGGCGATGGTTTTGTTCGAGCCGGTGTTGAGGCCTGCGATGACGGCAACCAGGACAACAACGACGGCTGCTCGAACGCCTGCACCGAGAACCGTAGGCCCTGCTCGGAGGTGGCAGCCGCATGGTGTACGGCCAAGAGGTGGCGCGTTGTGGGCGGTGCCCAAGGTGGCAACATCGTCTGTACGGTTGACGGTCGTGGCACGGGGAGCAATTGCGACACCTGCAGCACCTACAACATCATCGTCTGGCGTAACGGCTCGAAAGAGCGTCACTGCGACGGTCATAATTACTCGACCCGGGCCGGTACGTTCTACAGCGCGCACACTCCGTGTCGGTGCGGCGACAACCTCGACGCCTGCGGGCAGTGGGATATGCAGAACTGCATCCCAGATTGATGAGAGCCAAGCGTTAGCGGTGTCTAGGGAAGCGATCACGAGCTGGCTGCTCGACCAAGGCGAGCAGGTCACCGGGCTGCGGGAGCTCACGCAGGCGCTGTGCGCGCAGTGGCTTCAAGCGGGCTTCGCCGTGGACCGTGTCAACCTAGGGGTTTTTGCGCTCCACCCCGAGATGGCGGGTTACGCGGTGGTCTGGGAGCCTGAGCTCGACGAGGCCATCGAGATTGCGGTGCGTCGCGAGGACATGGACACGCCCATGTACCTGAACAGCCCGATCCATTGGTTGGTCGAGCGCGGTGGATCGTTCGTCGCTGACTTGCGACGCCCCGAAGAGCGGGCGCGTTTCGCCGTCTTTGAGGAGTTTTCTGAGCGCGGTTTTGAGGCGTATTTTGGTGAGCGGATCGACTACGGCGACGGCGGCGTCGCCGTGCTGAGCGTCTGCTCGCGCCGAGCAGATCGCTTTGATACGGCGCAGGTCGAGGGGCTGCGGGCTGTCTTTCCGGCGCTTAAGTTGTTCATTCATCTCGTCGAGACACGCCGGCTCGCTGAGACGGTTCTTGAGACCTATCTCGGACCGGACACGAGCAAGCGGGTCCTGTCTGGGCAGATTTTGCGTGGGCAGGGTGAGTCGATCGAAGCGGCGCTTTGGCTCTGTGACCTGCGCGGCTTTACGCAGCTCACCTCATCGCTCTCGAGCGCTGAGCTGATCCAGGTGATGAACGACTACTTTGACGCCATGGCGGAGGCGGTCTGGAGTCACGGCGGCGAGATCCTCAAGTTCATGGGCGACGCCATGTTGGTGGTGTTTCGTATCGATGATCAGCGCTCTGCGCAGGACGCTTGCTGGCAAGCGGTCGCCGCAGGGACCACCGCCCTCGATGACCTCAAGCGGCTCTCGAGCCAGCGCGAGGCGCAAGGCTTTGCGCCGCTGTCGGCTGGAATCGCCGTGCACCTGGGCAAGGTCGTGTACGGAAACATCGGCGCCTCAAGGCGGTTGGACTTTACCGTCATGGGTCACGCCGTGAATGTGGTCGCTCGGCTGCAGACCTTAACCGCCAAGCTCGACCGACCGCTGCTCCTGTCTGCAGCGGTGGCCGAGCTCGTCGGTGGCGATTTGGAGCCGATGGGTGCGTTCCCGATCAAAGGCGTCCGTGAGCCTTTGGTCGTCTACACAGCGACGCCTAGCGAATCGGGATAAAGACTCGGGCGGGCGCGCCCCCGTCATGGCTCTTCATCTGCGGGGCGATGTGATCGCTCGCCTCTCGCCCGTCTCCTAGCGCAATCGAGATGTGACCGGAGCGGCTGTTGCCCTTACCCCAGACAACCACGGCGCCTGCAGGGAGGTTCCCCAGATCGTTCGGCGGCACCTCGCGGAAATCTTGTTTGCGGGCGGCGAGCTGATCCGCTGCCATGTACGCGTGCATCCCGGTGAGGAACTTACCCGCTTTGCGGTCGATGACGTCGGCGACTGCGTTGTAGCAGTTCCCCGTGGTGCCCCGTCGGCGGGCTTCGCTCGCCGCATCGCTCGCAATCGACTGACCAAAAGCCGCGTCGTAGCCGGGCTGCGCAAAAGCGATCTGCGGCGCGTGGGTGTCAAACCCGGACGGAAAGCGCGTCTCAGGGGTGTTCGGCGCCAGGTTGGGGAGGTCATTCGCCGCCCTGGGATCTGCCCCAATCTCGTTCAGGAGATTGTTCTGAACATGGGAAGGCAAATTCGCCAAGTCGACGTTGAAGCTCGAACCGATCGGATTGGTCATGTTGTGTCCCCCTTATGACTCGTTTCAGGTATCGGCTCTGGGGTGCTCAGCGTTGCTAAAAAATCGGGCAAACCTTTAGGTTTGGTTTGGAAAAACCGCCCCGTTACGGCGACTTTGACGCTCGCTGGGCGACACGGGGAACTTCTATAAAGTAAGCTTTTTCAGTTTGTTGTTGGTTGTTGTTGGCGCCTGTAGGTCATTCGTCGGTTTATTTATAACAAACGTTATGAAACAAAGTGACCCTCATCACACGAAAAGGTGACCTGCGATGATCAAGCGACGACTTCAATGGATGTGGTTTCTCCCGCTGGTAGCTTGTGGCACCGCTGCGGATCAAACCGTTGAGCCTGCCGGCAACCAAACCGTGGCGCAACCGGACGCAGGGACCGACCCGGTCGATCCGGATCCCAATGATCCACCTTCGCAGCCGCAGGGTGTGCCGCTTGACGAGTTCATCGAGGTGGCGGCTTCTGCGACCTGTGAGGCGATCTTTCGCTGCTGCGACGAGCAGGCGGTGACCGATTTCTTCGCGCCGATCCAAGGGAGCCGCTGGATCCAAGAAGCCGGGCTCGTGGACCAGCTCCCGCCCGTGGCGACGTTGACCGCCGAGAGCTGCCCGGCCGTGCTCAAAGAGGTCTACACCGTGCAGCCCTTTGGCAAATGGGTCGACGCCGCAGCGCGCGGGCTGGTGGAGTACGACGCCGAGGCGACGAGGGCCTGCAAGGAAGCGCTTGAGCAAGCGACCTGCGGCGAAGCGGTTCGTACCGCCTTGTTCGACAGCCGCTGCTTCGCCTTTGGCGCGCCGATGAGCGCCGAGCAGGGGCGTCAGATGTTTCGTCGCACCCAAGAGGTCGGCGCCAGCTGCTCGCCGCTCAATGATGGTACGGGCGCAGCCTTCTTTGGCACCTGCAACCCCCAGACTAGCTGGTGTTGCCGACCGCGTGAGGATGGCTCGTGCGGCGTCAATATGGACATCGAGGGTGAGTGCGTTGCAGCGGCTGACGAGGGCGAGCCCTGCGGCGCCATGGGCAATATGCGCATCTGCAAGACAGGGCTTGAGTGCGACTTTGAGAGCAGCACCTGTCAGGCGCCGCAGACCGCAGAGCTGGCACTCGGCGACGAATGTTATGCGAACTTCAGCCTACTTGGTGACTGCGTGAACAGCTACTGCGACATGATGGGCTCGAACATCTGTGAGCCGCTGCGCGCCGAGGGCGAAGCCTGCACCTTCCCCTACGAGTGCACCACCGGCGCCTGTGATGCGGGCACCTGCGCCACCAACCGTATGTGCGTGGGGGGCTGATCATGCGTTACCTTCCCTTGTTTCTGTGCCTAGCTTGCGCCGGGGTTCCCGAGCTCGACGGGACCCAGCGAGCTGCCCCGGCGCCGGTTGATCGTAGCGACGATCAGCCCGATGCGGTCTCGCTCAAGGCGCAGGTCGCCGAGCTGCTCGAGGGCACCTTTCGCTCCGATGAGCAAGCCGAGCAGGATCGGCGCTACTTCGACATCTCCATGCGGCTGTGTCGTGTCGACGCTGAGGCTTACGGGACACACGCCCTCTACATTGAGCAGGCTCGATCCGACCAGCTCGACTCGCCGTACCGTCAGCGATTGTATGTGCTGCGCGGCACCGAGTATGAGGTGATCTCCGAGGTGTGGTCACCGACGCAAGCCGCTCAGTGGGTGGGGTTGTGTGACCGTGATGAGCGCGTCGTGGGGGAGGGTGACTTTGTCCTCAAGGCCGGCTGCGAGGTCTTCCTTGAGCCCACCGAAGAGAACGTCTTTGAGGGCGGTACGCGCGGACAAGGCTGCAGCAGCACCTTGGCGGGCGGTCGTTACGCGACCGCCGAGGTGCGCGTCGATGCCGACGACCTCACCAGCTGGGACCGGGGCTACAACGCGCAAGACCAGCAGGTTTGGGGCGCTGAGGCGGGACCCTATCGGTTCCGTCGCCTGATCCGTGATGGGTCCGCAGACTAACGCATACGCGCTATCATGGGCTCTGTTTCGGGGGCACGCTCCACAATTGGGCGTGCCCTCGGCAATTTGGGCGCCGGTTGGAGCCCGTTATGCACGCTTTTCGCTGGATCTTCGCGCTTTTCGCTGTCGGTTTGACCGGCATCATGTCCTGCGGGGAGCAGGTCGTTGTTCGAGAGACTCAAGCTGCCTGTGGTAACGGTCAGCTCGACGCCGATGAGCAGTGCGATGACGGCAATCTGCTCAACGACGACGCCTGCACCGCCGCCTGCGTCGCGGCGCGCTGCGGTGACGGCGTCACGCGTACGGACCTCACCGAGGAAGACGAGGGGTACGAAGGGTGTGACGACGGCAACGACGCCGACGAGGACGGCTGCACGGTTGCGTGCGCCCTCGCCGTCTGCGGTGACGGGATCGTGCGCGCCGACATCGCCGCAGGCGAGGCGGGTTACGAAGCCTGCGATGACGGCAACGGCGAGGACACCGACGGCTGCTTGACCGGCTGCGTGGCGGCGCTCTGCGGCGACGGCGTCTGGCGGCAGGACCTACCCGAGGACGAGCCCGGCTACGAGGCTTGCGATGACGGAAACGAGGTCGACACCGACGCCTGCCTCTCGGACTGCCGGCGTGCGCGCTGTGGTGACGGCGTGGTCGGTCCGGGTGAGGGGTGCGACGACGGCAACGACGACCCGACCGACGCCTGCAACGCCTGTCAGCCCTCAACCTGCGGAGATGGGGTGGTTCAAGAGGGTGAGCAGTGTGACGATGGCAACGCCGTGGAGACCGACAGCTGCCTGAGCACGTGCGCCTCGGCGCGCTGCGGAGACGGCGTGGTCTGGGCGGGTGAGGAAGCCTGTGACGACGGCAACGCCGATCCGCAGGATGCCTGCACCGGGCAGTGCGCGGTGGCGATCTGCGGTGACGGGGTCCGCCGCCGCGATGTCCAGCCCGAGGACCCGAGCTTTGAAGAGTGCGATGACGCCAACCAGGTCGTCGGCGATGGCTGCTCGGATCGCTGCTTGGTCGAGCGCTGCGGTAATGGCCGGCTCGATCACGGTGAGGGCTGCGATGACGGCAACCGCGCCAACACGGACGCGTGCACCAACGCCTGCGAAGCCGCGCGCTGCGGCGACGGGGTCCGGCAGCTCGGCGAGGAAGGATGCGACGACGGGAACCAAGAGGTGGGCGATGGCTGTGACGCACAATGCCGACTCGAGGGCTGCGGTAACGGTCGCGTCGATCCGGGTGAGGGCTGCGATGATGGCAACCGTGAGGCGGGTGATGGCTGCAACTTAGCTTGTCAGGTCGAAGCCTGTGGCAACGCCCGGCGAGACCTTGGCGAGGAATGCGATGACGGCAACCAGGTCGACACGGACGCTTGCTTGACCAGCTGCGCCCTGGCGCGCTGCGGCGATGGGCGGGTGCATGAGGGCCGGGAGGGCTGCGATGACGGCAACCGGATCAATCAGGACGCGTGCACCAATGACTGTCAGCCGGCGCGCTGCGGCGACGGCATCACGCGCAGTGATCGAGCGCCAGGAGAGGACGGCTTTGAAGCCTGCGATGACGGCAATCAAAACCTTGGAGATGGCTGCGATCGGCAGTGTCGCCGAGAGGTCTGCGGTAACGGGCGGCTCGATCAAGGAGAAGCCTGTGATGATGGCAACCGCGTCGAGACCGACGCGTGCACCAGCGGCTGTTTCGCGGCGCGCTGCGGTGACGGGATCCGCCGGCAAGACGTCGAGCCGGGTCAAGAGGGCTATGAGGCTTGCGATGACGGCAACGCCGATCCGACCGACGCGTGCTTGAACGATTGCGTCGCGGCGCGCTGCGGCGACGGGCAGGTGCAAGCCGGGGTGGAAGCCTGTGATGACGGCAACCAGACGCCCAATGACGGCTGTGAGAACGATTGTACGCTTGGGCCGGATGGGGGCGCCGCCGAGCGCGCCTCGGTCTCGTGCAAGGTGCTCAAGGCTCAGTTTCCGCAGCTGGGCTCGGGGCGCTACTGGCTGGACCCGGATGGAGCCGGCGGTGACGGACCGTTTCAGGCTTATTGCGATATGGTCACCGACGGCGGCGGCTGGACCTACTGCTACACGACGAGCCGACACGTTCACCTCTCGAGCCGGGTCTCGCAAGGGACGTTCGGTCAAGACGGTTACCAAGCCAACTGCCGCAAGGTCCCGTTTCACGAGGTGATCTATCTGCGGCACAGCGACGACGCCAAGGCGATGTTCCGGCGCAACAACGGTCAGGACACCACCATTGAGGCGCGTGGATTCAATACGCCGGGCAATGTACTGGGGCGCTGGACTGGGCGAGGCGCCGCATCGGGAAATTGGTCCTACCAACTGAATATCTGCGACAACACCTGGATGCAGGTGGGGCTCATGATGACCGGGATCACCGGAAATTGTTACAAGCAGTGCGGCAGCTGGTG
>JAYZBQ010000039.1:0-46963 GCA_036338695.1 Myxococcota bacterium
GTTGATCGCCGCCATCGTGCCGACGGTCAGCCCCAGCCCGAGCAAGCCGGCGCCGGCGTAGACGGTGTAGGTCGCGTTCTGGATCAACTGCCCTCGCTTTGCCAGCGTCTCGGCGTCCTCGCCCGCGACAGGCTCAGGCGCTGCCTCCGCCTCAAAACGCCCCTCTTGCTCGGTCTCTAATCCCAACAGGCTGCTCATGGCGGCGCTCAACTCCTCTGTAAAGCGGTCGCTCGCCTCAAGCGGAGGCGTCTGGCGCTGTCGCAGCAGCCCGCGCCCAGGGAGCTCATTGAGCAACAAACTCACCCGGCGTTCGCTGTCCATACTCAGAAAGACCAGGTAGTTCGAGGCTTCGGCTGCGGCTGCTTTGCGCAGGCATTCGAGCTCAGTGCAGCCCGGCGTGAACACGAGCCTGAGCTTCTGGCTCGACGCCATCAACTCGCGAAGGAGAGGCTCGAGCTGCACCCCTTCGGGCACCTTCGCGCCCGGCTGCAACTCTAAGTCGCTGACCACGACGGCGGCGCGCTCGTCCTCGGCTGCCTTTCGCTCAAGGGTTTCTTTCTTGGGGCCTGACCGCTTGATCGGGCGGTTGACGGGGACCTTGGCTTTGACCTTCCCATCGGCTGAACCGAAGCCAGCCGGGGTCGCAAGCACGAGCCCGCTCAGGGCGATGACGGCGCCGATCATCTCAGAGTTCCAATTTCGGTCCGTTATCCGGCGTCGGCTTTTGGGGCGGCGCAGGGGGCTGCTCGAGCTCGGGGACGTCGACGCTTCGATCGGCGATGGCGGGGTCAATACAGTGCACGGCGCTCAGCGTCATCACACCAGCTAGAACGGTTTGGATTAAGGATTTCACGACGGGTCCGCCTCCTCCACAGGGGCTTTAGCCGCATTCGAGGTAAACTCCAACCGGCTGCGTCGCCGAGCGAGCTTTCGCCGCCCACTACGTGGGCGCTCGGGCATCGGCTTGATTGACGGGCTTACGGCGCTAGGCTACCGACTCGGAGCCTTGGAGAATGTCATGCGCTTAAAACCCGTCGTTTCTGCACTCGCTCTTGCGATTCTTTCGCTCTCTGGATGCTCTTGCTCGGGTGGCGATGGTAACCCCGAGGACGTCTCGCTCAGCGCCGAGTTGATTGATTTTGGTGTGGTGATCGCTGGCTCGACCTGCACGCGCACGCTCGATTTAACGAACGGGACGCCCGAGCGCGTCACCTTCTCGGGCTACCGCGTCACCGAGGGCGATGCGGTCTTTGCGCCAGGCGACGTCCCGGCGACGCTGGCGGCTTCGACCACGCTTCCGTTTGAGGTGGTCTACTCGCCGGCGACGGCGGGCGTTCAGGACAACGGCGTGATGACGATCACCTACGAGGTGACGGAGAACCCGGGCGAGCGGACCGTCAACTTGGTGGGCTACGCGGTGGAGCAGCGCGCGCCGCGCCTCGATTGGCGCTGCGAAGATGCGGCCGGTGAAGCGGGCGTTTTTGGTGCCTGCCCGAAGGTCGTCATCGACAACGTTCAGCAAGGGCAGCTCGGCGCAGCGGTCGTGAAGTTGCACAACCTCGGCAGCGAGGTCCTGCGGATCAGCCGCGCCTACATCGAGTCCGATTCGGGTCGGTGGTTTATCGACCGCGGCTTCTTTGAGGCGGGCGAGGGGCGTTTGGAAGAAGAGGTGGATGTACCTGAGGCGGAGGGGGCGGACCCGGTGACGGTGCGCAACGTGGTCACCGGCGATTGCAGCCAAGAGCTGACCGACGACCCTGACCTGCCGTTCAGCCTGGACATCACCTACCTTGCGCGTGAGGTGGGCGTCGACGAGGCGACGTTGGTGATCCTGACCGACGACCCCTTCCAGCCTGAGGTGCGTCTGCCGCTGCAGGGTGTCGGGAACGGGCGCAAAGGGATCGTCGAGCCGGGCGCGGTCGTAGTGACCAGCGGCGATACGTCGGTCGTGACGCTCAAGAGCGTGGGCAACACGCCGATTCCCATCAACAAAGTCTACCTCGACTTGGACGGCAACGGTGAGCAGGACCCAGACGACTTTGGGTGCCGCCCGGGCGAGCGCACAGAGTATGAGGGGGCGTTGACGTGTTCAAGCAACCGCGGCTCAGGTTTCCGCCTAGAAGCCTTTGACGGCGCCGAGGGCGGTCAAGACGAGGTGGAGATTACGCTCTATCATTGGGGCGGTACGGCTGCGCGCGCCCAGCTCGTGTTTCAGTCGAACACGCCGGGTGTCGGCAACCCTGGTGGTCCGACCGGCGCGTTCATTGTCCCGATCGGCTCGGCGAGTGATGCGCAGCTGACGGCGTCGGAGCCGGCCGATCTGGTCTTTGGTGAGGCGGAAGGGCTCTATTCGGGGAGCACGCAGGTCACGCTGACCAACGCAGGCGGAGGCGACGCAGAGGTCAGCGCCATTCAGTTGATGGCCTCCGGGGGTGCGATCGCGCCGAGTGACAACTGGCTCAATGAGGCGACCACCATGACCATCGACGGGAGCGAGGTCACGCTCCCCCTGACGGTCAGCGCCGGTGAGACGGTGACGATCTCCGTCGCTGTCGCTGGGTCTGCGGGCAGCACCTGGCCTGAAGCCATGCGCTACACCGTGCGCCACGACGCCGTCGCCGCCAAGCCGCTGGGCTTTGAGTTTGCGGTGGTGACACCTCAGTGAGATCCCTAGCGGCTCGGTTCGGCTTGATAGCCCTCGCAGGCTGTCCGCAGACCAGCCCACCGCCTGCGCCGGAATTGACGGCCAAGCAGGTGTTCGTGCGCAGCTGCGAGCTGTACGCAGACGCTTGGTGCGCTCGCCGTGACCGCTGCGCAGTCTCGACGGACCGCGCCACTCAAGGAGAGGCATGCCTGCAGGCTGCCAAGCGGGGCTGCCAAGCCAAGACCGCCGTGGCGCTTGATCGGGCGTTCGACACCTTCGAGACCTCGCTGGCTTCAGAGTGCATCGCTGCGGTCGCCTCGGTCGAGTGCGCCGCGACGGAGCAGTGGCTTGTGGATCTGGCGGTCTGCCGCATGGCGTTTGGGGCGCAGCAGGCGCGCGGCGGAGGCTGCCTGACGGACGGGGACTGCATCGACGGCTACTGCGCCCGCGAACGAGAGGGCTGCGGTCAATGTGAGCCCCGCGGCGCCCCGGCGGATTCATGCGATGAGTTCCCCTGCGCCGAGGGCGCGGTCTGCGTCCGTGATGTGTGCCGACCGCGCCGCAGTGAAGGGCAAGCGTGTGAGCAGGATGTCGAGTGCGGTCCTGGCTTGTTTTGCCACCTAGAGCGGCGAGTTTGCGAGGCGCAGCGTGGCGTGGACGCGCCCTGCGCCGATGATCGCGACATCGTCGACTGCGCCGAGACCTTGTTCTGCGCAGATCGTGTCTGCACCGAGCAGATCGACCGACGCACGGGCAGCCCCTGCGAGGCGCAAGGGTCCGTTTGTGAGGCGGGTAACTGGTGTGATGGCTCGTTCTGTCGTGCATTTCTCGAGGTGGGCGCTGATTGCGCCGAGGACCGCAGCTGCGGACCGCTCGGCGCCTGCGTGAACCTACAATGTGTAGATCGGGGCGACCTCGACGCAGCCTGTTCTCGAGACCGCCACTGCCTGCAAGGTATGGCGTGTTTTGAGGGGCGCTGTCGCCTCGCGGAGAGCTGTCCATGAGTCGTATCCGCCGAGAGGATCGGGCGCAGGTCCTCGAAGAGGCTCTGCCTTACTTTCAACGCTACCGTAAGCAGACCATCGTGCTGAAGTACGGTGGGCATGCCATGGTCGATCGCGACCTCAAGGAAGCCTTCGCTCGAGACCTCGTGCTCTTGGAGCAGGCGCGCATCAACCCGGTGGTGGTGCACGGCGGCGGCCCTCAGATCGGTAAAATGCTCGAAGAGCTCGGTATTGAGAGCCGCTTTCACGCAGGGATGCGGATCACCGACGCCCAGACGATGGACGTGGTCGAGATGGTGCTCGCGGGGCAGGTCAACAAAGAGATCGTGGCGCGCATCGGGCGTCATGGCGGGCGCGCAGTCGGCTTGACGGGGCGCGACGCCGGGCTCCTGCGTGCGACGAAGCTCGAGGTGGAGCCGACGAACACTGCGCCCGAGCTGATCGATCTCGGGCGTGTCGGCACCGTCGATGCGGTTGACGCAACGATTGTCCGCACGCTTGAGCGCTCCGAGATTATCCCTGTGGTGGCGCCGGTCGGTTATGGGCCGGGTGGGGTCGCGCTCAACATCAACGCCGACCTCGTGGCGCAACAGCTTGCGATTGAGCTGCAAGCGGAGCGGCTGCTGCTGATGACCGATGTGGACGGCGTCAAAGACCAAAACGGCGAGCTGATTCGTCAGCTCGACGTGGCGGACGTGGACGCGCTCATCGAGGATGGGACGATCTCGGGTGGCATGATCCCCAAGGTGCGCGGCGCCGTTGAAGCGCTACGCGGCGGCGTCGCCAAGGTGACCATCATGAACGGGACCGTGCCGCACGCCATTTTGCTCGAGCTGTTCACGGATGAAGGGGTCGGTACAGAGATCTCGGATCGGAGCGCATCATGAGTTCAATCGATTCGGCGCGCGCGTGCTTTGCGCCAACTTATCGGCAGCCGGACCTGATCATCGAGCGCGGACAGGGGGTCTGGCTGCAAGACCACGAAGGGCGCAAATACCTCGACGCAATCGCTGGGATTGCCGTTAACTCGCTGGGACACAACGACCCGGAGCTGGTCACCGCCGTCGCTGAGCAGGCAGGGCGCGTCACGCACACCAGCAACCTCTATTGGACCGCACCGGCGATGGAGCTCAGCGAGCGCCTGGTGCGTCACACTTTTGCGCAGGTGGTGTTTTTCGCCAATTCAGGCGCCGAGGCGAACGAGGCGATGATCAAAGCGGCGCGGCGTGCACATTATGACGCAGGCCGCTGCCGCTACGAGTTCATCACGGCGACGAACAGTTTTCACGGGCGGACCATGGCAACGGTCACGCTGACTGGTCAGCCGAAGTATCACGCAGGGTTTGAGCCCATGCTGCCGGGTGTCGGTTACGTCCCCTACGGCGACCTCGAGGCGATGGAGCGAGCCGTCGGCGAGCACACCGCTGCGATTCTGGTTGAGCCGATTCAGGGTGAGGGCGGGGTGGTCGAGCCCCCGGCGGGCTACCTTGCGGGTCTTCGAGAGCTCGCCGACCGGACCGGCTGTTATCTTTTGTTCGATGAGGTCCAAACGGGCGCAGGGCGTACGGGTCACTTTCTTGCTGCTGAGCATGAGGGTGTAGCGCCTGACGGTGCGAGTTTGGCTAAGGGCTTGGGCGGCGGTTTGCCGATCGGTGCGTTTTTGGCGGGACCGGCGCTCGCTGAGTGCCTGGTACCCGGGACACATGCGTCGACCTTCGGCGGAAACCCGGTCGCGTGCGCCGCCGCCAACGTCGTGGTCAAGAGGCTGATGGACGAGGGCTTGCTCGAGCATGTCCGCGCCATGGGCGGTGAGCTCGATTGTGCGCTGGCGCCATGCATGGAGCCGGGCGGCTTGGCGGTCAGGCTCCGTGGTAGAGGGCTCCTTCGCGGCCTCGAGTTGACCGGGGCTGCGCTGCCGAATCTGCCGGCGGTCGCGCGCCGGCATGGGCTGATGATCGGGATGGTCGCAGGAGGTCAGGTGGTACGCTTAGCGCCGCCGCTGGTGATCACCGCCGATGAGGTGCGCGAGCTTGCCATGCGTCTCATCGCATCGATCGAGGAGGCGCGCCGTGAGGCATCTGCGTAACCTATGGGATCTGGACGGGGAGTCGATCGTTCGGATCGTCGAGTCGGGCGCTGCGATCAAGCGGTCGATTCGGTCGGGTCACCCGCAGCCGCTGCTCCGTGGAAAGGTGCTCGGTCTCCTGTTTGAAAAGCCAAGCTTACGGACTCGGACGAGCTTTGAGGTCGGGATGTTCCGGCTCGGTGGGCAGGCGATCGCGCTCAAACACTACGAGGTAGGCTTAGGTAAGCGCGAGCCGGTCGCCGATGTGGCGCGGGTCTTCTCTTCGTATGTTGACGCCATCGTCGTGAGGACCTTTGCCCACGACAACGTCATCCATCTCGCAGAGCACAGCGCGGTGCCGGTGGTGAACGGTCTGTGTGACCGCTACCATCCGTGCCAGATCTTGGCGGACCTGCTGACCTTGAAGGAGTGTTGGGGTGATTGGCGTGGGCGCCGGCTTGCGTGGGTCGGCGATGGGAACAATGTCTGTCACTCCTGGATGGTCGCTGCGGCGCTGACCGGGTTTCAGCTGCGCATCGCAACGCCGGCGGGGTTTGAGCCGGACGCCGACCTCTTCGCCCGTTGCAACGAGGTGGCGCCCGAGTCAGTGGTTTGGTCGTCGGATCCGCAGGTTGTGGTCGAGGGAGCAGACGCGTTGATCACGGATGTGTGGGTCTCGATGGGGCAAGAAGCCGAGGCCGAGGAGAAGCGGCGTTTGTTTATGCCGTATCAGGTGAACGCACAGCTGATGGCGCATGCCGCCGAGCATGCGCTTTTGCTCCATTGTTTGCCCGCGCATCGGGGCGACGAGGTCACCGCCGAGTTGATCGATGGTCCCCGGTCGGTGGCATGGCAAGAGGCTGAAAACCGTCTGCACGCACAGTGCGGTCTTTTGGTCGATTTACTTTCTGCAGGGTGAAAAGCTGCAAACTTGAGCAGGGTCGGTTAGTCTGTGGGCAGCAAGCTGCTGTCCAGAATGGAAGCAGGTGAGATGAGTCGTCCCCGGGAGGCACGAGTTTGAGCGTTGATCCGCTGCTGCGCTACGAAGGGGATTTTGCGCCGGTTTTGCAGACCGACATCGACCTCGCTGCGGTGCAGATGGGGCCTGACGAGCGCCACCTGTTCAGCCGCATCGACGGTCGAACGACGGTGCGTGAGCTCGCGGCTTTGCTCGGGACGAACCCGATGACGATCGCGCAAGGGCTGATCCGGCTGGAAGCGCAAGGCGTGATCGACCGCCCGGAGGGCGTCGCCGCGCTGAGCGACAACGAGACTGCGTCGCTGTTCTCGGAGCAGACTCCAGAGAACCCGCAGGCGGCGGGTGCCGGCGTCGCCCGGCGCGTGAACACGGTGCGTGAAGCGGACTTGATCGGGGTTGGGCGCTACGCAGGGATGCGATTTCCGCGCGAGCCGCTTGAGGAGGTCAACGATCTTCCGATGGCGCTGCGCAAAGAGTTGATCTGGTGTGATCGACAACAGGATTTAGACGGCTTTACCCTCTTTGACGTCTCGCACCGCGCCGAGGCCAAAGCGATCCGCCGGGCGGTTAACACCAAGCTCAAGTTGTTCCATCCGGACACGTACTTTGAGCATGATCTGGGGACCTTCGGTCCGATCATCCTGCGGCATTCGGCGCGGCTCGGTAGGGTCGCTGAGGTGATGCTGAACGACTCTGCCCGTAATGAGCTCCGAGATCGTCTGCTCGCCGAGGGCGGGCTCCAAGAGAAGGTCGACGCCGCAACGGTCGCCGAGCGCGAGCGTATGGCGAAGGCGCTCAAGGCGCGAAGGATGCGTAAAAATCCGATGTTTCGGAGGATCACGCAGGCGAAGGAGATCTACGCAGAGGCGATGGCGCACGCTGAGCAGCGCAACTTCGTGAAAGCGCACAACGCGATCATGACGGCTCGCACCTTTGACCCAAGCAATCCGACGTACAAGGAGATGGAAGATCGCTTCAAGCGACGGGCTCGTGATGAACGTGCCGAAGCGCACGTCAAAGCAGCCGACTTTAACGAGGGCGTCGGGCGGTGGGATCGTGCCGCAGCGGCCTACATGCACGCTGCGAAGGCGGCGCCTCACCGCCCCGAGTTTTGGGCGAAGGCGGCGGCGATGTTGCTGCGCGTAGGGGAAGACCTCAAGCTCGCCGCTGAGATGGTCGAGCGTTCGCTGGAGCAGGAGCCTGATAATACAGCGTTTCTAAGGATCCAGCTCGATATCTACGACGCCGCCGGGATGCATGCAAACGCGGCGCGTACGGCGCAGCGTATCCTTCAGATCGACCCGGCTGCGGCTGATGTGGCTGACCGTCTCAAGAAATCCAAGCGAGGCGCATCATGAGCACCTCTCGGCGCGGCGAGCCCATCATCGGCATCGACCTTGGGACGACCAATTCTTGCGCTGCGATTTGGCAGGGCGATGAGCCCGTGGTGATCAGCTCGAGCGAAGCCGGCGACTTTGTGCCGTCGGTGGTCGCCGAGGCGGCGAATGGCTCACGCCTCGTGGGGCATTTGGCGCGGCGTCAAGCCGTGACCAACCCCAAGTATACCGTCTTTGGGATTAAGCGCTTGATCGGGCGTGGGATCCAACACCCGCTGGTTCAAGATCAGCTCCGTACCAGCCCGTTCAAGGTGGTCGCTGGGCCGCGTGGGGACGCACGCGTCAAGCTGCGCAGCGGCGTCGTGCCGCCGTCAGCCGTCTGCGCTGAGATCCTTGCGACCCTGCGCGACCGCGCCGAGGCGTTCTTGGGCGAGCCGGTGACCCGCGCCGTCATTACGGTGCCTGCCTACTTTAACGATTCACAGCGCGCAGCGACTCGAGTTGCCGGTGAGATCGCTGGTCTCAACGTGGTCCGGATGATCAATGAGCCGACCGCAGCGGCGCTGGCTCATGGTGCTCGCCGTGACGACGGCACCATCTTGATCTTTGATCTCGGCGGCGGAACCTTCGACGTCTCGATCGTGGTGATCGAGGATGGGGTCTATCGTGTGCTCGGCAGCGGCGGCGACACCCGCCTCGGTGGTGAGGACTTTGATGAACGTCTCGTGGCGATGGTGCTGCGCGAGATTCGTCGCGAGCATGAGGTCGATCTCGGCTCGGACGCCACGGCGATGCAGCGCCTGAAGGAGGCGGTCAAGCAAGCTCGTCACGAGCTCAGCGACGAGCGTCGCACCACCATTCGGCTCCCATTTTTGTCGGCGCTTGAGGACGGCACGCCCATCCACGTGGACATGGAGGTGACCCGAGGACAATTCGAGCACGAGGTCGAGGACCTGGTCGGTCGCTGCATGAAAATCACCGAGGATACGCTCCACTCGGTGGATCTTGAGTTCAGCGATCTGGACGACGTTTTATTGGTCGGTGGGGTGACGCGCACGCCGATGGTTCGTAAGCGCCTGGAGGTGGTCTGCGGTAAACCGCCGTCGACCGACATCGACCCAGACCGCTCGGTCGCCTTTGGCGCCGCCATACAGGCAGCAGCGCTCAACGGGCTGACCGATCGTATCCTGCTGATGGATGTCACGCCGCATGATCTTGGGATCGAGCTGCCGCATGACCGCTTTGAGGTGATCGTGCCGCGCAATGCGCGCATCCCGACTGCCTCGACGCGCAAGCTGACAACCAGCCGCGACAACCAAACCGAGATCAGCCTGGTCGTACGGCAGGGCCGCTCGGATAAGGCGTCTCGCAACGAGCTGTTGGGCAAACTCGAGCTCGCAAAGCTACGGAAAGCGCCGCGCGGGTCGGTCCGGATCAATCTGGAGTTCAGCCTTGACGCGAGCGGCGTGGTGCACCTCAACGCACGCAGCGGCGATGCACGTGAGACCATCAAGTGCGCCATGCACGCGCCCTCGGGTTTGGACCCTGAAGAGGTCCAGCGCTACATCGCCGAGCATCAGAGCCAGCGGATGGTCCGCATGATCGAGGGCGAGCACGCCGAGGCGCGCAGCCACCTGAGTCGGCTTTTGGCGTTGTTGGAGCGACAACGAGCCAGCGCCTCGGCGAGTGATCAGGAGCGACTCGGGCGGCTGATCGAGCGTGGGCAAGCGCTGTTGAGCGACGGCGATGAAGAGGAGCAGCTGCGGATGATCCGCTGGCTGACTCAGCGCGTCCAAGGCGCCGAGCAAGCGCCTCCACCGAGCGAACCAAACACGCCCTCCGTGGTTACGAGCGAGACCTAAACGGCATCTTTGCACCCGGGTCGATTGCGGGTACACGCTGCGCAAGGAGATTCCTTTATGGGCGCAGTCAAGAAGGTCGTTTTAGCATACAGCGGTGGACTCGACACCACCGTGATTCTGCATTGGCTTAAAGAGCAGTACAATTGCGAGGTAGTCTGTTTCGCAGCAGATCTGGGTCAAGGCGAGGAGTTGGAGCCGCTCGAGGCGAAAGCCGCTGCAGCGGGAAGTCGGATCTACATCGATGACCTGCGCGCCGAGTTTGTGCGCGACTTTGTCTGGCCGGCGGTGCGCGCCAACGCCCTGTATGAAGGGGTGTATCTCTTGGGGACCTCGCTCGCTCGGCCATTGATCTCGAAGCGAATGATCGAGATCGCTCGGCAAGAGCAAGCGGACGCGATCAGTCATGGAGCGACGGGCAAGGGGAACGACCAAGTCCGCTTTGAGTTGACCGCGTATGCCTTGAATCCCGACATCAAAGTGATCGCGCCATGGCGCGACTGGGAGTACAAAGGGCGCGCCGATCTGCTTGCGTATTGTGAGGCGCGTGGCCTCGAGGTCGAAGCCAGCGCCGAGAAACCGTACAGCATGGACCGAAACGTCATGCACATCAGCTTTGAGGGCGGGATCCTCGAAGACCCATGGCGAGAGCCAGATGAAGAGATGTTCAAGCTGACGGTTGATCCGATGAAGGCGCCCGATGAGCCCGAATATGTCGAGATCGAGTTTGAGCGGGGCGACGCGGTGGCTGTAAACGGTGAGCGACTAGAGCCTTTTGAGCTGCTCAGTTTACTCAACGAGATCGCAGGGCGGCATGGCGTGGGGCGTGTCGACATTGTGGAGAATCGATTCGTCGGCATGAAGAGCCGAGGGGTCTACGAGACCCCAGGCGTGACGCTGCTGTTACCGGCGCACCCGGCGCTCGAGTCGATAACCCACCACCGAGAAGTCGCGCACTGGAAGGACGAACTGGTCCCGCGCTACGCTAAGTTGATCTACAATGGGTTCTGGTACGCGCCCGAGCGTGAGCTGCTTCAAAAGACCATCGACGCGAGCCAAGAGCACGTGAACGGCTCGGTGCGGCTCAAGCTCTACAAGGGTGGGTTCCAGGTCGTCGGCCGCAAAGCCGCCACCAGCCTCTATGATGAAGAGGTGGCGAGCTTTGAAGCCGAGGAGGTCTACGACCAGGCCAACGCCGACGGCTTCATCAAGCTCAACGCCCTGAGGCTAAGGCGTTGGGCTCAAGTCCACGGCTTCGACACCTGAGTCAGGGCGTCGTCCAGATCGACCCCGAATAACCAAGCTGCTGCCCGGGCGCCGGGCGCGCCGCATCCAGCAAGCGCAGCCGATGCGTCGAGGCGTCCATGCGCCACAAGGTCGGGTCGCGGGTGATGCGTGCGTCCTCGCTTCCGGTGGTGATCTGGATGGACGACTCGATCAGCGCGCGGCCGTCACCGAGCTCAGGGAGCACGTTGATCGCCTGCTCGCCCATCCGTCGCAGCAACTCCGTGTAGTCGAGGTTGGCGCCGCAGATATTCCCCACGGACCCCCCGCTCTCTTCGGCGATGGCGCGCCAGCCCCATCCGTAGCTCTCTGCCTCGAGACACGCGTCGTTCGGGTGGCTGGTGATCGCGAACACGCGCGCTAGGCGGTCGAGCCCTTGCGGCGCTTCCAGGCCGCCCATCTCGCCGCGTAACAGGCTGAGCGTCGGCTGGATGGCACGGTCAACGCAGTCGGCATCGTCCGATCGTCCGTCACCGTTGGCGTCGGTCTCCCGGCAGCCTTGCTGGCGCACGGACTGGTCTTCGGTGTCGGTCAGGACAATGAACGCGACGGGGACGTCGCGCCGGAGTCGAAAGGCGCTGCCGTCGCGCTCGTCTTCGCTGGCACGCTGTAGGCTCCGGCGCAGCGCACGCATCCCGTACTCGCGACCGCTCCCGCTGGTGCCGACGCTGGTGACGAGGGTACGCAGGGTGTTGACGTTGGAGGTAAAGCCACCGCCGAGCAGCTGGCCGTCCCCGCCGCGCACCTCGGCGTCTGCCTCCATCGTCGTGACACCCGCTCGCCAGTTCACCCCCGCTTGGCTCATGGCCGTCTGCAGATGGTTGACCGCCCGCGCCAGCGCCGCTTGCTCCTCTTCCATCGAGCCGGAGCCGTCGACGACGAAGATAAAGTCGACCTGGGACCCGGCGTTGCCGTAGGTTCGGTCGACGCAGACCTTCTCAAGCTGAGCCCCAGACTCCGCCCAGATCGAGCCCTGCCCCAGCATGCGGCTTCGAGCCGCTGCGAGCGCCTGAGCCGCTGCGTCGCCATCGAGCAAGGACACGCCAAGTTGTAGGTCGAGCTTTCCGGCGCAGCGCAGCCGCGCCGTCAGCGTAAGCTCAAAGCGTGTGCCCTCAGGGCCGGCGGGGTCGCGCGCCAGCAGCGCTCGGGGCGGACAGACGACTTGGTCTTCCTCGTTGGTGAAGCAGTCTGCGAGTAAGTGGCTTGCGAGCCTCTCAAGGACGACCTCGCTCGCCGTGCTCGGCACCACCACCTGGATCGAGACCGTCGCGGCCGGATGACCGCCTATGGTGAGGCGGCGGGCGCCTGGTCCCTGGGTCACCAAGCCGGTCTCGCGCGCCTTCGTCAGCGCGGTCTCGATAAACTGGATCGGTTGTTGCCAACCCGGGAGCTCGTCGAGATCGGCTGGGAGGTGACGAGCCAGGGTGGCGCCCAGGACTGTCCCTTCCGCATTTCGGTAGCGTAGCCCGGCTGAGCGTCGCACCAACTCTGCGTCGAGATCGGGTCGCTCGCAGCCCTCCCCGACGGGCGGTAGGTCGCCGCTCAGCGGACCGGCGCTGTCGGCGTCGATCCATTCGGGCAGCGCCACGACGAGGTCGCTTTGAGAGACCGGCCGCGTGCTCAGCGCAATTGGGGTCCGGGGATAGCAGGGGTTGCGGTAATCCGGGTTACCACCTTCGACGCTGATGACCGGGTTGCTCGGGTCTTCTCCGATCTCGACGGCGTCGCTGACGCCGTCGTTGTCGTCGTCCGTGTCGAGCAGGTCGGCGACGCCGTCACCGTCAAAGTCGGCGGGCTCGTCACCTTGCCCGCGCTCATCGACGTCGGTGATCCCGTTCCCGTCGCTGTCGTCGTCGAGGTAGTCAGGGATGGAATCACCGTCCGTGTCTCGAGGGGCGTTCGGGTCATCGCCCGCCTCGAAGCGGTCGCTCAGGCCGTCCCCATCGCTGTCGGTCTCTCGATAGTCCGGCGTCCCGTCTTCGTCGGTGTCGCGCGGTGTCTCGCCGTCGCCCGCCTCGCGCTCGTCCGGGATGCCGTCGTTGTCGCTGTCGGTATCGGCGAGATCGGGGACCCCGTCTCCGTCGGTGTCGCGCAGGTTGTCGACCAACCGATCGCCGTCGACGTCGGCCGACTCTGGAATGATCCCACCTTTGTGGATGTAGAGGCGGTAGGGGCGGGTCACGCCGTCGGGCCGGAAGATGACCAACCAGACCTGGGCGCCGCCATGGTCGTTCGCATCAGGGACCGACACGTCAAAGTCCACCTGCAGCTCGACCTGACCCTCTGGGATCTCCTCGCCGGCGCTCGGCGTCGGCTGGGTTTCAGCCAGTTGTGTGATCGTCTCTGGGTGGAAGATCACGACCCGATCGTCCGTCGTGAGCTCGGTGCCCGTGTAGTGAAGCCGCCCCGAGGTGCGTCCGAGACGTTCGGTCGACCACCCCCCGCGCATCAGCGGGACCTCGACGCTCAAGCCTGCTCGCAAGAGGAAGGGGAAGTGCTTTGTTCCGCTGCGGGTCTCATAGACATTGACCGACGCCTGCACCGACTCGAAGAGGTGCTGAACCGATCCATTTTGACCGCGGCGAGCTTGCGCCAGGAAGCGCTGTTGAGCGCCCAACCCGCGCCAGAGGTCGATGGTGTTGACGCCATTCATCGTACCGGGCGCCGCATACAGCATGTACCGATCGGCGAAGGGGCCGATCACGCGCAGCGGCGAGTCGTTCCTCGGGGGCGCGGTGGGGTTGGCGACGACCGTCGCGTCGGACAGGGTTAGGGCCAAACGAGCGCTCTCGGGGATCCGCCACGTCGCCACGTAGGGGGCTCGGTTCGAGGCGACGACCTGCGCGGTCGCCACCTGCGGCGTGACGTCGGTTCGGGTCCAGGTGATGGTCTCGGCAGGCGCAAGCGATCCCGGCCTCCCGGAGAGCTGGAAACGACCTGCGCACGCGGTCATCGCCAGACCATGCAGCCCGGCGACCTCCGGGGCGCAGAGCGAGACGGCATCGCTGCGGGCGCCGCCGCGTTGAGCTCGGAGCGTCACCGGGGCGCCCGGCTCAGCGAAGACGCGCAGCTCAAAGGCGCCGGTTCGATCTGCGACGGTACGCACCGCCTGGAATCCTGCCATGGCGAGGATCGCTGTCCCCGGCTCGGTCGTCCCGGCGTCGCCGCCGATGTGCACACCCTGAGGCAGGCGCCAGGTCTGCAGCAGCTGGTGCGTTAGGGGAGGGAGGGTGGCGCTTGGGTCGCCACGACCCGGTACCTCCAAGATGAGCGTGACGCTCTGACAACCGCAGCGTGGCAGGTCGAGCTTGAGGCTAATCGATTGGCCCGTTTGCCCAGGGATGGTGAGGGAGAAGGCGCCATCGTCGCCGGTCTCACGCCGGACGGAGACGCCCCCCTCGACGTCGGCTTCAATCACGCTCCCTTGCGGCGCGGCGCCTGGTGCGCCGACGATGGTGACGTCGCCTGCCTCGTTGGGCATGGTGATGGCGATGGTCTCAGGGTCGAGCCCCGTGACCTCTGAGTACACCGGGTCTGCATCCCCGGCGATGAGCTCGATGCTTACGCCGGCGTGGAGTTTGATCAGCCGCTGACCGCAGCCGCCATCGGCGCCCACGGTCACGGTCCACCCGCTCGCTGAGGGGCGGTGCCCGCCGGCGCTGCCGCGCGTCCCCTCAAAGCCGTCGTCGGCCTCCTGCACGCCCGCCGAGAGGCGAACCTTGGTCCCAGGCTCGTAGGAACCCGGCGCCAGACCGATTGTTCTCCAGAGTGGGTCGCCGGTCGCCGACGGTCCAACGGTCAGGGTCGTCTCACCGGCCGCGATGGAGGTGCCTGGACTCGGAACCGTCAGCAGGGCGGGTTCGCTCTGCTGGCCGCCAAGCACGACCCGGACGACGACGCGGTCGCCCGCCGTGACGCCAGGGGCGACGACCTCGAAGCCGCCAGTCTCGTCCAGCACGGCGCTGCTCGCCGGCTCCGCTGGGATGGCGTCACCACCCAGACCCACGATCGAGACGGTCACGCCGCTTGCGCCGGGGATGTCGCAGCCGATGCCGCTGACGGACAGTTCACCATTTTGCCAGCGGGTCCGGAGCTGATCCTTCGGGTAAGCTAGCCCGGTCTGCGGGGCTCGCTTGCGGGTGGGGGCGCTCCACGTAAGCACCTCGCCTGCTGCGGTCCCTTGCCGGATCTGCAGCACCTCGCCGGCGCTTGCCACCACCGCCACGCGAAACCCGCCGACCTCATCGGCTGTCGCACTAATTTCTTGCTGTGAGTCGGCGAGCTTGACCTGGATCTCGGCGCCTGGGTGCGCCGTGCCAGGCGATCCTGTGACCACGAGCGAGCCATCGGCTGACCACACCAAGCGCACACGCAGGCTGTTGATCGGCGCCAAGACATCAAAGCTCGACTCGTCCATCTCGGCGACCACCTCGATCCGTAGCTTATCGCCGTTTCGACCGGGCATCTGAAGGGGGCCGAACGAGCCGTCCTCGTGCGCTCGTACGCGCCCCTGCGGGAGGCTCTCGATCGACATGTTGGTGACGAGAACAAAGGCGCCCGAGCGACCTTGCGTAGGCGGTCCGCTGACCCACAGCGTTCCCGACTCACTCGCCGAAGGGGTCACCGCCACGCCATCGCTTGAGGCTGCGTCCATGACATAGACCGAGCCGCTGCGCGAGGGCTTACCCGCCAGCGTTTGCTCGATGGTGATGGGGTCACCCGCTTGGAGCGAGCCCTCGGCCAGCGGCAAAGCGATCCTGCCATCCGCGTCGGCGTCCGGGAGCTCGACCCATCCGGTCGAGAGCTCCACGCGTGCCGTGGCGTCAGCGAGCAGCTTGGGGCGAATGACGAGCTCGTCGCCTCCTGAACCGTCGTCTTCAAGCCACGCCATCCCCTTGGGCGCACGAACCGGGACGTTGAGGACCACGGGGCTTGATGCGACGCCGTCGATCACCTGCCGGGCTGAGAGCGCGTCGCCGTCGCCCGCTTCGATCGTGATCACGAAGGCGCCGGACGCGTCGGCTTCCACCTCAACCGGATCACCCACAGCCGTGATGCGCACCTTCGCTTCGGGCTCGGCGGCGCCTCGCTCGCCCTGGACCGTCACCACGCCGCTGGCGTCAGGAACGCTGAGCTCGATGAGTCCCGGGATGAGGGTCGAGAGGGGCTGAGCGGGCGGGGCAGGCGCGTCCATGAAGGAGCATGCTTGGGTGGCGATGAGAGTCAGCGCGCCGAGCGCGAGTCGGCGCCGTCGACCGAGCACGATCAAGGCGGCGAGGAGCGCAAGCCAAGTGGACGCGCCGGAGGTCGAGCAGCCGTCAGGTACGCCGCCTCCCACGGGTTCTCCGATCCGAATGGTCTGCGAGACCCGGTGGGTACCGTCCGAGACCACGAGGACGACGCGGTTGGCGTCAGCTCGCTCCCGTTGGAGCCGGACAACGCCTGCGCCGTCATCGTCGATCACGCTGAGGCCGGCGGCTGGGTTCCACTCATAGACCAGCTGAGCGCCCTCTGGATCGAACGAGAAGGACGCGTCGATAGTGACGCTCCCTGCGGCGTCAAACGCCGGCTCGCCCTCGATCTTGATGACCGGCGGAAGGTTGCCCTCGACCGAGACGATCACAGCGTTGGCGGAGACCGGTGGGCGAGTGCCCATCAAGCGCAAGCGCAGCGGGGTCTGGCCGTCGAAGTCCTCCGGAACAGCCCAGCGGAGCGTCTCGCCGTCGCCCATGAGGTCGAGCCCCACCGGTCCGATCATGACCCGCAAGCGAAGGTGCTCACGCCCCTGAGGCGCGCCAAACCGGACGCGATGGCGCCACACTTGTCCTGGCGTGACCTCGATGCGCTCGGGCAACTCGATGAAGGGCTCGTTATCTGGCGCCACAAAGACCAGCTTCACCTCAATGGATTTCGAGCCTGCCGGGCGATGGTCGTCGTGCGCAGTGATGGTCACCAGCGAGGTGGTGTTGGCGAGCTCAGCCGCCGCTTGACCGCTCAGGACGCCGTCTCGCGAGATGGACAGCCCGTCGGGCAAGCCGGTGGCGGTAAAGTGAACCCTGTCGCCGTCGGGG
Source organism: Myxococcota bacterium (assembly GCA_036338695.1). Taxonomy (GTDB): domain Bacteria; phylum Myxococcota; class UBA4151; order UBA4151; family UBA4151; genus CACGMS01. The sequence continues at coordinate 17,244 of JAYZBQ010000039.1, forward strand.
TCGATGGCTTCGAAGCGGTGCTCATAGTCGCTCTGGACCGGAACCACCAAGCGCTCTTGGGGGCCGAGCTGAGGCGCGCTGTTCGGCGGACCGATCGCCAGGCTCAAGATGCCCTCGGTGACCGCCGCCGGCGTGCCGTCATCGGTGGCGGTGACGCGCACGTCGAAGCGGGCGAGCAGCGCCACGGGTGGGGTATAGCTGAGCGTCTCCCCGTTCCACACCGCACCGGGTGGGAGCCCCTCGACGCGGATCGTGACCTCGTCGCCGTCGGGGTCGGTTGCGTGGAGACGTCGCTCGAAGACCTGCCCCGCTCGAAGCGCGGCGGCTTCAAGCCCCTCAAGCGTCGGCGGTCGGTTGGTCTGGGCAATGGGTAGCGGAACGAGCAGCTCGGTGAGCCCTTGCCCATCGGTGGCTTCGAGCAGCAGCGAAGTCGCTCGTTGCGTCCCGAATGGGACCGTCCAAGTAAAGCGACCGCGGCCTTCGCCGAGGTCCTCGAAACGCCCGCCCATGGGCGTCGTGGCGCTGAGCCGGATGGGATCATTCTGCATGTCATAAGCGCGCACATCGAGCGTGAAGGTTTCGCCCTCGACGAGCGGTTCCACCGGGTCGACTGGCGCAAAGAACGGAGGCTGATTGCCGGTGAGCCAGAAGTCGAGCCGCTCACGCTGACCAGGGGCTAAGTCGATCGGCACTGGCTGCGGCTCCGGGTAACCCGGCACCTCGGCGACGACGCGATAAGACCCTGGGCGGATCAGCGGCAGGACGTAGCTGCCGGTCAAGCCCACCTCGCCGACCTGCATACGCCCACCCAGCGGGGTCTGCAGCACGACTCGTGCGCCCGGGATGCCCCGATCGGTGTCACGGTCCTTGACCGTGCCGCGGATCTCGGCGGGCTCGTCCGAGAGGACGCCCACGAGCACGGAGCCCGTCTGTTCGTTCTCGCCGCGCCGCGCCGTGAAGTGCACCAGGTAGACACCGTCAGGAAGGCGATTGCCTGCTTGGTCTCGCCCGTCAAAGGCCTGCACGTGCATACCGGGTTGGATCTCACCCTCGATGAGGCTGCGGTGTACCGAGTCGGCGCTGCAGCGCATCACGCCCGGCTCTCCGGCGCTGTCCTCGCAGGTCGAGCCTTCCGAGACGCAGACCTGAGCCGCGTTCTCTTGCGTACACGGCAAGCCCGCTCGGCGCGGGACCCCTTGCTCGTCGTCTTTGGTGGCGTGGACCTGCATCGTGATCTGGGCGTTGGCTTGTCCGAAGACCTCATACTCGATGAGCGCGTTCGTGGCGTCGGCGTTGAAGGGGTTCGGGGTGACCGTCCCGAGCAGACCGACGTAGTCACCGACCAACACCACCGATTCGCGGCTGTCAGCGTAGCCTTCTGAGTCGATCCCCACGACCCGGATCCGATGCTGACCCGGCGTCACGTTGCGTAAATTCCAGCGGTACTCGATCCCGGCGTTGCGCGAGCGCGCCACCGGGATATTGTCGATGAACAAAGTCAGTTCGTAGTCGAGGCTGTCCTCAGAGATGCCGTCGGTGGAGATCACCGTGTGCGGCTCGCCGTCGTCGAACGTGCTGCCGTTCTCGGGGGTGAGGTGACCGATGTAAAAGACCGGAATACGGCTCAGGTAGATCACGGGGTTGGTCGACACGGAGACGTCGTTGGAGAACAATTGCCTCGGCCACCATCCGCTGCGCCCGTTTTGATTGATGAGCCACGCCGTCGCCGCTTGCAGCGCAGGGTGACCGACGAGCATGCCCGAGTCGAGCAACGCGTTGCCCACCAATCCGGTCGAGAACGCATCGCAGCCGGCGCCGACGCTGAACCCCCAGCACGAACCGTTGCGTTGGCGGGCGAGGAGCGCGTTGCGCAGCGCCGCCATTTTGGGGTCACGCGCCGAGCGCCCCGTCGCCGCCAGTCCGATCAATTCATAGGTCGTCTCGAGTAAGCCGCTGTCATTGTGCCAGGCGGCGGGTTCGGTAGCAGCGAGGAAGCGGCCGAGATCCGCCATGCCGGTGCGGTAGCGCATCTCGCCGGTTTGGTTGAACAACCACTGGCTGATCCGCGCCGCCGACATGGTCGGCATCACGCGCGAGGGGATGCTGATGATGCCGCTGTTGTGATCGTTGGGCGGCAGCCCGCCGTCGTTGCCACGCTGCGCAAGCAGCCAGTTTCCAAGGTTAGCGATGGCTTGATCTCGGACATCGAGCTGGCTGTCCTCACCGTAATAACTCAGCGCCCACGCCACCCACGCGCTGGTCTCGATCGGATACGTCGAGCCACCGTGGACGATCGAACCGTTTCCTATCTGTTGGTTCCAACCGTACTGTAAGACACGGTTGGCTTGTGCCTCGTTCGGCGTGAAGCCGCTTACTTCAGCGGCGCCTACCGCCGCCATCACCTGTCCGGTCACGTGGCACGAGATGCAGCCTTGTCCATTCGCTGCGCTCAACGCGACGTTGAGCGCTCGCTGTGTGACTTGCCGGCGGGTCTCCCCGGGCGCTGCCGTTGCGGTCTGTGCGACGAGGGCGAGACACGCCAAGCTAGATAGTGTGCGCATGTGAGTACTCCAAAAGCCGCTGGGCTATACCGAACAATCGCCGATAACGACAAGCACCTGCAGCGATCGGATCGATGTTTCGGTGTGGTGTTGATTTCAAAGCGTTGCTAAGGCGGAGTGGGACCGGAGACGTACCATGGAACAGCCCAAAAATCGCGTTCGCTTTGTCACCGCAGCTTCTTTGTTTGACGGTCACGACGCAGCGATCAACATCATGCGCAGGGTCTTGCAGTCCCAAGGAGCCGAAGTCATCCACCTCGGGCACAACCGGAGCGTAGCTGAGGTTGTGGACGCGGCGATCATGGAGGACGCCCAAGGGATCGGCCTGTCCAGCTATCAGGGCGGACACCTCGAGTACTTCAAGTACATGGTGGATCTGCTTCGCCAGCGCGGGCGGGGTGACATCAAGGTCTATGGCGGCGGCGGCGGCGTCATCGTCCCGAGCGAGATCCAAGAGCTGCACGACTACGGCGTGGCGCGTATCTTCAGCCCCGATGATGGTCGAGCGATGGGGCTCGACGGGATGATCGCCAGCATGATCGCTGCGTGTGACCGCAACCCAGCCGATGACGTCCAGGCTGCGCTCGCCGAGCTCGAGGCGGCGATGTCCGAGGGGCGAGCTGTACAGGATCTCCATCTGGCGCGTCTGCTCTCGCTGCTCGAGGCGCCTGAGGGGCAACCCGAGCAAGCCGCCTTGCGGAGCCGGATCGCTGAGCTCATCGAGGCGGGTGGATTCGCAGAGCCCGGGCGAGAACGCTTCGTCCCCACGGTCGGGTTCACCGGTACCGGCGGCTCGGGCAAGTCCTCGCTGGTGGATGAGTTTTGCCGACGGGTTCTGGACCAAGCCCCGGGTTGCCGTGTGGCGGTGATCTCGGTGGACCCGTCGCGCCGGCGGACGGGCGGCGCCTTACTCGGTGACCGAATTCGTATGAACAGCCTCGGGCTGCACGCTGGTGAGGTCAATCAACCCTTGTTCATGCGCTCCCAGGCGACGCGGCAAGCACATCAGGCGACCAGTCAGGCGCTCGCCGACTCCATCGCGCTGTGTCGGCTCTCAGGTTTTGATCTGATCATCGCCGAGACAGCGGGGATCGGTCAGTCGGACTCGGCCATCACTGAGCTCGTTGATTACAGCGTGTACGTGATGACCCCGGAGTATGGTGCGGCGAGTCAGCTCGAGAAGATCGACATGCTCGACTTCGCGGACGCGGTCGTGCTCAATAAATATGAAAAGCGTGGCGCCGAAGATGCGCTGCGCGAGGTCGCCAAACAGGTCCAGCGCAATCGCGGTCAGTTCCATGACGACCCGGCTACGATGCCCGTCTTTCCTTGCATCGCGAGTCAGTTTCACGATTTAGGCGTCAACCGCGTGTTCAACCACGTGCTCGATGCGCTGGTCGATCGGTTTGACGCAGCCTGGGCGGCGCAGGCGAAGCGCCTTCGGGCGGGTGAGCCCGAGCGCCACCAGCTGATCCCGAGCAAGGCGGTGCGGTATCTCGCCGAGATCGCTGATGGGGCTCGAGACTACAGAGCCTGGTCCGAGGCACAGGCGGAGCAGGCGGGGCGCGCTCAGCACCTGAGCGCATCCGCCGAGCTGGTCGACGACCCGGCTCTACGAGCGGACCTTCTGGCGCGGGCAAGCCAAGCTCGTGAGCGGCTCGACGTGGACGTTCGCCAGCAGCTCGATGATTGGCCGAAGCAGCGCGCACGGTACCAAGAAGACGAGCTGGTCTCGGTGGTGCGCAACAAGGAGCTGCGCAACCCGCTCTTCGTCGAGACGCTCTCGGGCACCAAGCTGCCACGCGTCGCGCTGCCACGCTTTGCCTCGGACGTCGACACCACGCGGTTCTTGCTCAACGAAGGGCTCCCCGGTCATTTCCCGTACACCGCAGGGGTCTTTGAGCTCAAACGGCAAGGTGAGGACCCGACGCGCATGTTTGCGGGTGAGGGGACACCTGAGCGCACCAACAAGCGTTTTCACTACTTGAGCTCGGACAGCGCCGCCAAGCGCCTGTCGACTGCGTTTGATTCGGTGACCCTCTATGGCGAGGACCCGCACGAGCGCCCCGACATCTACGGCAAGATCGGTAATTCGGGTGTCTCGGTCTGTACGGTGGACGATGCGCGCAAGCTCTACAGCGGGTTTGACCTGTGCGCGCCCACGACATCGGTCTCGATGACGATCAACGGCCCTGCGCCGATGGTGCTTGGGTTCTTCTTCAACGCAGCGGTCGATCAGCAGATCGAGCGGCATCTTCGTGAGACGGGTGAGCTCGAGGCGGCGCAGCAGCAGATCGCTGCGCAGTGGCGGGCGAGCGGTCAGCCGCTGCCTCAATATGTGGGCGACGACAAACCGACCGGCGATCGCGCCTACGGGCTCGGATTGCTCGGCGGACGCAGCGTCGACCTCGTCAGCCCGGAGGTCTACGCCCGCATTCAAGCCGACACCCTGACCAAGGTGCGCGGGACGGTTCAGGCGGATATCCTGAAAGAGGACCAGGCGCAGAACACCTGCATTTTCTCGACCGAGTTTGCGCTGCGCATGATGGGTGACATGCAGGCTTACTTCGTCGATCACAAGGTGCGGAACTTCTACTCGGTGAGCATCTCTGGCTACCACATCGCAGAAGCCGGCGCGAATCCGATCACTCAGTTGGCGTTGACCCTCTCAAATGGTTTCACGTTCGTCGAATATTACCTCGCTCGTGGGATGCACATCGACGCCTTTGCGCCAAACTTGAGCTTCTTCTTCAGCAACGGGATCGACGCCGAATATTCGGTGATTGGCCGGGTGGCGCGCCGCATCTGGGCGGTCGCAATGAAGCACCGCTACGGCGCCAGCGAGCGCTCCCAAAAGCTCAAATATCACATCCAGACCTCTGGCCGCTCGCTCCACGCACAGGAGATCGACTTCAACGACATCCGCACGACGCTCCAGGCGCTCTATGCGATCTATGATAACTGCAACAGCCTGCACACCAACGCCTACGACGAGGCGATCACGACGCCGACCGAGAGCTCGGTACGGCGCGCGCTGGCGATCCAGCTGATCATCAACCGTGAGCTGGGCTTGGCGCGCAACGAGAACCCGACTCAAGGCGCCTTCATCATCGACGAGCTGACCGACCTCGTGGAGGAGGCGGTCCTGTGTGAGTTTGAGCGTTTGAACGATCGCGGGGGTGTCCTCGGCGCCATGGAGCGGATGTATCAGCGCGGTAAGATCCAAGAAGAGAGCCTTTTTTACGAGGCGCTCAAGATGAACGGGGACCTCCCGATCATCGGCGTCAACACCTTCCTCGCCCCCGATGGAGGCGACGCGGCCCCTGAGCAGATCGAATTGATCCGCTCCACCGAGGAAGAGAAGCAACGACAGATCGCCAACCTGCGTGCCTGGCAAGCCTGTCACGGCGAGGCGGCGCAGCAGGGTCTGGATGAGCTCGCCGAGGTGGCGAAGGCGGGGGGTAATCTGTTCACGGCGCTGATGGCGACGACCCAGGTGGCGAGCCTTGGGCAGATCTCCAACGCACTGTACCGCGTCGGGGGACAATATCGCCGCTCGATGTAACGCTTAGTCGTCGAGGTCCTGGAAGTCGGAGAGCGCCGCGCGCGCCCACTCGCCCGGGTCCTCGTCGATCTGCGTGATGAGGTCCTCGTCCGCCGGGGCATGGTCGCCATCGACAGGGTGGGCATCGGCGGCTTCCGCTGCGGGTGAGGGGGCGTCTTCAGCGACAGCTTGGACGGAGGCGGGCAGCTGCTCCAGCTCACCGCTCGCCGGTGGCGCATCTTCTTCATCGAGAAGCCCGGGGCTGAGCTCTTCCTGCGCGCCCTGCGCGTGTCCGGTATCGGTGAACTCATGAGGGATGGCGACGAGCGTGTCCTCGGCCCGGATCTCGGATTCGTCAACGACCTCCGCCTCCTCGATCGCTTCCGCCGAGCTCCCCCCTAAGGCGTCATGATACGCCTCCAGGCTCACCTGTTGCGCGAGCACTAAGCGGTCACCGATGAGGAACCGGTCTTCGTGCTGCACCTGCGCCGCGCCGCGCACCTCGACAAAGGTCCCATTGCGCGAGTCGAGGTCATGAATCGTGGTCTCGCCGGCTTCATCGCAGCTGAGCTCAAAATGTAGACCGCTCATGGTCCGAGCACGCGGTAGCCGCCAATCGCCCTCTCGGCGACCGATCCGGAAACACGGCTGATCCAGTAGGCGTGACGAGGCGACCTGTCCATGTCGGTTGTAGCGCAGCAAGCGCCCCCAGCTGCGCAGCGAGGGTCCGAAGGAGGGGTGCGGGAGTGGAACGACCGGCTCCACTCCAAGCCGATCGATCAGCTGAAAGCGGAACAGTTGGCCGCCTGCCCTAATCAGGGCATTGTGACCGATGGGCTGGTGATCGGTGAGGGGCTTAAAGAGCCCATTTCGGGTCGACTTATCCTCGAGGCTGAGCTCTCCGTCGCGCAGCCGGACGAGGACGTGTTGCGGGCTGACCGCGCGGTCTCCATCGATCTGGATGTCAGCGTTCGGCGCGGAGCCGACCACCTGCGTGCCGGGGACCAGCGCAGCGGTGGATTCGATCGCTCCATCGGGGTCCAGCAGGCTGAGCAACCATTGCTCACCGCCAACAGGTGCCGCTGAAAGGCTGGCTCCGCACAAGCCACAGAAGCGGTGGTGCGCTGGGACGCTGGCTCCGCACTCCCGGCAGATGACCTCATCGTTCCCCGTGCCTTCATCTTCCGAAGGTGCCACGATGGAGCTCGGCTCGTCAGTCATCGAACTGCTCCAGTTGATAGATCGCGTCGCCGATCCAGAGTTGCGACGCGTTGGCGATGGTTTGCCCTGCTTGCGCTTGAACCCAGAGCTGGTGCTCGGGCTCCGGGTGGAGGTGGAGCTCATCGCTCGCATCGAGCGTGCCATGGCATCCCTCGACCAGCTCGTCGCGCATGCTCAGGTCGCACTGCTGATCTCCGAGGGTCATCTGTCCGATCAGCGGCAGCATCTCCCCGACCGAGCCGTTGGGCAGCAGCCGGTGAATATACCACGGGGCGCGTCGAAGCGCAGGCGCTGCCAGTCGGGTCTCGACGTCGTCTCGTCCCGCAACGCCGGCGCGTGGATAGGTGCCGAGCGGCGAGCGCGCGACCATCAAAAGTTGCTGCCCAAGGCGGATCGTCTGCATATCGTTGAGTTTGACCGCCGTCTGAGGCTGGATATGGACCCCGAAGCCTTCGTACTCGCCGACCTTGAGCGTGGCGCCTGCACCGGTCTCGACCTGCACCAACGCTCGCTGACGCTGACGCGTAACCACCGCCAGCCCTTGCGGATCCAGGGTGAGGCGTGAGGAGCCTGCGGGAAGCTCAAGCGACTGTCCCGGGAACCCGCGCAGAGACCGGATCAGATTGAGGCGCAGAGAGGAGCGGCTGACACCGACCTTGAGGAGCAGGTGGCCACAGGAATTACAGACATGATGATTGACGCCGACCGGGGCATTGCACGCGGGGCAAAATCGCTCGCTGTGCGCCGTCACACCACCGAACATGGGCGACAGATCGATGGTATCGGTGGCGCTCCTTGGCGGCGCAAGAGCGTGATCAACCGGCTCACTTTCAAGGTTGCCCACCAACTCGCTGAGCGCCTCGCGCAGCTTATCCTCTTGTTGCCCGGCATCGGCGCACGCAGGCCGTGTGCAATAGCCCAGAGGCATCGGTGCTCCGCATTGTTGGCAGCGTTGCATGAGACTCCAGAAATTGCCGTGGCGGAATTGTCAGGCTATGGAGGCTCGTACAAAGAGCGGGCATAGTTTGTCCATGCAGCCGCGAAGGGAAGATCCATGATCCATGTCGATGAGCGTGGAACGCTTGATGAAGGAACAGCTGACTCGTTGGTGCGCCGACTACTGCGTGCGGGCGCTCACGGGCGACTCAGCCTCGACGTCGGCGGTTTGACCTGTACGGTCGATTTTGAACCTGGCCGCGTCGAAAGCGTTGCAGCCGGTGAGCTGACGGGCGCAGAGGCGCTGCTCCGCATCGCTGCGCTGGCGGCGGGAGAGTGGACGTTCAAAGAGGCGGGTCCTCAGCAAGAGGCGGACCTCGATAACGAGACCCTTCGCATGTTGAGTGACCTAGATCGGCAGCTTGCTCGCTGGATGCGCTACGTTCGCCGGCTCGGTGGGTTGAGCAGTGTGCTCGCCGTCGACGAGCAGGCACTCAGCGACAGCGGCTTACCCGCCGAGCTCAAGCCCTTTGCGCTCGAGTTCGACGGTGAGCGGACCGTGCTCCAGCGGATCCTCGCTGACTCCATGAACGACCTGACCTCGTTGCGTCTAACGAGCAAGCTGGTCGAACAAGGGGTCCTCGTAGATCCAGCGACCTTGAAGAAGCCAGACTCGGGGAGCGCCGAGGCGGTCGCTGCGAGCTGGCTTGACGGCAACTCAGGGGTCTTCAAGATCCCCGATCTCGGTGAGGACGACTCGCCCGAAGCCGCCGGCGACAGCCAACAAAGCGTCGCCGAAGAGCCGGCGCCAGCGGCGACTGAAGAGGATGTTGCGGATCACTTCGGCGAGCCAACTCAGCTACCGACAGGTGCACCCACGGAATCGACCGACGCGTCTGAGGAAAGCAGCGACGAAGGTGCGGATGACGCCTCGGATGAGGCGACCGAAGAAGGCGCTGCGGCCGAAGAACCTGCTGCGGATGCGCGTGACGAGGCGGCTCCGGACGAGGACGCCTCAGGTCACGACGAGGGTGAGGAAGACGAGGCATCGGCTTGGTTTGAAGACGATGGGGACGTTGCAAGCGACGCCTCGTCATCGGATGACGAACCGGTGGCGGCGGCGCCGGCTGCAGATCCCTTCTCGCGCTTTGACTCGCCGCGCGATCGCATCATGGCCGAGGTAGGGGAGCCTGACAGCGCTGAGGACGATTCGGCGTTGAGCGAGGAAGACTCGGGGCTGGACTACGATTGGTTCGACGCAGGCGGTGACGACCCCCACGACTTTGAGATCGATTACCGGAAGAGCAGCAGCACCAAATGGTATGTGATGGCGATCGTCGGATTCTTAGGCCTCGGGGTCTATCTGATGATGAACAGCGAAGCGCCTAAGGCTGCCTTTAATATTGATGAGCAGCTCACCGAGCTCGACAAGCTGATCGAAGACCGCAGCTGTCATAACGCAAAGGTCAAGATGGACTTCATCAAGTCCAAGGCCGAGCGCGTGGCGCACAAAGCCGCGGTCCAGCAGCGCGAGGCTCGGCTCAAGAAGTGTCAAAAGGAAGACGCGCGCATGATGCAAGCCAAGGGCTTGGAGCCGACCGTGTCGGTGACGGGCGGCGACTTCTCGATGGAGACCTCGCAAGATATGGCGGCGCGGGCGATCGCTAATGCGGAGGGGAACGCCGCTATCGCTTTGGATGAGACCGCTCGATTAGCGACAAAGACCGCTAAAAACTTTGGTCGCTTTGTTGAGTTTGGCGAGCAGATCGCCATCCGCTTGGACGACGTGCGCCGGACAAAGCCGGGTGAAGACAACAAGTTCAGCGTGGGGCTCAAGCTCACCATCAAGGCGCGCAAAAAAGAGGTCCAGTACGAGATGGTCTCGATGAAGCTTAGAGACAACGCCGAAGGGCAGGAGCAGCCGCGCTGGTGGATGAGCAGCGCGAGTGACGGGATGGTCCCGGTGCTCGGCGCCGGCAAACTCAAAAAAGGCAAGATGATCAGCGGCTGGGTGACCTTCCACGGTCTGGACGACCAGGTGAAATGGCCGAGCCTGAGCTATCACCCGATGTGGGAGCCGAACGCCTTTGCCGCAGGGCTGGCGGATGACCTGAGCGCTGACTTGAGCTCCATCGGGGGCGACAAGAGCGACGACGCTGAGGCGAAAGAGCAGACGCCTGCGTTGAAAGCACCGCAAGAGGTCAGCAAGAAGGCGGCGAAGGCTAAGTCGGGCGCCAAGAAGTCGAAAAAGCGCATCGTCAAGAAGGCGGCTCGATCGGACGAGCCCCGCATCGTGAGCAAAGATCCGCTCGCGAAAGCGCGTCACTACGTGAAGAAGCGAGACAGCCGGCGCGTCCTGTCCGAAGCACGGCGCGTGTTGAAGAAGTCACCCGGCAACGGAGAGGCGCATTACCTGTTGGGGTGGGCTCAAGTTCAGATGGGCACATTCCAAGCGGCGCGGCAGAGCCTGAGCAAAGCGACCAGCTTGGGCGCTCCGCCGGATGCTTGGTATAACCTGGGCCTGGCTTACCAGATGCTTGGCGACGACGGCAAAGCGATCAAGGCGCTTCAGCGCTTCGTAGCGCTTGCCCCTGGGCACAAGAACGCTGCGATGGCTCGAGAGACGCTCGAGGCGCTCGAGTAGTTCTCAGCGAATAATTTGGCCTGCTCGGTAGGCTGACGTAGACTCCCTCTGAAGCTGTTCTTGCTTTGGGCCGGTTAGGCCCTCTAAGAGGGGGTACCGTATATGGGAGTCTTCGTCGTGGCCGAGAAGGGCTGGTTCTGGCGTAAACAAGGAAGCGTCTTTGGTCCGGTGACCGAAGAGGTCCTGCGCGCTCGAATCTTGGACGGCGAGGTCACTCGCGGCATGCCCGTGCGGCATGACGACGGTGACTGGATCCCGGTTGAAAAGATCGAGGATTGGGACGTCCTACTCGGTTCAGCGGAGAACCTCCGGGCTCGAGACCGCGAGGCGGCGTTGCGGCGTAGCTTCGGTATGGCGGGATTGGTCGCTGTGCTGTGCGTGAGCGCCTGGTCGGTCGCTGGCCAGGTATACCCTCCGGCAGGGAGCGAGCATCTGGTCGCTTCGGGCGTGGCCAGCGAAAATGTCGAGGTCGACGCCGAGACCGAGGTGCCCGAAGAGCATGGCGGCTTGGGGCGTGAGCGGATTGCGCAGGGCTTCCAAGAGGTGCTGCCGTTGCTCCAGGGCTGCGCCGAGCGTTTTCAGCTACATGGGGGCGATGTTCCCGAGCAGATGGTGCTGAGCTACATCATCCAGAACAGCGGCGCTGTGACTGACGTCCTGATCCATCCGAGGTCCGTCGCGTCCTCGCCGATGGGGCGCTGCACGGTCGGCGTGATGAGGCGGCTTGACTATCCGACCTTCGTGGGCAAGGTGCGCCCCGTGAGCTTCCCGGTCGCCTTCGACTAAGGCACGCCCTTCGACACGGTGTCGCAGGCGTTCAACTCTCGGGGCTCACCGGGGGTTTCATGCTTCGAAAGGCGCTTGAAGAACGTCTGTCCGATCAGTTTACCGCAGTGGATGTTGACCGCCTGGCTGGCTTTGGCCGCCACTACAAAGGCAAGGTCCGCGATATGTTCATCGGTGACGATGAGATCATGATGGTCACGAGCGACCGCCTCAGCGCCTTTGACGTGGTGCTGACCTCGATCCCTTGCAAGGGCGCCATCCTCAACAGCATCACCGAGGCGGCGTTCCGCGCCACCGAAGACCTCTGCCCGAATCATTTGATCGACCGCCCTCACCCCAACGTGTTGCGGGTCAAGCGCGCCGACCCGATCGCCGCAGAGATCATCGTGCGGCGTTACATCACCGGCTCGCTCTGGCGCGCCTATCAGCGCGGCGAAGCCGGCGTCTACGAGGTGCCGTTAGCTGCGGATCTGCAAGCGGATCAGCGCTTTGAGACGCCGATCATTACGCCTTCGACCAAGGCTGCGGTGGGCGAGCATGACGAACCGATCAGCCGAAGAGGGTTGGTCGAGGAGGGCTATGTCCCGAAGGCGCTGCTTGATGAAGCGTGCGAGAAGGCGATGCAGCTCTTCTTGCGTGGCGAGGAACTCGCCGCAGCTCAAGGGTTGATCCTGGTGGATACCAAGTACGAGTTTGGCATGATCGACGGCGAGCTCTGCGTGATCGATGAGATCCACACAGCAGACTCAAGCCGATACTGGGTCGCTGATGAATACGAGGCGCGTTTCGCTGCGGGTGAGCCCCAACGCATGCTCGACAAAGAGAACATCCGCCAATGGTTGATTGGGCAGGGTTACCAAGGCGAGGGGACGCCGCCGGAGATCCCAGCGGAGCTGCGCGTAGACCTAGCTATGGTCTACGCCGACCTTCATCATCGCTTGCTCGGGACGCCCTTCGCTGCGGACGGGATCGCACCGCCGAGCGAACTCTACGCCGCACTCGGCGTCTAGTTCGGAGCGACGCACAGACCCCAGTTGCCGCCGACTTGGTTCTGGCTGAGCTCCGGGATCGAGCGGCACGTGGTCCCATTTGGACACGGCGCGCCGCCACCTGCCGGCCGACAGATCCCAAGGCACGACTTGGGCTGACCAGCTTGCAGCGCCAGGCAGACCGAGCCATCGGAGCACTGCGCTGTGTCCTCGCAGTTGCCCCCGATCGCCACACGGTTCATCTCCTGGACGATGCACAAACCCTCTTCGGCTTCCCAGTTCGCTACCGCGCACATACCCGCAGGGCCGCAGTTGTCCCGGGTTCCCGGATTACAGCGTTGACCTGCCGAGAGGCAGCGCCCCGCCACGCAGGTTGTTGCGCCCGAGCAGCGCACCGAGCCACGGCTACCCTCGGCGCTGCATGAGCTCACGCAGGTCCCGCGCCGGCGATCGTTGTCAAAGTAACACGTGGCGCCGCCGACGCATTGGTTGGCGTTGTCGTCTCGGGTCGTCTCGAACAAACAGCTTTGCCCGACTGCCTGGGTCCCACCTTCGATACACAGACCGACCCAGTCGCCCTCACCGGCTTCCACTTCGATGCACGTGCCGTCATTGGTTCCGTCGGCGTTGCAGGCGCCGCCAAGGCGCCCGTTGTTGACTGAGGCGCGAAAGCCTGGCCCCACCTCATTGGGTCCACCGCAGAGGTTGTACCAGCAGCGGTTGATCTGCATCTCACAGGTCAGCTCCGAATCACACACTGAGTTGGAGCGGCACGTTTTGAGGCAGAGCCGATTTTGGTTCGGCAGCGTCGTGCAGGTGAGGTCGCTCGTGCAGTCTGCATCGCCCGTGCAAGAGCCAAACTGACGCACCTTGCAGCGACCCGACTCGCAGGTGCCTGAGACGGTCGCATTCTGCGCGTCGGTAAAGGCGCAGTCACTGTCCCCGCCGCAGCGGCGACCGACGAGCGATTGACAGGTCCCGCTGGCTTGACCGGCGCCGACGACACAGACCTGAGGCGCCGTACACTGAGCGTGCGTGCGACACGCGCCGCCACCGACGTCAACGCACTGCCCGTTTTGGCAAGCCTGACCGACGTTGCAGTCTCGGTCTTGCGTGCAGCTCCCTTCCGCGATGCAGCTGCCGTTTTCGCAGATCTGCCCCGCAGGACAGTCCCGGTTCCGCAGGCACTCGTCACCGCCGCCCGTGGTGAGGCATTGCCCGTTTCGGCAGCTCTGACCCACGGGACAGTCGTTGTCGCTGCCGCAAGTGCCGTCCCCGCGTTGGCAGCGACCGTTGCTGCAGACCTCGCCGCGTGCGCAGTCACGATCGGCGTTACACGAGGCGCCTTGTGGCTGACATTGGTTGTCCTCGCAGATCTCGCCTGCGGCGCAGTCGCGGATGTCGTCGCAGCTGCGCGACGCATCGACACATTCGTTGTTGGTGCACATTTGACCGTTGCCGCAGTCCGAGTCTGAGCGACAGCCAGAGCGCTCGAGGCACGAGCCGTTTTGGCACACCTCGCCGGCCGAACATTCGGTGTCGACGACGCAGCTGGTGCCCCCTCGTTGGCTGCCGCCACCACCGCCTCCTCCTGAGGTCGGCGGTCCGCAAGCTACGGATAAGAGCACAAGGGCGAAACCAAATGACAGTCGAAACATCGGCGTTCCTCCGCTGATAGAGTTAGCTGAGGCGTGTTTCGCTCGCAACGGTCTCTTGCCCTAGACCATCTCCATGGTGGCGTCGAAGCGGAGCCCTTCGTGCCGCTCTTGGATGCTGCGAATCTGAAATTCACCCTTAGCGAGGAAGACCAAGTGCTGGCGCGCATCCTGGGCGAGGTTGCGTGGGTACAGCTTAGTTAGGCTCTGGATCTTCGCCTCATCGCCGCTGAGCCAGCGTGCGCAGGTAAACTCGACGGGCTCCCAAGAGGCGTCGACCCGGTACTCGTCCCGCAGCCTGTGCGCGACGACCTCAAATTGCAGCGCGCCGACGGCTCCGACGATCAAGTCACCGCCGAGCTGCAGACGAAACACTTGCGCTGCGCCCTCTTCGCCGAGGTGGGTGAGCCCCTTGTGCAGGGCTTTGGTCGCAAGCGGGTTCTCGAGACGAACCTTTCGGAAGAGCTCGGGCGCAAAGTGCGGGATCCCGGTGACGCGTAGCGACTCGCCCTCGGTGAAGGTGTCGCCGACCTGAATCGAGCCTTTGTCGTGAAGCCCGACGATGTCACCGGGATAGGCGGTCTCGACGATCGTTCGGTCTTTCGCCATGAACGTGATCGGGTTGTGCATGCGCAGATCCTTGCCGGTGCGCACCTGACGCAGCTTCATACCGCGGCTGAACTCGCCGGCGCAGACCCGCATGAACGCGATGCGGTCTCGATGCGCTGAGTTCATGTTCGCTTGGATCTTGAAGACGAAGCCCATCACCTTCTTTTCGTCGGGCTCGATCAGGCGCTCGGCGGTCTCGGTCACGCCCGGGGTGGGGGCGAG
This sequence comes from Myxococcota bacterium, assembly GCA_036338695.1. GTDB lineage: Bacteria > Myxococcota > UBA4151 > UBA4151 > UBA4151 > CACGMS01. Next base: position 32,411 of record JAYZBQ010000039.1, read on the forward strand.
CTCCACCAGCGTGTCGAGGAACTCCCGCACCCCAAAATTGTTCAGCGCCGAGCCGAAGAAGACGGGGGTCTGATGCCCCTTGAGGTACGCGTCGAGATCAAACCGGTCACCCGCCTCGACGACCAGTTCGACCTCTTCTCGCAATTGCTCGGCGGCTTCGGCACCGATCAAGTCATCGAGCTTTGGGTCGCCGAGCTCGACCCCAACGATCTCCTCGGGCAGCGCGCCGCCGCCACCCTCCGACGGTCGATACAGCTCCAGCTGCCTCCGGTGCAGGTTGTAGACCCCTTGAAACGACTGCCCACTGCCGATCGGCCAGGTGAAGGGGATGCATCGCAGCCCCATGATGTCCTCGATCTCCTCCATCAGCTCGAGTGGGTCGCGCCCTTCGCGGTCCATTTTGTTGATGAAGGTCATGATCGGGCTGCGCTGCATCCTGCAGACCTCGAGCAGCTTGATCGTCTGGCTCTGGACCCCACGCGCTGCGTCGATCATCATGAGCGCTGAGTCCACGGCGGTCAGGGTGCGGTAGGTGTCCTCGCTGAAGTCTTGGTGACCCGGCGTGTCGAGGAGGTTGACCACGTGCTCACCAAAGGGAAACTGCATCACCGAGGTGGTCACCGAGATGCCACGCTCTTGCTCCATTTTCATCCAGTCGGAGGTGGCGTGGCGGTCCGCTTTGCGCGCCCGAACCGTGCCCGCCATCTGGATGGCGCCACCAAACAGCAGGAGCTTTTCGGTCATCGTCGTTTTGCCGGCGTCCGGGTGCGAGATGATCGCAAAGGTCCGTCGCCGCGCTCGCTCGGTGTCGATCGCGCTCATCCCTGGTCCTCCATCGGCGCACCGATAGCGAGCCAGGCGGTCGACGACTAGCGCAAAGCGTCAGAACCTAGGGCTCGCGCACCCAGATCTGCCACGCGGCGTTGCTGCCACCGGTGGTCGAGCCGCACTTTCTCGAGCCGTCGTCCTCGCCCCAGTCGGTACCGTCGCCTTGGTTGTTGTCCATGCCACGGTCATCGAAGTCGATGGTGAAGTCGCTGGTGTCGCTGCAGGAGTCTTCCCCCTCGAGATAGCCTGCGTTCCACTGATCCCCTGCGTTGCGCGTCTGCCCGTTCAGGTTGTTTCGACGTCTCGGCGTTGGCTGCGTGTCGCCGTTTCCATTGGTCTCCTCAAAGCAGACGTTGGCGTCGCTACGAGACGCGGTCAGCTCTCGGTACCAGCCGATGTTGTAGAAGCTTAAATCGACCGTTTGACTGTTGGCGTTGCGGTCCAGCTTGCAGGTGAAGCGGATGTCCGATGCGCCATTGATGGCGGCGCGCATACCCTCCCAGATCCCCTCATGTGCTGAGGACGGTGCGCGGCTTGCGAGGTCGGTGTAGTAGGCAGAGCCTTGATCGTTGAGCGTGGTGCCACGCGTGCTCGCGACCAAGCTCCAGCCGCCCCCGTCGGTGGTCATGTCGCAATAGACCTGGCGCGCATCGTCGGTGCTCCCGCCGTTGGGATCAAGCCAATAGGTCCGGCTGGGTGCGCCCGGACGAGCGGTGAGCAGGGCTTTGCAGGTGCGCGCCGGCGCCCCTTGGACCTCACCGAGGTACCAGGTGCAGTCGTTTCGGCAGGCGTCGTCGTTGTTCTGGTTGCCGTCGTCGCAGGCTTCGACCCCAGCCTGGACCTGCCCATCACCGCAGGACGCTGCGGAGCAGTCGTTCAGGCAGGCGTCGGTCTGCACCTGGTTGCCGTCATCGCACGCTTCTTCGCCAGCGTAGACCTGTCCATCGCCGCACGACGCGACGGTGCAATCGTTGAGGCAGGCGTCGGTTTGGACCTCGTTGCCATCGTCGCAACCTTCAACGTTTTCGTGAACGAAGCTGTCACCGCATGATGCGACCGTGCAGTTGTTCAAGCACGCGTCCGTTTGCACCTCGTTGGCGTCGTCACAGCCCTCCACGCCGTCTTGCACCAGCCCGTCGCCGCAGCTCGCCGCTGCGCAGTTGTTGAGGCACGCGTCGGTCTGCAGCTGGTTACCATCGTCACACTCTTCGACGCCGATGCGCACCATGCCGTCGCCGCACCGCGCCGCGGCGCAGGTGTTCAGGCACGCGTCCCCGTTGTCCTCATTGCCGTCATCGCAGGCTTCAAAGCCTTCTTGGCCTTGGGCGATGTCCTCTCGCGTGATCCCATCGCCGCAGCGCGCCCGCTCACAGACGTTCGAGCAGGCGTCCGTGTTGACTCGGTTTCCGTCGTCGCAAGCCTCACCGGGTTGGCGCAGCCCGTCGCCACAGCGCGCGGCGCGGCAGCCGTTCGAGCAGGCGTCAAAATCGTCGGCGTTGCCGTCGTCGCATTCCTCACCAGGACCGCGGACGCCGTCGCCGCAGCGCGCCACCTCGCAGGTGTTTCGGCAGGTGTCGTTGTCGACCTGGTTGCCGTCATCGCACTCTTCTTGCCCCACATAGACCACGCCATCGCCGCAGCGTGCGGTGAGGCACTGCGCCGTGCAGGCGTCGCGATCGATCAGGTTACCGTCATCACAGCCCTCATAGCCCGGCGCGCCCTCCGCCAAGTCCTCTCGAACGATCCCGTCGCCGCAGCGGGCTTGGCGGCACTGCGCCGTGCACGCGTCGGTGTCGACTTGGTTGCCGTCGTCACACGCCTCGACCCCCCTCTGGACGATCTGGTCGCCGCAGCGGGCGCCTCGACATGCGTTGGTGCAGGCGTCGTCGTTGAGCCGGTTGCCGTCATCGCACTCCTCCTCGCCGCTGACGATCCCGTCACCGCAGCGCGCCGCCACGCAGCGGTTGGAGCAAGCGTCCGTGTCCACTCGGTTGCCGTCGTCGCAGTCTTCACGGCCCGCCCAGAGGTGTCCGTCGCCGCAGCGGGCGAGGCGACAGCCTGCGGTGCAGGCGTCCGTATCGGACTCGTTGCCGTCATCGCACTCCTCCTCGCCGCGCCGCAAAATACCGTCGCCGCAGCGCGCCACCACGCAGCCAGAGGTGCAGCTGTCCGAGTCGATCTGGTTGCCGTCATCGCAGGCCTCACCCTCGTCGATCCGGCCGTTGCCGCAGCGCTCAAGGCCGCAGTCCGAGGAGCAGCCGTCGCCCTCGATGTCGTTGCCGTCGTCGCACTCTTCAAAGCCTGCCTGACCGGGCTCGATGTCGCGCCGCAAGATCGCGTCGCCGCAGCGCGCCACGACGCAGCCACGCGTGCAGGCGTCTCGGTCATCGGCGTTGCCGTCGTCGCAGTCTTCGACGCCCGTGTAGACGACGCCGTCGCCACAGCGCGCCGGGGCGCAGGTGCTCAGGCAGCTGTCGTCATCGTCCGTGTTGCCGTCGTCGCACTGCTCGTTCTCCTGCACCACGCCATCGCCGCAGCTCGCCGGCGTGCAGTCGGCGCAACCGTCGGTGGGGTCCTCATTGCCGTCGTCACAGCCCTCGCCGACCGAGACGACGCCGTCACCGCAGCGCGGCTCGAGGCAGTTGCTCAGGCAGCTGTCGCTGTCGTCTTCGTTGCCATCATCGCAGGCTTCATAGCCCCGTTGATCCACCTCAAGGTCGGTGCGTGCGACGCCGTCGCCGCAGCGGGCGACCTGGCAGTTGGTGCGACACTCGTCAAAGTCGTCGGAGTTGCCGTCATCGCAGAACTCGTAGCCCTCGTCGCCTTCGCTCAAGTCCGTCCGCAGCACGCCGTCACCGCAGACCGCCACGCGACACTGGCTGGTGCAGGCGTCCTCGTCGTTCGTGTTGGAGTCGTCGCAGCCTTCGTACCCTGGCTCGCCCTCTGCTAGGTCGCTGCGCAGGACGCCGTCGCCGCAGACCGCCACCGTGCAGAAGTTGGTGCAGGCGTCGTTGGTGTCGTCGTTCTGGTCATCGCATTGCTCGCCCGTTTGGACGATACCGTCGCCGCAGCTCGCCTGCGTCTCGCGCACCACGACCTGAGATCCGCCGCAGGAGTTGAGGAGAAGACTGATAAGAAATAGACCAACGAGGCGCATCGTGTGACTCCAGAATCCAGCGTACGCCGTGACCCCGCTAATTGACCAGAGGCCAGCGCTGGTTAATCGTGGCGCCGCCTCCTCGTTGGACCGTCATGCCGCTCGACCGCCCCAGCATCCAACCCTTCCCGATCCACAAAGGGCGCTATGACGTGCGCCCCGGGATGCGAGCCTTCGGTCGCGCCGCCTTGGGTATGGAGGCTGAGGAGGGTCACTTTCGTCTGGATCGCACGACCCCATCTTATCTGCGTCAGAAGCTCTCGCTACGACGTGCCTACCCTGGTTCGGCGCTCCAAGTGGCCGATGGAGCGGATGAGGAAGCCCTCGTAGAGGTTGTATGGGGGACCCTTGAAGCCCTGGCGGACGAGGAGCCGGCTTGGGCTGCCTGGACACAGCAGGCGGTAGACTTTCCCGCGCTCGGGCTGCGTTACACACGCTCGGGCGCGGGGCTGGTCATCCGATCGATCGGAAGCGGTCGCCTGGCAGAGCTCGGCGCGCACATCGCCGAGCACTGCGCGCACGCCGTCGGAGCCGCTCGCTGGCTCGAGGCGCTCGCCTGCGTGGTCCCCTGCGACCTCGCTGTCATGGCGTCGTCGGTGCAAGGCGATGCGCAAGCGGACCGCTGCGAGGCCCTGCACGTCTGCTTTCCGAGCTCCTGGGCGCCGCGCCTCAAGGTGGGCCGGGACTTCGCACAGATTCACGAACCCGTCGCCAACAACGAGGCGATCCTCAAAGGACACGCCAACCTGGTGCGAGCCATGTGCTTTATGGGGCCCTTCGTGCGCTACGCATGGGGTCTTCACCGGCACGCAGGCTTAGACAGCCACCCTGATCACCACCCCGAGCGAGTGGACATGAGCGCCTGGAGCCCTGACGAGGTGGCGGCGAAGACCTGGCTGCGGGTTGAGCGCCAGACCACCAAGCCGTTCCCCGATTGGGGACGCGGCTTGTTTACCATCAGAACCTACATCGAGCCGCTCATTGAGGTCGCCAGCGATCCTTCCAAAGCGGCAGCGATCGCCTCAGCGATCCGCTCCATGAACGAGGCGTCGCTGCGCTACAAGGGGATGCTCGATCGCCGAGACGCGCTCCTCGCGTACCTCGAGGGCTAACGAGCCACGAGCCGAAAGCGTGTGAGGGTGAAGTAGTTGCGGCCGTATCGGTCGATGCTCCCGCATGACACGTCAACGTCGCCCTCGGGCTGCGCGCCAAAGGTAAAGCTCGTGGCGTTGATGGTGCGCGTCACTGGAAAGCCGCTCGGGCGAACCGGACCTGAATTGCAGCTACCGTTGCGCCAGCGGGTGATGCGCGTGCTGTTGACGTAGACGTTGATGTAGTTTTGCGAGTCGTCCAGCTCGCCTGCGAATCGATAGTCGAGGTGGACCCGCTCAAACTGATAGCGGTCGGCGGGGGTCGAGTAATTGGTTACCGAGCGGCTCCAGTTGCGCCGCTGGTGACGCCCCCCGGTGTTGACCTCATAGTTCGTGTTGACCACGCGCCAGCCGCCGCCGTCCGTCGTCATGTCGCAGGTGACCTCAAAGGGGTTCGCGCCGCCGTCGCCGTCCGGGTCGATCCAGTAGCGCCGGTTCTCGGTCTGACCGGCTTGACGCAGGGTGTTGCAGGTCCTGCCTGGGTTGCCCTGGCTGCCACTGGGCGCAGCGGCGCAGCTGTTGGTGCAGCTGTCGTTGTTGTTGTGGTTGCCGTCATCGCATGCTTCAAAGCCGTCAGCGCCCTCGGCGAGGTCGGTGCGTCGCACGCCGTCGCCGCAGCGAGCCAGCGCGCAGCTGTCGAGACACGCGTCGGTGTTGACGTTGTTGCCATCATCGCAGCCCTCGACGCCCTCGCGCACGACGCCATCGCCGCAGCGGGCGATGACGCAGCTGTTCCTGCAGCCGTCGGTGTCCACGCGGTTGCCGTCGTCACAGGCTTCGTAGCCGTCTTGACCCTCGGCGATGTCGGTTCGCAGGACGTCGTCGCCGCAGGCGGCGGCCGTGCAGTCGTTGAGGCAGGCGTCGGTGTTGACCTCGTTGCCGTCATCGCAAGCCTCCACGCCTTCTTGCGCCACCGAGTCTCCGCAACGGGCGATGGTGCAGGCGTTGAGGCAGGCGTCGGTGTTGACGTTGTTGCCGTCATCGCAGGCTTCATAGCCCGGCGCATCTTCAGCGAGGTCGTTGCGGCGCACGCCGTCACCGCAGGCGGCGACTTGGCAGGTGTTGCGGCAGGCGTCGTTGTCGATCCGGTTGGCGTCGTCGCAGGTCTCACCGGCTTGGATCAGCCCGTCACCGCAGCGCGCCCGCTGGCAGTTGTTGCGGCAGGCGTCGTTGTCGTCGGCGTTGCCGTCGTCGCACTCTTCGCCGGGACCGATGGCGCCGTCGCCGCAGCGAGCCACCTCGCAATTGTTGCGGCAGGCGTCGTTGTCGATCTGGTTGCCGTCGTCGCATTGTTCCACCCCAACGTGGAGGATCGCGTCGCCGCAACGCGCGGCGGCGCAGCTGTTGGTGCAGGCGTCACGGTTATCGAGGTCGCCGTCGTCGCAAGCCTCAAAACCCGGGTCCTCGGCTTGCAGGTCGGCGCGCGTGATCCCGTCGCCGCAGCGCGCCCGTTCGCAGCGCGCCGTGCACGCGTCTTCGTCGACTTGGTTTCCGTCATCGCAAGCCTCGACGCCGCGCTGGACGATCGAGTCGCCGCAGCGCGCCCCCGTGCAGGTGTTGGTGCAGGCGTCGTCGTTGAGCCGGTTCCCGTCGTCGCACTCCTCTTGACCGCTGACGATGCCGTCGCCGCAGCGCGCCGTCTGGCACTGGTTGGAGCAGCCGTCGTCGTTGATCTGGTTGCCGTCATCGCAGGCCTCGCGCCCTTCCCAGACGTGGCCGTCGCCGCAGCGCGCCACACGGCAGGTCGTGGTGCAGGCGTCGGTGTCGCTGTCGTTGGCGTCATCGCAGTCTTCGACGCCGCGGTACAAGATGCCGTCACCGCAGCGAGCCTCGGCACAGCCCGAGGTGCATCCGTCAGCGTCGACGTCGTTGCCGTCGTCGCAGGCCTCGCCCTCGTCGAGTCGTCCGTTGCCGCAGCGCTCGAGCCCGCAGGCGGTCGAGCAGCCGTCGCCGTCGACCTCGTTGCCGTCGTCACACTCCTCATAGCCCACCTGGCTCGGCTCGATGTCGTTGCGGGTGATCCCGTCGCCGCAGCGAGCGACCTCGCAGCCTCGGGTGCAGGCGTCGCGATCGTCGGCGTTGCCGTCATCGCAGGTCTCAACGCCAGCCTGGATCACCCCGTCTCCGCAGCGCGCAGGGGCGCAGGTGCTCAGGCACGCGTCGCTGTCGTCGTCGTTGCCGTCGTCGCACTGCTCACCGGCTTGGATGATGCCGTCACCGCAGGTCGTCGGCACGCAGTCTGCGCAGTCATCGGTTGGGTCCTCGTTGCCGTCGTCGCAGCCTTCGCCCGCCGAGACGATCCCGTCGCCGCAGCGCGGCGAGACGCAGTTGGAGAGGCAGCTGTCCGAGTCGTCCTCGTTGCCGTCATCGCAGGCTTCAAACCCGCGTTGGTCGGCGTCGAGGTCCGTGCGGGCGATGCCGTCGCCGCAGCGCGCCTGCGCGCAGTTGTTGAGGCAGGCGTCGTAGTCGTCGGTGTTGCCGTCGTCGCAGCGCTCAAAATCGACCTCGCCCTCACCGACGTCGGCGCGCACGATCCCATCGCCGCAGCGCGCCGGCTGACACAGGCTCGTGCAGGCGTCCGTGTCGTCGGTGTTGCCGTCGTCGCAGGTCTCTTGACCGAGCTCACCGAGCTCAAGGTCGGTACGCAAGATGCCGTCGCCGCAGGCGCTGACGGTGCAGATGTTGGTGCAGTTGTCGTTGGTGTTGTCGTTGCCGTCGTCACACTGCTCGCCCACTTGCACGAACCCGTCGCCGCATTTGCTCTCGGTCTCACGAACGACCACCTGCGATTCGCCGCATGACGCTAGAAACCCCGCCAAAACCCAACCTGCAATGTACCGCATACGCACCTTCCCAGCGACGATCGATGTCGCGGAACATAGAGCCTTGAGCACGTGTTGGGAAGGCGGCGGCGCAGGGCGCGGCGTCGTCTTGAGCTTGGCCGTTGCGGCTTCCTTCTCAACTGCACTAGGGTGGGGCATCAGCCCAGCGAGGTCAGCCGATGAGCCAGCGAAAGCCCCCGGGTTACGAACCGCCAGCCTCCAAACCCGAGCACCGGACCCGTCCCTACGACAAAGCGGCGGGTGGGCTCGGCGCCGTGACCTCGGTGCTCAAAGAGGCGGGGCGCCACACGGGCATGGTGCGCGGGATGCAGCTCCTCGCCCGCATCAACCAGCCCAACGGCTTTGACTGCCCGGGCTGCGCCTGGCCGGACCCGCCGGCGGGGGAGCGAACAGCCTTTGAGTTCTGCGAGAACGGCACCAAAGCGGCGATGGCCGAGGGGACCAAGCGGCGCGTCACCCCAGCGTTTTTCAAGCAGCACGCGCTCGAGGACCTGCTCGGGCGCACCGACCACTGGCTCGAGGCGCAAGGGCGGCTGACCCACCCGATGATCAAACGCCGGGGCGCAACGCATTATGAGCCGCTGTCCTGGGCCGAGGCTTTCGCTCACATCGCCGGAGCGCTCAACGCGCTCGCTGACCCGAACGAGGCGATCTTTTACACCTCGGGACGCACCAGCAACGAGGCCGCCTTTTTGTATCAAGCCTTCGCCCGGCACTTTGGCACCAACAACATGCCGGACTGCTCGAACATGTGTCACGAATCGAGCGGGCGCGGTCTGGGCGCCACGATCGGGATCGGCAAAGGGACGGTCTCGCTTGAGGATTTCTATGAAGACGACGCCATCGTGGTGATCGGTCAGAACCCGGGGACCAACCCCCCGCGTATGCTCAGCGCCCTCGAGCTCGCTAAAAAGAACGGCGCCAAGGTGGTGAGCATCAACCCGCTGCTTGAGCGCGGGCTTGAGCGCTTTGGGCACCCGCAAAAGCCCACCGCTTTGCTCGGCGCCAGCACGTCGATCTCGGACCTGTATCTTCAGGTGCGCATCAACGGCGACGTGGCGCTGCTTAAAGGCGTGATGAAGATCATCCTCGAGCGCGAGGCGCAGGCGCCCGGTACGGTTTTGGATCATGCGTTCATCGAGCAGCACACGGTCCACTTTGAAGACTTCAAGGCGGCGCTCGAGGCGCAGCCGTTCGAGCCGCTCGTCGAGCAGTCGGGGATCGCTCGAGCTCAGATGGAGGAGCTCGCTGAGCTCTACATCGCGTCCGAGGCGACGATCGTGTGCTGGGCGATGGGGCTGACGCAGCACAAAAACGGCGTCGCCAACATCCAGGAGGTCGTCAACCTGCTCTTGCTGCGCGGCAACCTCGGTAAACCGGGCGCCGGCGCCTGCCCTGTGCGTGGTCACAGCAACGTCCAGGGCGACCGCACGATGGGGATCGTAGAGCGCCCCAAGCTGGACTTTCTCGAGCGTTTGGACGAGGCGCTCGGCATCGAGTCGCCGCGTGCGCACGGGGTCGACGTCGTCGAGGCGATCCACGCTATGGCTGAGGGGCGCGCCAAGGTGTTCTTTGCGATGGGGGGGAACTTCGTCGCCGCCACACCGGACACGCACTACACCGAAGAGGCGCTGCGTCGTTGCGCGTTGACGGTGCAGGTCTCGACCAAGCTGAACCGCTCGCATCTGGTGGCGGGCGAGGAGGCGATCATCTTGCCGTGTCTTGGGCGCAGCGAGGTCGATCGCCAGCGCGGCGGCTCGCAATTTGTGACCTGCGAGAACTCGATGGGGATCGTAACCCGCTCCCAAGGGTTCCTCAAGCCTGCCTCCGAGCAGCTGCTCAGTGAACCGGCCATCGTGGCGGGGCTGGCTCAGGCGACCCTCGGTACGCGCAGTCAGGTGGACTGGGCGCACCTCGTAGCCGACTACGACCGCATCCGCTCCGTGATCGAGCAGGTCATCCCCGGTTTTGAGGGCTACAACGCCCGGGCGCGCCAACCCAGCGGGTTCGTGCTGCCCAATGGCGTGCGCGAGCGGGTCTGGAACACCGCCTCGGAGCGCGCAGAGTTCACCGTGCACGGGCTGCCGGACCTGGTGCTCAAGGACGATCAGTACCTGATGGCGACCGTGCGGAGTCACGACCAGTACAACACCACTATCTATGGGCTCGATGACCGCTACCGCGGCATCTACGGAGAGCGCCGTGTGGTGATGATGAGCCCCGAGGACATCGCCGAGGCGGGCTTGAGCGAGGGGCAGCGCGTCGACTTGACCAGTCACTTTGACGACGGTGAGCGGCACGCACCGCGTTTTGTAGTCGTGGCTCAGCCCGTCCCGAGGCGCTGCGTGTTCACCTACTTCCCCGAGGCGAACCCCTTGGTGCCGGCGCGCAGCGTGGCGCTGCAGAGCAACACCCCGACCAGCAAATCGGTGGTGGTCTCGATGACGCCGAGCGCTGGCTAGAAGAGCCCCACGGCGCTGCCGTCGGCGCGCACGTCCATCGCCTCACTCGCCGGCCTGCGCGGCAGCCCGGGCATGGTCATCATGGCGCCGGTGACTGCAACGATAAAGCCGGCGCCGGCGGCGATGCGCAGCTCGGAGACCGTCACCTGAAAACCGGTCGGCGCTCCCACCGCCTTGGGGTCGTCGCTGACGCTGTATTGAGTCTTCGCCATGCAGACCGGGAGCTTGGCGAGCCCGAGGCGGTCGATGAGCTTGAGCTGGTTGCGCGCCTTTTGCGTCAGGATCACGTCGCTGCCGCCGTAGATCGTGCGCACGATTTTTTGGATTTTCTGCTCGATGTCGTCGCTGAGCGTGTAGGTGAACGTGGGCTCTGGCGACGCCCCCTTGAGCGCCTCGAGCACGTACTCGGCGACCCGAGCGCCCCCGGCGCCGCCCTCGCTAAAGACCTTACTGACGGCGCAGGGGACGCCTTGCTCGGCGCAGTGGTCTTCGATGACCTTGAGCTCGGCGCGGCGGTCGCCCGTAAAATGGTTGATCGAGACCACCACCGGGACGCCAAAGGCTCTAGCTGAGGCGAGGTGTCGGTCGAGGTTAGCGAGCCCTGCGCGCAGCGCTTTGCGGTCAGCGAGCGCGAGGTCCGCCTTGGCGACGCCGCCGTGCATCTTCATGGCGCGCACGGTCGTCACCAGCACCAGCGCGTCGGGGTAGAGCCCAGCGCCGCGACACTTGATGTTCAGGAACTTTTCGGCGCCCAAGTCAAAGCCAAAGCCCGCCTCGGTCACCACGATGTCGGCGTGCCCGAGCGCGGTTTTGGTGGCGATGACCGAGTTGCAGCCATGGGCGATGTTGGCGAAGGGCCCTGCGTGCACAAACGCAGGGACGCCCTCGACCGTCTGGACAAGGTTGGGCTGCAGCGCCTGCCGCAGCAGCAGCGTCATCGGTCCGGCGGCTTTGAGCTCTTCGGCGTAGACGGGCTGCCGATCAACCGTATACCCCACGAGGATGCGCCCGAGCCTCGCCTTGAGGTCGTCGAGGTCTTCGGCGAGCGCCAGGATCGCCATGACCTCGGAGGCTGCGGTGATGTCAAAGCGCTCCTCGCGCGGCATCCCTTGGAGCGGACCGCCTAAGCCCAGCGCCACATGGCGCAGGCTGCGGTCGTTCATGTCGAGCACGCGCGGCCAGACGATCCGCCGCGGGTCGAGCCGCAGCGCGTTGCCAAAATGGAGGTGGTTGTCGATCAGCGCCGAGAGCAGGTTGTGCGCCGAGGTGATGGCGTGGAGATCACCCGTGAAATGTAGGTTGATCTCGTCCATGGGCAGGACCTGGCTCTTGCCGCCTCCGCAGCCGCCGCCTTTGATGCCAAAGACCGGCCCAAGGCTCGGCTCGCGCAGCGCGACGGCGACCCGCTCACCTTGAGCCGCCAGGGCTTGCGAGAGCCCGACGCTGTTGGTCGTTTTGCCCTCGCCGGCTGGGGTGGGGTTGACCGCCGAGACCAGCACCAGCTTGCCATGCGCTCGCCCGCTCGCTTGTTGCTCGACTAAGCTGGACGGGCGGACCTTCGCCATATGATCCCCGACCCGATACAGGTGCTCCTCGTCGATGCCCAGCTTGGCGGCAACGGCGGTGATCTCGGTCAGACGCACCGCCTGGCTGGTGCGCAGGTTCTCCGCTCTGGCGTCACTCATGGTGCGCTCCTTGCTTAGGGCGTGCGAGACCACGCTAAGCTCAGCCCGATCAGGGCGAGCGGCTGGAGGTTGTCGTTCGAGAAGGTCGCCCGCAGGCGCAGGGCGGTACCCGGCTGGTTTTGCGGAAAGTTGACCGTCTCGCCAGGCGCGATCGGGTGCCAGATCAGGTTCTGCTCGCCGTCGGTGGCGCCGTTGCTGACCTGGTAGCTGATGGTGCCGCCGCGGCGGTCCTCAAGCGCTTGGGACAAGGTCACCTGCGCAAGCGGGTTGCCCACGCCGCTGAGGTCGTTGGTTTGCACGACGGTATCGCCCGCAAAGCCTGGGTGGAACTCAGGCGTAGTGGTGCCCGATAACCCGAAGAAATCAAGGCGGATGCGGCCGTGTCCGCCGCGCGCGCCGCCGGTAGCTTGGACTTTGTTGGCGCCCACGTTCATTGAGCGGGCGCGAAGGAAGACGCTGCCGCCGGAGCCGCGTGAGTTGCCCGTTGCTTGCTGGTTCGAGCGTACAGTGCCGCGCACGGAGAGCCCGCTCGCCCACAGAATGATAGCGCCGCCTCCGTTTGAGCCGGTGGTCGGTTGGGGTGAAGCCCCGGAGTAGCCGCCGCTCCACGACAGACCGCAGCAGTAACGGTATCGACGGCTTCGGGAATGACCTGTGCCGGTGGTGGCACCTGCTGAGCCCATAAACCATTGAGTCAGCCCGGGATTGCCATAAGCAGCGCCCCCCTGACCCGACTCAACGGTGTCTCCTGCGGTACCATATCCGCCGCCACCGCCTCCGTTCGGTTCATCGTGAGCCTGACCCGCCGTGTAATAGTTACAGTTACAGCCGCGATTCACGGGGCCTTGCCCTGGCGCATTGATGTCAACACTTGTTCGATCGGTGCCACCAAATCCGCCGCCGCCGCCTTGGTTGGCATCAAAGGTCGCCTCGACGATCCCGCTGATCGATTCGCCAGGCTGATTGATTGGCTGCACGCGATAACCCTTACCCGTCATGTCGATCGTACCCAGTATCTCAGCGCTCCCTAGGACTTTCACAAACATCACGCCGCCCTTCTCGCCATCCCAAGCATCGGCGGTGAGCGTGCCATTGACGGTCAGGCTTCTGTAACGCGGCACGCGCTGCAGCATGATTTTTTGCCCAGTGATGTCGGCGTTGGAGTCGGTGGCGCCGTAGACCTTGTCGAGGTTGGTGGTGAAGAAGACGGTGTTTTGACCGTAGTTGATCCGCGCCACCTCTTTGATCTCGTAGTTGCCGACGTTGCCGTGGTTGGTGTTATCGCCCTGCAGGTTGATCAGCAGCACCTCGTCGCCGATCTCCAAGCCGCCCACGCCGCCGCGCACGACCACCTGCGCCGACCCGACCTCGGTGACCACAAAGTTGACCGCATCCGGGAAGAGTCGTCCCGGCTGCGAGTTGGTGTTGATGTTGTAGGTACCACCCACTGTCAGGTCGCCATCTTCACCGGCGCCAAAGTCGCTGGGAAAGGGGTCGACTCGCCCAAGGGCCGTGTCCCAGAGCGCGTTGGTGGTCTCGCCGTCATTGGCTGTGCCTGAGGTAAAATCGAGGGCCGTGAAGTGCGCCGTATTAGGCGCCACAAAGGTGATCTGCGCAGTCCCAGCGCAGCGCTCAGCGAGCGGGTGCGCGGCGCGCACGGTGATGGGCTGCGGCACCTGGTTGTTTTCGCCCATGGCGGGCGCCTGGACGGCAAAGTCGATCCGGCCGTTCAGGCTGCGCACCTGCACGCCCGGCGTGTTTGGGTCACCGTCTTGGGCGAGCAAGACGCCGCCGGTGGTCGAGACCGTAAACAAGCTGCCGTCCGGCACGGGGGTGCCGTCGTTGGACAAGATCAGCGCGCTCGAGATCAAGGTCGAGCTGCTCTCATCGGCGGGCAGTTGGTTGGGCGTGGCGGTGAGCTCGAGCGGCAGGCAGCTCGGCCCGATGCAACGCCCGGTGTCGCAGCGCTCCATGCAGCTCTCACGCACCAGCCAGCTCTCACCGCCGGGCGCGCACGCCTCACGGTTTTGCCCGTTGCAGCGGATCTCGCCCGGCACGCAGACGACCTGACCTTGGCAGGCGCCGTTGCGGCACGAGCCGTTGCACTGCTGGCTGTCCGCCCAGGCGCTGCCATCTTGAGCGCAGGTCTGCACGGTGCGCCCAAAGCAGCGCACAGCGCCCGGCGTACACACGGTGCAGGCGCCGTTGTCGCAGTGGGTCAGGCAGGCGCTGAGCTGGCGCCAAGCCTGCCCATCCTCGCCGCAGAGCTCGACGTTGGCGCCCGAACAGCGCCGCTCGCCCGGCTCGCAGACACCGCAGCGCCCCTCGACGCAGCTGGTCTGGCAGACGTCGCCTTGGTTGGCAAAGCCGGCGCCGTTGTCCGAGCAGACCTGGGGCTGCAAGCCGTCGCAGTTGCGGGCGCCCGGT
>JAYZBQ010000040.1:0-21879 GCA_036338695.1 Myxococcota bacterium
GATCTGTCCCACGGCGCAGCCCTCGTCGGAGCGGCAGCCTTGGACGCAGCTCTCGCTGACGCAGATCAAACCCGACGCGCCGCACTGGGCGTCCTCGAGACACTCCACACACCGACCGCTGCCTTCGTCACAGACGCCCTCGGCACAGGGTCGGTTGGGGCCACAGGTCGACGTACACTCGTTGTCAACGCAGGTGTTACCAAAGCCATAATCGATGCAGTGCGCGTCGGTCGAGCACTGACGACACGTACCCCCGTTCGGGCCACGCTCCGTACAGATCGGTCGCGCCGGGGAGCAGTTGGCGTCAGGGCAATCCTCGGGCGCATCACAGCCCGCCGGGAAGTTGCTACGGCACCCCTGGACGCATCGGTTACCAACACAGATCTGACCGCCCTCGCAGTCTCCGTCGCTGAAACAATCCAGACACTCGCCCTCACGGCAGACCTGTCCCTCGTCGCAGTCGGTGTCGCGCGCACATGGCGGCAGCCCGGCGTCCACACCATCGCCAGTGTCCGACACCCCCGAATCAAGGGCCACGCCCGGTCCGCAGGTTGGGCAGATCGGCGAGGGCGCCACACCGCCCCCAAACGCCACCGCAACAGCCAAAATGCTAACGACTCGAATCACCGCCACGCTCTGTTTCATTCGCTGCTTGTCCATTTGAATCTTGATGACTGGCGGGAGCTTAGCTTGGAAGTGACCACTTGACCATGCCCGGTCGATGGATTTGGTTGGACCTGAGATCACATGACCGCTCGCGTGCACATACCTTGGGTGACGCTCGCCGTTGCGACGACGGTGATCGGAGCTTCTGTCGCAGCGTGGTGGAGCGTCGGTCTGCCCCTGACAGCCGACACAGCCGTGCGCTGCGGTGGGCGCGACGCGCTGGCGCTGCACCTGGGACAGACCTGGCGGCTGATCTCGGCCGGCCTCTTGCACTCGGACCTCCACCATCTGCTCTGGAACCTCCTGCCAAGCTTGCCCATTCTGGTGCTGATCGAGCGACGACAAGGCAGCCTCACGGCGCTGGGTCTGACCCTCGGGTGCATCACCTACGGGCATGGCTTGGGCGCCTTGCTGCAAGGCGGCACCTCGGTCGGGTTTTCACCGGCGCTGTTCGGCCTGATCGCCGGCTTCTCCATTGTTAATGCTCGCCGTTACCCGCGTCTGGCGCGCCTGGGCACGTTCTACCTGATCGTCGGCGGATTCGCCTCACTTCGCTTCGCCAACGTCGACCTGGCGAGTCACCTCGGCGGCGTTCTGGCGGGGGGCTTCCTGAGCTTCTGGTGGAGCACCAGGCGGCGTGCGGGTGAGCTGATGCTCATCGCGCTCATGCCGCTGATGATGAGCTACACGCTGACTACACAAGCCACCGGCTGGTCGCTACCGGATCAAGGGCTCAAGCTCCAAGTCCACCCGACCCTGAGCGTCCAAGTCGACCCCACGACGCGGTGTTCGCCCGATGGTTTAGTCTGCGCCTCCGTACAGACGCAGCGCGTCGCAAGGCGGCACGACTTCCCTGCGTGGTCCGATCGATGCGCCGGTCATCTCGGCGCGCTCGGTCCGAGCCGCTGCCTAACGCAACGTCCCGAGCAGCTCTGCCAACTCGAACGCCGTGGTCTCTATGAACACTCCGTGTGCCTTCGGTCAGGCTCGGCGCGCGCCCTAAGCGCGCTGCGCAGCTTGATCCAGACGATCGAGTTGGTGCCCCCAAGCGATCAGCTGCCGACGGATAGCCTCTTCTCAAACGCCATACGAGCACACCGCCTCGGCGACACCGAGCGCGCACAGGCGCTGTACAGGGAAGCGATGGCCGAGGCGCCACTCGACGCCAAGCGCCCGTTCCTGGCAGCGCTCCTCGAGCTCGATTTCACGGGCGATCTTGGCGCCGCCGAGCGGCTCGCTCGGCGTGCAACGACACTCGACGCAATACACCCAGATGGTCGAGCGTTGTTGCTCGAGATCCAGTCGAAGCGGTCGCCATGAACGAACGACAGAAAAAGATCTTCTGGACCTTCCTTGGGCTCCTGCTGACGAGTCAATGCGTGAGCGTCATCGTCTCGTTTCCCGCCTCATCGGATGCGCTGCGGGTCTGGGTCTCGCCTCGCCTGGTGCTCGGATCCAAGGCGCAGCTACGCGCCGTGATCGTTAACCAGAGCGACCTGGCGCACCGCGCAGGCGTCCGTTATCGCATCACGCTGCACCAGGACAAACGGGAGCAGCCGCTGATCGAGAAGACCGTCGATGGGCGTGTCCTGGACCTCGGCTTCCTCGTGCCGCGCTGGAAGGCAGGCCCTGCGCGCCTCGTCGTGCACGCCCAGGTAGAGAGCCTCAGCCAGCGCGTGGCGGTCCCCATCGAGCTCATCGAGGCGCCTGAGCTCGGCGTGACCTGGTCCGAGCCCTGGCGCGCCTACGCGGCGCAGTCACCCGCCGACCCTGCAGAACGCGAAACGCCCCGGGCTCAGGCCTTGCCCGTCCAAGCCTTCCCGGTGACCGGCTGGGCGGTCCGCAACATCGAGCTGCCGCTCATCCTCAAACGTCGGTCGGGGAGCGCCCTACGCGTTCGCCCTGAAGGAGCGGGACAGCTCGGTACCGTTTTTGATCACGAAGGTTTTGCGCAGATCACCATGGGTCAACCGCTCCACCGGGGGCGCTATCGGGTCGAGATCGCCGACGCTGCGGGCTCTTGGAGCGCGCACGACCTGTGGCTTCATAACCCCCCCTCGGAGCTACAGATCACGGCGAGCAAGAGAGCGCTTCGGCCGGGCGAGAAGACGACCTTACGTCTTCGCTCAGACAACCGAAAGAGCAGCTACACCTTGCAGCTCTACCGCGGCGGTCAATGGGAGGGGATGCACGAGGTCGCCATGAGCGGCGGCGAGGGGACCTGGGACTACACCGCACCGCAGACCCCCGGCTGGGTCTCCATCGTCTGGGCCTCGGACCTAGTAACCGATAGCCGTCGCAAAGCCTTCATCACGCTTCGGGTGGGTGATGCGCCCTTTCCTGTGGGGCTCACCGGCGCCCTATCCCAACCCACCGGCACCAACGCCACCCTCGCCCGGCTCAGCCGGGTCCACCCCAACCGACTTCAGCCGACCTTACGCGCCGACACCACGGCGCTGCGCAAGTCACAAGTCGAGGAGGAGCGCCGAATCCGTCAGGGCTACGCCGCGATGGTCTTTCAAGGGATCTCAGTCGCGTTCATGTCGTGGCTCTGTTTGAATATTTTAGCCCTGTACATCAGTCGAAAGAGGAGCCGCAGGGCGCTGGCGCTTGAGATGGAAGAGGCGGAAGTTCTCACCGGTCACGAGTTCCAAACCCTGGGCACGATTTTAGTCTTGCTGGGCCTTCTTTGCTTGCTGCTCGTGATCGGGTATCTTTTCAACCACATGGTGTGGGGCTGGTAGCCCCCTCGGAGTACACAACATGAAGATGATGGCTTTGTCCCTTGCGCTCTTTGGTCTGTCGGCGACCGCCGCCCAACCGGTTGGTGAGGCGACCCAGATCGATCCGAAAGAAAAAGCGGAACTCACGCTCAAAGCACCCGATAAGCTGAAGGTGAAGCAGAGCGCCGAGCTCAGTTTTCACATCAAGCCGGAGAAGGGGTGGAAAGTGAGCTTTGAAGCGCCGCTGTCTGTCAAACTCTCCAACGCAGGGAAAGTGACGATCAAACAGCGCAAGCTGGGGATTAAAGACGGTAGGAAAGATGGCGAGGGTGTGGTGCTCTCGACGACAGTCCAAGGCGCAAGCTCGGGTGCAGACAAGGTAACCGCCAAAGCGGTCTACTTCTTGTGCACCGCCGACGTGTGCAAGCGGTTCTCGGCCAAACGGGAGATCGCCCTCAAGGTGAACTAACATGCTCAAGCGCTCGCTACCTCTCATCCTCCTCCTCAGCCTGGCTTGCGACCCGCAGTCCATCCCGAGCAATTCGGGCTTGGACACGGGAGCCACCACAGGGAGCGACCGTGACGCCGGCGACCAGACGCCAAGCGATGCGGGGCAGGTGGTCATCGTCCCCGACACCGGCCCTCAACCCGACGGCTGTGAAGATGGAGACGGAGATGGTTACGGGCTCGGCGTCGACTGCCTCGGCAGCGACTGCGACGACAACAACCCATGGCTCCACCCCGGCATCGTAGAGAACCGCCCGTTTTGCAGCGTCGACGATGACCCGAACTGTGACGCGAGCGACCTCCCCTTCTGCGACGGCATCGACAACAACTGCGACGGCGTGGTCGACGAGGGCTGCCCATGCCAAGACGGCGTGGTGGAGAGCTGCTACGACGCGCCTCGAGCGACCCTCGCCAACGGCTCGTGTACCGCTGGTTTCAGGACCTGCAACGCAGGCATCTGGAGCGACTGTCAGGGGGCGGTGCTGCCGGCGAACGAGCTGTGCAACGGGCGGGACGACGACTGCGACGGGCGCGTCGACGAAGAGGTCTTGAACGCCTGCGGTGTCTGTGGCGAGGTCCCCGAAGAGCGCTGCAACGGTCAAGACGATGACTGCGACGGCGAGATCGATGAGGGCGTGCTCAATGCTTGCGGCGGCTGCGGCGAGCTCCCGGCTGAGCTGTGCGGCCCGAACAATCGAGGCGACGGCATCGACAACAACTGCAACAATGTCG
Source organism: Myxococcota bacterium (assembly GCA_036338695.1). Taxonomy (GTDB): domain Bacteria; phylum Myxococcota; class UBA4151; order UBA4151; family UBA4151; genus CACGMS01. The sequence continues at coordinate 4,629 of JAYZBQ010000040.1, forward strand.
TCGACGAAGGCTGCCTGCCTGTCCAGGGCGACAGCTGCGACGGGCGCACGCGCCAGCCATGCTACGAGGGCCCAGGCCACACGGCGGGCCGAGGCGTCTGTCAGGGTGGCTTGCGTGACTGCGTCAACGACGTCTGGGGAGCCTGCGTCGGTCAGGTCCTCCCGGAGGCACAAGAGCAATGCGGCAATGGGATCGATGACGACTGCAACGGCCTGATCGACGACAACTGCCAACCTCGAGATTGCATCCCGGTCGCCGAGATCTGCGGCGACAACATCGACAACGACTGCGACGGGGTCGTCGACGACGGCTGCCCCGGTCATGGCTGCACCCCCTCTGACGAGGTCTGCGACGGCAACGACAACGACTGCGACGGGCTCGTCGACGAGGGCGTGATGAACGCCTGCGGTCGCTGCGGCAACGTGCCAGCAGAGCAATGCGGCGACGGGGTCGATAACAACTGCAACGGCGCCATCGACGAAGGCTGCGCCTGTGAGCCGGTGGTCGCCTGTGATGACGAACCTGGCAGCCCCTTAGGGTGCCGCACCTGCTACGCTGGTCCGCAGGGAACCGAAGGCGTCGGTCAGTGCAGCGGCGGTCTGCAACGCTGCGGCGAGCAGTGGCTCGATGAATGCATCGGGCAGGTCCTGCCAGCGCAAGAAGTCTGCGACGGCATCGACAACGACTGCGACGGAGACGTCGATGAGGGCGTGCTCAACGCTTGCGGTCAGTGTGGGCTCGCACCGGTCGAGGTCTGCGACGGCGTAGACAACAATTGCGACGGCGAGATCGACGAGGGCGTTCTGAACGCCTGCGGCGGTTGCGGCGCCGTGCCCGATGAGGTGTGCGACGGGCAGGACAACGACTGCGACGGCGAGGTGGATGAGTTTGTCCTCAACGCCTGTGGGCAGTGCGGAGAGGACCCCGTTGAGGTCTGCGACGGTCAGGATAATGACTGCGACGGGTTGGTCGATGAAGGCGTCGTCAACGCCTGCGGTCTATGCGACGCCCCCTGCTACGAAGAGCCGTGGCAAGGCGAGAACTCGTGGAATGCGGGTGAGCGTGAGGGCACCGAGGTGGAGCCAGGGCGCGGCGTAACGCTCGGTCAGAGCGCGTGGAGCCTACCATTCATCTGGGTCGCCAACTCAGCTGAGAACACTGTCTCTAAGCTCAACACCAGCAACGGCGCTGAGCTTGGGCGCTATCGGATGCCACCAGGCAGCGGCAGCCCGAGCCGAACCGCCGTGGACCTGGACGGGAACGTCTGGGCGGGGAACCGGTCTGGGGGCACCTTGGTCAAGATCGCAGTGGCGGAAGCAGACTGCATTGACCGCAACAACAACGGACAGATCGATACAAGCCGCGACGCCAACAACAACAACCGGATCGACGGCAACGAGATCATGGCCGCGAACGCAGACGAATGCGTGGTCTTGGTGGTCAACCCACCAGGAAACTGCGTGCGAGCGGTCGCTATTGACGCTGAGAACCGTGTCTGGGCGGGCATGTGGGACGAGTCCCGTTACTACGTGATCAACGGCACCACCGGTCAGATCACTGGCTCGGTCGACTCGGGCGGCAACCCCTATGGCGCCGTGATCGACGGCAACAACCTGTGGTCATCCAACCGCGGCAACGGCACGCTGACGCGTATCAACGTGCAGCAGGTCCAGCGCACCGGGACCTGGTCGGTCCCTGCGGGGAACCTCTATGGCATCGGCGTCGACCCCGAAGGCGACGTCTGGATCGGTCAGTACAGCGCTGGCACGGTCGCCGAGTTCAACCCGCGCAGCCAGTCCTTCCGGCGGATCTCGCTCATGGGGTACCCGCGCGGGATCGCCATCACGGGGGCTGGTGAGGTCTTCGTAGGGCTCTACAGCGCCAACCGAATCGGCCGGATCAACAGCCGCACCGGTCAGGTCTTGGGTCAGTACGGCGTGGGTCAAACCGGCGTGATCGGCGTGGCGCTCGATGATCAAGGCTTCGTCTGGGGCGTGAACTACAGCTCGCAGTCAGCGACCAAGATGCGGCAAAATGGGCAGGTCGTCGGCAGCCACCCTGTGGGGTCCGGACCGTACACCTACTCGGACATGACCGGACAGGCGCTGCGCACCTTCACCGTGCGCAACGGCACCTGGCGCCGTCGCTTCGACACGGGTCGCGAGGCGGGCGATGCCATCTTCCACCACGCCAACTGGACAGGCGATATGCCCGCCGAGACGCGGATCCGTCTTCGGTTCCGAAGCGGGCGCACACCGGCTGAGACCGACGCCGCGGATTACGGTCCGTGGACCGAGCTCAACCCGGCGCCGATCTCGGTCCCGATGGGGCGCTATCTCGACGTACAGGTCGGGTTGATCTCGAACGGGCGCGAGGCGCGCCCCTTCTTCCGAGACGTCGTCATCCACTGGTCACGCCTCTAGCGCCAGGGGGAGCAGCGACAAGAGCGAGTTCGCTTAGCCGGCGTGCGTGGGTGACCTGCGCTCGGTTGCTCGTGCTCTGCACAGCCATCGCCAGCGGCCTAGGCTCGAGCGTGTGGTGCGTCAGTTCGTCGATCGAAGAGCCCCCAACGGCGTGCCATCCCGCTTGAGCGAATCACCGCTCTTCGGCGCCACCGAGGCAGAGGGGGTGGCTCACGGGCTCGCTGCGTAGGGGCGCCTTAAACGAAAAGGCACGCCCTCGCAGGCGTGCCCTCTCATGACGACGTTGGGTCGGCTTACTTCGCTGGCTTGCCGCGACCGATCAACACCTTGGTCATCACCACGTCGACCTTCGGCTTGTCGCGAGCGGCTCGCTCGGTGGTGGCGATCTTCTTTTGCACATCAAGCCCGCTGATCAGCTTACCAAAGACGCTGTGGCGGCCGTTGAGATGGGGGGTGTCCTTCTCGGTGATGAAGAACTGGCTGCCGTTGGTGCTCGGACCGCTGTTCGCCATCGACAGGATCCCCGCCCCTTCGTGCTTGAGCGTCGGGTCGAACTCATCACCAAAGGTGTAGCCCGGGCCGCCCATGCCGGTGCCTTGAGGGCAGCCGCCTTGAATCATGAAGTTCGGGATGACTCGGTGGAAGATCAGTCCGTCATAGTAGCGGCGCTTGACCGTCCGCTTCTCGGCGGAGAGCTTGGGGTCCGCTTTGGGGTCGATAAAGGCGCGCTTGCCCTCGGCGAGCTCGACAAAGTTCGTGACCGTGTTCGGGACCTTCTCCCAGTACAGCTCACCGACCATGTCACCGAGGGTGGTCTTAAAGGTCACATAGAGCTTCTCGCCGGGCTTGACGCCAAGGCGGGCAGGCGCCTCCGCTTTGGTGACCGCCTTGGGCTCGGGCAGCGGGTCATCGTTCGGCCGTTTGGGCGGCGCGACGGTGCCGCAGCGCACACCGCAGAAGTGACGGGCGCCCTTCACGCAATCCCGCAGCTTCTTGAGGTATCCTTCAGAGGACGTTCCGCCCTTCGGAGGCGGAATGCGCTTGGCGCAGACGTTGTCGACGTCGAGGCGGTTAAAGCAGGTGTCGACACAGCGACGCTGCGATGCGTTGAGCACCCCACCCTTCTTGATCGCCGGGTCATCGGTTGACCCCGCCGGGAAGTGGATCGCCGCGGCGCCCCCCACAGGCTCTTGCCCCTTCTCGGTGGGCGGGACCATCAGCGCCTTCTCGGCTGCTTGGGGGGTCAGCTTGACCTTTCCAGCCGGCTCTTTCGCCTTCGCCTTCTCATCTTTGGCTTGAGTGTTTTGAGTACAGGCAACAAGGCTCAAAGCGAGCGCACAACAAACCCATCGCAGCATGGACGTCTCCTCATGACGCCGCTGCCTGCCAAGATTGTTTCGGTGGGTAAAGCCCTAACTCGACTCAGGCTTCGTCATCACCGACCGGACCCAAAGGGCTCGAGGGATCATCGAGCTGCTCCGGCGTAATAAAGACCTCACGCGGTTTGGCGCCACGCGACGGACCGACGAGCCCTTCGGCTTGCATCCGATCGATGATCCGGCCCGCGCGGGTGTAGCCGATGCTGAGTCGGCGTTGCAGCCACGACGTGCTCACCTGTCCCTCGTTCGCTGCGATCCGCAGACAGTCCATCCACAGCGGATCATAGGGATCATCGCTGCTGCCCTCGCCGCCGCTCGTATCCGCCTCGGACATGGCGGTGATGGACTCATCGTAGTCCGGCTCACCTTGTGCGCGCAGGTGGTTGATGATGCTCGTGAGCTCATCCGTCGAGACAAATGCGCCCTGGACGCGGCTCGGGTCCGAGGAATTGGGAGGCACCACGAGCATGTCACCGTTTCCGAGCAGCCGCTCGGCGCCCGTGCGCCCAATGATGGTCTTCGAGTCCTGCGAGGCGCTCACGCGGAACGCGATGCGCGACGGGAAGTTGACCTTGATCACGCCGGTCACGACGTCCACCGAAGGACGCTGCGTTGCCAGGATCACGTGCATCCCGGCGGCGCGCGCTTTTTGCGCCAGGCGCCCAACCGACTCCTCAACGTCCTTACCTGCGGTCATCATCAGGTCAGCGAACTCGTCGACCACCACCAAGATGTAAGGCATCGGCTCAGGGTCGTTGTCTTCGCTCAGGGCGTGATCCGGCGGCAGCGTCACCTTGTTGTCCTCGCTGCCGTCTGCGGTGACGTCCACCGCCTCGACCTCGCGCTCCACCACCTGCATGTCGGCGGCGTCACCTTGCTCATCGACGACCATCTTGAGCTCGGGACCACGCTCAGCCTGCATCTCAGCATGCGCCGCCTCAGCCTCTGCGAGGATCTGCTCGTTAAGCTCTTTCCGAGCCTGCGCCCGCTCTTTGAGCGTGAGCTCGAGCCGATCGTTGTACTCTTTGATGTTCTTCACGCCTGACTTCGCGAGCTGCTCGTAGCGGCGATCCATCTCTTTACACGCCCACTGCAGCGCAACGGTCGCCTTCGCCGGGTCGGTGATCGGCGGCACCATCAGGTGTGGGATGTCATTGTACGGCGCAAACTCGAGCATCTTCGGATCGATCAAGAGCAGCCTCAAGTCCATCGGGCTAAAGCGATAGAGCATGCTCAAGATCATGGTGTTGACGCCCACCGACTTACCTGAGCCGGTGCCACCCGCCACCAGCAGGTGCGGTGTCTTGGCGAGGTCCATGTAGAAACTGCGGCCTTCCCCGTCGCGCCCGAGCGCCATCGGCAGCGCCGCCTTGCTGCTCGCCCAGGCAGGGTCCGCAAGCAGCTCCTTGAGATAGACGGTCAGGCGCGTTCGGTTCGGGATCTCAATACCGACCGTGCTCTTCATCGGCAGGGGCGCAATGATCCGTGTCGAGCGAGCGCCGAGCGCCATCTGAAGATCGTCGGCGAAGCCAGCGATCTTGCTGACTTTGATCCCCGGACCCGGCTCGAACTCATAGAGCGTCACGGTCGGCCCTGGGCGGATCTCAATGACCTTACCCTCGATCCGGAACTCGGCGAGCTTCTCGGTGATTTTACGCGCTGTCTCCTGCAGCCACTCCGTGTCGAGATCCTTGGCATCGGGCGCTTTGTACGCAAGCAGGTCCATGCTCGGCAGCTCCCACTCGCCCCGCTTTTTGCGCTTCTTCTTACGTTCCATTTTCTTGCGCAGGATCTCACGAGCCTTGTCGGCCTCGCTCTGCGCCTCTTTGGCTTTGGACTCCGGCACCTTGGGGGTCTTGGCAGCGATAATGCGCGGCGCAGGCTCCGGCTCAGCCGCCGGCGCCTCAGCTGCCGGTGCGGGAGCCGCTGGCTGATCGGCAGCTGCCTCAGGCGCTGGCGTCTCAGGCTCCCCCTTTGCTTCCGCTTTGAGTTTGGCGACCCAGGCGGGCTCTTCGTCCTGCGCCTTCCCTGCCGGCGTCTTAGGCTCGTCAGCCGGCTCAGGCTCCGTGGCCTCCGGGGGCACCGACACCAGCGAGTTGGTCGAGAAAAACTTCTCCTCGAAATCATCCGCTGCATCGGTCGGCGCCTCGCTGGGAAAGTCGACGACATTATCCGGCGGCTTGGTCCCGTCACGCCGGCGCGCCTTGCTCGCTTTGGCGCGCGCCTTGGCCTCAGCCTTCTCTTGTTTGCGCGCCTCACGCTCCGCCTCTTTGAAGCGCTTCTGCTCGAGCCGACGCTCCTTGCGTTCCTCGGCCTCGAGCGCCCAACGCGCCGAGAGCTCTTGGCGCCGCTGACGGATCGCTGTCCGGAGCTTATCGAGGCGCAGCGCCCGCTGACACATGATCATCAACCCGCGCGGCCCCACGCCGACCAGCTCGCTAAACGCTAAGGTCCCGAGCGTCGCCAAGATGAAGGTCGCGCCCCAATGCGAGAACACACCGACCACGCCGTTGCTCACGACCAAACCGAGCAGCCCGCCCGGTCGGAACGTAAAGAGCTCAGCGGGAACCCAGATCTGCGACAGGCCGGTGGCGGCGACCAGCGCCAGCGTCATGCCGACCCCGCTGCGCAAGCTCATCATGCGACGCGAGCGCCGCAACAGCTGCACCGCCATCTGCAGCAACGCGAGCCCCACGATGTAGGCTGTGCAGCCCAGCGCGCTGAACAACGCGGCGGCGATGTAAGCGCCGGCTGGGCCAATCAAGTTTTGGATCGAGTCCGCGCCACCGTTCGTTGAGTTCAAGTCGGTGTGTGAATAGCTCCCGAGGCTGCCGAGAATGAGCGCCGCTGCGAGCAGCGCCAACATGCCAGCGAGCTCAGGCGGCGTGGTGGGCACCAAGGTCGTGTGCTCGGCGGCCTTCGCCTTGGTCGGCTTGGCTGTTTTGGGGCGAGCGCTTGGACGGCGTTTGGGAGCGGCCACAGAAACCTCCGGAGTCACGTCGATAGACGTCCCCCTAATAGTCGGCCCAAAGCCTCCAGATCTTTAGGATTTACTTGGTTTTCTTGAGCGCCGCGACGATCTGCGGCGTCTGCTTGCTCACCGCCTTAAGGAGCGCCTCGACATCCGCCCCTTGGACCTTGTGCGTCCCAAAAATAGTCCCGGTCGTGTTCACGACGTTGAGCACCATCGTGTAGCGCCCCTTCTGTTGGGTCACCGTGCTGACCAGGACGTGCGTGCAATGCGCGAGCTTGGCGGTCTGAGCGGCGCAGGCCTCCGGGTCCTTCATGCAGCGCGTCTCGCTGCCAACGGCGCTCTGCATCGCCCGCAGCTTAAGGATCGCCTCGATGTCGGCGCGGCACTTGACCTCGACGTTCGACGCCTTGAGCGCCTTCTCGAGCTGGTTGCACATCAACGGATCGAGCGTGGCGCCCACCGCCTTCGGGACGCCGCCTTCGGGGCTCACGCTGTCCACGAGCACGACCGGACTCGCCAGGATCATGCCCAGCCAGAGCACGGGCATTACAGGAACTTCCGAATCGTCGTAAGCAGCTTCTTGTCGTCACCCTTCTTCAGGTTGAAGCCCGACTTGGCGTAGACGATCTTACCGCTCTGATCCACGAGGTAGAGCGTCGGCAACGCCGCCGCCTTGTAACGCCTCATGAGCACGTTCATCCCGTCGTGAAAGACCGGTACGGTCAGGCCCATCTCACCGATCCGCTTCTTGAGCTTGTTCTTGCCGTCCGTGCCTTTGTCCGTCCCCACCACAAAAGCTGCGAAACCTTGCGACTTGAGCTGCGACGACCACTTATCGAGCAGCGGGACCTCATCCTGACAGCCGGCGCACCAGGTGGCGTAAAAACTGATCGCAAGCAGCTTGATCGACTTATCCTTCGCACGCTTTCCGATGGTCCGTCGCAGCACCGCTCGGCGCAACCCGCTCTCTTTGGGGTTCAGCGTCCGGAGCGTAAAGCTCGGCGGCTCACTGCCCACGGCGAGCAGCTCAGGCTTCTCGTCGGCGAGGGCGGTCACAGGGACCAAAAGGAGTGCACACAACACGCTGCGAATCATTCGACCTCCATCACGGCGGAGCGTACCGTATCGAACTCTAAAGAAATGTTCACGGTACTTCCATCTGCCATGCGACGTAACGACGCCGCATTTGATTCTAATTCTGTCGCTCCGAGGACAAGGGCATATCGACAGCCGCGCCGATTAATTGCCTTCATCTGTGCCTTGACCGACCGGCCCGACAGGTCTGCGACCACGCAACACCCGCTCGCACGCAGCTCGGTGACCCAGCGCAACACCGTGTGGTGATCGGCGCCCGGCGCGGCGACGACGCCGAGGTCGGGCGACGCTGCGCCGAGGCTCCGCCCGTGCGCCTGCGCAACGAGCAGCAGCCGCTCCGTCCCGCCTGCAAAGCCGACCGCTGCCACGTCCGGTCCCCCGACGGTCTCAAGCAGCCCGTCGTAGCGACCGCCCGCCAGCACAGCGGCTTGTGCGCCCAGCTTCTCGGTGAGCGCCTCAAAGACGGGTCCGCGGTAGTAATCCAAGCCGCGCACCATCCGCTTGTTCTCACGGACCTCCACGCCGAGCGCCACCAAGCCCTCATAGACCGCCTCGTGGTGCGCTCGATGCGCGTCGTTGAGGTGGTCCATCGGCAGCGGCGCCTCGAGCAACAGCTCCTGCACCTTGGCGTCTTTGGAGTCGAGCAGCCTGAGCGGGTTGCGCTGCGCCGTGTCGAGCGCGCCCTGCGGGAGCTCATCACGGCGCGCGTCCAGATACTCGGTCAGCTTCGCCAGGTAGCCGGGCCGGGTGTCCGGTCCGCCGACGTTACCGAGCTCGATCACGACGTCGTCGAGCCCGAGGGCGTCGAGGATCGCCTTCGCCAGCGCAATGCACTCGATGTCGGCGACCGGTGACGGCTCACCAAAGCACTCAAGCCCGATCTGGTGAAACTGGCGATAACGCCCCTTCTGCGGACGCTCCCGGCGAAACATCGGGCCGGCGTAAAAGGCGCGTAACTTCGGGTCGGTCCGCAGCAAGCTGTGCTGAACCACCATCCGCGCCACGGCGGCGGTCGCCTCGGGTCTCAGAACTAGGTGCGAGCCGTCTCGATCCTCAAAGGCGTACATCTCTTTGCCGACGACGTCGGTCCCCTCGCCCACGCTGCGCACAAAGAGCTCTTGGTGCTCTAGAATCGGCGTCCGCACCTCCTGCGCGCCGTACGCCAACGCAAGGCGTCGCGCCACCTGCTCGACCTCGATCAGACCGGCGGCTTGCTCGCCAAACAGGTCGTTCATTCCCTTGACCGAACGGTAGCTCGTCATCTCGATCCCTGCGCTCCAGGCTGCGTGGTCCTGTGTATGCAACCGCCAGCGGCGGACAACAACCGCAAAAACGAGAACGACCGACGCAAGCGCCGGTCGCCTCGTTCGCTAAGCTGCTGCAGCAGACCTAGTTCTCTTTTTCGCCGCCGTCGCTCTTGGCGCGTCGGTCGTCCTTGCGGTTGCGGTCGCGTCCGCGGCCGCGGTTGCGGTCACGATCGCGTCCGCCGCGTCCGCCACGACCGCCGTCGTCCTTGCGCTCACGGCGCGGGCGCTCTTCCCAGCCCTCAGGCTTGTCGAGCAGCACGCGGCGGCTCAAGCGGACCTTGCCGTTGCGCTCGTCAACCTCGAGCACCTTGACCTCGAGCTCGTCACCCTCTTGGAGCATGTCCGAGGGGTGCTCGACGCGCTGCCAGGCGATCTCGCTGACGTGCAGGAGCCCGTCGATGCCCGGCATGATGCGCACGAAGGCGCCAAAGTCGGTGACCTTGCGCACGTTGCCCAGGTAGACCTTGTCGACCTCGGGGACCGCGATCAGGTCCTCGATCATCTGCACGGCGGTGGCACGCGCCGTGCCGTCCGTCGCCATGATGGTGACGATCCCGACGCCGCGGTCCAGATCTTCGTCGATGTCGACCTGAGCGCCGGAGGTCGCTTGGATCTCGCGGATCATCTTGCCGCCCGGGCCGATGATGTCACGGATCTTGTCGCCAGGCACTTCGATGTTCTCGATGCGCGGCGCATGCTCGCTCATCTCAGCGCGTGCCGTGTCCATGGTCTTCGCCATCTCGGCGAGGATGTGCAGACGCCCGGTACGAGCTTGCTCAAGGGCGGTGGTCAGCAGCTCACGGCTCAGGCCGTCGACCTTGATGTCCATCTGGATGGCGGTGATGCCGTCTTCGGTGCCGGTGACCTTGAAGTCCATGTCACCGAGGTGATCCTCGTCACCCAGGATGTCCGAGAGGATCGCCACGTCGTCGCCCTCTTTGATCATCCCCATGGCGATCCCAGCGACCGGCTTGAGCAGCGGCACGCCGGCCGCCATCATCGCCATCGAGCCGCCACAGACGCTCGCCATCGAGCTCGAGCCGTTCGACTCGGTGATCTCCGAGACCACGCGCACGGTGTACGGGAAGTCCTCAGCGGACGGGACCACGGGCACCAAGGCGCGCCGCGCCAGGGTACCGTGACCGATCTCACGGCGTGAGGTGCCGCGCATCGGGCGGGCTTCACCGACCGAGTAGGGCGGGAAGTTGTAGTGCAGCATAAAGCGACGCCACTCGGTGCCGTGCAGCCACTCGATCTTGCGCTCGTCGCGCTTGGAGCCGAGCGTGCAGGTCACGATCGCCTGCGTCTCACCGCGCTGGAACAGAGCCGAGCCGTGGGTGCGCTTGAGCACGTCCACCTCGGTGCTGATCGCACGGATCTCGTCGTAGTCACGACCGTCGATGCGCTTGGAGTCCAGGGTCGAGCGACGCATGGTGTGGTGCTCGAACTCACCGAGCGCAGCTTTGACCTGCTCGTAGCGTTCAGCGAAGGCTTCGTCGGCCTTGAGCTGCTCTTTGATCGCCGCCTTGGCGGCGTCACGGGCTGCGTAGCGGTCGTGCTTGCTCTTGATCTGGAACGCCTCGGCGAGCTTGTGCTCAGCCGCAGCGGCTTCGACGGCCGCCTTGACGTCGTCGTCGATCCCGGGGACCACGTGCTCGGACTTCTCGGTGCCGATCTCAGCGGCGATCTCGACGATCGCTTGGATGATGGGCTGAGCGGCGTCGAACGCCAGGTACAGCCCCTCGATCACGTCCGCTTCGCTGGCTTCGTTGGCGCCGCCTTCGACCATGACGATGGCGTCCGCCGAGCAACCGACCATCAGGTCGATGTCGCTGGCTTCACGCTGCTCAACGGTGGGGTTGATGATCCACTCGCCGTTGACCCGTGCGGTGCGCACGCCGGCGACGGGACCGTCGGGAGCCCACGGAAGATCCGAGATGCCGAGGGCTGCGGCGGCTGCGCTCAGGCAGCAAGCGTCCATCTCGTGCGCTCCGTCGGAGCTCATGACCGTCAGGATGATCTGCACTTCCCGGCGGAACCCGTCGGGGAAGAGCGGACGCAGGGTCCGGTCGGTGATCCGGGCGTTGATGATCTCTTCAGCCTTCGGGCGCCCTTCGCGCTTGAAGAACCCACCGGGGATCCGGCCCGCCGCGTAGGCGCGCTCTTGGTATTCCACGGTCATGGGCATAAACGGCAGATCCTTCGGCTGCGCCGACGAGGTGATGTTCACCAGCGCCTGCGAGTCGCCATTGCTGACGAAGATCGAGGAAGCCTGCTTGGCGATATGGCCGGTCTCAAGAACCAGCGTCGAGCTCCCGTAAGGGATCTCTTTACGAACGAGTGTCATCGTCCACTACTCCCGAGCGTGCCTGCGAGGGCAACCGCTCTATGTCGTGGAGTGACTAAGCGCCGCGTAGAAACTAGAAGAATGGGTGCAGAACCGTCAGGCTTTCGGTGCTGGACACATCCTTCTTCGCGTGTGCTTAGCCGCTCCGTTGAGGTGCTCACACCACGTGAGCCCTTATAAAGCGACGGGCAGCGCTCTGGCTGCCCGTCACCTCTAAGTCATCTGTCTTACCGACGAATACCTAAGTCGGCGATGAGGGCACGATAGGCCTCAACATCTTTACGCTTCAGGTAATCCAGCAAGCTGCGACGCTTGGAGACGATCTTCAGCAGACCACGACGGCTGTGGTGGTCTTTGCTGTTGTCTTCAAAGTGCGGACGCAGGTCGTTGATACGCGCCGTCATGAGCGCAATCTGGACCTTGCTGTTGCCGGTGTCTTGCGGGTTGTCCCCGTACTTCTCGATAATCGCTTTGCGATCCTTTGCGGTGAGCATGTGCTCCTCCTTCACGCGCCTTGTTATCCACACTGAACCGCAGACGCGGGCAGCCCAAGCGCTCGGCTTGTGAAGCAAGGCTGCAAGGAGCGCAAGGTAATTCGGTTGGTTGCCGAACTTGAAACACTGAGTTGTGAAACATCAATAATCAGGACAAAATACTGTTGTAGAATGCTGCGTAACGAGAGTGTTCAAGCGCTCAACGGCGACCGGGTGACGGTGGATCGAACTTTTGCGGGCACAGGACTATTTGGTGACTACGCGCTCTTCTTCCCAGCCCAAACCCTGTCGAGCGGCTCCAACGCAGGCGGGCTCCACCTACACCGCATCGAGGATATTTTGCTCCGCTTTGAAGCTGCTGCACCGCTCCCTTAGGCGCTGCGCACCGCTCGCTGTCTGTGTGAGCCTGCTCGGCAGCCCGTCGATGGCGCTCGCGGTGCTCGGGCCGGCGCCTGGGAGCGTCACGGCGGAGACGCTGACGCTGCCGACCACGCCCGGCTCGCTTCAAGGCGCTGGCGACGAGCTGGCGCTGGAGGCTTTCAGCGGTCAGGCGCAACACCAAGTTACCATCGAGCTCCCTGCCGGACGCGCAGGCGTCGCGCCGTTGCTGACTTTGCGCTACGACGGCAACCTCGGTGACGGACCGCTCGGACCGGGTTGGACCCTCGACGTGCCTCAGATCCGTCGCAGCGTCCGGCGCGGCGTTCCGTCGTACACCGCTGCGGATACGCTCGAGCTGGTTGGCGTCCCCGGCGCCAACGGGCGCCTCCTACCGCTCGAGGACGGTACGTATCGTGTCCTTGGGCAGGGAGATCGCCTCCGCGTGCTCCCGCGTGATGGCGGCTTTCGCATGCTGACACCCGACGGTGGATTGTGGTTGTTTGGGGCGACCGAGGCGACGCGACAGACGACCGTACGCGGCGATTTTGCGTGGCTCGCAGGCGCCTATGAGCACCCGACCGGTCAGGTGATTCGGTACACCTATCAGCAGCTCGACGGGCACGCCTACCTGGCGCAGATCACCTACCCTCTCGAGCGAAAGGTGCAGCTCAGCTACCTGCCCCGGGAGAGCGCCCTGTTCCGCCATCGAGCGGGGATGCCTCAGCGCTGGTCGCAGACACTCAGCCAGCTCGACGTCCGCGTCCGAGGGCAGCGCTACAGCCGCTGGCAGCTCGATTACGAGCGCACGAACCAGACCCCTCGCCTGGCGAGCGTTCAGCGCTTTGGCCAAACCGACGCCACGCGCCGACCGCCGCGGCGATTTTCCTATCGAGAGCCGGTGGCGCCGTCGTCGATCAGCTCCTTTGCCGGCGCGCCCTTCGCGCTGTCGAACCCGAACGTCACGCTGACCGACGTCGACGGCGACGGGCTCGTGGACTTGGTGAACCTGCGCGGCGCCGACGCACAGTGGGCGCGCAACGCGGGCGACCGGTTCGAGCCTCCGCAGGCGCTCGAAGGACCGGATGAGACGCTCGCCTCCGGGCGGTTGCGGCTCATGGATATCAACGGCGACGCGCGGGCGGACCTCCTCGTGCAGCGCGGCGTGTGGATCCCCTGGCTCAACCAAGGCGCCGGTTACCGTGAACACACACCGATCGACGGCTCCGACGGCTTGAGCTTAGGAGGCGCGCAGGTGTTCGCCGACCTCGACGGTGACGGGATCGCCGAGCTGCTGCGCTCGAGCGGTAACGGGCTGGCGATTTTTCAAGGGGAAGCCGGCGCGCTGGGTGAGGAGCGGCTCGTCGACCTCCCGCCCGAGCTGAGCGGCTACAGCTTGCAGGATGCGCGCCTGCGTATCCAAGATATCACGGGCGACGGCTTAGCCGACTTCATCGTGCTCGAGCCGACCCACTTTACGCTTTTTGAAGGGTTGGGCGACGGCGGGGTCACCGCCGGCGTCCGCCAGGAACTACCGCGCCAGATCGTCGACTATGGCGCGAGCTACTTTCGCGACCTTGACCGGGACGGCTGCGTCGATTTTGTGCTCTTTGTCGACGCGTCGGTCTTTTGGTTTCCGCGCCGTCCGGACGGCACCTTTGCTGCGGCGCGGCAGATCGCTGCGCCCAGCGGAGCCGACAACACCAGCCGAATCCACCTCGGTGACCTCAACGGCAACGGCACGCTCGATGTGATCTGGAGTCAAAACCAGCAGGTGTGGGTCATGGAGCTGGTCGGCGACGCCAGCCGCGGTCTGCTCGAGGTCATCGACAACGGCTTGGGGCGGAGCCAGATGATCCGCTACACAAGCACCCGCAGCCTCGCAGCCATGGCTTCACGAGCCGGCTCGCCCTGGTCTCGGCAGCTCGCGACCATCTTACCGGTCGTCTCCCGCATCGAGACGCGCTTCGCCGACGTGCACACCGCGCCGCGCGAGAAGCTGGTCGTGGTGGCTGATCCGATCTGGGATCATGAAGAGCGCAGCTTCGCTGGCTTTGGACAGGTCACGACGCGCCAGCTCAGCGCATCGACCCGCGAGACCCTGGTCACGCAAACGCAGCTCGCCCCCGGTCTAGGCGAAGCCCGGCCTTTACGCGGGCGGACGCTCACCATCGAGCGACGAGACGCCGACGGACGACGCTTCGATCGCGTCACGCACGACTGGCAGCTGCGCCGACCGGAGGCGCTCGCTGCGCAGCCGCTCGCAGCCCGAGCCGTGAACGTGGCGACCGTGCGGCAGGTCTATGAGGGCGCCGAGGAGCCGCTGACGCTCCGGACGACGCGTCTGTTCAATGAGCAGGGTGACGCGCTCGAGCTGCGACACCTGGGCGTCGAGGACCGCTCCGGCGATGAGCAGATCGTCCGGATGCGTTACCTCTACCTCACCGGCGCTTATCACCTCTGGGGCGCTCAAACTGAGCGCTCCGTTCACGCGCTCAACGATGAGCTCGTCGCCAAGACCCGCTACCTCTACGACGGCGCGATGGAGCCGCTCCCCCATGGCGAGGCGACCCGGGGCTGGCTCCGGCAGGAGCTCGGGTGGCTCGAATCCGAGCAACGCTGGGTGCTGCGTCGGGCCTTCGACTACGATGAGCACGGCAACGTCACGCGCCGCTACCGAGGCGGCGTCTGGCGGCGCATCGACTATGACGCGGACGGGCTGTTTGCGATCGCAGAGCATGTGGCGCCCAACCCCGAGCGGACGCTCAGCGTGCGCGCCCAGTGGGACCCGACCCTCGGCACCCTTGAGCGCCTCATCGACGCAGCAGGCGTCGAGCATGTGTTTGGGTACGACGGGCTCGGTCGGCTCACCACACGCGCCCTGATGGGCCAAAACCCACACCTCACCATCGACTACACCCTGCTCAGCCCGCTCCCAACGGTGACGCGCAGGCTGATCGACGGGGAGGCGGGGACCATCGTTGAGCATCAGCGCTACAACGGCGGCAGTGAGCTGGTGGCGCGCATCACCGAGCTTGGTCCCTCGCGCCGGATCGTCTCCCAATACACTCGGCGCAACGCACGCGGCTTGGCGGCGACGACCTGCGAAGCCTTCTACATGACCAGCCCCGAGATCCCCGAACAGCTCCCTCAGCGTACCCCGTGCGCGCAGCATCGCTTTGACGCGCAAGGGCGACCGCTGACGTCCACCGATGCCCGCTCTATCGAGACGCAGTGGAGCTACCGGGCGCTGGAGTCCACATCGCAGACCGGAGGCATGAGCGCTGAGCTGAGGCGCCGAGATGGGCTCGATCGCCCAAGCGTCACGCGACGCACCGTCGAAGGCGTCGACCAAGAAGCCCAAGCCGAATACGACGCCGCCGGCCGGCTGCGGCGTCTGGAGCTCAATCAAGGTCAAGCGAGCCACACCTTTGGCTACGACACCCTCGGTCGGCTGCTCGAGGCTGAAGACCCCGACCAAGGCCGGCGTGCGCACACGTATGATGATCATGACCGGATCGTGACGACTCAAAACGCGGCCGGCGAGACCATCAGCTATCGCTATGATGACGCCGGTCGCTTACTGTCTGAGAGCGGCAGCCGGGGGACTCAGCGCAGCTACCATTACGACGCGCCGCGCGCCGGCACCCAAGGCGGGCGCGAGGCAGGTCGACTGGCGTGGGTTGAGGAGCCGACCGGGACGATCGCCTTTGGCTACGACGCCTTCGGGCGCGTCCAATCTCAGCGTCGCTTCATCGCCGGGCAAGAGGCTCATGAGCGGCGAACCTACAGCCCCTCAGGTAGGCTCCTAATGCACACCTTTGGCGGCGGCCCCACCGTCGACTACGGCTACGATCTCGGCGGCCGTTTGGTGCGCGCCGCGCCCTTCTGGGAGGCGATCGAGCTCGACGCAGCAGGGCGTCCGCTCAAAGAAGAATTTCAGAACGGCGTCCGCCACGACAACGAGCGAGATGGACTCGGTTTCCTCATCGCTCAGGTGATCGCACGCGGCGAGACAACCCTGAGCGATCTCGCCATCGAGCGCAATGCGCGCGGGGCGACGACGCAGATCACCGATCGTCTGGCGACCGGCATGGACCACAACCAGCGCTTCACCTACGACCCGGGCCATCGGCTGCGCGCCGCCACGGTCGCCGGTCGCACCATCGAGCTGACCTACGATGCGCTGGGCAACCTGACGGCGCGACGCGTGGACGGCGCGCCACCCGAGGGGCTGGTCACCGGTGCGTTTCGCTACCAAGAGGCACACCCCCGCCAGCTGGTGCAAGCGGGCGAGGTCACCCTCGCCTACGACGCGGCTGGCCGTGCGACCGAGGTCGGCGACCGGCGCCTGACCTGGGACGCCTTTGACCGCTTAATTGCGACGGAGCGGGACGGTCAGACCGAGACGCATCGCTACGGGCTGGGCGGCTTGCGCACGCTGACCGATCGCGCCGACGGCCGAACCGAGCGCTGGTTTAGCGAGCACCACCTGCGGCTCGGCGCCATGGATCACTTCTACGTCGAGGTGAACGGGCGACGGGTCGTCCGCGTGCGTCAAGTTGCGCCGGAGCAAGCCGCGCAAGCGCCTGTGTCACCGCCTTGGTTGCCGCTGCTGCTTGCGCTGCTGACGCTTTGGGCGAGCAGACCCCGCCAGGCTCGCCCCGCCTGGGCGCGCACGGCGGCGGCGGGCGGCATTTTGATTAGTTTGGGCGCGTGCGCCTGTGCGCCGACCGAGGCGCCCGGTGTGTTTTACCTCCACCGCAGCCACGCCGTGGGCCCCACCCTGATCACGGACCAAGCGGGCACACTCGTCGACGAGCGCCGGTTTGCACCCTATGGGCACCGCCTTGA
>JAYZBQ010000041.1:0-5532 GCA_036338695.1 Myxococcota bacterium
CGATCAGAGCGCTCGCCCTTGGGTTGATCCTTTGGGGGCTGAGCGCATGCCCCGAACCGATCCCGGCGCCGCCTGACGCCGGCGTCGGCGCGGCGCCCGACGCCAGCACGCAACGCCCTGACGCTCAAGAACCCCTCGACGCGAGCACGACGCTCGACGCCGATCGCTCGCCGGACACCGGCGCGCCCGGCCAAGACGCTGGCTTGACCGCAGATGCAGGCCAAACGCTCGACGCCAGCGCCCCGCTCGACGCCGCGCAGGCTGCGCCTGACGCCGGCGCGGAGCCGCCGGGCTGCGGGCAGTTCGTGCGCTTTACCCTGCACGGTACGGTCACCTCGGTCGAGGCGATCGACATCGACAGCGTGGAGCTGTGGCGGCGGCGCCTGGTCAACGAGCCGGTGCGCGTCGTGATCACCTACGACGCCACCGTCGCCGACAGCCGGCAGCAAGGCGACTATGGTCAGTACCGCCAACCATCCGAGACCACCAACATGGCGATCACGCTGGAGTCGATCCGCGAGACCTACAGCCAGCCAGAGACATTTTTTGTCGAACCCTTCAACAACTTCCAGACCCAAGGCGACCGGCTCAAGTTCGTGGGCAACTACCAGCTGCAGCTCGGGATCATCGCTCAGGCGGTTGTCGACTTCCACGACGCCTCGGCGACGGCGCTCGACAGCGTCGCCCTCCCTGATACGGTGCCGGCGCTCGCTGATTACCCTCAGGGCGCCACGCTGACCATCACGCGCAGCACGCTCGGTGATCCCGAGGCAGAGCAGGAGCGCCTCTTGGCGTGCCAGCGGCTCCGCGAGGGTGCGGTGTGCCGCTACGGCGGTGAGGTCGGGCAGTGCCGTCTGGCGCGTAGAGGGCTGATCTGCACCAGCCTGAACGCGTGGCCGGACCGTGCGACCGTCCGCGCCCGGATTGATCGGGTTGAGGATCAGTGCGCGCCCTAGCGTACCAAGGACTCGTCATGATGGCGGTCGGGAATAAGCGAAGCGGGCTGCCGTCACCTCAGTGGGAGGCTTTTCGTTGAGGCGTCTGCTCATGGCCACGGCTGCCCTAGCAGCGTGCCCAGAACCACCGCCCCTGGCACCTGACGCGGGGTTCGTCACGCGACCGCCTAGGACGCGTCCGGACGCTGGCGAACTTGCGCCCGATACCGGCCCTCTACGCGACGAGCTCACCGTAGAGGTCCTGCTCGATGGAGCGCCCGTCGAAGGCGCTGTGGTCCTTCAAGGCGGGACGCACGTACACCACCGTACGGATGAGCGGGGGCGTGCGCACCTGGTGCGCGACCCAAGCGTCGTCGGAGACCAGGCGGTGGTCGTGTCCCACCCTGAGGCGCGCATCACCCACCGAAACTGGTCGGAGGCGGGCGCCGACCCGGTGGTCATCGAGCTGAGCCGCTACGACCGCAGCGACAACCCCGACTATCGCTTTCAGGACCCCGGTGAGCCGGAGCGTCGCCGGACGACCGCCCAGTGCGGGCATTGTCACAACACGCTCAACGACGACTGGTTTGCGTCACCACACCGCACCAGCGCGTCGAACCCACACGTCCACGACAGCTACGCCGGCACCAGCCATACCCTCACCAATGAAGCGGACTGCCAGCAGCGGGGCGGTCGCTGGGCGCTGGCTCGTCTGCCTGGTGGCGGCGACGGGATGCGCTGCTTCGTGGGCGATGGGCACCTCACCGCGCAGCCAGGATGCCTCGACGCCGACTGCCTGGTTCAGCCGTCAGGCAAAGGGCAATGCGCTGACTGCCACGCCCCGGCGATCAATGGCGTAACGGGTGATCGCGACCTGCTCGAGGCGCATGGGATCGCCTATGACTACGGCGTTAGCTGCGACGTCTGCCACCGCGTCGAGTCGGTCCATGAACAAGGCGCACCTGGGGTCGCCGGAAAGCTCCAGCTCCTGCGCCCGAGCGAGCCGGGCGATCCGGTGCTCGGAGCGGGCGGCCTGCTCCCTCTAACCTTCGGCCCAAGTCACGACTCCCCCAACGTGCGCATGGGCTCCGTTCAGCGTGACCACTACCGCGACGGCTCGCTCTGTTCGGGCTGCCACCAATACGACCAAGAGGCGACCGCCGGGCTGCCTGCGCCCAACGCTCAGCGCTGGCCGGAGGGTCGCCTGCCCGTTCACTCGACCTACGCCGAGTGGAAGGCAGGCGTCTTTGGCGATCAGGTGCCGTGCAACGCCTGCCACATGCCGCCCGACGCCGACGTCCTTAACGGCGCCGATCATCAGAACTTCCCGGACTCGCCCACGGGCGTGGTGGCGGGCTGGATCCGCCCGCCGGGCTCGGTGCGGCGACACGTCTGGTTCGGACCACGCCAGCCCGAGTCGGGGCTGCTTGAACACGCAGCGACGCTGTACCTAAACAAAGCGCGTGAGGGCGACCGCTGGGTCGTACGCGTGACCACGATCAACAGCGGCGCCGGGCATGCCGTGCCGACGGGCGAGCCTCAGCGCCAGGCGCTGCTGCGCGTCACGCTCAGCTGCGACGACCAACCCCAACCCCACGTAGGCGGAGACGTCCTGCCGGCTTATGCCGGCGCGCTGCAGACTCAGGCCGCCGGTGCGGACTGGCGCCGCTGGTCGGCGGCGCAAGCGGGCGATACGGTGCGCGTGGTGCGGCAGCTGCCGGAGTTTCGCGCCTACGAGGGTTTTGGCGCCTTTGCGGGGGCGACCTGGCAACCCAGCCAAAAGGGCCTGCGCGTCGAGCAAGCCGTCGGCTCCGTGCGCGTCACGGCGGTTGATGGAGAGGGACGCATCGAGACCAGCGCCCCCATCCCGTCTGGCGATGTCGCTTATCTTGTGCGCGGGGATGACACGCTCGCCGGCGCGCCCGGCGTCGCCTTCGCTCGCGTCCTGGCGGACGCCCAAGGTCGACTTGGGGTCCACCACAGCCAGGCGGTCGATATCGTCAGCGACAACCGCCTGATGCCGCAGGCGCGTTGGGTCTCCGAGCACCGCTTTGACGCGAGCTGTGAGGCGCCGGTTGCGCAGGCGCAACTCATCCATCGTGACTTCTTCTACGACTATGCGCAGCGCAAAGCCTGGTCGGTGACCGACCGCTTGATCACGCAGGTGCAACGATGAGACGGCTGCTCCTTTGCGCGCTGATCGGCGCCTGCACCCCGACGCCTGCGCAAAAGCTCGTGCTCGACGAGCTCACGACCAGCCTGGCGGCGCCGATGACCACGCCGCCGACCGCGGCTGACTTGGACCCGGACCCGAGCGTCCTTCGCGTGGTCCTGCGCGCCCAGCGCCTACCAGAGCCCCATGGCGGCTTTCGCTACGCCTACAACGGGCTCACGCCCGGGCCGACGATCGAAGCCGAGCTGGGGCAGACGCTCGAGGTCGAGCTGATCAACGAGCTCGACGCGCCCACCACCTTGCACTGGCACGGGCTGCACGTCCCCTTTGCGATGGATGGGGTGCCATGGCGCGGCGGCGCCGTGGCGCCTGGCGAGCGGTTCACGTACCGCGTCGTGCTCGAGCAGACGGGGACCTTCTGGTACCACCCCCATGTTGACACCGAGGGGCAGGTTGACGGCGGGCTCTACGGCGCCGTGGTGGTGCGCGACCCCGCCAACGACCGCGCCGCCTACGACCTCGTCGCCCTCGTCGATGACCAAGGTGAGGCGCGCCTCAGCGCACGACAGCCGACCGGTTTGGCGCACGGACACGGGCCGCGCCAGCGCCGCTGGCTGGTCAACGGCGCCGCGCCGGGATTTGTGACCGCTGAGTCCGGAGAGCATGTCCGCCTCCGGCTCATCAACACCAGCAACCACGGCTACCTGCGCCTCAGCGGCACCGGCTTACGCCTGATCGCCACCGATCAAGGGCCGCTGGCGGCGGCGCGCTCGGGCGAGGGCGAGGTGCTGGCGCCAGGCGATCGCGTCGAGCTGGAGTTTCTCGTCGGCGCCGAGCCACTGACGCTGCGCACTCGCCCCTACTCACTCAACGGCGGCGTCGCGCTGGGCGCTGACCACGACCTACTCGAGATCCGCCCCACGGGGACAGCAGCCGCTCCGGCGCCCCTGCGCTTGGCGGCGCCCGAGCGCGTACAGCACCCGGACCCGGGCTACGCCGATGTGGTGTGGAGCTTCGCCGGCTCGGACCGAACGGCGCGCTGGTTCGTCAACGGCAGCCGCTTCCCGCAAGGCGCTATCGACACCTTCCCGTTAGGCGCCACGCTGATCCTCGAGGTGCGTAACCTCAGCCCTACCGAGCATCCTTATCACCTGCACGGCTACGCCTTCGAGGTGCTGAGCCGCAACGGGGTGGCGCCGGCGCAGCCCACCTATGAGGACACCATCAACGTGCGCATCCGTGAGCGGGTGCGGCTGCGGATCGTCGCCGACAACCCAGGCGACTGGATGAGCCACTGCCACATCCTGCCGCACGCCGAGGACGGCATGATGACGGTGTTGCGGGTGGAGCGCTAGCGAGCGTCACGGCTGCCCTCCGCCCGCTTGGAGAGCGCCCTCAGCTTCAACCTTTGGGTCATCGGGGCAGGCTGCCCCGTCGTCAGGGGTAGGTAGCGCCCGCGTAGGTGATCTGGTGGTAGGACTGCTCGAGCGCGTCGCGAAAGATGTTAAAGTAGCACGCCCCTTCGCCACCGAACGGATGGATGGTCAGGGGTTCGTCCAAGGTCCTGCGCTCGAGCGACCATCCATCGGGCAGCTCCACATCAGTGGTGGGGGCTGCGCTGCCTGCGCTGGCGTGGAGCACCGCCTCCTCACCCTGCGGACCGACCAGGAAGATCTGCTGCCCCACAAAGGTGAGCCGGTGGCACTTTCGAGTCACGATCATGGCTAACTCGCCAGGCTGGAGGCTCTGCGGGTTGCAGGCGCCGCCGCCCGGGAGGCAGTCCACCGCCAGGATCTGGGACAGCTCGATCCAGGAGTAGTCTTTGACCACCACGACGGTGGCGCAATCTTCACCTACGCAGCCCTGCGCGGCATGAGGGGAGCGCGCAAAGCAGGAGTCATCAAACTGCAGGCTCCTGGTGCTGTTCTTCCGGTTGCCCCACCCCGGGCTGAAGTCCTCCCACTCGCTGTCGGGGATCGGGTGGTCCCCGCCAGCGACCGCCACCATCAGGGTGTCACCGATGACGATCTCCTTGGCGGTCTCCGGGTTTTCATCGTTCAGGCACCTCGTATCCTGCGGCCAAGCGACGCTGACGGTTCGGTAGGATACGCCCGCGTCCACGCTGGATCGAAGCGGAAAACAAGCGACCATCGGGGTGAGAAGCAGGCAGAAGAGACGCGCCATGGGCACTCCACTCGTTTGCGCAGAGGATTCCCTCTACCGAGCAAGAGCGCAAGCGACGGAGCATGGAACCCAACCATCCGGTTGCACCGCAGCACCTTGCCGGTGTACCCGAGACGCCGTCACGAGGACCCGCACCATGACCATTCAATTCACCCTCAACGGCGCCGAGCAACGCCTCGACGCCGACCCCGCCATGCCCTTGCTCTGGGCGCTGCGCGACCTGCTCAACCTAACCGGCAC
>JAYZBQ010000042.1:0-84695 GCA_036338695.1 Myxococcota bacterium
GGCGGGGGGGGGGGGCGGGGGTCTGCTCCCCCCCCCCCCCCCCCGCGGCGCCCCCGGGGGGGCGCCCCCCCCACGACACCGAGATCCTTCGACGCTTTCCCCACCCAACGTATCACCTCGAGGGCGGGCAGTTGGAGCGCCGAAGCGGATGATGTGGAACTTTAAAGAGGCTTTGCTTGTGTTGCGCCGGCGGCCTTGGACGCACAGCGCATGGCTCCTAGCGCTGACCCTCTGCTTAGGCTCCATTGGTTGGGTTCGAGCGCACGCAGCAGGGACACAAGAGATCCTGCAGCGGCTCGAGCCAGCGGGTGAGGTCTGGGCCTTCCTCGATGAGCAGACCGCCACCGAGCCCGTCGAGCAGCTCATGGCTCGCCTCGAGGCGCTGCCCTCCGTTCGCCGGGCGCGCCTGCTCGCCCCCAAAGAGGTCCGCAAGCGCCTTGCGACCGAGCTTCGGGACACCGAAGCGGCGCGCGCCATACCCGACGAGCTGCTGCCACGATCCATCCATATCGTCCCGCCGGAGGGCGAACAGGTGGCGCCTGCAGCGATCACCATCCTGCGCGCAACGCCCGGTGTTGAGTCGATCGACGCCGGCGCACGCGAGCTCCTAGCGACCCGCGCACGCGTCCGCCAAATTCACCTGGGCGCTCACCTACTCAGCCTGCTTTTGACGCTCACCGTCGTCATCCTCGGCGTGGCGCTCGGGCGACTCGTGATGAGCCTACGGCGCGACGAGATCGCTGTGTTTCGCCTGTTAGGGGCGACACGAGACCGCCTGATCCTGCCCCTGCTGCTGACCGGCGTGATGGTCGGGCTGGTCGCCGGCCTCGGTGGTTATGCGCTGAGCGTTGGGCTCAGCTCATGGATGCGGCAAGCGACCGACCTGGTGGTCTCAACGCCGGCATCCCTGGCGGTTCGGCTGATGCTGCTCGGCGCGTTGACACAGGTTGCCGGGACCGGGCTCGGCATGCTCTCCGAAATTCAACGGCCGGAGATCGAACAGTGACGCTGACGCTCCTCCTCGCGCTCTCCGCAGCGCCTCAGCCAAAGTTGCAGCCCGTTGGCGATCAGCAGGCGGTCCGGATCACGCTTGAGAAGCTCCAAACGCTAGGCGATCGCCTGTCGCAGCGCCAGGCGAGCTCACGCGACCTCGCTGAACAGGAGAGGCAGATGGTCGGGACGTTAGCCGACCTGCAGTTTGCGCTCGACGAAGCCAAACGGGCCACCCGGCTCGCCAGCCAGCGGGTCCGAGACACCGAGGAGCAACTCGACGAGCTCGAGAGCCAGTCGATCGGTCTGCAGCGCACGACGCGGCGCGCCCGGCACCAAGCTCAGCGAGCGCTCGGGCTGCTGCTTCGAGCGAACCATGTCGGCATGGATAAGCCGGTCTTTCGCGCCCTAGAACGCCAGCGCGTCGCGCGCGCCACGGCGCTCTGGCGCCGCGCCCAAGCCAGCGCCCAAGCGCTCAAAGCGAACCAAGCCGAGCTCGCGCAGCTGCGCAGTGACCAACAACGGCTCAAGGCGAGCTTGAACCAGCTGCTCACGGCACGCCAGCAGGTCAAAGGGCTGGCGAGCCAGCGCTTGGAAGAGGTCCGCCGGGATCGCCGGCGCGCTGCCGCGCACGCCAAAGCGCTCGAACAACAACGCCTGGCGCTTGCGGCGTGGCTTGAACAGGTCAAGCCGATGCTCAACATGCCCCATCAAGGGATCAAGCGCGGGCGGCTCGTGCCACCGGTCGCTGGGCGCGTCGTCAACGGCTATGGCTGGCAAGAGGCGAAGGATAAGCTCACCCGCTGGCGCAACCGAGGCATCGACCTCGAGGGGCTGGCGAGCGCGCCGGTGCTCGCTGCAGCCACCGGGCGCGTCGCCTTTGTGGGCCGCTCGCCGGGGCTCGGCTTAGCGATGGTCATCGACCACGGCAGGGGGTGGCGAACGATCTACGGCGGCCTCTCGGAGGCGAAGGCCCTTGTCGGCGAAGACCTCCAGGCGGGCGCGGTGGTCGGACTCCTCGGCGACGCCGGCGTCCTCCACTTTGAGCTCCGAAGCGAGGCGCTCGCGGTCAACCCGACGCGGTGGTTCCAAGCGCCGCTCGATCGGACCCGGAATTGATCGCGCTCGCTGTCCTTCTCGCAAGCACCGGCGCAACCCCCGAAGCCTATGACAGCGTCAGCGACGTGGCGCGGGTCCTCGGGGGCGTCCTCAAGGAACACATCGACGGAGACACACCGAAAGCGCTCGCCGAGCGAGCGATCGACGCCATGCTCAAGGAGCTCGATCCATGGAGTCGGCGGATCACACCGAGCGCGACCGAACCCGAGAGCAAGAGTTTTGTGTGCCTGGTCGACCGCGGCGTCCTGCGCCTCACCATCCGCCGATTCAATGGTGACGGTCGGCGCTGGATCAAGGAGTGTCCTGCGCTCGACCAGAACCTACCTGTTCTGATTGATCTGCGCGACAACCCGGGTGGCGAGGTCGCCGATGCGCTCGGTCTCGCCAGTCTGTTCGTGTCCAAGGTCGATCTGCTCGTCGAAGAGCGGCGCTCGGGTCAACGCACCCGGCACCGAGCCTCTCCGCAGCGCGTGCGTCACGCCAGCCTAACCGTCCTCGTCAACCAGCAGACGGCGAGCGCAGCCGAGCTGATCGCGGCGGCGCTCGAGCGCTCAGCGGGGGCGCACGTCCTAGGGGAGCGCACGATGGGAAAGACCACCGTGCAAACCGCCATCTATCTGAGCACCGGTGACGTCGTCCTGCTCACGACGGGACGCTTGTACCTCCCTGATGGGCGAGCGCTCGAGGGCGCAGGTCTCGTTCCAAAGCAGCCGGTCCCGACCACGCCGAGCGCTTACGCGTGCCGTCTGGCGAAGCGGATGTGGTCACCCGACGGGTGCCAAAGGTCCGACGCGCCGTGATCCAGCGAAGCTCTTTGTTCGGAAAGATTGTGTCGCGGGTCGATCCGCGCTTACCATGGGGTCGCACGGAACCCGGCAGGGTACAGGAAGAGTCAGTTGGTCTTTCAGGTTGAGATCGAGGACGACGAGGGAAATCGCTCGGTAATACCGGTGACTCGCTCCGAAATCACGATTGGCCGTCAAGACGGCAACGTCATCCGTTTAACCGACCGAAACGTCTCTCGTCGCCACGCGGTCCTCTATTCAAACCAGGACAAACTCCGGCTCGAGGACCTCGAGAGCTACACCGGGACACAGATCAACGGTCGCCCGCTCGAGGGGACCAGCCCCCTTGGGCTGGGCGATGTCGTCAGCATCGGCGACTACGAACTGCGCATCCTCGGCGAAGGCGATCACGCCCTCGAGCCCGACGACTCTCAAGTCACCCAGATTGACAACACGGTCCCGAGCGCTGCGGAGCCCATCGCGGCGGCGTCGCCGCTTCTAGACGATGACGAAGACCAAGATCCCACAGCGGTCATCAACCTGCGTGCGGGACTAGGTAGTCAGATCCGTCAGGGCACGTACGAGGGCCTCCTCAACGGGCCGCCGGCCCGTCTCGTGGTGGTCTCGGCGCAGCTCGCGGGGACTGAGTACACGATCGATCGGTCGCCCTGCCGCATCGGCCGCGGGGCGGAGTGCGAGGTCAAAGTCGAGCACCGCTCGATCAGCCGACACCATGCGACGATCGAGGTCCAAGACAATCAGTTCGTGATCAAGGACATCGGCTCCGCCAATGGGATCCAGGTCAACGGCGAGAGCTACGCCAGCACGCGCCTGCAGCCTGGCGATCGCATCGACATGGGGCACATCCAGTTGCGCTTCTTTGCGCCGGGTCAGATCCCTGAGTTTGCCGAGCTGCTCAGCCGGCAGCGGCAGCCAGCGAACAACCTGTTCCCAACCGTTCTCTTGATCTTCATGGTGCTTGCGCTGGCGGGAGGCTCTTGGTGGGCGCTGAGTGGACGCCAACCCGCAGACGCCGAGGCAGCGACCGCCTCGACGGACCCGAGCTTATGGCGAGCGACGCTCGATGAGCTGCGTGAAGCGCAGCGTTGGGCGGAGGCGCTGCGTCACCTCGACCAGGCACCCGCGCAGGTTGCGAGCGGAGAGATCGTCTCGCTCAAGGCGGTCCTGGCGAACGAGCGCCGCTACAAAGAGAGCCTCGACGAGGCGCTCGCAAAGATCGCTCAAAAGCAATGGTCTGAAGCGCTCGAAGACCTCCAAGCGATCCCGAAAAACTCCGTTTATTTCGACGAGGCGGAGCGTCACCGCGGCGAAGTTCGAAACGCCTTCGTCCAGCTTGAGCTCGACCTCGCCGCAGCGGCGCTCGATAAAAACCAAGCGACCAAGGCGGCGGGCCATCTCGGCAACGCCGAGATCTATGCGCCGGATCGCCGAGACGTGCGTGCCTTGCGGGCTCGACTCGCTGAGACCCTCGCCAAGGCTGAGCCTCGCCGTGCGAGCAGCAACCGAAGCGGTCGCGGCCGCAAGGCGGGCAAGTCCAGCGCAGGCGGCGGGCAACTCACGGCGGGTCAGCTGCTGGCGCAGGCCAACCAAAAGCTCATCAAAAACCAACCCAAGGCGGCGCTTCCGCTGCTCCTCAAAGCGCTCAAGCGAGCGCCAAAAAATGCTCAGATTCATCGGGGTTTAGGGATCACCTACGCCAGCATTCAGCAAAACGAGAAGGCGCGTAAACACTACATGGAATACCTCCGGCTCGCGCCCAACTCGGACGAGGCGCCCCAAGTGCGCCGCATGCTCGGGCTCGATTAGGCGTCAGGCCGCTTTTCGTTTTGACCCACGCTGGGTCCAGATCTATCTGCCCCTATGGGGCAGGAGGTCATCATGTGGCGTGAGCGTCGGATCGGTGTGTTGGCGGGCGGCTTGAGCGAGGAGGCGAAGGTCTCGCGCGCCAGCGGCGTCGGCGTCATGGAAGCGCTCAGCCAGGCTGGCCTTGATGTTCACTTGGTTGAGCTCACCGATGATGCGCCTTGGCGACAGATCGAGCGCGCCAAGATCGACGTCGCCTTCCTCGTCACGCACGGCGTCTACGGCGAGGATGGCTGCCTCCAAGGGATGCTCGAATGGATGGGGATCCCTTACGTCGGCAGCGGCGTCCTTGCGAGCGCGCTGGCGATGAACAAAGAGGTCGCCAACCGGATCCTTCGGCTCGCCGGCCTCCCCGTGCCGCTCGGCGTTTGCGTCTCAACGGGTGACTCGAACGCCGTCGAGACCATTCAGCGCGTTCTGGGTGATCGCGCCGTCTGCATGAAGCCCAATGAGGGCGGCTCAAGCGTCGGTGTCGAACTGCTCGAAGCCGGCGATGATCGGGGCGCAGCGCTGGCGCGCCTTCGAGCTGTCGCCCAGCAAGTCCTCGTCGAAGAGCGCGTCGGCGGCGTGGAGATGACGGTCGGTGTGCTCGAGGGGCGTGCGCTCGGCTCCACGGAGATCGAGCCGCTCACCGGGTTTTACGATTTCAAGAACAAGTACACCTCCGGCGCCAGCCGGTACCACACCCCAGCGCGCGCAACCGACGAGGTGATCCAATCCCTTCACGAGCTCTCAGAGCAAGCGGTTGAGGCGCTGGCATGCCGTGGCGGCTGTCGGGTCGATTTCCTCGTCGAGGGCGACGCGATCACACTTCTTGAGGTCAACACGCTACCGGGTATGACCGCAACCAGCTTGCTCCCCAAATGCGCATCGCTCGCAGGGCTGAGCTACACGGACCTGTGCCTCCGAATGCTCGACGGTGCGCGCCTCGACCGGCGACCGCGTCACGCTCCTGCGCTCGGCGCATGAAGTTTCACCCGCTCGCCCACCCCAACCCCAAAGAGGCTCGTCCCCAGGCGGCGGTCTCGGTCTCGGAGGTGGTGTTCCGCTGGAACCAAGTCTTGCGCGAGCTTGGCGCCGTCCAGGTGATGGGCGAGCTCAGTGAGTGGTCGGTTGCGCGTTCGGGGCATGCGTACTTCACGATCTCGGATGGGCGCTCGTCGATGCGCTGTATCCTCTGGAAGGATCGGTTACGGTCCCTCGCCTGGCAGCCGCAGGCTGGTGAGCAGGTTTTGATCAATGGGCGGGCTCAGGTCTACACCAAGAGCGGAAGCGCCAGCTTTGAGACCTACGCCATGTTCCCAGCTGGCGAGGGCTTGCAAGCGTTGGCGCTCAAAGCCCTCGAAGAGCGCCTGGCGGCGGAAGGCCTCTTCCACCCGGACCTCAAAAAGCCACTCCCACAGTTCCCGCGCACGGTCGGGGTCGTGAGCTCGTCGCGCGCCGATGGGTTGCGCGATTTCTTGCGCTCACGGGCGCTGCGCGCACCCGGCGTCGCCATCCTCTTCGCCGAGGCATCAGTCCAAGGCGCCACGGCTGCCGAGGAGTGCGCTGCGGCGCTCAAGCGCCTCGATGAGAGCGGGCGCTGCGACGTCCTGGCGCTGGTGCGCGGCGGCGGCGCTGCGTCGGATCTGCTCCCCTTCTCCGAGGAGGTTCTGGTCCGAGCGGTCGCCGCGACCCACACGCCGGTGGTCGTCGGCGTAGGTCACGAGCCTGACCACCCGATCGCCGAGCGCGCCGCCGACGCCGTGGCGCATACGCCCACGCACGCAGCGGAGTTGATCTTCCCGGACCTACGCGCCCACGCCGAGCGGCTCGACCATCTTGGCGAACGGCTCGGGCGTCCGCTCCGGCAGCTTATCGCCTCCGAGCGACAACGTCTCGTGATCGGCGAGCATCGCCTCAGAGGAGCGACCCTCGACCGCCTGAGCGACGCTCGTCGCCGGCTCAACGCACACAACGACCGCCTCACACAGGCACACCCCGCACAGCGGCTACGGAGGCGCCACCACCAGCTCGCTGCGCTGGGGCAGCGCCTCGGTCAAACGTCACCCGATACAGGCCTTGCATCAGCAAGGGGCCAGTGGAAATTAATCAAGAGTCGAATGAACCGAGCAGGGCAGCAGGTTCGTCAGCGATCCGGCGACCAGATCGCTCAGCTCGCCAGGCGCCTCGAGGCGGCGTCACCTAAGGCGGTGCTCGAGCGAGGGTACGCCCTGATCGTCGATGAGTCGGGTAAGCCGCTGACCTCAGCGCATGCGACATCAAGCGGGCAAGCCGTCCGTCTGCAGTTTGCGGACGGCGAGCGGCGAGCGCGGATCGAAGGAGATGATGATGTCTGACCAGAGGACCTATGAAGACCTTGTGCAGCAGCTCGAGGCGACCGTGGGGCGCCTTGAGAACGAGTCCCTTGGATTAGAGCAGGCGCTTGAACTGTACGAACAGGGGCACCATCTCTTGCGTCAGGCGCAAGAGCGGCTCACCGGACTAGAAGGTCGGATGGAGAAACTGCTGGCGGACGGCAGCCGGCAACCCGCCGACCTAGATGGGATTTGATCATGCTCAAGCACATCAGCTCACCCGAGGACGTCAAGGCGCTCCCCGCCCACCGACTCGATGATCTGGCGCAGGCTATTCGAGACGAGATCATCGAGGTCTGCGCCCGCAACGGCGGTCACCTCGGCGCATCGCTTGGCACGGTCGAGCTGTGCATTGCGCTTCATCGGGTGTTTCACAGCCCGCACGACGCCTTGGTCTTTGACGTCGGACACCAGGCTTACGCGCACAAGCTGATGACGGGTCGGCGCGACCTCTTCCAGGGGCTGCGGCAAGCCGGGGGTGCGTCGGGCTTCCTGAACCGGGCCGAGTCCGAACACGACCACTTCGGCGCCGGGCACGCCTCAACCTCGATCTCGGCCGCGCTCGGCATCCTTGAGGGGAACCGGGTCACGGGGCACAGCGGCCGCGCCGTGGCGGTGATCGGCGACGGCGCGATGACCGGCGGGCTTGCGTTTGAGGCGCTCTTCAACGCCGGCAACCTCGACTCGGGGTTGATCGTCGTCCTCAACGACAACGACATGAGCATTGCGCCGAACGTGGGCGCCATGAGCAGCTGGTTGAGCCGGAAGTTGACCATCGGTGACACCTACCTCGGCGTCAAAGAGGGGATCAAAGGTGTCCTGTCCAACATCCCCCAAGGTGACCGGATCAAATCACTGCTCAAGCACACGATGGAGAGCACCAAGGCGATGCTCACCCCAGGGATCCTCTTTGAGGGGCTAGGCTTCGCCTATCTCGGTCCAGTCGATGGGCACGACATCGCTGCGATGGAGGAGATCTTTGAGCGGGTCCGGCAGTTGGACGAGCCGGTCCTGGTGCACGTGATGACCACCAAAGGTAAGGGCTACGAACCGGCGGAGCGCGACCGGCTCTGTATGCACGGTGTCAGCGCGTTCAAACGCGACGAAGATGGGAACCCTGTCAACGCGCCCAGCAAGTCGGGGCTGCCCAAATATCAAGACGTCTTCGCACGCGCCCTGATCGCAGAAGCAGAGCTTGACCCGCGCATCGTGGCGATCACCGCAGCGATGCCCGATGGGACGTCCCTAGGTAAGTTTGGCAAGGTGTTCCCCGACCGCTTTTACGACGTCGGGATCGCTGAGGGGCACGGCGTGACCTTCGCCGCCGGTCTAGCGGCTGCGGGCGCTCGGCCGGTCTGCGGGATCTACTCGACCTTCCTCCAGCGCGCCATCGACGCCATTATCCACGACGTGGCGCTCCAAGAGCTCCCCGTTGTCTTTGCCATGGATCGTGCGGGGCTGGTCGGCGCTGACGGCGCCACCCATCAAGGCGTCTTCGACATCACCTACCTGCGGATGATCCCCAACATGATCTGCATGGCGCCTAGCGATGAGAATGAGCTCGGCGGGGCGCTGGCGACGGCGCTGGCACAGCCCGGTCCGACAGCGCTTCGCTTCCCGCGTGGCACCGGGCCTGGCGCAGCGGTCGACACCCACCCGGAGGCTTGGCCGATCGGTAAGGCGCGCTGGCTCAAGGCGCACGATGACGCCCGCGTCAGCGTCCTTGCGCTTGGCCCCACGGTCGCCAACGCCGAGCGCGCCGCAGAGCGCCTCGCAGCGGAAGGGATCCAGGTCAACGTGCTGGATATGCGCTTCATCAAACCCTTAGACGAGGAGACCATTCAGACCCTCGCTCAAGACGGCGAGATGGGTTTTGTCACCCTCGAAGAGGGCGTGCTTGCAGGTGGGTTCGGCAGCGCAGTGCTTGAATACCTGAGCAACGAAGGCTTCTCGAACCGAGTCCAGCGCGTAGGGCTGCCGGATGAGTTTATCGAGCATGGAAGCGTCGCCAAGCAATACGCCGAGGCAGGCTTGGACGTAGACGGCATCGTCGACACCATCCGCTCGTTGCTGCCTGCTCCAGAGAGGCGGCGGCGCGCGAAAGACGAGCTAGCGCACTGAAACTCAAGCTCTTTACGGGGACTCTGCTCATCGTCGCTGCGGGGTGTCAGACCACGCCGACTCCCGCGGTGAAGCCGGAAATGAAGCAAAAGGCGCCGATCAGCGTCTCCTCTACCGCTGCGCTGGTTCGGGTGGCGCGCGCACGCCTGGCTGAGCAAACGAGCGACCTGCGCAGGGCGCGCCGTGAGCTGAGCCTCGCTGCCGATCAACTCCCGCTCGATCACTATCTGAAGGCAGCGCTCAAGGAGCTGTTGGAGTCGCCATGAACCGTCGCTTTGGGGTCTTGATGACGGCGTTGATGATCAGCGCCTGCAGCACCTGGCAACGTGCGCAACTCCCCGCTCAAGACAACGCCTTCGCGCCTCCTGCCTCGTCGCCAGGATTTTACTTCGCGACCGTCAACGCGACCTATTTTGGTGGGCAAGGCCGGCTCAAAGGTGAGCTCGGAGTCATCGTGGCGGCGCCCAACAAACTGCTGCTCGAGGTCCGAGGCCCCGGCGGGACGCCGGTCTCAACCTTCGCCTGTGACGGTGAGACCGTCTCCTTGTTTGAGCTCGAGGGGCCGCGCTTCTACACCGGCGCAGCCTCACCGCTGAGCATGGCGCGTCTGCTCCCTCTGCCGGTAGAGCCCGAGGTCGCCGTCGATCTGTTGCGCGGTCGTCTGACGCTCCCTCAGACGGAGTTATCCTACGAGGTCAAAGGCAAAGCCAACCGACTCAGCGGCGTCCACCCGCTGCTCGGCAACGTGGTCATCGAGCGCCTCAGTCAAGACCGGTGGGTCTGGTCGCTGCCCGACGAGGCGGTGCGTGTCGAGCTCAGCCGCCGCTCGCCGCAAGGGGTCTTCCAGGATCTGATGATCCAGGCAGGTCGTGAGCAGGTTCGGCTTCGGTTCAGCGAGCTGGACACCACCGGGGATCCGCCCGAAGCCGAACTCTTCAAGCTGACGCCGCCGCCAGGGGTCACGCCGCAGCGACTTTAGTTGCTTTATTCGCGCACGGTCGCGGCGAGGAGCAGTCGGGCGAACGCTCGCCAGGTCGCTGCCTCCGAGCCACCTCGGAACTCTTTGAGGTCCTCACTGGCTTCACTCAAACCGCTCAAAAACTGCTCGAGGTCATCGTTCGGCCACTCCTCGAGCGCGTCGTGGTAGTCGGCGCGCAGCTCACGGACGAACAAGCAAAAGCTCTCGAGGTCACGGATCCGCTTAACCTCCTCCTCGAGGTCGTACGGAGGCTTCGTATCCTGCGGTAAAGCGATCAGTCTAAGTTGCGGTGTACGCCGAGGCATCGGTTGGTTCGCTCCCTCACCTCGCCCGGCATATCGGCCCGCCTGTCGGCCAGCAAATCTTTTACAGTTTCCTGAGCACCAGGTCGTAAAACGAGCCCAGCGGCGCCAAGGGACGAGCCAGACCGTGCTCCAAGGTCTGCAGCGCATCGGCTACCAGCGGCAGCTTATGAAGCACCGGAAGAGGCGTCACCACCCGCAGACCATACGACTCCACCCACTCCATCCCTTCCGGGAAATAGCCGCGCGCCTGCCGCGGGGTGTCAAAGCGGACATAGACGTCGCGCTCGGACTGCCCATCGCCGCCTGTTTTGCCGCCCTGCTTGACGCTCCAGATCGCACCCCGGACCGAGCGCGGGTTGTAAAACTCGGCGATCAGCACACCGCCAGGCTTGAGCACACGCGCCATCTCCAGCGCGGCGCTGCGGATCCCTTGGACGTGCGCGAGCACCTTGAAGCTGCACACCAGATCGAACGAGGCGTCCTCAAACGGGAGCTGCTCGGCGCTGCTTTGCTCGACCGTCAAGCCACGCGCCCGGGCTCGCTCCAGCATGCCCTCGCTCAGGTCGACCCCGACCACCTCATCAAAGTCATGCCGGAGCCGCTCAAGGATAAGACCGGTCCCACACCCCACCTCAAGCAACCGACCACCGCTTGCGTGGCGACGGACCAGATTCGCCTGCGCGTCGTCGAGCCACGCATGATAACCGGCGCCCCGGCGGTCTTCGTAGCTCTTGGCAAATTCATCGTAATAGCTCGCATTATCTTTCACGGCTTCTGCTCTTTCTTTTCCTTGGCGGCGGACGCCTCCTTGCGCGCCGCCTCGATGGCGCGCATCTGCTCTCGGCGGAGCTGGTCACGTTCGACGGCCCACTTCATGGGTACGATCAGCTGGCGATCAGCCAGGACCACGCGTGTGCCCGATTTGCTGAGCTCGAGCGCGCCGTCGGGCTGCGGCTGCAGGCGCTCGTCCCCTGCGTAGAAGCCGAGGGTCAGCCTCCAATGTGCAGACGGAAACTTACTCATCGTCCCAAGAATCACAGGGTCCTTGATGATAACCCCAGGCGGCCAGCGGTTGGTCGGGAAGTAACTTCGCCCGGGGAAGTGATCTTTGTTCATGGCGCGTGGACCGCTCAGCCCGAAGGCGACGCGCCATGAGGTGTCCATTCGCTTGATGGCGCGCAGATACAGAGTCGCGACATGCTGTGGTTTTTCCGCGTCGCCCCCTTGCCCGAACTCATAACCGATCAGCTCGATGCTGTCGCCGAAACGCACCGGGCGCTCCAACAGGGCAGCGTCAGGGACGCGATCAGCGATCAGGTCACGCACCTGCATCCCGCGACGCACAAAGGTGCCCCCTCGATTCATCAGGGTCAGCAGCCTCCCTCGCATCACGTCGACCTGCTTCGAGTTGACGGGCGCTAAGTTGTTGAGCTCCATGCGGTCGAGCTGCGCATTAAACAGCTCATAGCGGTTCTGGTCGAGGTGATAGAACAAGCGCCAATCCGCCGTGCTCACCGAGAAATGCTGCCCGCGCCGGTAGCTCTCGGTCAAAACGGCCCGATCCAGCTCCTCAGCCCCTCCGCGCAAGGTCTCGAGTAGGCTGAACCCGGCGCTCGGCTTTGGCTGCAGCGCCGCCATGTTCAGCAGCGTCGGGGCGACATCGACCAAGCTCACGGCGCCACGCAGTCGCCGTGGCTGAAACCCCGGACCACGCCAAGCCATCACCACCCGCGTCTCGTGCCGGTGGAGGTTGTAGCCGTGACCAAACTTCCCCTTCTCGCCTAAACTCTCACCATGATCAGAGACGATCAGCGTCGTCGTCTTGGGCTGCGCCGAGAGCTCATTGAGCAGCCCACCTAGGTGCTGATCCATGAACGCAATCGAGCTGGCATAGCGCGCCTTGGTGCTACGCCCGAAGTTCGGCTGCACGCCATGAAAGTAAGGGTCATGCGGGTCGAAGTAGTGCAACCATAACAGGCGCTTGCCGCTCGGATTGGCTGCCAGCCAGGCGCGCGCCCGAGCGGTCACCTGATCGGCGGTGTCCAGGCTCCGCGTCGTCACGACCTCCGCCTCGTCGAACCCCTGGTCAAAATCGTTGAGGCGCACGTCAAACCCAGAGACGATGGCGTGGGTCTTATAGCCCGCCGACTTGAGCCCCTCCGCCAAGGTGTCGACGGAGGCGGGCAGCTTCACCGTGGGCGACGACAGCCGCTCCTCAAAGAGATCACTGATGTAGCCCGGCATCTGGCCCATCCCGAGCCCCGTCAGCAAGCTCGGCATCGCGATGGTGGTGTACGGTCCGGTGGTGTACGCCGAATCAAACACCACGGCTTGGCGCGCCCAACGATCGAGCTTCGGCGTGGTGGGGTGCTTTGAGTAGCCGTAAAAGCCGACAAAGTCCGGGCGCAACGCATCCACCGAGACCAGCACGATCAGCTCAGGTGCTGCGTCCTTTGTTTGTGCCGCATACCGAGGGTTCAGATCCAAGCCCTCTTGGCGACTCGAGAGGTCGCCAGCGAAGCAGTCCTGATCGATGCCGTCGTCGGGCAGATCGATGGCGCCTGGAAAGGTCATGGGGTCGCTGGGACCGCAGTCTCCGCCGCCAAACCAAGCGCTCACCCCATCGCCATCCGCGTCGATCCGGCTGCGCAGTTGTTGCGCCACCAAGCTCGAGAACGAGAAGTGTCCGCTCAGGCTGGTGGCGCTGAGCGGGGAGCGGCCGAATCCAACGACCAACACCGCCGTAAACGCTATCGACGCGAGGACGGCGACCGGCGACGCCGACCGGAGGCGGTCACCGAAGAGGCCGATCACCACCGCCGAAGCGCCGATCAGCGCGACCGCCATCAGCGGCCAAGGGTCGATCTCCTTGAACAGGAGATCCCGCTGCCACCATAAAGCGAGGTAGAGCATCGCCCCCAAGCCGCCAGCGCCGAGCGTGAGGTAGGCTGGGCTGAGCAACTTGACGCCTTGGATGGGGCGAAGCATGGCGCCGACGCGGCGCCCGATCAACCACCCCAAGCCGAGGGACGCGATCACCGCCCCGACGCTGATCACCACGTTGTAAAGAGGCGTCGCGACGACGTCGCTCAGGGCCGGAATCATGCTTAAGGCGAGCCCGCCCCCCGCCGCGAGGCCAGCGAGCTGTGCGATCAGGTTCAAGCCCGCCCCGGTCTGATCCGGCTCGGCGCGCCTCGCCCACAGGTCCAGCACCCGCTCGTCGAGCGCCGCTGCCTTGGGGATCATGATGAGCGCCACACAGCTCGCCCCGAGGCAAGCCGTCTGAATCAGCCCAAGCGCAACGAGCGCGCCGATCCAGCCGTGCTCCGGCCACCCTTGCCGCCACGCGCCGAGCCCAACCTCGATGCACCAAATCGGAGCGGAGGCGAGCAGCGCAAGCGAGATCACGCTCTGCAGCCGGGTCATCATGGCTTCACCTTCCGCCGATTGAATTGCCCCCAGATCAAGGGCTTGAGCTTTTTGAACTCACGCACGATCACACGCGTACCGCGCTCGTTCTGGCGAAAAGCCCCTTGCGCCGGCAGGAGCTTATCGGTGCCGCTGTAGACGCCGACGCTGATCGAGCGATCTTGAACCCCGAGCTTGTCCAGGCGACCGACGACGACCTGATCCTCGATCACCTGCCCGACCGGCCACTGATTGGTAGGATAGGTCCCCCGCCCCGGGACGTAGCCATAGCCGGGCGTGTGGTCACGGTTCACCGAGCTCTTTCCGGAGCGAATCCCGACGGCGATCCGCCACGAGCGCTCCATCTTCTTTAGGGCGCGCCAATACAAACTCAGGATGTACTCCGGTTTGTCGGGTGACTTCCCACCGACGAACCAGCGCACCCCGACGAGCTCCAAGGCGTCACCAAAGCGTTGCGGCTCGGCCAGCCGAACACCCGGAGGCAAAACCTGGGTCAGCATCCGCTGAACGGTGAGCCCGCGCCGAAGCAGCACACCCTTGGTGAGGTGGTTGTAGAGCTGCCGCTCGAGCCGCTCATCCGCCACCGGGTCGCGCCCAAACAGGTCGGTCAACTCGGCGGGGTCTTCGACGATGTCGTAGCGCTCATAGCGCGCCTCATCTTGAAAGTAGATGAGCCGCTGTGTGCCCGTGGATAAACCGAACAGTTGCCCCTTGCGATAGCTCTCGGTGAGCACACCGCGAGCCAGATCAGCGGGCTCCCCGAGCAGCTGCGGGACCAAGCTCTGACCGAAGCCCGGGGCGCGCGCTGCACCCGCTAACTGCAAGAGCGTCGGCATGACGTCGAGGATGCTGACGGCGCCCTGATGGCGCTGCGCTGACGCCCCACCCCAGCGGATGATCATCGGGATCCGTGCGTTCTCCCGATAAATGTTGGTCCCGTGGTTGGTGGCGCCATGCTCACCGAAGGCTTCGCCGTGATCGGCGACCAAAGCAACGACGTGATCGGGGTCAGACGAGATCTCCTCGAGCAGCGGCCCGAGGTGCTGATCCATAAAGGCGATGCTGGCGTCGTAGCGATCGACCGGGGCGGCACCGAAATCAAAGCCCTTTTTGCGCTGATACGGGTCGTGTGGGTCAAAGTAATGAAGCCACAAAAAGCCTTCTCGATCCCCCGTCTTCTTGAGCCAGTGCCGAGCGTAGCGCGTCACCGCGTCGGCGGTGTCCGCCTTGCCTTTGGTGACGACTTTGAGGTGATCTAAGCCCTGACCAAAGCCGTTGCCTCTCGGGTCAAGACCGCTGGTCACGGCGCCGGTGCGGTAGCCCATTTTGCGCAACAGTTCAGGCAGGGTCTTGAGCTCATCGGCGAGCTTGTAGCTTCCTTTTTCAGCGATGTAATTGGGGATCTGAGAGATACCGCGTGCGGTCAGCAGCCCTGGGATCGCTGCGATCGTGTACGGCCCGGAGGTGTACGCGTTGTCAAAGACCACCGCCTCGCTCGCCCAGCGGTCTAGGTTCGGCGAGGTGGCGTGGCGCGTGTAGCCGTAGGCGCCTAGGTGATCCGGTCGCAGGGCATCGATAGACACCAACACGATCTTTTTGGGGCGACGCAGGTTCCCGACCGCCGGCAGGTCGTTCTCGCGGTCCACCGCGACGTCCGTGCTCTTGAGGTCACCTCGGTAACAGTCTTGGTCCACACCGTCGTCGGGAAGATCGACTGAGCCAGGGAAGATGCGCGGGTCAAAAGGGGCGCAATCCTTGGCGCCGAAGTGACTCGCCACGCCATCGCCGTCCCAATCGGTGAGCCGATCGAGTGCGCGAACGACAACGCCTGAGCCGGGCGCACCACGCCGTAGCATCGGCGCTGCGCTCGTCCAGTCTCCAACCCAGCCGACCACCAGCAGCGCCGCAGCCGCCACCACAAGGCTCGCTCGCACGCGCTGCGCCGGCGCCGGCCACTGAGCGAACAAAGCCCCCCATAAGGTGACGCCGAGCACCACGCCGATCGCAGGTGAGATCTCCTTGAAGAACAGGTCTCGCCAGATCCAGAGCGTTGCGTAAGCCAAACAACCAAAGGCTGCGGCGAGACCCAGGACCCGTGCACGCGTCAGCGGACCGCGCTGAGGCAGGCGGCGCAACCCAAAGGCGATTCGCCAAGCCACGCCCCCCGTGAGCGTCAGCGCTGCCACGACCCCAACTACCTGCAAAATATGCTCGTAGAGCGCCGTCGCGAAGCGCCCCTGCAGCGCCGCGAAAACGACCGCGCTGAGCGCCCATCCAGCCGGTACAGCGAGCGCCCAGACCACCCAAGCCAGCGCCGCGCCAAGCTCACCGTCACCGCCCGAGGCGCTGTCACGCACATCACGCCACCAGGGCGCCATCCGGTCACCGAGCTCCGGCGCCATCAGCCACACAAGCGCCGCCAGGCTCACCGCGATCAGCTGATGCAGCGCCACCACCACCAGCACCCCTGCGAGGTGGCCGAGCGAGAGCCCAAGCGAGGTCAGCCCAAAAGCGGCGTCAAGCAGACCGCTGCCCAAGCCAATCCAAAGCGCTTTCTCGAGTCGTGCCATCATCACATCAAGCCCAGCTCTCGGTACACCGAAGCGTAGTCCTTGGCCATGCGTTTTGGCGTAAACCGACGAGCGTAGACCGAGCGCGCCACGTCTCGATCCAGCGCCGCCATCCGCTCCACCGCTTGCGTCACCGCAGACACGTCCGCAATCGGCGCTGACGCCAACACGGGCTCGTCGAGATCTGCCATAGGGCTGTTATCGGCGACCACCGCCGGCACGCCCGCTGCGAAGCCCTCGAGCACGACCAGCGGCCAGTCCATCTTACCCGTCAAATCGGTCGCCGGGAGCAGCTGTGCGCGCGCCGCGCTCACCAAGTCACCGATCCAATCGATCCGCCCGAGCACGTGAACATGCCCGAAGCTCTCTTCTCGCAGCCGGCGCTCGAACGCCGCCCGGCGCTGCTCATCGGCGGGGGTTTTTGCGCGGCAGGCCAGGACCAAGTTGAGCCCATCCGGCAGCTGCTGCGCCACAGCGAGCGCCACCTCAGCGCCACCGCCTGCGCGCCAATCGCCCGCAAAGAGAACATAATCACCGAAGCGCTCACGGCAGCGAGCGCGCCCCGCGTCCGAGCTCTCAAGAGGCAACACCGCGGGCTCGATCAGCTGCGCCTCGACCCCTTCCGCTGCGAGCCGGCGCTGCGCCCACGGTGAGACCACCACGTGGCGCTCGGCAAAGAGGCTCGGTTTGACGCCGACCCCAACCGCCGGCAACGAGCAGAGCGTATGGACGCTTGGGCGCCGGCAGATCCAGCGAGCGCAGCGCGCCGCCATCGCCGTGCGCGGATTGGGCGCAAAGAAGAAGTGCCGCCCGCGCTCACCCTCGGTGCGCAAAAGCCTGAGCAAGACCGGCAGGTTCTGCCGCAGACCGGGCGCAAAATTCCCCGCGTCGCGGTAGATCCGCTCCTCGGTCAGCCCGCTCAAACCGCTCGGGTGGCTCCCAACCATGACCCTCAGCGCCGGCGCATCCTCACGGTCAAGCAAGCCCGTCACGAGCGCACGGGCCAGCCCGCTCGAGCTGTCGTGCCAGGGTGGCGCAAACGGTTTGGTGACCATCAAAACCGACAACGAGCGTCTCCAAATCGTGCCGATAGCCCAAATCAACTGACGTGGAAAGAAGCGAAGCCGCTCAGTCCGCTAGCGCATCACCCAGTCACAAAAAGCGCCCCAAGCCGACGCCCCCGACCGCGCGATGGCAGGCGCTTGGCTCCAAGTCGTAGCCTGATACGCACGCTCGATCGCTTGAGCCCACCGCGGGGGATCAAAGCCCTCAACGATCCAGCCATCAACGCCCTGCTCGACGCGCTGCCTTAGACCGTCAACCGATGACACCACCACCGGCACACCCGCAAGTCGTAGCTCGTCCACAACCAGCGGAGCGCCCTCAGCGCTTCGGGACAAGCACACGCCGACGCCGGCGCCGACCTCGGTAGGCCAAACCGACGGATGCTTTGCGCCTAAACACCGAATCCGAGGATCGCACGCAAGCTGCGGGCGCAAGGGACCGTCTCCGACGACCACCGCCTCCCAGCCCGGGAGTTGATCGAGCAGCTCCGGCAAGAGGTCACAGCCTTTTTGTGGGATCAACCGCCCTACAAAGATCAGGCGCTGCGCCGGCGGCTGCGGTGGCTGAGCCACACCCTCAATCGGCACGGGGATCACCCGAGCGCTCGCTTGAAAACGCGCCGGCAGGCGGCTTCGCTGATGCTCGCACACCAACGCCACCGAGTGGGTTCGCCCGAGCAACCAACCAGCGCCTGGCAGGCGCAGATCCGAGCCATGGCACCAGGAGCGGAGTCGCTCAGCGGGGACACCCTGCGCCTGCGCCATCAAGGCGAAAGGAACCGACCAATGGCAGACCACCCGATCCGCTCGGCGCCACGAGCTACGGCGTGCGATCAGGCGGCTCATGAGGCGCGTCGCGAGCCACGGCTGGCGACGCAACGTCGGCATCAACCCACCGCCGGCTGTGGCGAGCGCCCCGCCCAAGGGCTCAACGCGGGCTCCATCGAGCGAGCGCCCAGGCTGCAGCGGATACACCTCAAGCGTGCAGCCGGCTGCCTGCAGCACCTGACAGCTTCGATAGACAAAAGCGCCGCCAGGATCCTGCTCATCCAGAGGCCATGAGCTGGTGAGGACGGCGACCCTCACCGAAGACGCTCGAAGCAAGCGTGTAAGAGCGCCATCGCGATCGCCGGTGCGCGATGCAGCCCGTGGTGGCTCACGCCGTCGGCTGGGTAGTGCGCAGGGACCGGAACATGCACGATCCGCCCGCGACGCGCAGCGACCGCTGCGGACAGATGCATGGGATAACCAAAGCCACGCCAGAGGTGGCGAGGGAGTACGCTCAAGCGCAGGGCGACGAAGCCGCTGAGTGGGTCTCGGATCCGCGTCCGAGCGCACCAGCTCGAGGGCCACGAAAGGATGCGGGCGGCGATGCCCCGAAACCAAGGCATCGGGTCGCCACCGCTGCTCGTCTCGAGACGGCTCCCGCGCGCCAGATCGGCTTCGTGTCGCTCGAGCGCCTCAATCAGCGCAGGGATCTTGCGGGCGTCCATCTGACCGTCGGCGTCGACCACCACCGCCCACAGCGCGCCGGTCGCTTTCGCCTGCCTCAAACCGTTGAGGACTGCGCCGCCTGGCCCTCGACGACGCTGCCGAATCACGGTGGTCTTGACCATCTGCCGAGCGACCTCGGCGGTGCCGTCGGTCGAGCCGTCATCGACGACGATGATCTGGTCCACAAAGGGCGCAAGCTGCCGCAAGGTCTCACCGAGACGAGCCGATGCGTTGTAGGCAGGGACGACGGCGCAGCGAAGGACGCTCATCGGATCCGCTTCGGCTTGGGGATGTCCCAGAGCAAGATGCTGTGACCGAACTGCCCGATCGGCTCATAGCGCTTCAACCAATCCAAACAGCCCACTGGGACATGCCGCTCAGGCCGCTGAAGCTCGATCACATGCGCCGCCACGTAGCCGCTGACCAGACGACACGGCGGCTTCCGGAACCGCACCCCCCAGGCTTTGGGTTGCCCGTGATAACGCGCGTACCAGATCAACGGGATCCCCTCGGCTGCCTGCCAGGCGCCGAGCTGACGCTGCCCTTGTCCCCAGTCCTTACCGTGGACCAGATGCGCCCACCCTCGCTCAGGGCCGCCGGCGAGCGCGTTGAAGTACATCAGATAATCAGGCGCCACGCGGTGCACGGACAGCGCCAAGATCAAAAGCGTCGACGCGACCGCTGGCGGTCCGAACTTGGCGCGCCTCCACCCCCACGCAAGGCACACGCCGAGGTATCCGGTCCACAGCGGCAGCGCCGGCAGGAGGTACTTGAGACCGCCTTGAGCCGGCGTCATCCATGAGAAGTAGATGAACCACCAAAGGGGCAGCACCAGCAGCGCGTAGGCTTTGAGCTCAAGCCGCCTGCGGATCAGCAACAGGCCGCCAAAGAGGGCCAACGCCAAGCCTGCGAGCGGGGTCTCATAAGCGATGGAGTAGAGGTAGAAGGTCGGCCAGCCTCGGTGCCGCACCTCGCCGTTGAGGAAGCTGTGGTGTCCGCCGCGCGCATGCAGCGCCTGAAACCCCACGCCGGAGAGGTAGTCATAGAGCGGGACGACGAGCCCCGACTCAGGGACAATGGCACGCAAGACGCGCCGCCCACCCACCAGCTTACCGAGGTCGTCGTGCAGGCCGGTCTCGAGCGCCGCAGGTGTGACACGCACCAGCTGGAAGTCGTAGCTCGCCCAGAGGGTCAGCGGTGTCAGGAGACACCCGATCACGGCGAGCTCAGCGATCGGGCGGCGCCAGTTCCAGCCCTTGCGCGCCCGCCACAGCACGACCGCCAACGCGGGGATGGGCAGGATCAAGGCGGTGCTCTTAGCTAACATGGCGAGGCTGAGCGTGATCGCTACGCCGACAGCTCGCACACGCCCGGGGCGCTCCAACCACTTCCAAAAGGCGATGACGACGAGGAGCGTGGTGAGCGCAGCGCCGGCGTCGAGCGTCGCCACGCTCGAATGCGCCAAAAAGAGTGGCGAGCAGGCGAGCAGGCCGGCGCTCAACAGACCGCTGAGCGCGCTGAACTCGAGGGTC
This sequence comes from Myxococcota bacterium, assembly GCA_036338695.1. Lineage (GTDB taxonomy): Bacteria > Myxococcota > UBA4151 > UBA4151 > UBA4151 > CACGMS01. The sequence continues at coordinate 20,630 of JAYZBQ010000042.1, forward strand.
AAAAATGCAAACAGCACCAGCGATGTCAGGACCGACAAGGCGATGTTCACGCGGCGCGCCGCCAGCAGGTTGCGCATCATCCGCTCAGGCGGATGGCCCCACAACGAGTCCTCCCAGCTGTCGCCCTTTCCCGATCGAACCGCTGGCTCGACTCGATCCAGCGCAGCCGCCATCAACCACTTCGTCAGAAGCGGCTGTTCGCGGTTGATACGATCCCGACCAAAACGCACGATCCGCGTGGCCCCGGCGAGATAGGTCGACTCATCGACCGTGTCACTGTGATGAGCCGCCGTGTAGTCGAGCACACCGACCTGAGCAACGAGCACGACGCAAAGCGCCACGCCGATCCACACCCGCTGCATCGTCAGCGCCCGGCGACGCGCCGAGCCAGCGCTAGATCCTCGCCGCCGAGCTCACGCGTGAGCACGAGAAAGACCAAGTTAAAGCTCGCCACCACCGCAAGCGCAGCCACCCCTTGGACCAAGCCGCTCGGCTCCCACACGATGGGGATCAGCAGCGTCAACGCCACTCCAGCGCCGACCCTCAGCGCCGTCTTGAGCGAGAGTGAGGCGCCAAAGATGCGCCACACCATCACCAAAGAGACCAAGGCGCCGAACCAGAGCGCGCCGATCGATGCAGACGCGGCGGCGCGCACGTCCCCCGTCCCCACGCCGAGCGGAACGACGACCGCTGCGAGCCCTGCGATCAAAGCGACCAGTCCCCAGGCCACCAGAGGTCGCCCGGACGCGTTTAAGATGTTCATGGTGATGGTCACGAGCGCAAATGCCATCTGTCCGAGGCAGAGGATCCGAAGGATCGGAACCGCAGGCTCGTAGGCTGCGCCAAAGAGCACAGGCAAAAGCGCGGGCGCAGCGACAAAGATGCCGGCGCTGGTGACCGCCGCCAAGCCAAAGGTAAAGCGGGTGGCGTTGTGGATGTAACGCTTCACCGCCTCGGTGTCGCCCGCAAAGGCGACGGTGCTGAGCATCGGAAAAAGCACCAAGCTGATGCCCATGACCAGGAAGTAAGGCACCCGCGCAAAGTCCATCGCGGCGCTGTACTGCCCGACCATCACCTGCCCAAGCTCTTCGCCGCCGAGGACCGCTGCGTTGCCTTTGACAACCAGCAGGTCGACCTGCTTGAGCAGCTCAAAGGTCAGGGTGTAGAGGATGATCCCCCCGGCAAACCGCAGGATCACCTGCCCATCGATGCTCCGAGGCGCCCTCGCCTCTCGACGGACGCGTCGCGTGGCAAAAAAGGCGGCGGTACAAATGATCGCAGCAGCGCTCGCCCAGCCAAGCAGCCCGCCCACAGCCGCTGCGTTCGCCATGGTCACCCACTGCGGCAGCAGCAACGCGCCCGCCACGATGCAGCCCAGCTTCAAGAAGCTAAAGGAGCCGTCAAGGAGCGCCTGAACGTTGAACGCACGCACCCCGTTCACGGTCCCGAGCAGATGGGCGTACAGGCCGTAAAAGACAGGGATCAGGAAGGCGGCGCGCAAGAGCGGCACCAGCGCCGGATCGTTCAAGCTCGCAGCGATCGACGGCGTCAACAGCTGCGCAGCGACGCCGATCGCAAAGACGAGCGGGACGGCGCGGCGAGCCACGTAGCCTACCAAAACACCAGCGGCGGCGCGCTGTTCGGCGCCAAACTTTGAGACCACCTGAAGGATACTCAGGAGAACCGCCTGAGCCAAAATCGACATCGTCTGCGCCGAGACGCGGTAGCGACCAAACTGAGCCGGGTCCTGATCACCCGCAGCATCCAGGATGATGCGCGGCATGATGAGGGTGAGGCCTAAACCCGAGACAAGAAAAGTCGCCTTGGCAGCGGCGATGGCGAGCGCGCCTCGTCCCGCCTGCTTGACGACATCATCGGCCGGCTGACTCATCGGATGTCCTGGGTCGATGCATGCACCACGCGCGCCGAGAGGTTGACGCTCTCAAGGCGTACCGTCAGCGGATCCCCGAGGGTCATCGTCGCGCCCGATCGCAGGGTGAGGCGTTGATGGGCGACGTCAAACTCAACCCGTTGCCTCGGGAGGTCCTCGCGCGCCACCATCACCGTCACGGGCGGATCGAGCAGGCGGACGTAGATCCCCTTGGCGGCCACGCCATCGATCACCCCCTCAAAGGTCTCGCCCTCTCGCCCCTGAAGCAGACGACAGGCGTAGAGTCGATGCGCGGCTCGCTCCGCCGCGACGCTACGCGCCTCACAGTTGGACGCCTCTTCACAGAACCGATCGAGCGCCTCCCCCTGCGAGAGCGCCGCGCCACGATCGCCGAGGTGATAGCGCACGGCGCGATGGACCAGGAGATCGGGGTAACGGCGAATCGGGGACGTAAAGTGGAGGTAATGCTCCGAGCTTAAACCCCAATGCCCCATAGGCTCCGCGTCATACTGCGCTTTGCTCATCGCGCGCAGGAGAACCTGACTCAGCACCGGCTTGAGCGGATCGCTGCCGAGCTTGGCCATCATCTTGTTCAACTTTGCCGGCGTCGGCGCACCCGTCGGCTTTCGCAGACCAAGCCCGCTCGCCAGCGCCAGAAAACTGCTCAAGCCGGACGCCGACGGCGGCTCGTGCACCCGCCAAGGGACCTCGGTCTCCGCCTCGAGCAAGCGCCGGCCGACCTCCTCGTTTGCGGCGATCATACACATCTCCACAACCCGCTCGGCGAAGCGCTGGTGGCGCTCGACGACCCCGGTCGGCTCGCCGTCTTGATCGAGCTGGAACCGGAGCTCTCCGCCTGCGATTTCAAGCTGACCCTTTCGCCCACGAGCGGCGAGCAGCATCCGCGCCGCCTCGCTCAACACGGTGGTCGACTCGCGCAGCGCCTGATCGTCCGGCAGCGCCTCTGCGTCTCCGTCGATGTACGCCTGGACCTGGTCGTAGTTGAGGTCCGCACGCGACCGGATCGTCCCGAGCCCCCAGTCGCTGCTGATGACGTCCCCCTGATAATCGATCTCTAGACGCACGAACACGACCGGCCGATCGACCCCGGCGCGCAGCGACGCCGCATCGGCGCTCAACCACTCCGGCAACATGGGCAAGACGCGATCCGGCAGGTACGTCGAGCAGCCACGTCGCGCCGCGTAATCGTCGAGCGCCGATCCAGGCCGGACAAACCCGGCCACATCGGCGATGGCCACGGTGACCTCGGCGCCTCGATCCGTCCAGCGAGCGCAGAGCGCGTCGTCGTGATCGCGCGCATCAGCCGGATCGATCGTTGCGAACGGCAGATGGGTCAAATCAAGGCGCGGCGCGCCCCCATCTTCACAAGCGAGCGCGCCGGGCTCGGCTTCCTGGCTCACCCACTCGAGGCCATGCTCGGCGAGTAAACGCTCGACCTCTACAGCGAAGCCTGCGCCGTGCTCGAAGACCTTCTCAAGCTCGGTGACCAGGGTCGAGGTGCCCCCATCCCAGCGCGGCGGCTCGACGCCGGTAATGCGTGCGCGGACCATCTGCCCGCTGCGCAGGTCATCTCGATCCGTGCGCACCTCAATCGGCAGCTCGAGGCGACGGTCCTGTGCGTCGAGGATCCAGCGCTCATAGCCCTCAACCAAACGACCGATGATACGGGTCCGGTGCCTCTTGACCAGCTGAAGGTTGACCCCTTCGGGACCTTTTCGGCCGGGGACGAGCTCGGCCTCGACCTCGTCGCCGTCGAGGAGCCCCTCAAACGCCCCTGGAGCCACAAAGGCAGAGTCGCCCCCGCGCCCGTCGATGAAGGCGAAGCCCCTCGGCGAGACCTTGAGCCGCCCGCGCAGCACCTTGCGCCGCCGAGCCCGAAGACGCTGCGCCTCCCCCTTACTCAAGACGCCTTGGCGCTGCTGCGCCTTGAGCCAAGCTCGAAACGCCCGGCGGGCGCCCGGCGCAATCTCCATCGCGTGGATCCGCTGCGCCGGGGTCATGCCGTAGCCGTCCGTCTGCTCGAGCAGCTCGAGCAGCCTTTGGCGGTCAAATGATGATGCGTAGCTCACTGGTCGATCAGTTCCCGTTTGACAGGCTCAACCCCAAAGTCTAGTTGAGCCCCCACCGATGGTTCCCCCGGGTATGCGAGGGTGGCGGAATTGGTAGACGCGCTGGCTTCAGGTGCCAGTGCTGGAAACAGCGTGAGGGTTCGAGTCCCTCCTCTCGCACCAGCAAAGCGGCGAAGCATCGCCGCTTTTGTTGTTTTTACACCAAAGGGCAAGGCTCGAATCACGGCGGCGCTAGAGCGCGTAGCGTGAAGTGATCATAGCCAGCGTGCCAAATACAGCGGCGATCCCGACCACGACCAGCGCCACCAACAAGGGGCTCCCCTCGCGCCCCCAATCGTAAATTTTAGGTCCTAGCACCGCAGGAACCAGCGCTGTGAGCCACCACGGCTCATGAAACACCGCCGGCTCGGTAGCCGTCGAGAGCCGAAAGAGCTCGGTCACGATCACCACGGCGAGCGGTCCGGACGCGTGCCCGAGCAGGACACTAAAGTACGGATTCGGTAAGCTCGAGATGCTCAAGACGATGAACCACAGCGCAACCCAACCCATGACCAAGGGGAACGGGAGCTCGAGCGCGCTCATGTTCAGGAGTTGTTGGTACCCGCCAGGGGTCTCCATGAGCTGCTTGAGCAGCTCGATCGTTGATTCAAGCACGCGCAGCCTCCGGCGAACAGCATAGGCTAATTTCGCGTTCTAAACATCTTTCACGAACGGTCCTTCTGCCCTAAAGGCTGAAGTGTCGCTGCCGCAGGTGCAGCGGCCGCGCTCACCTGGCGGAATTGGTAGACGCCGGAGACTTAAAATCTTCTGGGCTTGATAGCCCGTCCGGGTTCGAGTCCCGGGGTGAGCACCAACTTGAGACGTAAGCCGACGCGTGCCCATGGGGTGGGGCGGCTTACTGTCTTATTTGGTGACTAAAGCGCCGATCGAGCCTCGGCGATGAGCAGCATCAGCTCTGAATCCGCAGCTGCGCCTAACTGCTCACCAATGGTCTCCGCCTCAACGAGTGCTTTCTCGGCTTGGTCTCGAGCCCCTGCTTTTGCTTCGATCAAGCCGCGCCGAGACAGCAGCAACCCCAACTGGAGCGTATGAACCCCACGCAGTTGCTGCTCACCGTGATTGAAAAGTTCTCGAGCTTCGACGAGCTGACCACTGTCGGCTCTCATCATGGCGAGTATCGAGCGGAAAGCAGCCGATGCAGGGTGGCTAAACTCATCGCATTGCTCGATGGCTTGTATCAAATAATACTGAGCATTTACTGGCTCATTATGTTCATAGAGCGCTGAGCCTAAGTTGCCGCTAAATATGGCTGAATTAAGAGGGTTGCCTATTTCTTTGGATAAGCTGATCGCCTGGTGAGCATACTCCAAACATTCGCTTAATCGATCTTGGTGTTTCATCAAGACGCTGATGTTATTGAGTAAGATCGCTTTCGCTCGCTGATCATGTAACTGCTCATAGATTGCTTTCGCGTCCAAATAAGTGCTTTCAGCGTATTCAAATTGCCCCAAGTCCGTATAAATAATGCCTAGATTATTAAGGGCGGTCGCTAGAGCGCGATGGTCCTGAGTCTGTCTCGCCAACTTACGTGCTTGCTCAAGCGTGGCTATCGATTGCTCAGGGGCTCCATTAAACTTCTCTAGGTTGGAGCGAAGAATCCAGAACCGCGTTTGAAAGAAGTCGTCACCTGAAACCGCAATCAGTTGTTCTGCACGGCGAATCAGCTGGGTACATTTATCCATCTCACGGTTTAGTTCACCAGTTACACTGAGTAAGTAGAGCGCTTCGATCTCAAGAGTCTGGACCGATAAACTTTCTGCTCGTTTCAGCGCGTCAGAAACCACTTCGACAGCTTGCAAGGTACGCGAAGCGCGTATGAGAATGTCGGCGAACAAAAACTGCAGACGCACTCGCGCAGAACCCTCAGGAACCATACCGATGAGATTTTCAAGCCAGTCTGCGGTCAAACCAAAGGGTCCGCGCCAAAGAGCACCGTGCCCGACGACCAACGCGCAACCACAAGCCGACTCGAAGTCTGCGACCTGCAGCGCTGCCTGCACCGCAGTTCGGCAGTTGTTAACCTCGAGTAGCGCCTCGCGAGATCGGTCCACATTACCCATGGAGCGAATCGATTCGAGCGTTCCAAGCTGGGCATAATATTGGGCATGACGGCGGCGAACATCGTGCTCATCAACACTCTTTTCGAGCGCATAGATTTGAACACTCTTCGTCATCTGATAGCGGACGTGCCCCTCAATCGGCTCCACACGACGCACGAGACTATGATCAACGAGTTTTTCAAGCACGTCCATGATCCAAAGATCCGGATCAGTAGCCTCTAAATCAATGACCGCCTCGGCCGCTTCAAGCGTACAGCCCCCCTCAAAAACAGCCAGTTGGCTCAGCGCTAACTGCTCAACGGGCTGCAACAAACTCCAAGACCAATCGATCGCCGAGCGCAACGTCGCTTGACGTTCGTTTTGCCGCTTACGCGAGCCTTTCAACAACTTAAAGCGCTGACCTAAACGCTCTAGGATCTGCTCTGCAGACAGCATACGAATACGCGCCGCAGCCAACTCAATAGCGAGCGGCATCTGATCAAGCTGCTCGACAATCTCTCGTACAACGGTCTCGAGTTCAGGGGTACGAACAAAGCGCTTTTGAATCGCCGATGCGCGATCAAAAAATAGCTCCATTGCATTATCGACACTCAGCGGCTCGATATCGAAAATATCTTCACCCTCAACCCGAAGAGCGACTTGTGATGCGACTAAAAATACAGCGTGCGGCGCCCTACGCAGCCAGTCATTTAACGTTTCGCCAGCGACTTGAATGATCTGTTCAAAATTATCAAAAATGATCAAAACGCGCTGGCGACCGCGGATGGCATAACTCAGCTGTTCTTGTGGATCGGCTTCGGATAACTGCACATCAAGTGCCGCTGCTGTGGCGACCAATACATCCACAAGAGTTTCCGCACGACTCAGGTCAACAAACCACACGCCACCAACAAATTCAGCCAACATTTGATGTCCGAACCGCTGATAAAGGCTCGTCTTACCAACACCGCCAAGGCCTAAGCCAGTGATCAGCCGATGCCCCTCAGCAATTCGTCGTTTTAGTTCATCTAGATCGTGTACACGGCCGACAAATCGATCCACTCGATGAGGCAAATTGGTCTTCTTTAGGTCAACGGTTTTGATCTTCGGAAAACGTCGTCCTTTAAGACCGTTTGGCAAAATCTGATGCAGATGCTCGTGCTGCTCAAGCCCCTTTAGCCGGTGTTCGCCTAAGTCGACTACGTCACCACTATCGCTCCGATAGACAACCGACCCGCTGACGAGAACCTGACCCCCATGACCTGCCCCACCAACACGGGCAGCTCGATTGACCATCCCACCAAAATAATCCATCCGTCCGGTGTTCGGGTCTGGCTGACAAATGGGGTCGCCAGAATGGACGCCCATCCGCACGCGCAAGCCGCGAAACAAGGGTTTTCCATCCTCGCTGAGGTGCTCCGAAGCCTCCTCTTGAGACAGGATCGCTTCCGGCCACGGAGCCTGCATCAAACGCTCTTGGACACGCAGACACCAATCAACGGCTTGCTGACCTGTGCTAAACGCAACCATGAAGGCATCGCCTTCAGTTTTCACTTCGTAGCCGCCTGCGGCTAGCAACGTGGCTCTCATCATCTCATCATGAAGCGCGAGCGCTTGCCTCATAGCACCCGGAACACGATCCCACAGCGCCGTCGAACCCTCGACGTCAGTGAATACGAGAGTAACTGTACCAATCGGTGCTTCCATCAACCGTCTCCACGTGATGCATAATCTATCTCGGAAGTCCGTGTTAAGCGTCCATCACCTGACCAAAAATTTTGAAGGTAATCGCTTGCTTGTGAGCTATCACACCGTCAACTTCGACGCTCGCTGCTTCTCTTGATGAACCACATGATGACCAACACTTTTCCAAAGACCGACCTAGCAACACACGACGTCACCAACCAAGCCGAGGGCTTCGAAGGGGTCTCGCTCTACGAGAGTGACCCGCGCCTAGCTGCGTGGCTGCGCGGGCGCACTGACGAGGCGCAGCGAGAGCAGATCGAAGCCTTCGGTCAAACCCTCGGGCGCCATGAGTCCTGGCAGCTCGCAGAGCAAGCCAACCGTTTCCCTCCCGAGTTAGCCACCTTCGATCGCTCCGGACGCCGGCTCGATGAGGTCCGCTATCACCCGGCCTACCACGAGCTGATGCGGCTGGGCTGCGAAGCGGGCGTTGCGAGCTTGGCTTGGCGCAGCGGCTCCGGCGGGCATCAAGCGCACGCTGCGCTCGAGTACATGCTCATCCAGGTCGAGCCGGGCGTCTGCTGCCCGCTGACGATGTCCTACGCCGGCGCGCCGGTCCTGGCTCAATCTCCCGAGCTAGCGGACTTCCACGAGCGACTGATCACCCCGAGCTACGACGCGAGCAGCCGCCCCTGGCAAGACAAACGCGCCGTCACGCTCGGTATGGCGATGACCGAGAAGCAAGGAGGCAGTGACCTGCGTCAGACGCAAACGCGCGCCGAGCGCTGCGCGGACGGCTACCGATTGACCGGGCACAAGTGGTTCTGCTCAGCGCCGATGTCGGACGCCTTTTTGATGCTGGCGCAAACGGCCGAGGGCTTGAGCTGCTTCTGGGTGCCTCGCTGGCAACCCGACGGACAGCGCAATGGGATCGAGCTGCAGCGCCTGAAAGATAAGCTCGGCAACCGCGCCAACGCCTCGAGCGAGATCGAGCTTCAGCGAGCCTATGGGATCTTGATCGGCGAGCCCGGCCGGGGGATCGCCACCATCCTTGAGATGGTCCATCACACCCGGCTCGACTGCGCCGTGGCGGCAGCCGGCTTGATGCGCCAAGCCGTCGTGCGAGCGATCCACCACGCACGGCAGCGGCAAGCCTTCGGTAAGGCGCTCATCGAGCACGACCTGATGGCGCGGGTCCTGGCGGCGATCGACCTCGAGGCTGAGGCCGCCACGCTGCTGAGCCTGCGCGCCGCAGAGCTCTGCGATGCAGGGCCAAGCCCGCTGGCGCGGCTCGGCGTCGCGATCGCAAAGTACTGGAACAACAAACGCTGCCCGTTGGTGGTCGCCGAAGCGATGGAGGCGCTCGGAGGCGCTGGCTACATCGAAGCGTCCGTGATGCCTCGGCTGTACAAAGAGGCGCCCCTCAACGGCATCTGGGAGGGCTCTGGCAACGTGATCTGCCTGGACATCCTCAGGACCACCCGGCGCCTGCCTGAGGTCGTCGACGCCCTGCGGAACGAGCTGGGCGCGCAGGGAGAGTCCGTGCTGGAGTGGCTCCCCTCAGCCGAGCCCGCCGACGCCCGGGCGCTGGCGGGCCAGCTGGCGCGCGCGTGGCAACGCAGCCTGCTCGAGCGCCACAGCGTGCCTGGCGCAGCCCAACACCTGAGCAGCGCAGTCGGCGCTTTTGGAGAGTGCTTCCCTGTGGCGGGCGCAGGCGCTCGCTTGCGAGCGAGCTTACCGGAGCTCTAGACTTGGGTCTGGAGCGTCTGCTTGACGCCGCTCGTCGCCTTCTCGACGACCTTCGAGGTCAGCTCGAGCTCCTGGCTGAACTTGTATACACCCGCCTGAACGGCGAGCAGCTCGGTGGGGCTAAACGAGCGCCCCGACGTGGCGAGCTTGATGATCTTATCGAGCTTGCCCTGGCCATCCATGACGCCGCCAAAGAGCTTCTCGATGCCGGCTTCACCCGCCTTGCTGGGGGCGTTCACCTTGGCGCCGCGACTCTCGATCAAGCTCCGGACCTTGTTCATTCGCGTCGACTCGGTCTTTTGCGCCTGCTGGACGATGTCCATCCCTTGGATTTTATCCGCCTGTTGCGTCGCCTCGGCACCGCCGGCCTTGTTGACCATATTGGCGAAATTCGCTTGTCCGGTTCCCTGGGCTTGCTCAGCTTGCGCCGCCTGCTGCTGAATCTGTTGCAGCTGTTGCAGCATCTGCGAGGGATTTCCGCTTCCAGTGATTCCAGACATCTCCGCCTCCTTCGAGCGACACGACGCGCCGCTACGTAAACCCTTATCGGCTCCCGATTACCAAGGTTGTGTCATTTAAACGTTTTTCCAACATCTGCCGCAAGCGACCGATCGCTTGGGCGTGCTTGCGGCTCATCCACGACTTGGAGATCCCCATCTCTTCGCCGAGCTCTTTGAGCGTACGGTCTTCGAAATAGAACCCAAGGATGATGGTGCGATCCTCCTCCTTCATCTCATCCATCACCTCACGGACGATCCCCACCATCTGGCGTTTCTCGACCTGGCTGTGGATCTTAGCGCCGCCGTCGTGGCTTGGGTCAAACCCCTCGATGCCCTCGAGCGAGGTCACAAAGACGGTCACCAAGTTGGCGATCACGTCGGCGGAGCCTTGCACCTGCTCCTCCAAGGTGCGCTTGTCCTCACCGAGGACCGACGCGTGGCGGTCGGATTCGTACGTGAGGTAGTCGGACGCGCCGCGCTCGGCGCGCACGTGCGCGTACTCGGCGCGGTTGAGCCAACCGAATTTACGCAAGCCGTCATAGATCGCGCCCTGGATGCGGTAATACGAGTAGGAGGAAAAGCGCGCCCCTCCCTCGGGGTCGAAGCGCTGCGACGCCTCGACGAGACCGACCATGCCATAAGCGATCAGGTCATCGAGCTCGAGGTTACGCGGCAGCTTACGGCTGATCTTGTGCGCGATCGCTCGCACGAGGCCTTGATGCTCGTTAACCAGCGCTCGCTGTTCTGCCTCTGTGGTCTTGGCGCTCACTTTTTACCTCGCTCCGCCAAGCGACGAAACTGATCCGCGAGCCGATCCGCCATGCGTGGGTCGTCATCGAGCACGCGCGCAACCTGATCCTCGATTTTGCGCACGCCCTTACCCTGCAACCCTTTGAAGCGGTCCTTAATCACCGCCTGGACCGCCCGGCGGATCGCTTCGCGACGATCTTCGATACCACCGTCGCGCAGCTCCTCAGCGATCTGTTGCCAAGCCTCTGAAAGCGCTGAACGCGCCTCGTCTGGGTCGAGCGCGGTCGTTTTGTCGACCTGCTCGACCTTGAAGGTCTTGGACGCCTTCCCAGTCTGAGCGGGGCCTTTGACGCCCTTTGGTCCTTTCGGCCCTCGAGGACCGCTACCTCCACCTACTCGCAAAGCTAATCCTCCACATCAAAGCAGCCCAACTCTTGGGCTTCTATGAGGTTCGACGCAAACTTCTTGGCGGATCGGTCGGCGCCCGCAATCGAGATGGCGTGGCGACAGGCTTCGAGCCCCTCGTCGACCTGACCACCCCAGAGCAAGGCTTCGCCGAGATGCGCCCAACAGGCAGCCCGGTCCGGCTCACGCGCCACGGCGTCGCGCTGGGCTTTCTCGGCGAGAGCGAGCTTCCCCTTGGCGAAATGAAGGTTGCCGAGCAGCATCGGAGGGACGCCGGAGTGCGGCAGCAAATGCCCCACACCATCGAAGACGTCGCTGGCCGGCTTGTGCCGACCCATCTGCGCGAGCAGCTGCCCCGCCTCGAGCAGGAGCGCCACCGTCTGCTGTTCGACCTCAACAAGTCCCTGTATTTTCATCGATTGATTCCTCTTCGCCCTGCGCCAAAAAAGGCATCGGCGGAGACTTCATAGCCTCCGCCGTGCCTTTTGACCATCTACGCGCTGTGGCTTGTGCCAGCCTAGCGGATGTTGTTGATGCTGTTCTTCGTCGTGTCGTGCTTCGTCTTCAGGACGTTCGAGATCGTCGAGAACTGACGGTTCTCACCCTGCATCTTCTGCTGAAGCGTGAGGTACTGAAGGTTAAAGCTCATCTGCATCTCTTGAAGCTGCTTGGTCTGGTTCATCAGATCCTGCTGGGCGTTCCCCGTGCTCGCTGGCGCCTGGCCGTTCTGGCTGGTGACGCCAGGACCGGTACCGGGGATGTTCATGGTGCCGCCCTGACCGTAGTCACCGACGCTACCAGCTGCCGAGTTCGCAGCCCCTGCCATACCCTGCGCTGCTGCGTTCACGACCGCACCACCTGGGACGTAAGGCGCTGCCACCGCCGTCGCACCCGCCATGGCGTTGGCGCCTGCTGCGACGCCACGGCTAACCATCGACCCGAAGTCGTTACGAGGGGTTTGTCGGTTGACCTGCGGCTGGTTGTTGATTCGAACAGACCCACCGTTGTTGAGACGATTCACAGACATGGCATTCTCCTTCTTACACAGTTCCGGCTCATCGCCGTTCACAGACCTTATCGGTGAGCCTACTCCCCGGTTGCGGCCTCGTTGCTCATTTTTTCGCGCAATTCGAACAACTCGTCGAAAAGAGCACGCGCCCGGCGAACCGCCAACTGCGCTCTGCGGGCGCCGGCCTTGGCTTTCGGGTCTCCGGAGCGCATCAGCTCATCGAGCGCGTCCTCCAGCGGCTGAAGTTGGTCATTAATCCCCGCTTCATCGCCCTCAAGGGCAGCCTCGATACGAGCAAAGATACTGTCGTCAGCCATTAAGGTTCTCCCGATTGTTCGGCGATGAGTGGCTCGCGCCCTTCATTACAGTATTCCGCCAAGTTTTCCATCCCGTCACCGTCGTTATCGCAGACGCTAAAGTTGATCTCGGCCGGCTCAAGGTTTCCGAGACATCGCCGCGTGGCGAGCGCCGGCTGGATGACGACGTTCTGGCGAGGTTCCTCCACCGAGGTCAAATCGATCCGGCCGCCTTGCTGGGCGAGCACCAGCAGCGCGCCGTCGATCAGCACAAAGTACTCGAGCACAACGGAGCGCTCCAACCCGGCGCTGATCTCATCGCACTCACCGAGCACCCGGTCCTGCTCACGATCGATGGACAACGGGCAGGCGAGCGCATGGCCGCTCACCCGCAAGCGCGCCCCGGCGTTTGAGAGGTCTCGCGCACACTCAAGCTTGAGAAAGTCAGGGACCGAGACGCCCGTGGTCGCCACCGACGGCGCCCCGCCGCAAGCGATCATGAGGCCCATGAACACCATCCACCCCGCCCTCATGGCGACGCGCTCGCGCTGACCGGGACCAAGGTGACGCTGCTCACCGGACGCGCTCGAAAGAGGGCGTAGGACCCCCACGCGACTCCGGTCACGGCGAGGGTGCCCACCGCAGCGGTCAGCCAGCGTCGGGGCGGTCGCCGCTGCCACCAGGGCGTCGCGACGGTTGGCGGAGGCGCCTGAGTGAGCCCATCCCATGGCCGAAGCGCAGGTAAGACCCCGGTCGGCACGTTCAGCACAAAGGGCACCTCGGCTGAGCCGACACGCGTCGGGCCGTTGCCGTGCTCATCAAAAACCTCGAAAAAGTAGCGCAGCCCCGCGCGTGCGGGGACCACCGCCTCGAACCAGCCCTTGGCCACCTCATCGGGCTCGATGGTCTTCCATTCCTCCGTCTCAGTGCGCACGTAGAGTGCCGCTCCGAACAGGGGCGACTCATCACGCACCTCAAACCAGAGCCGCCAATTCCCTTGAGCGTCCGCCATCGTCGGCGGCTCGTGCACCACACGCGGAGGGTTCAGGTCGGCCGCAGGCGCAGCCCAAAGGATCAGAGCGAGTACCATCACAAGCAGCGCTTACGCCAAAAGGGTGCGTCGTGACTACCGGTCGCACCCGGGCATCACGCCAGCTAAGGTCGCTGATGGACAAGCTTGAGACGAAACTCGCCATGGCTCGGGTGCCGAAACCGCAAGGTCTCGGTGGCGCCGAGGGAGAGGCTCAGACTCCGCTCCGGTGGGGTTCGCCCCAGCGCAGGCCCTGACTTTCGATAGACGATCGCCCAAGGCGCCGCGCGCACCACGAGCTGCATCTGCTGGGCGATGCGGCGCCAGCGCACGGTCACGCGAAACGCGCCCGCACGCGCCGTGAACGTCCCGCTTTTTTGACGACGCGCTTCGACGCTCAACCCGCTCACCGTCAACGAGGTGCTGCTCGCCACGAGGAAAGAGGTCTTTGCGCGCGTAGGCTGAGTAGGTCGTACCCGCGCCTGAGGAGCAGGCGGAGGAGGCGCTTTCGCTCCGGCGTCTACTGTCGGCGGCGCAGCCTGAGCGGTTGCGCCGGCGTCCGGCGATGGGACCGGAACCGATGCTTGGCTGGCCCCCTCATCCGGTGCGGGCGCGATGCTTTGCGGCGGTGAGTTCTCAGGCTGCCGGAGCCCCCACAGAAGGACGGCTGCGGCGATCACCATCACGACCACCCACAGTCTTCGCGACTGCACCACCGCGGCGCGCACAAAGAGACTCGTCGTCAAACCGCTCGGCTCAGGCGACCGGCTGGGGGTGGCGCGTGCGACCTCGGGCTGCGGAGCGTCCTGCGGGTCTGCGCGCTCGCTTTCCTCGCTCTCGTCACTCCCCTCACGCCAAAAATCGGTCCACCCGTCAGGCTTCTCCATACCAGCCGGCAAGGTCGGTAAACTCTCAACAGGAGGATGGGTCAGCCGATCGAGTCGCTTGAGCTCGCCCGGGTCCGCCTCGGCGAGCACCTGGGTGATGTAGTCTTGCTCCTCGGCAAAGAGCGAGCGCATCAGCTCAGCGATGGAGTCGGCTCGCGGCAACTCCTTGGCGACCCGCCGCAGCGCATGGGCGAGTTCATCCCCGTCATGATACCGCGCCGCGTTGCTCTTGGCCATGGCTCGCTGCAGGACCGGCTCAAGCGCAAACAAGACAGGGTCGATCATCGGCGGTAACTCGTCACTCTGGATCGCAGCGAGCGTGCGCGCCAGCGACCCTCGATCAAAGGGGTGACGCCCAAGCAGGGTCTCGTACAAAACAATCCCGAGCGAGAAGAGATCCGTCGAGCCGTCGACCGGTTTACCCTCGCTCTGCTCGGGCGACATGTAGAGAAACTTCCCCTTGAGCAGCCCGGTCTCCGTTTTGCCGTGGTGGAGCTCGCTTTTGGCGATACCGAGGTCGATAATCTTTACCTCGCCCGCCCACGAGACGAGCAGGTTGGCCGGGTTGATGTCGCGATGAACCAGATTGAGCGGCTCACCGCCGTGGTCGGTGGCTCGGTGCGCATAGGCGAGCCCCTCGGCGGCTTGCGCAATGAGCTCGCAGGCGATCGCAGGGGGCAAAGGGCGGCCTTGCGCCTCACAACGCTGCAGCAAGACCTTAAGATCGACCCCGCTGACAAACTCCATCTCCAGATAGAACTCATCACCGATCCGTCCGGCGTCGTGAACCTGGACGATGCGATCGTGATGGAGCCGAGACGCCAGCCGCGCCTCGGCAAAAAACATCTCTAAGAAGTCGGCTCGATCCGCCAGGTGGCTGAGCATGCGCTTGACGACGACATGACGACTAAAACCTTCGGCGCCCTCTTTGCGGGCAAGAAAGACCTCACCCATACCGCCTTGAGCGATTTTATGCAGGAGCAGGTACGGTCCGAACCGATCCCCAACGCGTGCGGGCACTCAGCGGTCCCCCATCACCGGCTGATCAGCGGTAACGGAGCAGAGCGTCGAGCTCGGCTTGTGCGCGCTCGCTGAATTCACCCCGAGGGTCGACCTTCAAGCTCTCGCGCAGCGCCTTCTCGGCTTCGTCGTAGTTCCCTCGCTCTTTCTGAAGCATGCCAACGCTCAGGTGCCCGCTGCCCGACTTCGGCTCGTACTGAACGCAGCGAGAGGCTGCACGCATAGCCTGTCGGAAACGCCCCCGATCGATCTGAAGCTCGGCGATGCGGCAATACGACTTCCCCATGCGCCGGTTGACGCGCACCGCCTGTCGGTAGGAGCGCAGCGCGTTGCGGGTCTGCTCCTTGCCACCCCAGCGACGATAGACCTCCGCCTTGTCGTAATAGAGCCCGGCGTTGGCACCCCGGATGCGAAGCGCTTGGTCGAGATCGAGCAGCGCCTCCGGGTACTGACCTTGGTCACGGTACGCTCGGGCGCGCCACTCGCGCGCCTCTGCGGAGGCAGAGTCTGCCTGGATGGATTCCGTCAGCGCGTTGATGGCGTCGAGCAACTGGTTTGAGCGATAAAATGCCTCGCCCATCGACAGCAGCGTCGGCCCGTGTTTCGGGCGCAGCTGATCGGCCGTTCGCAAGTAACCGAGCGCCTTGTCGGGTTGCTTCTCGACGAAGGTGACGCCGAGCAAATACGGGATGTTGCCGTTTTTGCGGTCGATACCCGCCGCCGTTGCGAGATAATTGCGCGCCTCGGCGACGCGCTCACGCTTGAGCAAGGTCAAGGCGAGCTGGACATAGAATTCGTCCTCCTCCGGCATCAAACGGATCGCGCGTTTCATCAGGTTCGCCGCCTCATCATGTCGCTTCAACCGGTCGAGAATGCTCGCCTTTTGCACCATGTACTTGGGGTTTCGCTCCTCGATTGAGAGCGCCGTTGCCGCCTCCTTCAGCGCCTCCTCGACGCGCTTTTGCTCAAGCAGCGCCTTCGCAAGCAGGTAGTGCGCCCGCGGCTCCTTCTCGGCGCGCCGGATCGCCTCACGGTACTCGCGCTCGGCGAGCTCAAAGTTGTCTTGCGTTCGGTAAAAGTCACCGAAGCCAATATACACCCACGGGTTCTCCGCATCGATGCTACGCGCCGTCTGAAGGCGGCGCGTCGCGACGTCGAGGTTGCTGTCTTGGATGTCGATACGCGCCATTGCCACGAGCGCCCGCACGAACTGCGGGTCCGTGCGGAGCACCTTCTCGTACATCTCGCGCGCCTCCTTGCGCTCGTTCATGAGCCACAAGAGCTCGGCGTGCCAGAACTGCGACGCAGCCGACGGTTTCGCCTGCTTGCTGATCAGCTCACGGATGCGCGCTGCGCCGCGCTCGTAGGCTGCGGTCTGAATAAAGACATCGGCGAGACCGACGATCCCCGCTTCGCTGTTCGGCGCCATCTTGAGCAAAGCCTCCCAAGTGGCCATCGAGCCGCTGAAGTCGCCGCCCAAACGGAGCACATGCGCGACGCGCTCCACCAGCACCGTGTCCTTGGGCAAGAAGGTGCGCGCCTTCTCGAGAAACTTCGCCGCAGCGCCAAAATCGGAGCGGCGAAGCTGGATCTCGCCGAGGATCCGAAAGATCTCTGCCTTCCATTGCTTATGGCGCCCGAGCGAGTCGATCTGACGCCTAGCCTGATTCAGGGTCGACTCGATGGGCTCGAGCTGCTCCTCGGTCAACTCTCGAGGGTCGATCTCTTCAATCTGCTTCCAGGCGACGCGGCTCTGTCCGAGCCAGGCGTCGGCGCGCGTCGAGTCTCCATCCGTGACCTTAGCGTAGGCCTGACGCGAGAGCTCATGTTCATTCATCCGCTCATACGCTCGCGCCGCCGTGAAATGGGTTCGCTCGACGTAACCCGGACCGCCTGCCTCCAGCGCCATCTCCCGGCGTTGCTCGAGGAGGTCTTTATCGCCGGCCGCCGCCGCCACCAAAATCGAAAGCTGCAGCGCCTCGACGTCCTTCGCCTTGATGTGCTTGGCGAGGTACATCTCCATCTGCCCCTCGTTACGGTTCGCCAGCGAGGCGCAAGCACGGGCGATGTCGAAGGCGTTGCCTCGGATCATCTCTTCGGTCATGCCTTTGAGCGCGTTGGTCATCTTCATGCGCTCGAGCGGCAGATCAAATCGCACGAACAGATCGCAGGCGATTCGAGCCGAGGCGACCCTCGCCTCGAGGTCCTCATTTGAACTCTTCGTCACGGCGTTGCGCAGGAGCGTGCCTCGCTTCATGATCGCAGCCAGGCGATCTTCTTTAAGCACATCGTTGATGCGCGCAAAGCGAGACGAGGTCGTCGCCACGCCGGCGCGGCTGCGCGGTGCGCTCGTGCCTGCGGCGCCTCCACCCGAGCTGTCCAAAACGCCCAGCTGCCATGCTGCCACACCCCCCAGCACCAAGATGCTTGCGGCGCCGATGAGCAGCTTACGACGCCCGCCCGAAGCCTTAGCTGGCGCCTCTTCATGCATCACCTCGATCTCTGGGCTGTCGTCCATGACGCGCACCTGCACGCCCACGAGCTCCGGCAGGTCTCCCTGATCGGTGGCGCCGCTTGCGAACTGCGGCGCGTCATCCACTGCGCTCGAGAAGTTGCCACCATCGACGAAGGCTGAGAACTCAGGGTGGGCGCCCAGAGGCTGCCAGTCCTGACCGTCTGCGCTGATCTCCTCGTTGCCTAAGAGCATCCCAGTGCGCAGCATGTTCTCGACGCGATCGCCCATGTAGGGGCCTACGACGTCGCCTGTCGCCATGCGCAGGTGGTACATCATCTGGTCCGGCTCTTCGAGGAACTCTTCGAGCTCGCCGCCGAGTACGTTCAGCAGCGGATCATCGCCCTCGTCCAACGAGAAGCTGAAGTCATCGGACCCGCCATCAGCGATCTCCGTTTCGACGATATCCGGCGAATCAAAGCCGTCGTCATCGAAGCCCTCGAGTGGGTCGTCGTCAAAGCCTGCGAGCGGATCGCTCGACGTCTCGGGTGAGACGACGGTTGCGACCTCGTCAACCGCGACAGGAGCGCTCACCTCCACGACGGGCGCTGGCGCCTCAGCCTCATCGACGTCACCAAAGAGGGCGTCGAGATCTTCCTCCTCAAGCGACGACGCCTCGCCCGTTCCGGGCAACGCGATCAGCGCGTCATCATCGTCATCAAAGAATCCGTCCAGATCGAGGCTGTCGTCGCTCTCTACCGCCTGCGGCGGGTTACTCGAGGGCAGCGGCACGCGCTCCTCACCGTCCACAACGATCGTCGCCGCGAGGTCGAGGTCGTCCTCGCCGACGCTGACCTCATCGGCCGAAGCAGCCAGCTCCGGCGCGTCGTCATCGCCGAAGAGGTCATCAAGATCGACCTCGCCGCCGGCGTCACCGCCGTCGCTTTGCCCGGGTAGAGGGATGAAGTCATTGGTCCCCAAGTCACCAAAATCGCCCAGATCCTCGAACAGATCCTCCTCGGAGACCGAGTCACTAGCGAGCGAAGCGCCACAAGCTGGGCAATCGACCAACTCGGGATCTTCAACCAACGTTCCGCACGACGGACAGTTTCGCTCCATCACACCCTCACGAACCAATATCTGCGCTAGTCCATCATGCGCGGGGCCGCAGGTCAATTTTGCTGCTCACGACCTCCTGTGAGCGCACAGCCTGCGCGGCTTTTGTTGGCTTGACCGCTCGAGTACGCAGCGCCACACTATGACCATGCGATGTGCCCTTTTGTTCCTCAGTCTATCCGGTCTGGCTTGCGGTGACGGCGAGACGCTGATCGCCAACCGCTCCCCCCAAGCCTTTGCGGGCTTCGACCAAATCCTCGTTCAAGGTGGCTCCCTGCTCTTGGACGGGAGCCACAGCTTCGACCCCGACGACAATGGGCTCACCTACCGCTGGTCCTTGATCAGCGCGCCAACGGGCGTGACGCTGAGCGGCGACGACGAGGCGCAAGCCGAGCTCAGCGCCACCGCTCAGGCGCAGGGGACGGCGATCGTAGCGCTCGAGGTCAGCGATGGTCCGACCTGGTCATCCCCCGATTGGCTGCAGGTGCGTATTATCGCGCAGAGCGAGCGAGCGCGGCCAGTGGCGAAAGCCGGCTTTAATCGACACATGCGTTCCGGTGAGCCCGTGATCCTCGACGGCGACGCCAGCCAAGGCTCCGTCGACACCTACCGTTGGGTCCACCTGCGCAGCCCCGACGGCGATCATCGGGTCATACCGGATGGCGTCACGGCGCTCGTCAGCGACCTTGAGGTAGGCTTACACGTCTTCGGCTTGAGCGTGGCCCAATCTGGGCGCTGGTCGGTCATGGACTGCGTCTCGATCATGGTCTCTCAAGACGGCGGTCAGACGGCGTTTCCCGAGGTGACCGTCGAGCAGCAGTCCGACGGCTCGGTCACGCTCGCTGCAGCCTCGGACACGCAGGTCAGCTGGGCGCTCGTCAGTGACCCGGCTGGCGCCTCGACTCAGCTTGACGGAATAGGTGACAACGGGACCCGTCTGGAGTACCGGTCGAACGCAAACGGAACGCATCTTTTCTCCGCAACCCTGGCAAACGGACTCTCGGACTGGGTAGCGGTGGAGCTGGAGAATACCCCATGACGACCCTCAGCTTTGTATTGTTGGCGCCGATCTTTCTGACGCCCAGCGAGGAGGGCCCCGCCGTCGTCACCCCAGACGGTCTGGCGTGGCACCAGCTCGAGGCGAAGGCTCAGCGAGACTTCACCGTTCCGCGTACAGGTCAGCTCGTGCTGCTGGTGCGTCGCCTCGACCCAAAGCAAGGACCGGAGACGGTCAAGGTCGCCGTGACCCAAGGTGAGACAGCCATCTGGGAGACCGCGCTCAAGCAAGGGCGAGGGACCCAGCTGGGCGGCGTGGTCGCAGGGCGAGCCCAGCGCGGCACCTCCAAAGAGATGGTGCAGCAAGGCGTCATCACCGTGAATGTCCCGGATGAAGGGCATGCCGGCGTGCTTGTGCAGATCGAGTTAATCCCCGATCTCGGTGAGCCCGCCCAGGATGCTGCCACCGCAAGGCTCGAGGCGGGCGCCAACCCGTCGGCGACACCGGCGCTCAAGGCTCCACAGCCTGCGCTGATCCAGCCCGGAACCCCGGAGCCAACGAGCGGTGCCATCACCGTCGCCAAAGCGGCGGTCCCCCCCCAAGGCACGCCGATCGCTGCGGCACCAGCGGCGCCGGCTGCTTCGACGCCCGAAGCCAAACCGGCGCTCCCGCCAGCGGCTGACGAGGTGATGCCAGCGCCTGCGAGTGCATCCAAGAAGCCCCTACCGGTCAGCGGCGTCGACGGCGGCGTCGGCTTCCGGCAAGCGGTCGGTGGGATCATGCAGAGCAACGCCAGCTTCCGGCTTGGTACCGATCTTCGCCAGGAGCTGCTCCCCAACATCAAAATGGGTCTGGAGCTGCGCCTCTCGTTCCTCGGTGCCCAGGGCAACGCCGCCATCCCGATGGCGGGGATGGTGAGCACCTCCGGCGTCACCACCCGTGAGGTTCAGGTCAGCGGCTGGAGTCTGCCGGTGCTGGTCCGGCTCACGCAGGCTGGCAACAGCGCACTGCAGACCATCCTGCTGGTCGGGCCTGCCTTCGGTGGCTTGTCGGTCACGCCAGGCTCACGTGCGGCACAGAGTCACAGCATGGCGGGCCTTGCAGGCATCGTTCGCCTGCAACCCAAAGAGGGGATCGCGCTCGGCCCCACACAGCTCCGGATCGGCGCTGAGCTGGGCTGGCAGGGTCTCTGGTCCGACAAGGTAAGCGCAAGCCGCGGCTTTGTCGGCGTGGACCTCGGGTTTCCCTGGAGCCTGTAATGCGCTGGGCTCTCGTCAGCATTGCGCTCCTCACGGCGTGCGCTCCTGAGGCGACGATCGAGGTGATCGCTCCACCGTTTCTGGTGGATAGCTACCCGGGTAATGGCAGCGTCATCCCCGCCGATCAGGCGAGCCCGCTGCTGTTTCGATTCTCCAAAGACATTGCAGACGCAGCGACCGCTAATCAGCACATCACGCTGGAGGTCATGGGCGATGGCAACGAGGCGACGGGCACACTTCCCGTCGGTTCGTGCAGCACGCCCACCCAGCCGATGTTGCTCGAGTGCTCGATCGATGCGGCGCTCGATGCGGGGACCCGCTACCGAGTCACCATCGGCACCGGGCTGAACTTCCTCACCGGAGAGGCGCTGCTAAGCCCCCACCAGCGCTGGTTCCAGACGCTCCCGAGCTCGGACTAGTCGACACGCAGCTGTGTGAAGCGCACGGCACGACGCATCGAGTTCGAGTGGCTTGCGGCGAAGAGGACGAGCCGTCCGCGTGCGAATCCGAGGGACGCCTTGACGCTCACCGGCGCCCTCCCCTCCTCTTCGATGCGGATCAAGTCTGCGCTCACCACCAACCTGACGGAGACGCTCTTGAGGTGACGCCCCTCTCGCTCGACCTCAGGCCAGCCCTCGGTATCCCGCGCCAGCTCCTGCCCTTGTCGCTGGACCAACAGCTCGCGGCGCGCCGTCGCGCCAGGACCGACCCCGATAAAACTCAGGTGCGTGACCTTAGGTAGGTCGCGCGGGTCGCCTTTGAGTTCAGCATCTTCGGGGACGATCGCTAAGCCCGCCGAGAGATACGATGCGTTGCTGTCTTCAAGCCAGTCGAGCTCGACCGTCATCGTCTGGGCTTGCGCCGAAAAGTCGAGCGCTTCCTTCCAGGCGGCGGCGGTGACGCTCACCTCTGCGTGCGGCCTCCCGTAGGTCTCGAGTTCCATACGCAGCCCGCGCTCATCCAAACGAATTTCACCTTGTTGCGCATCCAGCTGATGCGTCCAGGTCACCCAGTCGCTCGTCAGCGGCTGATCAAAACGATGAACCCATCGCGCCGAATCAGCGCCTGCATCCGGCGCAGCCGGAGTTGCGGAGGCTTCCTCGACAGGCTCTGCTACCGGACTCGGCGCCTGGGCGGAGCCGCAGTATGAACAGCCGCTAAGGGCGAGTCCCATGAGCGGCCACCAGCCCCTCACGATGATCTACTTGGCGAGCATCATGTACGCGCCCGCACCAGCGACGGCGATCCCCGGAAACATCAACAGGTCAGCGATCAGCGCGGTTTCTTTCATGTCGGAGACCTTTGCCTCCCGGTCTGACTCGCTCATGGGCTCGGTGAGCTCATTGTGGAGACCCAGCGCGCTCATACCGAAATACGCACCGCCCCCGATCATTGCGACGCCGCCGCCGATCAAAGCGTACGACAAGGTCTTATCGCTCGAGGCGGTTGTGGCAGGCGTTGCGACGGCTGGCGCTTGCTCAGGCGCTGCCGCTGCAGCCGCCTCTTCAGCGGGGGCAGCCGGTTGACCTGCAGCCGGCGCCTCAGCCGCCTTGGGCGCTGCCTCGGCGGCAGCCACTGCTGGCTCCGGTGCGGGCTCCGGTTCAGGTGCTGGGGCGGGGATGGCTGCGACGAGCGCTTCACCGAGCTTGTCATCAATCGGACCGCTCGCCCCACCGATTTTCTTCATGGTGGCGAGATCGAACAAGCCGACCTCACCCAGGCGCTTGTTTTTCAACGCCCACACGACGATCACGACGGCGTAGCCCAGCTTACCCGCGGCGATCTTCGCCAAACAATCAACGTTGCCTTTGCACGCCAGCGCCTTCTTCCCCGCGTCGCCACCGAGCGCCGTGAGGTTGTGTCCCGCCTTCTTGGCGGCGGCCTGAACGATCTTCTCAAGTTGAGCGGCAGCCTTCCAGTCAGCACCCTTCGCCTTCTTGCCGGCGACGATAGCTGGGATTTGGGACAACTCGGCAGCTCCTGCCGGGACCGCTAAACTGAGACTCAAAAGCGCGAACGCACAACGCATCATGAATGGACTCCGATCATCGTTGAACCCCCATACCTTTCGCGCCACCAAAAGGAAAAGCCGGCATCGCCGGCTTTTCCACAAATCATGATGATTTGTTCTCGCTGCTACTGGCAGTATTCCGCCTCGTCGATCTCCGCCAACAGCGGATCTTCTTCGTCGTACCAGTAGCGGTTGTACAACCGAACGATACGACAGCGGTTCGCCATGTAGCGGTTGAGCGCACCATCGACGTCACCGCTCTGCAACTGCTCCATCCCAGCGCGCCACTCGGCGATACCGGTCAGAGCCATCTGATCTTCACGGTAATCCAGCTCGTCTTCCTCATCACCGTCGAAGGTGGTGAGGGCGTTGAGGCTGTAGTGCAACGACACATCGAGCATGGCGTACACGGTGTGCGCCAGCGTGGTGCGCCAGTGCGTCGTATCCACCAACGCGCTCTGGATCTCACGGAAGTAGTCCACGACCTCGACGATGTTCAGGTAACACAAGGTGAACTGGCGATCGTTGAGGCCCTGAAGGATCAACTGGTCAGTACACCGGGTCACGTTGCCCATCTTCTCGATGGCGCCTTGGAGCTGGGTGTAGCCCACTCGGCTCACGTCTCGAGCCGTGCGCAGCTGCTCACGGAAGACCCACTGAAGGAATCGCTGGATCGCAACGGTCAGGCCGATGCGAGCCTCGTCGAGTTCTTCGGCATCCGAGTCTTCGTTCCCAAACACGCTCATCGCCGTCTGGCGAGTCTCTTGAACACGGGAGTACAGATCGTACTCGAGCTCGTAGAGGTGAGCGAGCAGGTTGTAACCGTCACGAGCCCGTGCAGCCTGGACCGAGCCGATGTTGCTCTGACGACCGCTCGCCAGCTGAGCGTTCGCACGGCCGATGTAGTTGCTCCACCACTCGAGGGCGAGATCGCTCTCGGAGCGCAGCTCCTCCATCGTGCTGACATACATCGTCATCTCACCCAACATCGCCGAGCCGATGTCCTTGGAGAACGTCGACAGGACCCGAGGACCGTCGTTGCGACGGGCAAGCAGCAAGGTGTTCGCTGCGTTGACCGCACGGCTAAAGCTCGGGCTCCAAGCGATCTGACGATCACGGAAACCAGGCCCAGCGTTTTCACGAGTTCGTGCGTCCCAGTAGCCGAGCGACTCGGTCAAGTGCGTCACCGTGCTGTTGAGGTCATCTTCGTAGTCCTCGCCACCGGCACCCTCGAGCATGGTTTCGACCCGTGCTTTCACGTCGACCAGGCTGCTGCGGTAGTCACGCAGCAGGAAGTATCGGTCGGTCGTGTTCACGTTGCCCGCGAAGTCACGAATCTGCAGCCGCAAGCGGTGCTGGTTCGTGCGGTCGTCGTCGAAGGTCCGCAGTCGAGCCATGTCGAGATACGGACGTTCGTTCGCCGTCACGCAGATCTCGGAGCCTGGCACGCAGTCCAGACCCGACACCTCACGCGAGCCAGTGATGAGCACGCCACGACCACGGACCGTGTGCCGAAGCAGGTTCGCCTCACCGCCCCACGGACGGCCTGGGTCACCCGGGTTCAAGATCATCGTGATCGACTGAATACCCGAACGCTCGTCGTTCATCGTCACGCCGCCCAAGTCGAGTCGGTTCCCGACGAACTGGCGCAGGAAGGTGTCGACATTGTCCGGATCCACGGCGTTGTTGATGAGCTTCTCGAAGTCATGCGTTGGCGCAATCGTGTCGATGCCGAAGCTCAAGTCCGGTATGAGCGCAAACTCGTCACAGTGCCAGACCATCACGTAGCCGCCGATGTAGTTCCCGTCCTCGGCGAAGATACCGGTGAACAGGTTCTGATTCGGCTGTTGGATCACGCGCGTCGGGATCGGGATCCAGTCCCATTGCCCGGTGCGTGGGTCCTCGTTACAGTTCTGGTTACGAGTCAACAAGGTGACCTGGACCGAGACGTCGTCACGGACGTAGGTGCCCATCTCAACTTCAGCTCCGCCGCTGGTGACGCGCACTCGAGCGGTGAGCGTCGGGCGCCGCACCTCAACACGCATGTTGGTGCTGCGGCTGTTGCCCTGCGGATCGGCGATCGTCCAGCGCACGGTGTGCACGCGGATGTCGCCTTCCATGACGCCGCCTTCGTTCCAACATGTGCCACCCTGATCTTCCGGACCGTCCGGATGCGACTTGGTCAGCGTCAGGCGGTTGTTCGGGTAGCTGTTGTCGAGCACGCTCGGCCGCGGCAGGTACGCCGTCACGCAACCATCACGCAGACCCACGATCGCACGCGGCACCAAGGTAAAGGTCGGCGCCGTCGTATCGACGATGCGGACCGGGTAGGTGCCCACGGTCATGTTCCCCGAGTCATCACGCACACGGACACGGACGGTGTGGTCACCCACGCCATCCGGGTTCGTCGAGCGAGCGAAGCGGTGCGTCGCCGCCGAGACGTAGCGTCCGTTGACCAAGGTCTCCTGCGTCACGTCGAGGCGTGCATCGCAAGCATCGGTCGCTTGGAAGTTGTTGGCATCCGGCGCGTTGGTCGTCAGGTTCTTGAGCGTGACGATCGTCCCAGCGACGCTCTGTGCTTCGACGATCTTAACCGGTCCGCCGCTGTACGCCGGGCGGGTCGTGTCACGCACGTCGAAGCGCTGGAAGGCGCTGAAGCCTTCGTTGCCCGCCGCATCCACGCCGCGCCAGCGGACGTAGTGCGTACCCTTCTGACGGAACGCCGACTCGTCCCAAGCCACGCAGCTCTGAGCGACCTGTCGTGGGCAGTAGAACGGCGTCGCCACCAGGCTGATCCCTTCCACAGCGTCGTCGACGCGCGGGGTACCCAAACGGGCGATCGCGATCCGGCTACCCGCTTGCACGTCCTGCTCGTACACTCGGTACGAAGGAGGCGTCACGCGCGGCGCCGTGCGGTCGAAGACGAAGTGGCGAGAGGGACCTTGGATCACGGTACGCCACGGCTGCCCACGGCTGTGCTCCGCGACCACGCGCCAGCAGTAGTAGGTGTTGTCGTTGAGGTTTGCGATCCTCGCCGTGTGCGAGCCACGCGAGTCGCCCGTTGCGAGCGTCTGCCAGTTACCCCCAGCGCATCCGGTGAACCGGTTGGTCCCAGCTGCTCGATACTGAACCGAAGCGTGAGCGTCCGGCGCCACCGAGAAAGCCAGGCTGGCGGTACGGTTCGCTTTGTCGATCGAGACGACGCGCTCGCCGCTGATCGCCGGGAACCGGCGTTCGATCCAAGGCGTGCTCGCCTGCCCCGCAAGGTTCGTCGCCGTCATCCGGGTGAAGTACGGCCGCCCCGCCGTGATGGCGTTGCTTCGGATCACACGGTTCCCCGTGCCGGTGTTGCGAACCTGACCGGCGTTGTCGGTCGCGATCACGTTGTTCGTGGTCGGCGCAGCGACCTGCGTGACCACGCCCACCGTGGTGTTCGGCTGCATCGACCAGGTGACCGTACCGGTGCTCCCGGCTTTGACGTACGGACCGTCGACTTCGTACCAGTCGACGACCGTGTTTCGGTCACCGCGTCCGAGGCCGTCCGGATTCCCGCCACAGCCACCGCACCAGTCGTTGTCAAAGCGAGCGCGGAAGGTGTGACGACCCGCCGTGACGTTCGCCACCACCTGAAGCTCGTTGAAGTCAGACTGGCTCGTCGAGAAGAGCTCTCGCCGACCGATGCTCTGCCCATCGAGCTCGAAGGTGAAGTGTGCGTTCTCGGGGCCTGCCTGCGTCGCGGAGGCGCGCAGCTTGAAGACGTACTGTCCCTCTTCAGGCGCCGTGAAGGTGTAGACACGACCGCCCGCGCCGCACTGGTGAATGTTGCCGTTGACCGGAGTACATTCGCCATCACCTGCCGGGAGCGTCTCAATCTGGACACGGCGTTGTGTTGCGTTCGCCGTGGCAGCGAGGCGCACGTCGTTGCGCAGGATCCTCGGGATCAGCTGCAGCTCCGGCGTCACCACTGCGCCAACACCGGTTCCGGCCGTGTTCTCGGACTGGACACGGACGCAGTAGGTCGTGCCTCGAGTCAAGCGGGTGAAGTTGTGGGAGATCGACGTCGCCCGACCATTGGTCCGGTACGCCGCATGGAACGCCCCACCAGCGCAGGCGTTGCCGCCACCGCCACGGTAGATACGAATCTCCATGTCACCCGGTACGTGCGAGCGACCTGAGACCTGCATCGACGCTTGCGGGTGGTTCAGCACCGCAGTGACCCCGCTGACGCGCGGTAGTTCTTCTTCGTACCGCGGGTTGCGCATCGAGACGACGGCACCCGACGAGACCGCTGCCGGCAACAACCGACCGTTGAGGTTCACGCTGTTGTTGCCCGAGCTCATCCCCTGCTTGACCCATCCGCCGCCACGGAAGCGGGCGAAGTGGACATCACGATAGCGGTAGATGATGTGGTTGCGACCGCGAACGAAGACCGTCTGGAACTCGACGCGCGAGCCATTCGCACGCTCACGGCAGTCCCAGCTGATGATGAAGCGTTCCGGCGCGCCGCGCAGGTGCTTCCACATCAACCGGTTGCAGTAGAGGTTCGCAAACATCGGCGCGATCAGGTTGTTGGGATCACCCGGGCTGCCGAAGTTGGCTGGTGCGGTGTCGACGCCAATGTTGGCGCCGCCCATCGACATCCAGCCGTCGGTCGAGGCGACCAAGCGGTTGTAGATGGTGCCGAAGTAGATGAACTTGAACGGTAAGCCGATGTTCACCGTGCGGTCGTCTTGATTCACGATCTGGCTCGGGCGCAGGTCAGCGATGTTGTCCCAGCCGCGCGAGTTGTTGATCGTGGCGGTGTAACCCGCCGACGAGACCGTCGCCGCGAAGGCGTCGACGTTCGCAGCCTGGGACACCGAGAGCGGTCCGTTGATCGCACGCACCTTCACGCAATGCGTCGTGCCCTGGCTGACCGGCGCCGTGCGCCAGTCTAGGAAGCCTGCGTTGCCGGTGCGGTTCGCGATACGCGATCCTGAGCAGTTACCGCCCGATGCGCTGCCGCGGTAGACCTCAGCCTCCCAGCTAGCAGCATGACGGAACTGCGAGGCAAGGTGGATGCCCATACCCGCTTGGTTACCCGTTCCTTGGAAGAAGGTGATCTGCGGGTAGTGCAACACGAACTCGGTGCGCAGCGAGCGCCGATCACCGCCCGTATTGAGCCGCAGGATGATGCAGTAGTGGTAGCCGCGCGCGACCGACCACGTGCGGTTCATGCTGCCTTCGCTCGGGAAGGAGCTGCTCGCCTGCAAGCCCTGCGTGTTGTTGCAGCCACCGTTTGCCGGCGAACCACCGCGGTACAAGTGCACCGTGTACGCCGAGCTGTAGGTCCAGTCAGCCGTGACATTAATACGGCCGCTGTACTGGTTCACGCTCGCACGCATCCACTGAATCTCGGGATTAAACAGGGTCCCCAAGTTGGTCGTGCGTACATCTTGCCCCAGCGCCAAGCGGGCGCAATACTGATAGCCACGCCGAATACCGGGTGTGTTCCCTGGCGTGAAGGTGTAGTCCAAGCTGCTCTGACGGTTCCAGGCGATCGGCACGACCTTGATCGGCCCGCCCGTGCAGTTGCCGTTACGATACAGCGACAGGTTGGCGTCGGCTGCGGCGTATCGGCGCCAGCGGGCGCGGACCGTAAAGCTCGCCGCTTCCTGGTTGATGCTGCCCGTCAGGCTGTGCGGTGTACCGCGACTGCTACGTACCATATGTCCTGCGACTCGGTTTCCGCCGTCGCGCGTCACCGCCTGCAAGCAGTAGTTCGTGTGCCGCGCGATGCGTGGCCACGCGTTCGTGTTCGTAAACGTGCGGGTGAACGAGCTGCTCGCCCCATAGCGCTGCCGGAACACCTCCTGGCCGTTGACACAGCGACCGTTCGAGAGCGCGCCGCCTTTGTACAAATACATATCGATCGGCGCCGCAAAGCTCGTGTTCACCTGAGCGCGAAGCTGTGGATAGTCCGGGTTGATGGCGTCAAGCCGCACATTCGTGAGGCGAGCGTAATCCACGACAGGCGTCATCCAGGCGTGCTGATACTCACGCCCTGGCCCACGATAGTTGACCAAATGAACGCAGTAACGATGCCCGCGGTACAAGCCGCTAAAGTCGTAACTAAACGACGATCCCGAGAAGTTAACCTGCCAGTAGCTACCATAGCCAGACCGGACGGGGTGTGAGTAGTCACGGCACGCGTTGCCGCTCCCGTGCGAGTAGGTCCGCCCGCCTCGATACAGCCGAACGTAGCCGGACGACGGCCTGTCGAGGTTGATACGCACCCTGACGGTCGCTCGCGGTCCATCCACGGATATGTTCCTGCTCGTCACCCTGTTTCCAAGGATCGGCGAGGTCATGCCCGACCAAACCGTTCTATGACCGCCATCGAAGTTGCGTATGTGTACGCAATATCTTTGCCCCGAGTAGCGACCATCTGACGACCACCCTAGACCGCCAAAGGTCTGGTTGATGCTCGAACTTGTGGTCGTCCAAGTCTGCCTGTGCGAGCCACGGTGACAGTAACCGCCCGAGGCTGACCCGCCACGGTATATGTAGACCCTTGAGGTGGGATCTCCATAACCCGCAGTATAGTAGTGTCTGTACGCCTGCTGATATCTCTGTTGGTACGCCTCAAGGTAGCGCTCGCGGTAAGCCACCCTAACACGCACCTGGCGCCTCCTAAGCACCGCCACGTAGACACGCCGGAGCTCGCGCCGGTAGCCCCAGCTCCAGTAGTAGTACCAGTAGCAACGCGTGTAGCAGTAGGTTCGCCAACCGCAGCGACGCCACCACCAGCCACCCCAGCAAGAGTAGCGGCGGTAGCAGTAACGGTAGCAGCGGTAGCCACGTCTCAGCACCCGGTAGCGAACGTACACCCAGCGATACTGCCACTCATAGGACCAGTAGTACTGCCAGCGGTATTCCCAGCGGTAAGACCAGCGATACGCCCAGCGGTATGCGGTGCGATACGCCCAGCGATAACGGATCTCGTAGTTCCGCTTGGTACCCCGGTTGAAGTTGTACCGGACATTAAGCCGCATGTTGTGTTGATCATGACTAACCCGGACGCTGCTAATATTCGGCGCAGGCTCCCACCACCACGCGTCCGCATCACCCGCCCAAAGACAGATCACAAACGCCGCCGCTATGGGTGCGCTACGAACTATCGATCGTGCCAAGTTAACCATGTCTCTCATCCTCCTCTTTGCGCCTACCGCTAAGCGCCTAAGGGCAATCTGCCGGGATGCGGCAATGCCCTTGAATACCTTGTCCGTTCGCCACACAGCATGAGCCTGCGAGCTCATTGGTGCAGGTGGCTTGATTCTGCGTCACGCAAGCGAGCGTGCAGTACCATCTCGTGGGGTCATCAACACCCTGCAAGCACACCCCGCCACGCTGCTGACACGCCATGGGGTTGTTGCGAAACTCTGTGCAATCCGTGCCGATGAAGACACGCGGCCCAGCATCGTCGGGAGGCGGCGTTGCGTCAAAGGCGCCAAGATCCGGAATAGGACCGTAATCGAAGTTTGACGCGTCCGGCCTTGGGCCCTGACCAAAATCTGGAATCGGTCCGTCAAAGCCTGGAGGCAGAGTGTCGCCGATGATCTGAGCATCTGGCAGCGGCGGGGGCGGCGCGCCGTCTGGACATTCCCGAGCGTCTGCACACCCAGTACCCCACCAACCCATGTCTGGCTGAGGACCTGCGTCCTCGTTAAACCAACCGTAATCCGGGCGCGGCCCAATGTCCGCAGGCGGTTCGGCGTCTGGGAAGCCCAGATCCGGCAAGCCACCCTCGGGCGGGCCTTGATTGCCAATGTCTGGAAAGGGACCCAGGTCCATCATGCCAGCATCCGGAGCCCAGAGGTCATCCACCGGAACGTCTGGCAACCCACCGTCAGCGTTGCCGATGTCGAGCCGCGCACCGTAGTCGGGGATACCGCCGTCGGCGAAGCCGTAGTCAGGAAGACCGGGACCATCAAAAACGCCCACATCGTTGTAGCCGCCAAGGTCCATACGTCCCGTATCGATCATCGCAACATCGCCCGTGTCCCAGACCAACACATCCGGTAGCGCATCCACGTCGCGCCCGAGCATGAACTCCCCCGTGGTGTTGATGGCGGCCACGAACTCGCCGTCAACGTAGGTCGACTCCACGGACTCCCACAGCTCACCGGCTTGGCTTCGATGCCACACCTTATAGCGCGCCAGCTCACCGACATCGAAGTTGTCCGGAACAACGATCGTGACCGTCGCCTCAACCGTGAGGCTCATGAAGGGGCGGACTCGCCACCCGTTGCCCTGGTGCACCACACCGACGGTTGGCGGGTTGTCCCAAACGGGGAAGGTATCGATAAGGCAATCGATCTCGTCGATACTGTGATACTGGATCCGAAACACGCCGCCCGCCGCAGCGCAGGCCTTGAAACCTGCGTCGTTCGCTCGGTTCCGCGGATCCGGCTCACCAGCAGCGACACAGCTACCGTCTCGGCAAATATACCCCGGACGGCAGTCTCCAGCGCCGACACACGTCCCTGAGCTGCCTACTGTGCAGCCTGCTCCAGCACCTAACATTGCGCTCAACACCACCAGATTGCGCAGCACCTTTGCCCCTTTCGTCGAACTCGACGGACGCGTTCACGCCCAATAATGCACAAACCATGCCGGCCTAAGCAGGCGAGCACAAGCCGTCCACACCCCTTATTTACGCTCATCGACACAATCGCGACGACGTCCGCTGTGCAAATCCTGCACATAGGTCAGCGCAGAATGCGTCGATACGGCAAAAAAAGGAAACCCCCGCCGAAGCGAGGGCTCCTTTCTGCCGTGCCGTCGCAGACCTACGGCGCGCTGACCCCGTAGAAGACGTCCTTGTCGTCTTCACGGTTCGCCCGCTTCTCCCAGACGGCGTGAATCGCGCCCCCCGGATCCACAGCTGCGCTCGGCTTGTAGTCGTCTTGCTGGTCGTTGTCCTCGCCGTCGCGAGACTCAGTCATCACGACCACAGCCGGCTGCTCTCCGCCACCATCATAGCTGCGATCGTAACGCCGTAAGACGATGTCCTTGTCGCCGCCTGCGCCGCGCGTCGGCGCGTCGGTTTGCCAAATCACCGAGACGGTCTGCGTCGTCATGTCGCCTTCGACGCTGTGCACCACGATCTCCGGGCGGCGGTTAGCCGCGGTCGTGAACTCATCGCCTGCCGACGCCAGGAACGCACCTTCACCGTCCGTGCCACTCGTAAACGGAGCGCCCTGCTCGGTGTAGGCCCAGCGTACCGCTGTATTTTGACCGGCGCCACAACCGCCCTCAGCTAGCCACGCCACGTAGGCTCGCCCGTTGGGGTCCTCGGGATCAACAGCGACCACAGGGCTCGAGGTCTCCCGGATCGGGAACCCGTCCTCATCAAGGTTGCCCGCCTGACCGCAGTTTCCGTTGACCAACAGCGCCTCATTCCCAACGCCCGTATTCACGTAGAGGATGTCCACGTCATTCTCAGCGTCGCCGTCGAGGTCGCCATCATCTTCCCACACGACGTGCGCAGCGCCTGAACCGTCCATCGCGATGTCCGGCTTGTCAGCGCCGTCTTCGCCGCCAGCCGTGTTGTCCGAGATGATCTGAGGCGTCCAAGCGCCTTCTTGGCTGGTCGCTAGGTACACCTCATACGCGCGCCCGGTGTTCTCGGACTGCGTGTCCACAACAAAGACGACCTGCGGCCCCATCGAACCAACGGCGATGCGCGGGTAGGTGGCGTCCATGCCAGAGATCCCTTGGGAAGTCAGCGAGGTGACATCCCCGAGACCGCCCTGAGCCTGTATAAACCCAGCCCAGCAAACACCCGGCGTCTCAGGACTCTGCGGCTGCGGCGTCGCTCCCGCGTTGTTGCAGCTTGTATCGGAGATCGTTGGCGCTGTACCATCCCACGTCGTGTAGACGACATTGGCTGATCCGTCGCGTCCACCGACACGCCCGGAGTCCGTCCAGACAAAGTGCCCGACCCCGTTTTCGTCGACGGCGACGTCCGGGGTGCTCCCATTCGCCGAGTTGCGGACGTTGAGGATCACGGGGTCGCCCCACGTCCCATCCTCACCCAAGTGAGCCGCAGCGATCAACTCCATCTCACAAGCGTTCAGCCCGATACAGGTTTCCCACGTCGCGTAGACATCACCGTTCGGACCCACGCCGATGCGCGGCACCTGCGAGTTCCAGCTGTCTTGCTCGTTTGAGACGATCAACGGCTCGCCGCTGCGGAACACAGCGATCTCGGAGCGGGTCTCCGTCCCTAAGCCGTCCGCTGCCACCACCCAGAGTTCGATACGAGCACCCTCTTCCGGGATCTGAATCACGCCAGTGTAGCGGCCGTCGTCTTCACCGGTCGGCTCAAGCGCCACGCCGTCACCTTCGCCGATTCCGACCCGGACGCTGTCGACGCCATTGTAGGCGTCATACGCCTCCACCACGACGTTCGTGGCGCCCGTGTTGACCCACGAGTTCGCCCGGGGAGTGATCCACGTCACCACCGGGCCGGTGTTGTCCACGTTGAACAGACGCGCCGGGTTGTCTTCCTCGGCGGAGACGTTGCGCGCCATGTCGATCGCCGACAGGTAGATGTTGTTGTCGCCCTCAGCGAGGTCTACCGTCAGGCAGAACGCGCCGTCTGCGTCAGCGCTCCCCGAAGCCTGCGCTTGAATCACGCCGCCGGTGTCGGTGTTCTCGAGGCTCACCTCAGCATGCGGCTCCGTCGTCCCGCAGACCTCAATCGAGGCACCCGCCGTCGAGGTGGCATCTTCAGCGATCGGATTGCCGTCTTCATCTTTGTACACCACATCGGAGAAGGTTGGCGGGGTGAAATCCGTCGTAACCCACACATGCCGCTTACGCGTCTCGCGCTCACCTAAGACCGCCCAGACGCGCACGTGCTGAGTGACCTCTGCCGTGTCATCCGCAGCGTCGCAGGTCGTGCACTCCTTGGTGATATCCTGGCTCCACTGCACCTCATCGATCGCCTCGCGGAACTGCAACTCTGAGCTTCCATCGATGCTCCCCTTGACCTCGGCGTCTTCACAGACCACCCCGATCATCGGGTACATCGAATAGCGATCATCGCCGGCGCCACCGACTAAGCTTGTCCAGACACACAGACCAGCCTGTTCTTCACCGTCGACCGTCTTGGTGCAGTCCTTCTCGCTGTACTCGAGCGGTCGATTCTGGCGAATATTTCCCTCGCCGTCATAGGTCCGGTTGGCGATCGTCAACTGGCAGCCTACGTCATCGTAATCGACCTCTTTCGAGATCGGCGCCGAGCGCACATTCTGGGCGGTGACCGCAAAGAAGGTGAAGTTGTTCACATTCCGCGCTGGGTCGTCGGTGGTCTGGAGGTTCGCTCGCGCTTCCCAAGTCGTCGCCGCGTCTGGCGCCACAAGCAATGCATCGACCACGACCTCGCCCTCAACCTGCTGGACCATGTAGACGCCAGTACCAGCCGGCTTGGTGCCGCCCCAGGTGATGCTCTGCTCTGCATACACAAAGACATCGCTGACCTCCGGAGCCGTGACGGTCACGGGATCCGGACGTACGGCGAGCAGGATCTCTACGCGTGTCTTTTTGCTTTTGTTGCCCGCGTTATCCACTGCGCGCAGCTCGAAGCTGTTCATCCCTTCAGCGAGCGTCACCTCGAAACTGAACTCGGTGGTCTCATCGAGCGGGGTCACCTCGGTGTCGCCGTTGTGGACCGCAACGCTGGCCTGCTTGATGCCAAAGATCGTGACCACGTCAGCGCAGCCGTCCGCTTCGCATTTGATCACGACGGAGGGCACATCCGGCGATACGATCGGCGCTTCGGGCGCCGAGTCATCGACCGTGCTATCGCCGCAGCCTGCGACGAGGGCAAATGGTGAGATCATTAAAGACAGCTTTAACAGGCGCCAGTTCATAGGAAACGCTCCAAGGCCTAATACCATTGGGGTGGAGTTTGTCAGGCGAAGTCCCGACGCGCAACCCATCCCGTGATGTCGTTGTGAACCAGTGAGCGACATGACGCCGACAAACCTTTAGCTCGAAAGGTCACGGCGAGTCCTTCACGAACGCTCTTGTCTTCAGTACATCTACCCTATGAGCGACCACGTCTTTCTCATCATCGACGGCCAAACCAAAGGCCCCTTCTCGCAGCAGCAGATCCGCGACGGCCTGAGCTCAGGCACGATCAACCCCCAGACGCTCGGAGCACTCAGAGGCGGGGCGGAGTGGAAACCGGTCGCCGAAGTGCTCGACGACCTCGCTCAAGGTGCCGGTGCGCCCAGCGCGACGGAGAACCTGCTCGCTGCGCTGCGCGACCGGCTCCGTCAGCAAGGCCCGCTCGAGCGGCTCGGCTTATCAGGCGATCCTTCGCCGATGGTTGTCGACAAGACCTACCAACGCCTCAAGGCTCAACTCAAAGAGCGCTTAGCGAG
This sequence comes from Myxococcota bacterium, assembly GCA_036338695.1. Classification (GTDB taxonomy): domain Bacteria; phylum Myxococcota; class UBA4151; order UBA4151; family UBA4151; genus CACGMS01. The sequence continues at coordinate 56,311 of JAYZBQ010000042.1, forward strand.
CTCGCCCACGCCGCGCGGTAAAGCGCTGGCGAAGGAAGCGCTCACGTACCTGAAAGCGGCGGTCGAGCAACTGCGCGACCCGAAAGAGCGCTTCATCCTCAAGCGCGCTGCCGATCTGGGAGTGGATCCGGCGAAGGATGAGAACCGCAGCTACCTCTCCACGCTCTACTACCGCGACGAGGCTCAGGCGGCGTTTGATGCAGGGCGTATGAGTGAGGCGCTCGGCTTGTTCGACCAGCTGCTTGAACTCCAACCCGACAACGCTGACGCCGTCTGGCAGCGCGCCCTCGCCCTGTACCGCAGCGACCCACTGCGCACGCAGGAAGCGCTCAGCGAGCTCAAGCGCTGCTCCAGCACCTGGCCCGACAAAGTGGAGCCGGTCCGTAGCCTCGCCACCTTACACCTCGAGCTCGGACGGCGCGACGAGGCGAAATCGCTGGCGCGCTCGGCGCTCGAGATCGCCCCGAACGACGCAGAGTCCAAGCGACTCCTCGATATCCTCTCGGGTAAAATGTCCGCCAGCGCGGCGTCGTCCAGCGGACAACCCGACGTGTCGGGCGAGTTCGCAAACATCAAAGGTGAGGCCGCGACCAAGTCGAAAAAGCAACGTAAAAAGGGCTCAAAAAAGGCACCAAAAACGAAGGGCTCAGGGGGCGAATCATCGACAGACTCTCTTGGCTTTGCAAAAGTCGCGGTCGTCTGTGCGCTCGTGTTCGGCGGGCTCTTCCAGATGGCGCACCAGACCCCGGACTCATGCTTTCCACAGGGCGACCAAGAGTACTTCTTTCAGCCGGACACCTATTACGATTTTCGAGACCTGCAAGCCGAACAGCTCCCCGGCCAGGCCTGCGCGCCGAGCCTTCACCCCCCTGAAGGCAGCGGTTACTTTATCCAGTTCGAAGCGCAGCTCGCGTGTGAGGAGAATCTGGAGGCGGACAACCCGTCCGTGTCTGCGGAGGCGGTGGCAGCCGAGTGCACCTCCATCCCCGTCGCATCGCCTGGCCACCCGCGGTCATCGGAGACCTCGTTCTTTTACGTTCGCCGCGGCATCTTACTCGGCGCCGGCATCTTATGCATTGCGCTCCTCGGATCCGGACGAAGCATCGGCGAGCGCTTTAAAAATCTAGGTTTTGAGCTCGACGGAACGGTGGGTGTTGCGCTTGGGTTCGGCCTGCTTGTCGGCTTTTTCTCCCCGCTCCAGTTTACCCTTGCGCCCCTTGGCACCTTGCTGGCGCTGACCGCGTTTCATGTGCTGTGCGAGGAGATATTTTTTCGAGGGTTTGTGACCCGCAAGCTGCTCGACAGCTTTGCAACGCCGCTTGCGCCGGTGGTCCTATCGGGGCTGCTCTTCGGTGTGTACCATATCACCTTCACCAGCTTTTGGTGGATCACCCCGATGGCGATCCCAGCTTGGGTCGGGATGGTCACAATCGGCGCCGGTATACCGTACGCAGCCTTGTATGCGCGAAGTAACTCGATCCTGGTACCGCTGGCAGCTCACCTCTGCGTCAACCTCTTGATGATGTTCCGATCACACGGCGCCGTGAGCGGCCTGTTGGCATAAACGAAGATTGTGCTTTGCTATGAAACGCGGCAACAGGCGCTCAAGGGCCGGTAACTCAGTGGTAGAGTGTCGCCTTTACACGGCGGGTGTCGCTGGTTCGAACCCTGCCCGGCCCACCAGGCTGGTCACGCTCGGCGCTCAGCGAGGCGTCGAGCGATGACCGCCATCCCAAAGACAGCGATCGCAAAGACGACGTAACCGGGTAGGTCGTGGACCCATCCGTCCCACGGGCCGCGCGCCACCCACCGACCGATCCAAACCGACAACGCAACGCGCACGCCGTTGACGACGACAGCTAGGACCGGCGCAGCCGCCAAAAAGATCAGGTCATGACGCCAACTCAAGCCCGTGCCCAACAACAACAAGACCGCGCCCGTCAAAGCGAAGAGGCCTTCGACCTGATTGAGGCCAGCGCACTGCTCGTTGATACGAAGTGGTTCGTACCCCACCTGTCCGGCCGCCACGTTGTGGTGCGCAATGTCGCAAAAGCTCGCACAAGGGATCTTTAGATAGACGGTATCGCCGTGGAGCGCGTGGTTCAGCTCGTAACTCGGGTCAATCCCAGCCAGCGCACCACCGAGCTCGGCTGTAACCACCTGCAGCGGCCACTGAACAGACGCCGCGATCCACGGGTCCCAAGGCAGCGCAAGCAGCGCCATGACCACGGCAGGCCAGCGCTCGATGCGTCGCCATGCGATCCAAGCGACCGAAAAAACAGCGGCGGGCATCCAGAAGATGCCCGCAACAGTCACCAAACTGACCACCCCTCCCGGGATGGCGCTGGAGCGGTCCGAACCAGGCGCCCTGACCACGATCACGAGCAGTGCAAGCACCACCGCGATGCGAAAGGTCAGCAGCGGGTCGGCCGGCTCGAGCCAAATATGCCAGATCGTCGCCCCGCAGGCGACCATCCACTCAGCGAGCTGGCGGAGGCTCAGCGGCGAGCAGCCCAGAGGCTCGCTGCGCCAACGCCAAGCAGCCACAATGCGGCCGGCTCAGCGCCACCACCGCCGCCACCGCCGCCGCCGCCGCCGCCTGCAAACGCAGCAGCCGAGACAAGGACCAGCGCAAAGCCGAACACGGGTGCAAAGGTGCGAATCATGAGAACTCCTCTTCCGGCTTGTCTTGAGAGACATGCCCGTCATGTTTGGTCAACTGTTTCCTCTACGCCGCAAGACTTGTGCCAGTGACGCAATTATGACGAAACCCCCCTACAAATGGGGTTCGAGTCCGACCCTCGACACTCAAGTTGACAGAATTCGTCAACTTGAGGCTCAAGCATCGACAGGCTCAGGCGCACGCACCGCTCGACTCGTGGGGTCACCCCATAACACCTCGAGCGCTTCGAAGTAGCTCGCCACAGGGACAAGCTCGAGCGTCGTCGTCAGCTTCTTTGGGAGCGCAGCGACCTCCGCTTGATTTCGCTCGGGATAGATCACCCGAACCAAACCTTGCCGCTGCGCAGCCAGCAGCTTCTCCCGCAAGCCACCGATGGGCAGAACCAAACCCGTCAGCGTGAGCTCGCCAGTGATCGCTGTATCGAGGGGTAAGGCTCGATCGCTGAACGCGCTCCAGGCGGCGAGCGCCAACGCGAGCCCGGCGCTTGGCCCCTCCTTAGGCTGCGCCCCTTCAGGCAAGTGATAGTAGAGGTCCAAGGCGCCAAAATTGACGTCGCTTAAACCCAGCCGCTGCGCGTGAGCACGCAAGAAACCCCACGCGAGCTCCGCCGACTCGCGCATGACCGCGCCGAGACTACCTGTGGCGTGGAGCCGACCGCTGCCAGCCACTTGCGCCACCTCAACGCGTAGCACGGAGCCGCCGATCTCGCTCCAGGCAAGCCCGAGTGTCACCCCAGGCACCTGACCACCGCGCTGAGGAAGACGCATCGGCTTGGGCACCCCGAGGTATCGACTCACGCGCGCCAGGCTGAGGGTCTGTCGACCGTGTGTGCTGACGTGATCGCCGCCCCCACGCTCCAAGCACTCGACCGTTAAGCGACGCGCACAGCGGGCGAGCGCCCGATCCAACTGTCGAACCCCCGCCTCCTCGGTGTAGGCGCGTACGATCTGAATGAGCGCCGGCTGCGTGACGTGAACTTGTCCCGGCGCAAAGCCCGCTTCACGAAACTGCTTGGGCAGGAGAAAGCGCCTTGCGATCGCTACCTTCTCATCCTCTGAGTAGCCCGCTAAGCGCAGCACCTCGAGCCGGTCCAAGAGAGGCGGCGGTAGCCGAGACTCCTGATTCGCTGTACACAAGAAGACCACCTCGGACAGATCGACACCGAGCTCAAGGTAATGATCTCGGAAGCTGTGGTTCTGCTCCGGGTCCAGCACCTCGAGCAACGCCGAGGCCGGGTCACCACGCCGGTTCTGATCGAGCTTATCGATCTCGTCGAGCAACAGCACCGGGTTGCGGCTGTTGGCGCGCTGCAAAGCGGCGACGATGCGCCCTGGCATCGCTCCCACATACGTGCGGCGGTGACCACGGATCTGTGCTTCATCCGCCACTCCCCCTAAGGCGACACGAACAAACTCTCGCCCCATCGCCTCTGCGGTCGACCGCGCCAGCGATGTTTTGCCTACACCGGGCGGTCCCACCAGGCACAACACCGGGCCGCCCGCCGTCGGGCTCTGTGAGCGCACCGCGAGATACTCAAGAATACGGGCCTTGGGCTCGTTGAGCCCATGATGTGCGCTATCCAAGATGGATGAGGCTTCGTCGAGCGCCAGCCGGTCCTCCGTGCAGCGCGCCCAGGGCACCTGCAAAACATGCTCAATCCACTGCCGCAGAATGTTCGCCTCAGCGCTCATGTCGTGCATGCGCTCAAGACGCCGGAGCTCTCGCTCAACTCGATCGCGCGCCGCATCGGGCAGCTCGGCCTCTGCAACCTCCGCCCGGAGTTCGTCCAGCTCGTCGCCTGGCTCACGCTGGTCTGTGCCCCGCTCACGCCCCCGAGCTGCTCGTCTGCGCGACTCGGCGCGCCGCTGCTCTTGCCGGTGTGATGCGAGCTCAACCTCCAGCGCTAAAGCGACCGCCCGTGCACGCGCCGCCAAGTCGAGCTCCTCCAGCAGCTCCTGACGCGCCAACGTGTCGAGGTAGAGCATCTGACACCCCCGGTCGATGACGCGGTCAAAACGACTCTCCGAGACCAACTCCACCGTTGCATAGCGTTGGCTCACCAGACGATTCACCTCGTTGAGCTTGCTGATGATCAAACGCCGGGCGTCGCGACCTTGCGTCAAGGGAAGCGTCCCCTGCTCCAATCGCTCCACCATCGCAAAGTATCCGGCTGGGTCGCGATCAAACTCAGCCAGACGCAGCCGCCGCTCGACCACCAACTCGACCTCACGTGCCCCCTCGGCCGAGTCAGCGTCCACAACGCGGGCGATCCGAGCCTGTACACCGATCGTAAACACATCGGCAGCAACCGGGTCATCGACCCTGCGGTCCACCTGCGACACCAGCGCCAGCCTGTGCGTCTCGCTTACGCTCGCTGCGGCCAGCGCCTCGAGCGAAGCCTGACGCCCCACCCGCAAGGTGGCGGTGGCACCCGGGAACAGCACCAGCTCGCGTAAGGGCAGAACCGGCAAACGCTCCGTTGCCGTCATACGGCCTCTGCGAGCTCTTCCCGAATCACAACCGGCGCTTCTTGCTCCAGCACCGTGCCCGGTGTGACCACCAACTTGGACACCGTCGGATCGCCCGGAAGATCAAACATCGGCTGCATCAGCGCCTCCTCGAGGATCGCTCGAAGCCCGCGTGCGCCCGTGCCGCGATCAAGCGCCTTCTCAGCGATCGCTTCGCAGGCTTCGTCGTCCACGACGAGCTCAATCTCATCCATCTCAAACAGCGCCTGATACTGCCGCAGCAGCGCGTTGCGCGGCTCGCGCAGGATCCGCACAAGCCCCTCTTTTTGGAGCGGCTCAAGCGCCGCTGCCACCGGCAACCGGCCGACAAACTCAGGGATCAGGCCATAGGCTAAGAGATCCTCTTGCGTCACCTGGGCGAACAGCTCTGTGGAGGCTTCGACGCGCTTCGATTGGGCTCCAAACCCGATCTTAGCTCCGCCTAAGCGGCGCGCAATGATCTGCTCAAGCCCCGAAAACGCACCGCCGCAGATGAACAGGATCTGCGAGGTGTCCACGCGAAAAAAATCGCCATGCGGATGCTTGCGGCCGCCTTTTGTCGGGACCTGAGCGATCGTCCCTTCCATGATCTTGAGCAACGCTTGCTGCACGCCTTCCCCGCTGACGTCACGGGTGATCGACGTATTCTCAGACTTACGCGCCACCTTATCGATCTCATCGATGTAGACGATGCCACGCTCTGCGCGCGCCACGTCGCCATCCGCTGCGTGCACGAGCGCGCCGATCACATTCTCCACGTCGTCACCAACATAGCCCGCTTCCGTCAGAGACGTGGCGTCAGCGATCGCAAAGGGGACGTCAAGGAAGCGCGACATCGTCCGAGCGAGATGGGTTTTCCCCGTGCCCGTCGGACCGATCAGTAAGATGTTGCTCTTTTCGAGCTCGACGTCGTCTTCGTCGGGCTCTTGCAACAGCTTGAGCCGCTGATAGTGGTTGTGCACCGCCACCGCGAGCACCTTTTTCGTGTGATCTTGACCGACCACATACTCATCGAGCGCCGCCGTGATCTCAGAGGGCGGCGGCAGATCGCTCAGGATGTCTCGTTTTGCCGACGCCTCGGACCCAGAGTCCTCCAGCAAGTCGGCGCAGAGTTGAACGCATGAATCACAGATCTGAGCCCCTGGCCCGGCGATCAAGTGACGAACTTCAGCCTGAGCCTTTCGGCAGAAGCTGCAGGTCTTGGCGCGCCCTTCCTCGGTCACGACGCCTCTTCCTCGTCACGCCGTGCGATCACTTGGTCGATCAAACCGTACGCTGCAGCCTCTTCCGCGCTCATGTAGTAGTCGCGGTCAGAGTCTTCATGGATCTGCTCCACCGTCTTGCCGCTGGCTTCGGCGAGCAAACCGGCTAAAATTTCTTTGAGCTTCTGGATCTCTTGCGCCTGAATCTGGATGTCCGACGCCTGCCCCCGGGCACCTCCGAGCGGCTGGTGGATCATCACGCGGCTGTGCGGCAACGCCGAGCGCTTGCCCTTGGTACCTGCTGCGAGCAGCACGGCGCCCATCGAGGCGGCCTTGCCGTAACAGATCGTTGCGACGTCCGGCTTGACGTAGTTCATCGCATCGAGGATCGCTAAACCGTCGTCGACCACGCCGCCCGGGCTGTTGATCATCATGGTGATGTCGGCCTTCGGGTCCTGACTCTCCAAAAACAACAGCTGAGCGACCACCGAGTTGGCGACGTGTTCGTTGATGGCGCCGCCGATAAAGATCAGCCGATCCTTGAGCAAGCGCGACCAGATGTCATAGCTTCGCTCGCCGCGGTGGTCTTGTTCAATGACGATAGGGGTCAACAGGCTCATGCTTCTTCTTCCTCGCTCGACTCGGCGGGCTCTTCGGTCGCCTCGGCGGCCTCACTCGGGCGGGCAGCGTCGAGCACGAAGGCCAGCGCCTTTCGTTGACGAAGCTCACCGACGATTTGTTCCATCACCTCAGGCCGGCGCAGCTGCGCCTGCACCTTCGCGAGCGGCTCGCCGCTGCGCTGGGCGAGCGCTACCATCTCATTAGCGACGTCCTGCGGGCCGGGCTGCAGGTCCTCGGCGTCTGCGATCTCGTCGAGCAGCAGACCCGCCTGGACCGAGCGAAGCGCCTGTGGCCGCATCTGGTCACGGAACGCGTCGAGGTCCACGCCCATGTCTTTGAGCTGGTCTGGGCTGACGCCTGGCATGGCGCGCGCCAAGCTGGAATCGAGCTGCCGCTGCACCAGCCCCATCGGCACCTCAAAGGGGTTCGCATCGATCAGCGCCTCGAGCACTGCGTCCTCGAACTGGCGCTCGCTATTTTGCTTCGCCATCGCCTCGAGCCGCTCCTTCACGGCGGTCGTCAGCGCCTCCAAATCCTCCGCCTCAAACCCCTTGGCGAACGCATCATCAAGCTCGGGCAAGGTGGCCGTCTCGAGCTTCTCGACGGAGAAGCTGTGCTTGACGACTTCGCCCGCAAGGTCAGGGTTGGCGTTGTCCTCGGAGAAGGTGATGTCGGCTTCGACCGTTTCGCCGACCTTCGCGCCGAGCAGCGCCGCGCGGATTTGCTCTTCGAGGTCGGGATCGCCGAGGTAGAAGGAGCGCTCCTCGCCGTCAGCGAGCTGCTTGTCCCCTTGGAAGGCGTCAAACTTCACCGTGACCTTGTGGCTGTCGGTAGCGGCTGCGCCCTCGTCAGCCTCAGCGTACTCAGCTTTCGACTGCCGCAGACGCTGAAGCTCGCCTTGGACGTCGTCGTCGCCGATCACTTTGGTCTCGGCGATGATGTCAAACCCGCTGATCTTCTTAAGCTCGATCTCAGGACGCACCTCGACGGTGATCGCAAAGCGAAACGGCTGGCCTTCATGGCAACTCGGTTGCCCCTCAACCTGAGGGGGCGTCACGGGCTGCAGCGCCTCTTGCTGAACCGCCTCGCGGTAGGCGCGCTCGATGATCACCTCCGAGACCTCGTGCACCACCTGGCTCTGGATCTGCTTCTTGATCCGCCGGACCGGCACCTTGCCTGGACGGAACCCAGGCAACCGCGCACGCGCCGCATAGGCTCTATACGCATTGTTGAGTTCACGATCGCACTCTGAAGCGCTCACCTCGAAATTGAGGCGCAGTTCGACAGGGCCTAAACGCTCTACGTTCACTTCCACTGAAAATTCTCCCGACGACGCTGCGGTCGTCTTTCATCGATTGGTACGAGCGAAGGGACTCGAACCCCCACGAGTTGCCTCACCAGGACCTAAACCTGGCGCGTCTACCAATTCCGCCACGCTCGCTCTGTCCGCTGCTCTTGCAAGCCCTCACCGGGCAAATCAAGCAAACAAATCAGAACCGACTCAGGCGTTCGTTACTGCGCTCAGCGCAGCAATGGTCTGTAAGGCGAGGTCCGGCCCGCCGGCGGCGAGGATCTCCTCCACTCCGGTTGGGCTGGTCACGTTGATTTCGGTCAGTCGACCGCCGATCAGGTCGATCCCGACAAAAAAGAGTCCGTGCTCACGAAGGAAGGGCGCGAGCGCTGAGCAGACGCGGCGGTCGCTCTCCGACACCGGCACCCATTCAGCCTGTGCGCCCACGTGCATATTGCAGCGGTGATCATCGGGGCCGGCGACCCGATTGAGGACCCCCAGCGGTTCGCCGTCGATCAACAGCACGCGCCGGTCGCCGTCAGCGACCTCTGGTAGATAAGCTTGAATCATCAGAGCGACCTCAGCGGCGCAGCTCATCTCGATGAGCGAATTGAGGTTCCGATCCTCGGCATCGAGCACCAGCACCCCGCGGCCGCCGTTGCCATCGAGCGGCTTGATCACCGCCCGCTGGTGCCGCGTCACAAAGGCGCGCAGGTGGTCAGGGTCCCCAGACACCATGGTCTCGGGGATGAGCTCGGGGAACCGCAGGATCAGCGTCTTCTCGTTCGCCCAGGTCAGACTACTTGGCGAGTTCACAACCCGGACGCCTTGCTGTGCGGCGGCGTCGAGGAGCCACAAACCCGCCATGTAGGCGGCGTCAACCGGTGGATCGGTCCGCACAAACACCAGGCTCTGTGATGCGATCGGCCGCCACGTCCCCTCGTTGAGCGTCTGCGCTTCATCAAAGGGCCGAATCCGAGCGAACAAGGCGTCGCCTCGCCACTCGAGCTCACGCATCAGGCACCAGTTCGAGCGATGCCCAAGTAGACGGCTCGAGCGAGCGAGCGCCAGGGTCGTATCAGCGCCCGGAATCAACTGATCGACGGGGTCACAGATGTACAAGTGCTCGGCCAACGGCGTCTCCTAATCGGCGCACCTAGCTGTATCTCAGTTCGTCGGATGCCGCCAACAATCCGTTGACCAAAGCGCCTCATCGAAATGGTGGTCTCTTGAGCCAGATTTCGTTAAGCGCTCTCTCCCTAGGGGAGTAGCCGGCGCGATGAACCTGACCGACGTTTTCACTGAGGGCGAACGCCACGCAGGCGCCACGCTGATCGGCGCGGAGCACGAGCTGCTGTGCCTCGATCAAAACGGACGCGTCCCCGGTTACGGTGGCGCTGACGGGATCGCTGCGGTCCTGAACGGACTGAGTGAAGCCCTCGGCTGGCATCCCGTGCGCGAGGGCAGCGCCGTCATCGGGCTCGAGGGCCCCAGCGCGAGCGTCACGCTTGAGCCTGGTGGACAGCTGGAGCTCGCAGGGAGCCCCCTTGGGGATCTCCACGCCGTGGCGGACGAGACCCGCGCCTTCCAACACACCCTGCAAGAGGTTGCGCGCCCGCTCGGGCTGACCTTCATGGGCATGGGGCTGCGGCCTCGGACGCGCCTGTGTGATGTCCCGATGATGCCCAAGTCGCGCTATGCGATCATGAAGGAGCTCATGCCGCAGCTGGGGCGACGAAGCCTGGAGATGATGTTCGGCACCGCCACCATCCAGACCAACCTCGACTATGTCGATGAGGCCGATATGGCGAAGAAGTTCCGCGTGGCGGCGTGTTGGTCCCCGGTTGTCGCCGCCTTGTTCGCCAATTCGCCCTACCAAAATGGAGCGCCAAGCGGCCGCATGACAGAACGCTACGCGATCTGGGACCACACGGACGTCCAGCGCTCCGGCCGCTTCGATTGGATGCTGGATCCTCAGCTCACCTATCACCAATACGCCGAATGGGCCGCGGCGCAGCGCATGCTGTTCCTGTACCGAGACGGTGCCTACATCCCTGCACCGAACGTGAGCTTTCTCGAGCACGCCCGCAGCGATCAGTTCGAGCCGCGCGATTGGCTGCAACACCTAGGCGGCGTCTTCCCCGAGACGCGCCTGAAATCCTTCATCGAGCTCCGCAGCGCAGACGCCGGCTGCGGTCAAATGGTCGTGGCGCTCAGCGCGCTCTGGACGGGCTTGTTCTACGACCAAGAATCGCTCGATACAGCGCATGAACTGACCCGTGAGTGGACCTCGGCGAGCTGGCAAAACCTGGCTCATATGGCTGCCCGCAAAGGACTCTCTGGGCGCTGTGACCTCGGCAGCTTGAATGAACTCGCCTCCACGCTCGTTAGCTTATCGGCGGCCGGGCTTGGCCGGCGCGCCCGGCGCAACGCGCAGGGCGACGACGAGCAAGTCCATCTTGCGCCCTTGCAACGGCTGGTCCATGGGGGCGCCAGCCAGGCGGAGCTGATGATCGATCGCTTCGGCGATGACGTGGGCGCCGCCGTCCAGTTTGTCTCCAGAGATCTTTGGGAGTTTCCATGGTCCTAAGAACGCTTGCGCTCGGACTCCTTCTTCAATCGAGCCTTGCGCTCGGCGCCGGCGTCGGCGTTCAGGTCGACCTGAACCCCATCGTTCCGCTGGGTAAGAAACCCACGCTCAACGTCGTCATCAAAGAGCGTCTCAAGCTGATCGAGGTCCGCCTGAAACGTAGCGACGGCACGGTGATCAAACGCCAGCACAAGAACCCCAAGCGCGGCACCCGCGTGCGCTTCGCCCTCCCTCAGCCCGAAGGGACTCAGCACTACACGGGCGAGATGACCGTTCACTTTCGCAACGGTTTCGTTGGCAAAATCCCGCTCGAATTTGACGCCTCGGTCCATGGGCCGCTCAAGATCGTGGTGGAGGACAACGGGCTCGATCTCAAGGCGAGGCGCCTGACGCTGACCGTCAGCCGCCCGTGCGTCCGCGTCGCCTACAAGATCATCAGCGTCACCGGCAAAAAGTTGGCGAACGAAGAAGAGCTCTTCGAGACCCCGCGCGCCGCCGGGCAGCCCTTTAGTATTCCCTTGTTGGGGCGGGAAGGGACCATCCTAAAGATCTCGCTCACCGCGTACGACGAGCAAGGCTTCTTCCAGGCCATCGATCTGTTCCCATGGAAGGTCGAGATCCCGCATGAGGACGTCGTTTTTGCGAGCGGAAAGGCGAAGATTGTGGCGAGTGAACGCCCCAAACTCGACGCAGCGGTCAAGCTGATCAAGCCGCAGGTCAAGGTCGCTAAGCGTTGGGCTCCGGTGAAGCTGTTCGTGATCGGTCACACCGACACGGTCGGCGACGCCGCCAGCAACCGTGCGCTCTCGCTCAAGCGGGCGCGCGCCATCGCCCGCTACCTCAAACAAAAGGGGCGGCTCAACATCCCGGTCCGCTACACCGGTTTGGGCGAGGACCGCCCCAAGGTTTCGACAGCGGACGAGACGGATGAGCCTGCGAACCGGCGCGCCGAGTACTATCTCGCCATTCAGCCACCCATCACGGGCGTCCGCTGGCACTAAGGCGACGACGCCTGATTGACGATCTGTTGATGGGTCAGCAGCTCACTGATCTGCCCGTCCCGAAAGCGCACCTCTGCGATGCGTTCGAGCCCAGGACGCTTTCGGCAAGGCGGTAAATCCAACACGCGCCAACGCTCGGCGTCACCACCGACCGGCTGAAAGCAGCCCAACCAGTAGCGCTCGAAGTCGGCTCGAAACGAGCCGACCTGCAGCGCTTTCATCCAGATCGCCTCAGTCGGGTCTGCGCTCGCTAGTTGAGGCAGCGCCTCTTCGCCGGCGCCGTCAAAGACATCCTCAGCGCGCAGCGCCTCCTCCTCGATCGGGTTGCGCGCTTGCGTCCTGCGGATGCGCGCCGCCAGGGCGATCGCCTCATCGCGCACGGTATCCGGCCCCTCAAACTGGTCCAGCGCACGTAAAACCCGCGCAACCTCCTCGCCATGCAAACCGCTGACGAAGTCCTGCTTGATCGCCGCGGAGTACGCCGTCCTGATGTCATCGAGGCGCCGCTGGGCTTCGCCCTCGTCGGCACAACCAAGCGCCAACGTGAGCAGGGCGAGCGACAAGAAGCAGCGGCGCATCAGTACACTTCGCGCCAATGCATGATCAGGTTCTTAGGCCGCGACTGATTCGGCTGCGTCTCCGGGGTGGCGTTGTTGTTGAATCCGTCCACAGGAACCAGCTCGACCCCGGCGTTGGTGACACGTCCCAAGGTCTTGAGCTGCCCCGAGTTGTAATAATACAAGCGCCCGTCCGCTAAGAAGGTTGGCGGCGCAGGCTCGGAGGAGCAGGTGGTCTCGCGCGGATCGCAGATGATCTCGTTGCAGGTCTCGGTGCAGGTATCGAGGTCGACGCAGCGCATCCGCTGGATCGCGCCGGCGCAGCCTCCACCCCCTTGAACCGTGGTGTAGATAGCGACCCCTTTCGAGACGATCGGTGATGAGACCGCGTACTCCTGCGCTCCCAGTCGTGCGTTGCGAGCTCGCGTCAGGTCGCACCCGGCGCGCAACGCCGAACCACGTGGGTCGCGCGGCTGCTGCTCTCGCAGGACGCGCACGGTCCCGCGCCGCACCGGCCGGCCTTGCCCCCCGACGTCGGCCGCCGTTGCGATCAAGTTGAACTGGGCTGCGTCCCGCTCGCGCATGTCGATAACCGGCGCGCCTAGCTGCGCTCGGCGGCCCAAAAGACCGTCAGCGCCTGTACGCTCCGTCAAGCGCCACGCCGCGCCGTCCGTTCGCCCTCGCCCGTGCAGATCGAGGGTCAACATCCGCCCGCTGGTGGTCCCGACGTATGCAAGGTCGAGCGCCCCGTCGCCATCACGATCGATCGCTGAGACGTCGGTCATGATGCCCTCGCCGCGGAACTGCGAGAGCACGTAGCGATGCATGACCCGACCGGTCGTCAGGTCCACGACCATCACCGCCGGCAGATCCCGGCACCAATCTTTCGGACAGCCAGCACCTCGCGGGTATTGTCCGTTTCCGATGCCCGACGCGACGATCATCACCGGCTTAGTCCGGTCGCCGCCAATATCCACATAGCCCACGGCGGGGGTCGAGTGGACCTCGCCGAGGAAGCGATCGCCAAACTCGAACACCGGCACGGGCTCGAGCGGCTTGGAGACGTCCAAGACGACGATCTTCTTCGCGCCCACCGCCGGGCAGATAAGCAACGACGACCAGCCCCCGCGTTCTTCGGCTTGCTCGAGGTTGAGCTTGGCTTCAAAGGCTCGGCAGCGCCCGTTCATCAGGCTCGGCTTGTCACCACGAAACCCTGCAAAGTCAGCCGTAAAGACATCTCGTAGCAGCTTGTGGTTGGCGCGCGGCAGGTAAGCCCACGCCTCCTCGCCCGCCTCATGCGTCTGGCGCTGGGGCGCAAAGCCGTCAGCGCTCGACGCGTTCAAAAAGAAGGCGTGGATCAGGTGCCCTGCACCGACATAAGCCATGGGCGGATTACCGCCTACGACCGATGCGTAGAGCTTATAGCTTGCGTCCGTATCTTGGCGCGTCGTGTTACGACCAAAGCGCGGCGTCACGGGTGAGCTGTGCACTAGCGGGCCCAGCTTCCAGACCCCATCGTCGTCGATAAACCCACGGCGCTTATCCACGATCTCATCGCCCACGCGAGCATCCGGCTGGGTCGTGTCGATGTGGGCGCCGCGCAGCTTCATGATCATACGCGACATGGCGACGCGCCGGTCATAGTCGTCGCTTGCGTTTCCGTTCTCGTTCAAATCGGGGACATCCCAACAGCGCGCATTGTTGGGCGCATTGAGCGGACAACGAAGGTCGAATGAGCGGTACCACTGCATCCGCTCACGCCGCGGGATGGGCCAGATGACCTCTGATCGCTTGAGCGACCCCGTCCGCCAGTTCGCTGGGGGGGTGTCGCTCTCTTGCACCTCGATCCCCGTGTAAATACGGCGCGGCGTCCGCACGCTCGCCCGCCCAGACCGGTCCGGATAGCTCGTGCGTCGAGACAAGCGCTCGCCAGCGTCCCAGAGGATGCTCGGATCGCCTCGAAAGGTCCACTCGCCCGAGAACGGCTGGTCCTCATGAAACAAGCGAAAGGCGTACAGCCGACCACGGTTCCCTGGCTGCTGGACAATCGGCACGAGGATCCCGTTATCGACCACACGCCCCACGTCACTCGGGACCGTCCACAGCGTCGTCACCTCTGCTCGACCGCCCTGGTACTCGCCGCTCAAGGCCGTCTGAACGGCATCTTCGAGGACATTGTGGAGCTCCTCAGGGGTTCGCGCATAGAGCGCTCGACCCACATTGTTGTTCACGACGTATGGCATCGTCGGGTGAATCGCCTGCCCGCCCGTGCGCGCCAGCGCATCGAGATTGCTGCGCGCCGTGACGTTGAGGTAGTGCGGACCAAAGCCGACCACGATGGTGTCGGAGGCAGCGACACCGAGCGAGCGGCTCCGGTTCTGGCTGATCGTATTTTGAATCTGCGAGACGCTGTTGTTCGCGGTCGAGCATGTGCTCAAGCCCCGGTGGTCCCAACTGTCCGTGATCAACATCGTGAAGTGCTTGCGACATTGCTCATCCGCTGCCGAGCCGCGCTGCACGTTGCGCTGGTGCACATACCGAGCCGCCATCATCATGCCCTGCACGTTACTTGCGCCCAGCCCGCGCATCTCCACCGGCCCTTGAGCGTCGACCCACGAGACAAACTCGCTGCGGTTGTTCTCGATCGGTTGCGAATCGACCGAGATGAAGTTCCGCCGGACGTCGCGCCGGTTGAAGTCACCGACCGAGCGACCCCAGCAGCACTGATTCCTTGAGTTGCACCGGCTGTTACTCCCTTCGGGACCCCACATCGGCAGGCTCTGACGCGCCCCGCGCGGTCCCGCGGGGTAGCGATAATTCGCGGCCTCGGCCGTCTGCCCAAGGTCTGCGTTCTGCCCCGGCCTCAAGAGGGTCATACGGAGCCCCTCAGCGGTCTCAAACTGACCGCGTAACGCCGTGCGCAGATGCTGCAAACGAGAGCGCCCTTCGCCCAGGCGGCACAGCGTCCGACCCCCACGAAAACGCGGGTTTCGATCGCCGTCACCATAGACCTGGTTGCGCTCAAATGAACCGCACCAATCGTACGTCATAGAGGCGTGGTTATCGACGGCGATCACGAGGTCGGGCTCGACCGCCTGTTCGACCGTTCGAGGCTTGTAGTCGGCCGAGGCGGTGCCCGCCGAGACGAGGATGATGATGGCGAGCGCACGAAACAGCATGGTCACCTCCGCTCAGGCGGGGTCGGCAGCGTCACGCCACCTCCACCGCTCGCTACTTGCGTCTGCAGCGCCTCAGCGCTCAAACCGCCTTGTGACTCCCGATCCAACACGGCGCTGGTGGGGTCAAACTGTTCCAACGTCACCGAGACGCTGCTGCTAGCGAGGATGCGATCCCCTCGCTTCACCTCACCGATGCTCGTGACTCGGATTTGGTTCGAAGGCAGCCTCGAGCCATCAGGCCGGCAGCAAAACCCGACCTGGACGCGGTAGTGGCCGCGTCGCGTGTTGGCGTTGCCGTCGACGGGCGTCGACGTGATGATCTCGTAATTTTCTCGCCCGCCCGCTGTCGAAGCGACCTGGTCTGGGCCCATCCCAAGCGAGACAAAATGGGTCAGCCCCGCCTCCGCAGCGAAACGCGCCGCCTTGGCGCGGCGGCGGTTAGCGGACAGGCCGATCTCGTCCCAGGTCACGGCGCTTAGGCCCATCGCCAGCATGGCGATCATGGTCGTCATCACCACCGTGATAATCAGCGCCATCCCGCGACGCTCTGTCGGGTCACGCCACATCATCCGCGCCGCCCCTCGATGTACGCCCGCCACGTCAAAAGGTTCTTCGTCGTCAGACCGACCTCAACCAGACGCAGGTTGTTGCTCGAGCGGCGCATGTTCTCCGGGTTGCAAGTATAGCCCCGACCGCCCGGCAAGTCGCGGCCGTCACTCACGCAGAAGCGGACGTGCATCCCAGCGATCAGGCTGCCCGTCGTGAGCGCCTCATAGTCTCGAACATCCACGCCGCCGCGCCCGTCGACCTCGAACAGGTCGTTGGGGACCCGCTGCCCGTTAGGCGTCTGGACGGCGCGCCCGACCGGGTTCGCCAGGTTGAGGTGCCGGTCCACCTCGCGCCGCCCTCGCCGCGTGACCAAGACGTCGTAGCGGAACGGCTTCCCGTCGTCGGGAATCACCAAGTTCTCAAGCAGCGTCATGCACTGCCAGCCGTTGTTGACCCCCGTCCGGTACGCTCGACGCAGCCGCCAGAGGTTGCGCGGCTGGTCGTAGCGCTCAAAGACGTAAACGACCTCCTCATCGAGCCCCTCAAGGCGACCGTCAGGCACCTGGTTTCGTTGACCCATCTGAAAGCCCTGGACCTCGCTCGGGAAACGATCCGAGCGCAGCACGACCTGCTGCGGTCCCGGGATCAAGCCCACGCTCGGGCTACGCGCCATCGCTCGAGCGTCTACTGAGCAGAAGTCGCCGCCGGGGAAGTTATCGCGACGATCCACCTCACCGCCTCCCCAGCGGTGACCCGCCAGCTCGACGTCCGCTCGCAGCAGATCCATGGCGGACTGCGCCGCCGAGTTCTGGTCGACCTTCCGGTTGATCTTCTCTGCGCCGCCTTGAAGGTTGACGGCGATCGAGAAGATGAGCGACATCAACACCATGGACAGCGACACGGCGATCATCAACTCGTTCAGGCTGTGTCCGCGGCGCATCATCTCGCCACCCTCACCACGCCCTTGACCGAGCGAACACGCCCCTTGCCACGGCGCCAGCTCACGGTCACGGTCACGTTATCAATCGCAGGCGCACCCGCCATACGGTCTTCTCGCTTGGTCTCCCATTGGATGGTGTAGCGGTCGTCGATGTCCGAGCGAGAGATCAAGTTGTTGTCACCGATCACCGTACAGTCCCGTGGCGTCGGCGCTCGCCGGTCATCGGAGCGCAGGTAGTAGCACTGCGTTCCGCTGTCGGGCGCTCGCGAGACGTCAGCAGGGAACCCGTTGGGTCCCGGCAGCTTGGCGCCGATCTGTCGGGCGCCGACTACCCGATCCATGACCATCGTCAGCGCCTCATTCGCTCGCCCCATATCGTAGCTATTCCGCCCCGAGTTGGCGCTCATCAGCACCAGCGGGAGCGTCCCCATCAGAATGAGGATGAAGACCACCGACGACACCAACACCTCGATCAGCGTAAACCCCTGCTTCAGCGCCATGCGTCACCTCGCCAGGCGTAGATGCGGCTCGAGCCCGTCATACCGTTGAAAGCCACGACGCGGGTCAGCCAGACCCTCTGAAAACCCCCGTTCGCCTTGCGTGCCACCGAGAAAGACCCCACCACCGGCCTGCCACCGAAATCGACGAAGCGACCTTTGGGGGTTGCAAAGATGACGTAACCACCTGTGCAAAAACTGCACGACTTGGGGTCCAATCCTGCATACACCTCAGGCAGCGGTCCGAGGCTGTCGATCACCGTGCCGTCCCCGATGTGCACGTTCTTCGGCCAATCCTTCTTGTCCTCACCCCGCCTCAGACGCGCCGTCAGAATGCGCAGCGTGACGTGGAAACGCGGGTTGAACATCGAGAAGTCGCTGGCGCTGCGCGTGACGAACACGCGGATCTCATTTCGGTCTCTATCTAACTGAATCGCCACGTTCTTTTGCTGTCGTATCGCCTCACTTCGTGCCAACCGGAACGCCATCATCGCTTGCCGCGCAGCGGAGTTTGCGGCGCGCCGATCGCGCCCACCGGTGAGGTTGGGCATCGCCATCACGGCGAGCATACCGGTCACGGCTACGACCGTCAGCAACTCCACCATGGTCATCCCTTTGCGACGCAAAACTTCACCGCTCCTCATGCGATTCTCGCCGTGGAAAGTGCAGACTTCGTGCCAGCTTGATCAGGTCTCGAGTAATGACCGATACAGCGCTGCGTGCATCGGCGTGACGTGACGCGCATCAAAAGCGTCCAACCCCCTGTGTGCCTGCGCGGCGATCTGCGCGCGACGCTCCGGATCGTTCCAGAGTGAGCGCAGCGCAGCGGCGGCTTGATCCGGCCGACGAGGATCAACGATGGCGCCCAAGCGACCGTAGTCGATCGCCTCCGGATTGCCGCAAGTCTCGCTGACGACGCAGGGCACGCCCGCGGCGCGCGCCTCAAGGAGGCTGCGAGGCAAACCCTCCCACAGGCTGATCAACAAAAACAGGTCGATGGCGCTGAGCATGTCCACGACCCGGTCGCTCCAACCGAGCAGGTGCACTCGGCTCGCAAGCTGAGGGTCTTGCGCCAAGCGAGTGCGCACGCTGTGCATCTCATCGCCGTCGCCGATCCAAACAAAATGGGCGGTTGGCTGATGTGCGAGGAACGCAGCGAACGCTTCAACGTGATCCAGAGGCGCTTTCTGCGGCTTGAAGCACGCAACCGTCCCGATCACCGGTACCGCCTCCGGGATCCCCAGCTCAGCCCGCAGCGCGGCGCCGAGCTCGGGCTTGCGGGCATACGCTGCGACGTCGATCCCCGAGCGGATCACGCTGCTGCGCGCCTCGGTCATGAGCCCCTTGGCGATCCCAAACTGCCGATCAGCTTGGGCGACCGTCAGCACCCAATCCGAGAAAAAGCGCATCCCCTGCTCGACCCGAAGCAGCGCAGCTCGGGTAACGTCGGACCCTCCTGCGTGAAAGCCGAAACCGTGCACCGTGTGGACGACCGAATGCGCGCCTGCTAGCTTCGCCGCCACCCGACCGATCACGCCCGCTTTCGAGCTGTGGGTGTGGACGATCACCGGTCGCTCGGAACAATGAGGTCTCAGCGCACGTACTGTCTGCATCAGCCCGCGTAGGTCCGAGGCGGCGCCCATATCTCGCTGTAAGGCAGGCAGCGGCATCAGCGACAGGTCCTCGACAGCGAGCGCTTGATCGTCGAGGAACCCGCCGGGACCATACGCAAGCCCGACGTCGAATTCAGTTCTTGGGAGTTCGCGCACGATCTGCAATGTCTGACGCTGCGCACCGCCGTTCTCAAGACGCGTGACCATGTGGACGATTAACGGGCGCAATGGAGAGTCCTCTTGAGGTGGCGAGACCTGCATAAAGCAAACGGTGCGCCGAGCCTACTCCCGGCGTTGGGCGCAGCGGTTTTGATCGCCTCAGTGGTGGTCTGGTTTGTCTCCAACAACAACTCGATCTTTTTGCGCCAGCATGTCCACAAGCACACTCGCGCCATCCCTCAACCGATCCCGCGCATGCTCGCGCTCGCTGATTCGGTCGCAGACGTCCCGTCCGACTACCTCGGCCGCATCGGCTGGCTCCCCCGCATCCCGAACTCCATCTCGAAGCGGGCGTTTAATCACGCCGAGCGCAGCCAACTCCTGCGCGTCTATCTGCGACTTGGCGAGATCGAGAGTCGACCGGTCAGCTGGTGTCCGGTCCCGGGTAAGCCCTGCAACGACCTCGTCTTTGTCGAATATGGGGACGAGCAAATTCTGCTCGATCCTGCGCGCGGCGGCGCGCTCAAACAGCGCGGCGCGTTCGTCCGACCCGGCGACCTCAAAGGGAGCTGGAGTTTCTGGCCGAGCGAGGTCCCTGAGCTGGTTTCCGCCCTTCGGCGCAGCGGGTTCATCGACGCGTGGCCGCGCGCTGTGGACCGAATCGACCAGCTGCTCGCTCAGCTCCTGACCGGTGCCTTTTTAGTCATCATCGTCTTGCTTCGCTTGCAGCGCCGGCAGCGCAACCAAGCCAAGAAACAAGGCAGCGGCCAGGGCGATGATCAGCGCCTGAGCGGCGCGCTCGAGACCAGCAAAGTAGAGTCCGAGCAGCGCCGCCACGATGAAGACGAGCTGCAGCGCGCCCTGGATGACCACCACGGCGACGCGGCCTGCGCCACGATCGAGGAGCCGATGGGCGATGTGGTGTCGGCTCCCCCTGAAGGGGTTGAGACCCAAGCGCAGCCTGGTCACGATCAGTTGACCCACCTCGATAAACGGCAACGCGATCAAGGCGATCGGGACTAGGTAGGGCATCCACCCACTCTGACCATCGTAGCGCGCCATCAGCGCGAGCATCGCCAAGCTGCTCCCTAGAAAAAGCGCGCCGGTATCGCCGAGGTATTGGCGCGCAGGCGGGCGGTTGATGCGCAGGAACCCGAACGCAGCGCCCGCAATGGCGGCGGCGAGTACGGCGAGCCGGAAATCGCCGACCATCCAGCCCAAGACACAAAACCCAAGCGCGCTCAGACCGCTCAAGCTGGCGGCGAGACCGTCATGAACATCGACCAAGTTTACGGCGTTGCAGCAGGCCAGCACCCACAGCACCGTCAAGCCGACCTGAGCCGCCTGCGGCAAGCTGATGAGGTACACAGCCACCCCAGCCTTGATGAGCACGGCGCACGCAAGCAGCTGACCCAACAACTTATCACGGGGCGTGAGCTGGGTCAGGTCGTCGAGTAGCCCGACCGCCATAAACAGGGTGCCTCCCAGCAACATCCCGAGCACCTGTGGGTCATCAAAGAGATCATTGGGCGCTTTGTCGCCGATCGGCAAGGTCACTGCGAGCGCGGTGAGGACGCTGATGTAGACCGCAAGCCCGCCCAGATAAGCGACCGGCTCGCTCTGGGTTTTGAGCGCCTGATCCGGAGCATCCACCACCCCATAGCGCCGGGCAGCGTCTGCGAGCTTAGGCGCCAGATAAACGCAGCTGATGAGCGCCAGAGCGAAGGTGGCGACGAGCGAGGCGACGGCGCTGATCATGCGGTCGCCAAGTTGCGATACATCAGCGCCAGCCTGGGTGCCCAATGCTCAACACTGTAGGCTTGCGCCACGAGCTCGCGACCTTGCTCGGCGAGCCGTCGCCGAAGGCTACCCGATCGAAGGCGAAGGAGCGCAGCCGCCCACTCCTCGCTCGTCTCCGCCAACATGACGCCCCCTTGTGGCGAGAGCTTGACGTTCATTCCGACAGGCGAGGCGACCGCCGGCAGCCCAGCCGCCTGGTATTGCAGCAGCTTGAGCGCACACTTCCCCTCCGCCCAGGGCGTATCCGGTAGCGGCATCAAGCCCACGTGCGCGGCGCGCATCGCTCGGCGCTCGGCGTCCTCACTCCAGGCCACGACCTGCGCATCGAGACCGTCGAGGTCGACCTTCGGGTCCGTCACCACGGTCAAACGCACCAAACCCTCTCGGATCAGCGGCGAGAGCGCCTCGCGCACCGTCAGGAGCTGAGCCACGTTCGCCGGCAGGCCGACCCAGACCAACCGCAGCGGCTCCGCAGCCTCGAGCTCGTCGTGCGCAGCGAGCTGGTCGCTCGGGTAGTGATCGAGGTTCACACAGGTTGGGACCACCAACGGTCTCCCGCCCGCCTGCCTGACCGCCTGCGCCAACACCTCATTGCCGACTATCACCGCATCAGCCGATCCAAACCACGCCTCCATTTTGGCGCGTCGATGCGGCACGAGGTGATGCGCGTCATCGAGCTCGATGACCACCGGCGCTTGGGCGCCGAGCAGCAAACGTTCCACGCCGACAGGCAGCAAAGGCACCAGCTCTTGCTCGATAACCAGCAGGTCGGCGCGCTGCGGCCGAGCGCTGCTCACCAGCCGTGACAGCCCGTAAAAAGCGCCGAGCGACAGCCGCCGCCAGGCTCCTCCGCCGGGGCGTCCGCTGCGCATCCAAGAGGCGCCGAACATCGGCTCGATGTTCAGCTCAACACCCTCTTCGGACAGAGCCGCAGCGAACTGATAGGCTCGATAGCGACTCGACGGGTAGCTGCGCTCGCCCTTGCTGAAGTAGCGCACCCTGAGCATCAAAAATCCTTTAGGTCCTTGAGAATCTGCCGGAACGCCGCATTGCGACTTTTGCGCACCTCCGGCGTCAACCCCAGCTGTCTGCCCAGCACCGTCCACGCGCCCATGCGAAGCGCCGCCCCGCCGATCACCATAGTCTTCACGGCGTTCGCCGACCACGGGCCATGCGCTTTACGGTAATAACGAATCATCGACTCGAAGAAGTGGTGGATCGCTCGACCCCAGACCTGGTCGGCGCTGCGCCCCGCAAGGTGCTGAACCTGCGCGCCGGACAGGAAACGAATCCGCCGCCCGGCTGCGAGCACTCGGCGACACCAATCCACCTCTTCGAAATACAAGAAAAACCGCTCGTCCAGCTCGCCGATCTGGCTCAGGAGCTCGCAGCAGAAAAGGAGGGCTGCCCCCTGAGGTTGGTCGACGTCTCGGTCGCTGCGGTGGTCAAAGGCGTGCATCATGTAGTCGCCAACACGCGGGAGCGACGGGAAGGCCTTGTCGAGATAACTCAGATGCCAAAACGCCGACTCAAGGGTCGGCAGCTGGCGACAGGACGGGCTCACCTCGCCCGCCTCATCCAGCAGCTGCGGCGCGCAGGCGCCGAGCTCGGGGTCCTCGTCCATCGCCTCGATCATCACGCTCAGGGCATCGCCGACCACGCGACAGTCTGGGTTGAGCAGCATAAAGTAGCGCCCCTGCGCCTGCCGCAGCGCCTGATTGTTCGCCGCCGCAAAACCTCGGTTGTCCTCATTGCGAATCGAACGCACCAACGGGTGATGCTCGAAGTCATCGAGGACCGCCTGCGTCGGTGCGCCGCTTGCGTTGTCCACGACGATGACCTCGAGACGATGTCTCGGCGCCGACTCCACGACCGAGTCCAGGCAATCACGCAGCTCATCCGCTACATGGTAACTCACGATGCTGACCGTTAGGTCGACGCGATCGGTCATTTCAGATCTCGACGCTCAAAGGTCCAGCAAGCGATGGTGAGCATCACGGCGACATACAGGAGCCCGTAGGCAAAGAGCATGGCGACGTGACCACCGTCCGGAGGCTGGCTGTGAATCAACAGGTTCATGGGGTCGAGGCGGCCGAGGTTAGGGAGCACCGTATAGGAGGCCTTCATCGCCGCGGCGAGCCCGTCGTTCTTGGCGAGCGCAGCGAGCTCCTGAAGCTCGACGCTCAGCCTCCCAATCACCCAAAAGCAGAACCCGAACGTCGCCGATAAGGTCGGCGTCGAGAACGATGAGAACACCACCGAGATCGAGAGCACGACCAGCATCTCGACGTAGATCAAGCCGAGGCTGACGACGAAGTGATCGAACGCGGGCCAATTGCTGACCATCAGCACCACCTTGACCAACATCCCCCCGACGATGGTGTTGATGGCGAGCACGACGGCTAACCCCAGATAGCGCCCGAGCACGAACACGTAGCGCCGGATCGGTCGGCTCACGATCGTGTAGAGCGTCCTTCGCTCGACCTCATGGGCGATCAAACCCGCCCCGAGGAACACGGCGAGGAGGTTGCCAACGACCGCAAGCACCGTGAAGCTCACCGTGTGGATGACGCGCTGGTGCTGACCGATGGTCAGACCGGTCATCAAGAGGCTGACCCCGACCATCAAGGCTGCAAAGACCGCAAGGTTCACGAAGACGCGTTTGCGAAACGC
The DNA here is from genome assembly GCA_036338695.1 of Myxococcota bacterium. GTDB lineage: Bacteria > Myxococcota > UBA4151 > UBA4151 > UBA4151 > CACGMS01. The sequence continues at coordinate 80,173 of JAYZBQ010000042.1, forward strand.
CTCGCGTACGGTGAGCTGTGCGATCGCAAGTACCGAGCCGGTCACGACGCGCCCCCCTCACCAAAGTCATCGAAGAACAGCTCTTCAAGGCTCCTTCGTTCACGCTGACAACGCAAGACGCTGACGCCCGCCCGCTGGAGTTCACCGAGCAGCGCCTGCGCCGACCCCTCATCGTCGCAGAAGCGGTGAAAGCCCTCCGCCGTCTTGACCCATTCACCCTCGGCGGGCTGCTGGCGCGTGACCACCTCAAACCGCTGCCCGGAGAGCAAGGACTCGATCGTCCCCGACAGGACATTGCGCCCCTGACGAACGACGGTGATCCGATCGGCTACCTCCTCCACGTCATTGAGCACATGAGAGCTAAACAAAACCGTCTTCCCTTGCGCCTTGAGCCCCTCCATCAATCGCCGAACGTCGCGCCGGCCGACCGGGTCAAGACCGGACATAGGCTCATCGAGTATGACCAGATCGGGGTCGTGCAACACGGCCTGCGCCAGCCCAATGCGCTGCAGCATCCCCTTCGAGAAGCCGCGCAGCGGTCGGTCCTGCACACCGGGTAACCCGACGAGGTTGAGCACCTCATCGATCCGGCCGGGCAGGGCGTCGCGCGCCATCCCCGAGAGGACGCCGTAAAACGTAAGGAACTCCTCAGCACGTAGGAAGTCATGGAAGGTCGGAAACTCGGGCATAAAGCCCAAAATCCGGCGCGCTTGCGGCGAGCCGACGGGCTCTCCTGCGATGGTCGCCGACCCGGCGCTCGCCTGAATGATGCCCGTCAGGATCTTCAAGGTGGTGCTTTTGCCAGCACCGTTTGGGCCCAAAAATCCAAAGATCTCGTTGGACTCAACGGTCAAGTCCAGGTGTTCAAGCCCCACCACCTCACGACGCAAGAAGGGCGAGCGGTACACTTTCTTGAGGCCACGAATTTCAATCACGCTCATTTGAGTATCTCAGCAAAACCCGGGGGACCGAGCTCACAACTGTCTCCGATTTCGTAGGGCGCGCCCGAGGGACTACGCGGGATCTGAGTCAACCGATTATCGATCAACTCGGCAAGGTCTGAAGGGCAGGCCATCTCTTCACCCCGGCGCGCTCGGTACCGTTCCAGCGCGCCCTTTAGCGCCGTGAGGTCCAGCTCCATCTGCAACGCGCTCAGGCGCTCCTCCACCCTGAGCTTGAGCAACGGGTCGTCGGTGTTCTCGACCAGGCGCGCCAGCAGATCAAAAGCCTCCGTCGCACGCGCCTGCGCTTTAAGGTGACGACTTGCGAGGAGCCCGAGCCACTCGGGACTCTCAGGCAGCGCTGCCGCCGCCGAGAACCCTTCGGCCATGCAGCGCTGGTCGCCCGTGTGCTGCAAACAATTCGAGGCTCGGATGTACGGGATCTTCCAGACGTCGGGGCGCGCCTGATGCCCGCGCTGCAACAACCTGTTCGCTGCGTCGACGTTCTCTCCCGACGGACCGACCGCCGCCACACCACCAAAGCGATAAGCATACTCAAACAACGGATCGAGCGCGACGACCCGCTCAAGGAACGGAACCAACAAACGAAAGTGGCCATCTTCGACGTTCCGCTGCGCGCCATAATACTGAATCGACGCCAGCCACATCATGTCGGAGGCGAAGTGACGAAACCCCAAGGAACTGAGCTTGAGCGCCAGCTCTGGCGGGGGATCCGGCCAGGGCTGCGCCTGCGCGCGAGCCGCCTCACGACGGTCGAGATCGGCATGAGCCCACAACGTCACCGGCACCCAGAGCGCCAGGAGCGCAACCCAAGCAGCGCCCCTCACCTTGACGCCCCAGGCCATGGAGCGAGCGGCGGTCGCGGCCACGAAGCAAAGCGCTCGACCACTGCAGACCGGTCGTTCGCGTCAACAAGGTCACCCAAAAGCTTGATCTCCAGGCGTGTCATCACCCGCCCAAGGTGGATTTTGCACTCGCTTTGACGATCTTCGCAATAGCGCGTGAGCATCTGGCGCCGAATTGCCGCGGCAGCCTCGAGGTGCGCCTCCGCTTCGAGCGGGTGGAGCCCTGCGAGCGCCAGGAAACCCAGCCTAAAGTTGGGCTCGAGCCGAACGGCCATCGCCAATGCACTGCGAGCTGCCTGAGCATAGCCGAGACCGAGCGCTGCCTGCGCATACGCATAGCGATCCAGCGCCTGCATGGGCTGCAGCTGCAACAAGACCTGTCCATGCTCGAGACGCCGCAAGGCCGTTGCGACACTGCCGGCGCCGTGTGCGGCGGCTCGAGCATACGTGGCCATCGCCAGGCGGCGTAGCTCGGGTCGAGCGGGCGCTCGGCGAACCGCGGCCTCGATCTGACGAGAAGCGCCCTCCCAATCTTGCGCACGCACATGAATGCTGGCTGCTGCGGCGAGCGGATCGGGATCCAGCGGGTTCCACTCACCTGCGCGCCGCAGACGCGCCAGGGCTCGCCCGTCGATCACGCCCTGTCGAGCGGCGAGGCGATCCAACCTGAGCGCCTGGCGCTCAAGGACCTGCGCATAGCCGACCGGCGCGGCGCAGGCGACCATCACGCTCACCGGCGCCCAGAACAAACCCACTGGCACACGCCATGGTAGCGCGGGTCCTAAGCGCCAAAGCGCCATCGCGTGCACCAGCAAAAGCGTCCGAACGGTGCCGCTCTGCCAGGTCCCGTCGACCGCAGCGTGAGCGAGCATGCCGCTCAGCGCCAGAACCTCGGGCGCACGCCTGAGATGAACCAAGCTGGCGCCTGCGCAGAGCAACAAAAGCGCCACACCCAGAGGGCTGTGATCGACGAGGAGCTGAAGCCACTCGCTGTGAGCCGACTCGCCGGCTTCGCCTCGCAGGTAACGGTAGACCGGACCGTCGGCCGGGACGCGCCGCTTGAGGCCATACCAACCAAACTGACGCGTTCCGACGCCGGCGGGAACGTCCTGGCTGACCTGCCATGCGGAGCGCCACCACATGGCGCGGCCGTGGGCGTGGGGATCCTCCGCCAAGCGCGCCAAGCGGTGCGCGGCGAAAGGCACCATCAACAGCGAGAGCGAGAGCGCAGCCAGCCACGCGCGGCGATCGCCACGCTGCGAGATCACGTAGACTCCGACCATGATGAGCGCGGCGAGCATCCCGCCGCGCGAACCCGTTGCAGCCAGTCCCCCCAGGCAAAGCGCCGCTACGATCACCTGGTCACGGCGAGCCTCAAGATACAGGCTTAGCGGGACGATGCCGACCAAAACAGCGGCGCTGACGTTGGGGTTGGTGAACAAGACGGCGGCGCGTGCCGAGCCGGCAGCATAAGCAAGCAGGTGCGCTCCGCCGAGCCCTGCGCCCAACCACGCCACGCCCCGTAAACTCGCCACCCGGCTCGCCCCGGAACGCGCGACGACGAAACCCGCCGCAACCGGGCCTGCCCAGCCGAGCGTCCAGGTCCATGCGCTGGCCGGATCCACCACGCCGAACGCATCGCTGACCCAAACGCATCCGATGCTCACCGCTGCAAGCCCTGAGAGCGTTGCGCGCAGCGATCGCACGGACTCACCGCCCCGCACGATGAGGAGCGCAGCGATCAGCCAGGTTAGACCAATCGCAGCGCTTGCGAGCTCTGGGCTCCACCGCGTGGACAAGAACGTAACCACCCACGCCGCTGTGATCACATACGATGCGAAGCGTTCAAACATGACGACTCGGAGTCCCTGGCTTTAGCAAAAAAAGCAAACCCCCTGGACATGCCAGGGGGTCGCTTCACGCAGACACAGGCGCTCGAGGATCACCTGCGTCAGCTTGACGTGACGATTAGACGCAGTCGTTGTCGTCGTTAGTCAGGCTGTTTGCGTCGGTCATACGCCACGAATCGATATCTTCGTTGTTATCGATGTTACCCGTTGCGCAGCTGGTGAACATGTCGTTCGCCGCCTCTGCTTGGGTGTGGTTCGGCGGAGTGCTGCAGTTGTTCTGAGTCGTGGTCACGCCGTTGCACATGGCACGCGGGAAGCCGGAGTTCGACTGCGGGCCCTGCTCACACGGACGGCAATCACGAGGGGTGTTGCAGTAGGTGTAGCGGTTACCTGGCTCCGGATCGAAGCCGATGGTGTTGAGCGCCGAGTACTCATCATACTCTGCGAAGTAAGACTTCTGAGCCTGGAAGAGCGCCTTCAGGTTGCTCTTGGCTTCCGACTGCTTCGCGCGGCACTGGAACTTGATGAAGTTCGGGATGGCGATCATCGCCAAAATACCAATAATCGCAACCACGATCATCAGCTCGATCAAAGTAAAGCCCTTTTTAATCTTCATGTTAGGCTTCCTTCCTTTCATGGACCTTGTAAAACAGTCCGGTGTGAGTCCTCGATGCCCACAGCGGACATCGCTTCTGTTTCGCTTATCTTAGCAGCAAATGACGTGCCAACTCACATCACAACTGCATTATCAACAACTTATACTTCTTTGATCCTCATTGAGACGCTCCAACTGACCAAAATGGGCACCTTTCTCGCAACCTGCGACGCGGGGATCGTCACCCCTTGTCACTCGGGAGTGTAGACAC
>JAYZBQ010000043.1:0-5924 GCA_036338695.1 Myxococcota bacterium
CCGCTCCAACGAGGACGCCTGCCTGAACAGCTGCGTCCCGGCGCGCTGCGGGGACGGCAACGTCCACCGGGGCGTCGAAGCCTGCGATGACGGCAACGAAGTCCAGACCGACGGCTGCCTCAACAGCTGCGAGGCTGCGGCGTGTGGTGACGGGTTCGTGCAAGCCGGTGTGGAAGAATGCGATGACGCCAACGGGGTCGACAGCGACGCCTGCACCAACGCCTGCCGTCGCGCCGTCTGCGGTGACGGGATCGTGGGGCCGGGCGAGGACTGCGACGACGGCAATCAGGTCGACGACGACAACTGCCCCAACAGCTGCTCGACGGGGCCATGCCCTGCGGGTTCGGTTGCGGTGCTCGCTAACGACTTCTCGCAGCGTGACTGCAACCGAACCTGCGGCGATCGGTTTGACACCTGGCAAATCAACCGCAACCGCCTTCCAGCGCCTGGGCCGAACTGTGGTAACGATGCCGGGTGCGTCGCTAACGTGGTCTGTGGGTCGATCGGTTACTCCGCCCGAGCGCTTGCGCACAACACGCGGCCAGCAGGCGGTGGGAACAGCTTCAATCAGAGCGTGCACGATGGCGGTGGGGGTACCTGCAACGAGCTTTGCCGAGGGAGTCACGGTGCCAATCGTAATCCACCATATTTCTTGTTCGATCTTATCTGTTGCGCCCCATGACGGCGCGCACGGCACTGGTCACGGGCGTCACCGCCGGCTTTGGCTTAGCGATCGCTCGGCAGCTGCACGGCTTGGGCTGGCGGATCATCGGGACGGGGCGGCGCCAGGAGCGCCTGGTCTCGCTCGGGCAAGAGCTCGGTGATGGCTTCGACTGGCTGTGCTTTGATGTTCAAGATCGACAAGCCTGTGTCGACGCCGTCGAGGAGCTCAAGCGCAGGCATGGCGTGCCGGATTTACTGGTGAACAACGCCGGGCTGGCGAGGGGGCTTGAGCCGGCTTACCAATGCGACCTCGACGACTGGGAGCAGATGGTCGAGACCAACATCAAGGGGCTGATTACCCTGACGCGCCTGATCAGCCCAGACATGGTGGCACGCAAGGCCGGCACCATCATTAACATCTCCTCCATCGCCGCCAACTACGCGTATCCGGGCGCCAACGTCTACGGCGCGACCAAAGCCTTCGTGAGTCAGTTCAGCCTGAATCTTCGAGCCGACCTCCACGGCAGCGGCGTGCGCGTTACGAGCATCGAGCCCGGCTTGGCGCAGACTGAGTTCAGCGTGGTGCGCTTCGGCGGGGACCTCGAGCGTGCGCGCGCCGCGTATGCGAACACCGATTATCTTACCGGCGAAGACGTCGCTGAGGCGGTCTGTTGGGTGGCTGAGCAGCCAGGCCACGTCAACATCAACCGGCTCGAGCTGATGCCGGTGAGTCAGTCCTTTGGTCCGTTCCCGATCCATCGCTCCGGGAGCGATGAGGCTTCGTGAGGCGCGTCCTTGCGGTGGTGATCTGCACGGCAGCCTGTGGTGTGCCGGTTGAGGCGCCCACGGTACCCCCAGAACTGCGCGCTGCGCTACCAGACGGTGGCTGGGCAGCGGCGGATACGGAGGTGGGCGACCCGATCGATGCCGGGGGCGCGCCGGTTCGGTGTTCGGCGAACGAAGACTGCTGGTTTGACGCCGTCTGCTACCAGAGCCTCTGCGTTGACCCGCTGTTCGTGACCGGCGCGTTTGAGCGCCGGCCGATCACCAACGCATGGCATCGGGTGACCGTGTCGCTGCAGCGCGGCGAGCTGTTGTGGTCCAATGAAGCGGGCGTGAGCTGGGACCTTGAGTTTCGAGATGGCGAGCTGTGGACGCGGGATGACTGCCCCTACGGCGCACAGGCGCTCGGGCTCGACGGAGACGGCAGCCAGGTCGACGGGCTGATCTTTCAAGGTGAGCTGTACCAGCGCATCGACTAGTGACTTCGCTCCTCGTACAACGGACCTATGTGGTAGGGTCGGGGGATAACGCGTAAGCCTACACACGCGCCCAGCGCTTACCCGGCTTCTAGCGACACGGTACGATGTACGCAGCCGCTATGGCGCCTCATCGTTGCCTGGAGTGGTCGCCCATGGTTTGAGCTCAACGGCCGACGTGTAGTTGTCCGCTCCATCGCCAAAGATAGCGTTTGGATTCCCCCAACAATATGCGCTCTGGTTGGACGTGTGAGCGCAGATCTGTGTACCCCCCGGGTGCGCGCTGACCACGCGGACACCGTCGGGTAACCCGCTAAGGACTTGCGGGAGATTGACGGGTAGTCCGCCTGCGTACCAGTCGAAGCTCGGGACACCCCAGCAGCGCAGTTCTCCTAAGCGCAGGACGCAGGATGCGGGGTAGGTTAGCGCAACGGCGCTGGCGCGATCGATGTTCGGGTGCTGGTAGGGTGTCCCACGAGCGAAATCATCCGTTGGACCCACTTGACGGTATTCATTGTGACCCCAGCACGACACGGCGCCTTCATCTGAGCGTGCGCAGAACATGGCGTGCGAAGCGACGATCTGAACAGTGTTCTGCAGACCCGATACCTCAAGGGGTTGCGTACTGAACATCGACTCAATCTCACCGTTCCCGAGCATGTAATTAGCGTTGTTGCCGACACAAAAGACCCTATTATCTGCGAGGTAACAGACCGCATCATCACCGATCGCCAACGACGTCACGCCGCGCGTGTTGGGTAAGAGCCGCCTTGGTGCAAACCCATCGGCGTAACTCGGGCGCAGCATCCGCCAAAAATCCTGACTAAAGAAACCCCAACACCAGATCTGATGATCTGCATCGAGAAAGCAGAAGCGATCAGATTCCATGCCGCTGTACAGTGAGTCGATGGGAAGCGCGGGGTTGCGTTCATCCTCGGGTGCGCCTTCGAACTGTACCGGGCGGGCCACCGGGTCATACATATCCATACCCGGAGCAGCCCCGCTGACACCCGTGCCTTGATGACCCCAGCAAAAGACTCTGCCTGTCGAGCCGATCCCACAGACGCTCTCTGAGCCAGCGCGCAGGTTGGTGAGCCCCACCGCCGGCACGGTGTTGACCCTCTTGGTTGAGCCGACAGGAACTCCGTTGGCCACCAACGGTTGATTTTCTTCTGGATCGCCCGGCGGCCAGCACAAGACGCTTCGATCGGCTCGTCCTGCGCAGCCAAAGTTTACTCCAAAAACCAGTTCGGTGATCAGAGGCTGGCAGAGGTTGGCGTCGCAGTCCTCACCTCCGTCGCATGCCTCTCCGTCGATGACGTCGACGACACCGTCGCCGCACCGCGGCACGTCGCAGCCTCGGCAGCCATCCGTCTCGTCCTCGTTTCCGTCGTCACAGACCTCTTCGCCGGCATGAATGAACCCATCCCCGCATCGGGCGGCTCGGCATGTTGTCGGACAGTCATCCGTGTCGATGGTGTTTCCATCGTCGCAGTCTTCGTAACCTTCTTGATCAATCGTTCGATTCGCCCGAGCGAACCCGTCACCGCAGCGCGCTGGTGTACAATCATTGAGACATCCGTCCGAGTTGTTGGCGTTGCCATCGTCGCAAGCCTCACCGTCGCGGTGTTCGATGGGCAAGTCGGTGCGTGTGAACCCATCACCGCAGTGCGCAACACGGCACGTCGAAGGGCAGCTGTCGTCGTCATCGCCGTTGCCATCGTCGCATGTTTCGTTGGGGTCGAGGACGCCAGTACCACACTCCAGCTCGCAGCGCTCCGTGCAGCCATCGCCGCTGGCTCGGTTGCCGTCATCGCAAGCTTCTCCCGCCTGCAAAAAGCCGTCACCACAGGTCGCCAGCGTACACTGGTTGGTGCAGGCGTCCTCATTCGTGGTGTTGCCATCATCACAAGCCTCGTACCCTGACTCGTTAGGGGCTAGATCAAGCCGCATGGTGCCATCGCCGCAGACACTCCAGCTGCAGTCGTTGCGGCACGCATCTTGATCGATCACATTACCGTCATCACACTCCTCAACGCCTACATGAACAGCCTCATCGCCGCATGCGTTCAGCACGCAGTTGGACAGGCAGCTGTCGGTTTCGACCCGGTTTCCGTCGTCACAGGCTTCGCCGCGCTGCACGACACCATCACCGCAGGTGTTAGCAGAACTTGTGCTGGGCAGGGACGGCATCGGCTGTGCACACCCCGCGCCGCCGACAAGGACCAGAATTACCAAACGCATGGGTGCCTCCCGGGTGCGCGGGTCATAACCTCATCTGCTCACCATTCAAACACCGTTATTGAGGCGTTTCGTTGCGCCACTGGCTTGCTTGGGTTTGGGGTGAAGTGCAAAGTTACGGCTGGGTAGGATGCAGATGATAGGTCGAGTAGTTGTCTACGGCGTGGATCATTCACCGTGGGTGCAAGGCGTCTGCCTTTCGCTTCACCGGCTTGGGGTGTCCTATGAGCTGGTCTCGCAACCCACATCACTCGAGGGCTATCGCTCGGGTGGGATGATCATGCCGGTCGTCCGCTGGTCTGAGGGCGGTCAGACCTCCGATTCATTCGCTGTCTACGAACGGCTCGCTCAGCGGTGTGTGCTACGCGGTGGCTCAGGGTTAGTACGCCGCGATCAGGTCGAGCTCGAGCGGTTCTTTATCGGCTACGTATTTACTCGCGTGAGCCCGGGAAAGCACTGGCGTTTCCTGCGTGGGTGGGCTCAGATGCGTAGCGACCGCCGAGCGGGGTTTAGCACGATTTTTCGGGCGTTCATGTACCTCTACTTCTATCTCCTCATACTGATCGGACGCCTGCACGCGTACCGACGGGGTAGAGCCCCGGATGACCTGACACCATGGGTGGAGCGGCTCGATGACTGGGTCGGGCGCCTCGGCTCCAAAACGTTCTTTGGTGGCGATGAGCCCGACTTCCTCGATGACGCTCTTTTTGGTCAGGTCCAGTGTCTGGCGAGTGGGTTGACGCCAGAGGCGATGGAGAGGCTACTCGCCTGCGAGCCGTTGCGCGCTTGGATCGGCGCGATGAACCAACGGTATGCGGATTATCGTCACCTGTATTCGTCTCTCGAGCGTAAGCCCTTGCGAAGCTCGGTACGCGAAAGACTCCTGTTCTACAGCGCTCTCGGTACCATGGTCCTCGCTGCGCCGGTAACCATGGCTTTCTTAGCCGACGCCTTTCGGAGGCGAAGCGGTCGTCCGAATCGATCGGGTGGTCGGCTGAAGGCGCGCGTTTAGGGCTGCGCCGTGCCGTTGTAGTACGTGCGCGCCTTCGCCATAGCCGCAGCGCCGATGTCGGCGCCGATGATGCGGCCGTCGACGTCATCATGGATCACGTGGATGCCGCCCCAACGGCGCGATTGACCGGCTTGGTCAGAGGCGTCCGCGTAGGTCGCCCAGCGCAGCGTCACGGGCTCTGAAGGGCCGGATTCAAAGTGTAGGTAGTCGGTGGAGAAGGTGACCTCCGACGAGCCGCCCGGGAAGTATTCGCTGCCGGTGAACTGACCGAGCACGACCGCTGCGGCGCGGCTAAAGGTGCTGTGTCCCGAAATGTATCCGGGGAAAGCAGGCGTCACAAACGTGCGGCGCTGGTAGGGGATCCAGTCTTTGGCTCGGAGCCAGCCGTGCCCGCCGATCTCGCGCTCGCGGTCGCCCGGCTCGCCGCGCCACGAATAGACGGCGACCTCACCGACGTAGCGGCGCAGGTGCGCATGACGCCCGCCTGCGCTGGCGCTTTCTGCCGTAATGAGCTCGACGAGTCCGTCCTCGAGGGGAAGCCCGTCTGGGTGATACGATGGCTGATCCGCGAAGCTGCGCTGACCGAGCGCGCCGAGCGCACGGATCAGCGTAATCGGCCGGGCGGTGGTGTAATAGCGCTTGATCTCCCAGGCTGCGATCGCGGCGTCATGGACGGCGCCGTTTGAGCGCAAAGTAGAGGTGCACATCCCAAGCCAGCGGGTCGAGCGGGCTCCCCTGTCCAAAGAGTC
>JAYZBQ010000044.1:0-10856 GCA_036338695.1 Myxococcota bacterium
CTTTTCGCCATCTGGGTTTATGCAGGCGTCCGCCGGGCTCGCCTGCAGGAGGCCACATGATCGCGGGGGTCATCGCTAGTCTATGCGTCGCAGCGCTCGTCTTGATGGCGCTCCGAGCGGTCCGTGCGCTGTGGGAAGACCAGTACCGCGCCGAGGCGCAAACGTCCTTTCGTCGCACCGCGTGGGTGCCGATGCTCATGCTGCTCGGGATCGCCGGCGCAGCGTTAGGCTACTATGGCTGGCGAGCCGTCCAGGTGCACGCACCGACCGACCATCCTGCGCTCGAGGTCAAGGCGACCTGCCAGGACGGGGTCTGGTCCTTTGCCGCCCAAGGCGGTGTCCGGGGCGCCACGCGGGACCTGCGCTTGAGGGGGGGGCGAGATGTGGCGCTTCGCCTGCAAGCGGGCGCACACCCGACAGAGTTCTTCGTTCCAGGGCTCGGGTTGAAGCGACGACTCGGGGCGAATGAGCGCGCCGAGTTGACCTTTAGGCCCCCGGCACCGACTCGAGCTGATGCTGCTGCGCTTTATCGCTCCGTCTGCCTCCACAACTGCCGAGGTGAGCACGCCGTGCGCCCCTTTGTCGTCGTCGTTGAAGCCCCTCGGGGGATCTTGGCGTTCTGATTTTTTGCGTCGGGCTGGGTTCCTAACGCACATTGGGGGAGGAGAACCTCCAATGACCGCAACGCACGTCCACGCTTTGATGCTCCGCTGCGCCTTGCCGCTTGCCCTGTTGTGTGCGCCCCTCGACGTCGCGCTCGCCGAGTCGAAGCCCGGTCACACCCAGCGCAAGCGCGCCAAGAAGAAGCGGGTGATCAAACCCGAGACGCGTCATGACCCGACAGCGCTTGACCGACGCTTGTTGCCGGCGCCGATGTTTGGGCCGGTCGAGGCGCCCGTCGGCGGACTGGTCGTCGAAGAGGCGCACTGGAACCCCTTCAAACCGGACGCAGCGAAGCACTTCACGATTAACGGGGGACGCAACGCAGGCCTACGCGCCGGTGATCGACTGATGGTCTGGCGCGGGGCTGCCCAGACCATCGTCGCTGAGGTCGAGGTGGTCAGCCTGCGCGACGAGCAAGCTCACGTACGGGTTGTTCGACAACCGGATCCTGCCAAGATACTCCCGCTCGATGTTGAGGCGGTGCTCACGGGCGATCGCCTGAGCCTGCTGATGCGTGCGCCTGAGTCCATTTGGCCGGTCAAAGCCAAGAAGAAGCGTCGTGTGCGCCGCATCGTCCACAAAAAAAGCCAGCCGAGTAACGCGCAGATCGCCGCCGAGGCGGCGCCGCTTCCCCCAGGTAAAGACACGATCATAATCGGCGGTCGCGAGCTGCCAAAAGCCGGTGACTCCGGTGTTCGCTTGACGCCCGCTCAGCTGCCGGAGGTGTCCTCCGAAGGGGGCGGAAAGCCAGCTCCTCAACCCTGACTTCGCTTTCAATTGCGCTGAGAGTTCCCTAAGGGCTCAGCGGGAGGGGCTGATGCTACGACGAGGACACCGACTGCCGAGACGATCTGAATCAGAGATCGAACAGTTGCGCGCTGCCGGGCGTCTTGCCGCGCAGACGCTCGAATACATCGAGCCGCACGTTCAGCCCGGTGTCTCGACCTATGAGCTCGACAGGCTGTGTTTTGAGTACATCACAGACCACGGCGCCTACCCAAGCCCACTGAATTACCCAGGACCACCCCTCGATCTATCCAAACCGTTGCGGTTCTCGAAAGGGGGCTTCCCGGGCTCGATCTGCACGAGCCTCAACGAGGTGGTCTGCCACGGTATCCCGAGCCGTGATCAGGTCCTGAAAGAGGGCGACATCATCAACGTCGACGTCACCGTGACCCTCGATGGATGGTTCGGTGACACCTCCAAGACCTTCGTGATGCCGGGCGCTTCGGACGCCGTACGTGCCTTGGTTCAGCGCACGCAGGAGTGCCTGTACCTGGGGATCCGAGCGATCAGTGACCCGAGCGCCTACCGGCGGTTGAATCAGATCGGCGCAGCGATTCACGACCACGCAGACCGCTTTGGCTACGGCGTGGTGCGGAATTTTGTGGGGCATGGCATCGGCGACGTCTTTCACTGCGAGCCCAACGTGGTCCATTACCGGACCGCCAGCGGGGGCCCTGCGCTCAAGCCAGGGCACGTCTTCACGATCGAACCCATGATCAACCTAGGGACACACCATAACGACATGCTGGATGATGGCTGGACCGCCGTCACCAGCGATGGCAAGCCCTCCGCGCAGTTTGAGCACACGATGGTCGTCACCGACCAAGGCGTCGAGGTGCTCACGGCGCGCCAGGAAGAGGCTGATCTACCGTGGCTGAACGCCGAGCTCTAGCGCTCGCTCAGTCGGCGTAGCGCCACTCGGCGTCGAAGTGACCGGTCATCAGCGCCTGACCGGTCGTCCAGGACAAGTAGTCGGGCATTCCGGAGCGAGAGCTAAACGGCGCCGTCCCTTCCAGAAGGTCCTCGTGTCCTGGGGTCGTGACCAACATAGCGCCTAAGCCGTCGTCGATCGGTGCGATGAACTGCAAGCCCGCCTTGGGTTGATCCTGGCCGTCGATGACGACGCCGTCGTCGTCCCAGGAGACCGGAAAGCCCTCGGGGCGCTCGAGGTCATCCATGGTTCCACCGATAAAGACGGGGTTGCGCGCGCCGCGCGCAGCCTTGGCTGCAAGCGGTAGCCCGCAGGCGCTGCCGTTTCCTTGCAGCGCCCAGTGCGAGCTCAGGTAGGCTGCGTGAGACGCGTAACCTCTCACCGACGCATCGTAGATCAAGCAAAATGGCTTGTGGAAGACTTGGTTGAACGGACCGTGACGCTCGGCTCGCTTACCCGTTTCCGGTCCCAGCCAGAGCTCATCGGCGTCCAGGCTGACCGCCTCACCGTCAACCACAAGCTCGCTCACTCCCATCTCTCGTAACGCCCTCGTGTTTAGTCGCATCGAACGCGTGTTCGTGGTGGTGAGCGTGACTCGGCCGCCCTCCTGCACCGACTCCAGCTCGAGGTCGGCGTCGGCTGTGCGCGCAGACTCGAGGTGCACGTAGCTGTGCGATGACGCATAGCCAGGGCGGGGGGAGCGGTAGCGAAAGTCGGTCTCAAAGGGGTCGAGGCGTCGCTCTTGCATAAACTCGAACAGCTCCGGCCAGTCCACGCAGTCAGCGCCTTCTGCACGGTCACCGTTCCACCAGTGTCCGGCGCCTTCTTGCTCATGCATCTGCACGTCGTTGGTGACCTCCGAGACCAGCTCAAACATCGTCCGCCCCTCGCTCAAAGGGACATTGTCGTCAGCCGTGCCGTGGATAATGTACACGCCGCGTTTCGCTAAGTTGGAGAGATAGTTTGCGGTGTCGGAGTGCGCTCGCGCCCTGGCGAACGCGCCGCTGGGGCGCTGGCTGCCGCCATAGGTGTAAAAGCTCTGCCAGCCAGCGCTTGGCCCGAGCGTTGCAAAGCGCCCCGGGCTCATCACGCCGTTATGCCAGGTTCCGTGACCGCCCATCGAGTGACCCGTCAGGTGCATCTTCGTGGGGTCGGTTCGAAAGCGTTTCACTGCGTTATCGAGTGACGCCAGCGCGTTGAGGCGACCCCACTCCTCCCAGTCAAAGCCAAAAGGGCGGCGGTTCGTGGGCGCGATGATGTAGGCCCAGTCTTTGTCCGAATAGGCTCGGACCTGACCGAAGCCCTCAACCGACGCGCCGTGAAGGCTGAGCACCAGCCCGTAGTCGGTGCTCGGGTCAAAGGGCTCGGGCCTGCGCACGCCGTAGTACTGGACCGAGCCATCGATCGGCGAGCGAAAGGTCATGCGATAGGGCTCATCCGGGCTGGTCTTCGCCATCGTCAACTCCACCTCGTAGCTGAACTCGAGGCTCGGTGACTCGACCCGCAGTGTGGCGGTGATCTCTTCTTCGGTGTCCGTCCACGCCGCCTTGGGTTGGAGCAAGAAGGGGACCTGCGTGACCGCGCCCCCGACGACGCCCTCAAAGGGTGTCGATGTAGCTCTAAAATGATTATTTTCTAATACTTTGAGCGATAGACCCTGAAGTGGTGCTTCGAGTAAGTTGAGCAGGGGAACACCGAGCCAGCGAGCGCCTGCGTCACCGATCAGCCAGTGCGCCCAGGTGCGATCGCTCAGGTTGAGATGGATCTCGTGGGGCGTTGAGAAAACTTGCACCTTCGGCTTGCCGCGGCGCCCGAAGGTGCGGACCCCGAGCAAGCCGGTACGCACAGCGCCAGCCAGGGGCACCAGTCGGTTGCCACGCCCGTAGACGTCGCCCGGCTGCGCGATCCCACCTGAGCCAAAGTTAAAGACGCGATCACCGAGCGCGTAGAGTCGATGGCCCTCAGGGACCTCCAGCTGAGTGACCCCATAGATCCAGCCGTTGTATTGGCGAGCGAAGGAGCCGTCTTCTTCCTCCGGTTGGGTCAACCACTCAAGGTTCACGCCCTCATCGAGCCCTTGGGAGGGAAAGGTCTCCGGTCCGCGAAACATACGTCGATCCATACGGGCGTTGCGCTGGGTGGTGTACGCGATTCGCCAGGCAAGCTCGAGCCGGTTGGGTTCAAAGGGCTCTGCGGTGGGGCCTGGTACCCACACCGTAGGCCCTGCGTCCGCCGTGGGGCTGGGCTCCGGCTCGTCGGCGCTCGGGCACCCTGCGCCGGCCACCGAAATGAAAATTAGCGCAAAGGCTCTGGGTCGCCAGCTTGTGTCCATCGGTCACCCTCTCCACCGCGTGTCAGCAGCTGATGAGGACCAAATGCTGCTTTGTAGCGCAAGGCTTTGCAGTCCTCGTTGTAGAAACCGAGGTAGTGGTAGCGGAGTCCGTTGCTCTTGAGCCACTCGAGCTCGGTGAGCATGGAGAAGACGCCGAGTGAGCGCTTCGCCTGCTCGGGGTCAAAGTAAAAGTAGACGCTTGAGGCGTCCTGCTCGCCGCGGTCCACTAAGCCGACGCCGACGATTTGCTCATCGAGTCGATAGCGAAATTCAAGCGTCTGAATCCCGGACTGCAACAACCAGCGATCGTAAAGCGCTTCGGTGATGCGCTCCTGGTCCGTGTTGAGCCCGCGCTCGAACAAGTGCTTGTTGTAGAGCGCCACGTGCTCAGCCGACGTGCGCGGGCTGTCGACCTCGACGATCAGGTCTTGATTCGCTCGCCAGACGCGCCGCTGTGAACGCGATCGAGCAAAGGTAGCCAGGTCGATACGCAGCGGCTGGCATCGGTCACACGTTGGGCAGGCGGTTTGGTAAAAGAGCCACCCCGAGCGTCTCGCTCCTTGCGCGTGCAGCGTGTCGACCTCGAGCGGGGTCATCCGCTGTGTCGGGATCATGATCTCGTAACGCGAGGGGGTACCAGGGCGGTAGACGCAGGGCTCGATCTGCCCTGATCGTGTCAGCCAATGCCCCATCGATCATGCCTCCTAGCGTGTCACCCTAACCAAACTCCGTGACGATTCGAAGGCGGCGCCGGTCATTTTTTCATCGAGACCAGGAGCCCATCTCGGAGCGTCATCATGACGCTCTCGCTGCGCCGATCGCTGCGCACGTGCTCTGCGTAGGCGACCAGGGCGTGGTCGCTCGGCTCGGAGGGCTCGAGCACCCGCCCGCTCCAAAGCACATTGTCGGCGACGATGAGCCCGCCGGGGCGGAGCCGCTCCATGATCAACTCGTAGTAGGCGATGTAGCCTGCCTTGTCGGCGTCGATGAACGCAAAGTCGATGGGCTCATCGATCGCTTTGAGCGAGTCGGCTGCCGGGCCGAGACGGAGCTCAATACGCTCACCGGGTTCAGCCTCGCACCAGTGGCGTCGGGCGATGGCGGCGCTGTGCTCGTTGATGTCTAGGGTGACCAGCTTGCCGCCCTCAGCGAGCCCGCCTGCGATCCAGAGCGAGGCGTAGCCGGTAAAGGTGCCGACCTCGACGGCGAGCCGGCATTGAGTCAAGCGGCACAGCATCCGCAGCGTCTGCCCGACCAACGGACCGCTCAGCATCTGCGGGAGGTCCGTCTCGGCGTAGGTCGCCTCGCGCAGCGCCACCATGGTGGGGGTCTCGAGCTCGGTGTATCGCCGGGAATAGTGCTCAATGGCTTCGGGTACTAAGGTCAACATGGATCCGTCCGATTTGGGTTTGTCTCGCAGGGCGTATGTGATCTACGCTCCAGGCAGGGAGGAGGCGCTCATGCTGCAAGCCATCGTGTCGGTGACCCATGAGCTGTCGCCTTGGCTGCTCCTCGGTGCATTGGTTTCCGGTTTGATGCACGCATTTTTGCCCGATCGATTCATCGCTCGCCAGCTCAGCGGTGTTGGCGGAGTGTTCAAGGCGGTCGTCTTTGGCGTCCCGCTGCCGCTTTGCAGCTGCGGCGTGATCCCGGCGGGAGTCGGGCTCAAAAAGGATGGCGCCAGCGACGGTGCCGCTCTGGGATTTTTGATCAGCACGCCTCAGACGGGCGTGGACTCGGTGCTGGTCTCGGCTGGGATGCTCGGCTGGCCCTTTGCGCTGTTTAAGCTCGGCTCCGCAGCGCTGCTCGGCTTGGTCGGCGGGCTGGTGGCGCATTGGGTGGGTGCGCCTGCGGCGGCGGAAGGCGAGTCCGGCGGAGGACTCGGTGCTCGCCCAGGGGTCGCCGAAGGGTTCTGGCACGCCCTGCAGGTGTTGCGGAGTATCTGGTTGTGGATCGTCGTCGGGGTGGTGGCGTCGGCAGCGATCACCCAGTGGGTTCCAGCCGCCTCACTCGCTCGGCTCGGCGACTCGTCACCGGTCCTTGTTTATGCGTCGGTGTTGCTGCTCTCGATCCCGTTGTACGTCTGCGCCACCGCATCGGTCCCGATCGCAGCGGCGCTCGTGGCAGGCGGGCTGCCGGCGGGGAGCGCGCTCGTCTTCCTCGTCGCCGGTCCTGCCACCAACGTGGCGACGATCGGCGCGGTCGCGAAGACGTTTGGGCGACCGGTGCTGGTGGTCTATTTGGTGACCTTGATTGCGGGTTCCATGGTGCTCGGGATGTCTTTTGACCACCTGATCCCGGCTGCCGAATCGCTTGCGCATCACCACCACGAGCAGGTCTCGTGGTGGGTCTGGCTGTGTTCAGGCGGTCTGACCATGGTCTTCGCCTATTTTGCTGTGGAATCCTTGATGAACGCCCGAGGAGTAGGAGCTGCGCCCATGACAAAGGGTTGGAACGTGACGGTAGAAGGTATGACCTGCGGTGGCTGCTCATCGCGGCTTGAGCGTGTACTCAACGCCCACGAGGCTGTCGACGGAGCGCAGGTTGACCTCGCCGCAGCGAAGGCGACGGTGGCTGGGAGCATCTCGGCGGAGGTGCTGGTCGAGGTGATCACCGGCGCAGGGTTCGACCCGGGGCGGCCGCAAGAGCTCAGCTCTTGACCTTGCGCGCGCAGGGGCTCGGTTATCGTTACCCGGGCGCAGCGCACGACGCCATCAAGGACGTGAGCCTCACCGTCGGCGAAGGCGAGATCCTGGGGCTGCTCGGGCCGAGCGGTGCTGGGAAGAGTACCGTCCAAAAAATCCTGACGCGGCAATTGGTGGGTGCTTCGGGTGACGTCTGGTTTCGAGAGCGGACTCTAGACGATTACGGGCGCGAGTACCTCGAGATGATCGGCGTAGCGTTTGAGCAGCCTAAGCTCTATGAGCGTCTCAGCGGGGTCGCCAACCTCAGCCTCTTTGCGGGGCTCTACGATCGAGAGTGCGTGGCGGCGCGTTCCCTGTTCAAGCGGGTCGGCTTGGACGGCGCCGAGGAGCAGCCGGTCGCTGAGTACTCAAAGGGAATGAAGCACCGGCTAGCGCTGCTGCGCGCCATCCAGCACCGGCCCGAGATCTTGTTTTTGGACGAGCCGACAAGCGGCAGTGACCCAGCCACGACCGAGCGCTTGATCGAGGTGCTGCGCCACGAGCGAGCGAGGGGCGCTGCGATCTTGCTTACGACTCACGACATGCATGTCGCCGAGGCGCTCTGCGATCGGATCGCCTTGCTCACGAGCGGGCGCTTGGTGGCGTGCGACACGCCTGGGCGTCTCAAGCGAGCTCATGGTCGCTCCGGCGTTCAGGTCGACTACCTCGAGTCGGGCGTCCTGACGTCCCAGATCATCGATCCCGCCACGGAGGCGGGGCGCCAGACCTTAAACGAGCTGCTCGCACACGCAGAGGTCCAGTCCGTTCGCAGCCTCGAGGCAAGCCTTGCTGAGGTCTTCCAACAGTTGGATGGAGCGCCAGCAGCCTGATGCGACGTTTCGCTCATTTGCTCTGGCTCGATCTGTGCGCGCTCTGGGCGAGCCGTCTGCCCGTGGTCTTGATCACGAGCGTGATCGTACAAGGGCTTGTCTTACGTTACGCTGTACCCGAGCGCTTGGAGCTTGAACCCACCATCCGGATCGTCGACCAGACCGAGCGTCGGCTCTTTGCGCGTGCGCTCAGTAAAGACCCTGATCTGGGCGTTGCGGACCGAAAGGCGCTGGAGGCGTGGGTCGGTGGGGATCGTCAGCGCGTGGGGTTGATCATGCGGGGTACGGAGCGGGCGCCGCGAGTCGACCTGTTGCACTCGGGCGCACCGACCTCCGGCGCGGTGGCGTTAGCGCACACAACGGCGACCATGTTCTGGGGGCGATTTACCAACATCGGCTGGGATCGCGGGCATCGGGTAAGTCACTTGGGTCAAGACCGAGACCCGATCCCGTTCAACCAGTTGATGTTGGTGCTGCTGTTGAGCTTGAACGTGGCCGTCGGCGCGATCACGCTGCTGGCATCGCTCGTCCACCAAGAAAAGGCGAGCGGGGCGATCCATGCCTTGCGGGTGAGCCCGGTGCGCGCCGTCAGCTATCTGAGCTCGAAGCTCATCGCTGGGGTCGTCACCTTACTCCCGCTTCTGTTCGTGCTGGTGGCGCTCGTGGCGCCCGAGGCGGTGGAGTCGCTTAGGGTCTGGGTGGTCTTGTCGCTTGGCGCCTTGATCTTTGGGTGCGCAGGTGTGGTCTTCGGCGCGCTGACTCGCTCCGTGGCGGACAGCCTCGGCGCGCTCGGCGTCGCCTGCGCTGTCCTCATGATCCCGTTCGTGACCTATTTTATCCCGGCGCTCGATCGAGCGGCGCTGCACTGGATCCCGAGCTGGGGATCACTCTACGGGCTGCGAGCCGGCTTGTTCCCGACAGGGCGAGAGGATGACCTGGCGGTGGCGCTGCAGTCGATGCTCCCGCTCGGGTGGGTGTTGGCGCTCGCCGCTTTGGTTTGCGTTCAGCGCATCCTGCTGAGGCGCTCGAGATGAGCTGGCGGCGGATCACGGCGCTGCGTGCCCAACTCTATCGGCTAGCCCTCCATCGCAAGCGGTTGTGGGGCGTGCTCGCGCTGCCGGTCCTGCTGGCTTGCGCCGTGCGGCTGGCGCTGCCGGTGGTCGAGGGCGCCAAGCCGACCGTGGTGGCGGCGGGAAGTTTTCAGCAGCGGGTGGTGGACCAGCTTGAGGCGCGCGCTCAGGTCGCTTGGGTGCGCGATCGCGACGCCGTCGTGGAGCGAGTGGGCGGAGTCGATGACGTCATCGGGGTGTTTGGCGCGCCCAACCAAGCGGTCGAGGTGATTCTCGAGGGGAACGAGCCCAGAGCGCTCCGAAATTACCCAGGGCTGGTGCTCAACGAGGTGGTCGCCGAGCTCGAAGGAGGGACGCCGCTCGTGGTGGCTCAGCAGCGGGTTCCGCTCCGCTCCATGCAGCGCCGCCACCGCTTGATGGCGTTGATGCTCGTGCTCATGGTGTTGATCGTCGCAGCGGCTGTCGGGTTGAGCATGGTCGATGACCGCGAGGGCGGGCAGCTCGATGCGCTGCGTAGCTCGCCCTTGAGTGTGGGTGAGTACCTCTTGGCGCACGGGCTGATGGGGTGCGAGCTCAGTCTCGTCGTGGTTCTGTCGTGCGCAGGCATCCTCACAGGGGGGCATGTGCCTTGGTGGCTGATCCCAGCGGCCTGGGTCGCCCTGGTGCCCTCGGCGGCGCTGCTGACGCTGTGCCTCTGCGTGGTGGCGCGCTCGCAGATGACGGCGATGTGGGTTTTGCGTGTCGCCTTTCCGCTGGCGTTGCTGCCGGTGTTGGTGGGCGTCCTCTTTGGAGGGAGCGGACAGTTTTGGCTACAGCCGCTGACGATGTTTTGGGGCGGTCAGGCGATGTTTGCGGCGCTCGAGGGGCGGCCCGATCAGGTGGTCGATGCGCTGGTGTGGAGCGTGGCGACAGGGGCGCCGGTCCTTGCGTTGCTCGCCTACGGGGTGAAGCGCCGCCTGGTCTGGGTCTCGCCAAGCGCCGGAGCCGAGCGTCGAACAGTTCCTCGTTGACGGCTGCGCCGCCTAGCGCCTACCGAAGTGCCGACACCCTACTACAGGAGCACATGAGATGCGGATTTTGAGTCTTTTCTGTTTGGTGGCGCTGGCAGGCTGCAGCGGCGGGCACGCGTTCTTGAAAGGTCACACCGAAGCCAAAGGCGGCGACGCCGACGCGCTCGCGGCCGGCATCGCTAAGGGCGACGGTCACTGGGCAAATCGCGTGGATCAAGCCGAACTGGGCAAGGCGATCGCTGCCTATGAAGAGGTGACGGCTCAGTCCGAGCACGTGGAGACGCTGGCAAAGCTCGCCCGCGCCTACTACGTCATGGGTGACTCGTTCGCTCGCTTCGAGGGCGACGGCTCCTCGATGTTTGGCTGGTATGAGAAGGGTATGAAGGCAGCGGAGCGCTCCCTGTACTACGGCTCGCCGGCGTTCAAGGCGAAGATGAAGGAGACCGGCGGCAGCATCGAAAAGTCCGTGGGTGTCATCGGTAAGGACAGCCTGCCGGCAGCCTACTGGTACGCCAGCAACCTAGGTAAGTGGGCCAAGGGCAAAGGCTTC
>JAYZBQ010000045.1:0-7266 GCA_036338695.1 Myxococcota bacterium
CGACGGCGTCAGCTTCACGCTCAGGGGCGACACCCAAGACGGGACATGGACGGCGACTCCGTCCTTCGCGACTTCGGCGACCAACCGCGACAGCGGCTTGGCTGACTACCAACCGGTCATGACCGGTACCCGCAGCATCACCAGCGGCGGCGCCATGCTAGTCGTCGGGCAGTTTGCGTGCGGGACGCAATCCAACCAAAACGATTCAACGCCAGCCGATGCTACCTACACGATCTCCGAGCCCACCACCTTGAGCCTCGGCCAGAGCAACAGCCTCTCGTGCGCCTGGAGCCTGACCGAGAGTTACTGTGCCCGGACGCGTGTCAGCAGCGGTACGACCACCTTCTCGAAACCCAACGCCGCGCCCACAAACCCGACCAATCTGCGCGTCGATGGTGACAGCGGCAGCCCAGCGACCGCGAGCGTGCTCTGGCCGAGTCTGCGCGCCACAGCCAGCGACGCGTTCGACGCCGCCACGAACCAGATCAGCCAAAGCCGGAGCGTCGAGGTTCAGGTCTATCAGGGCAATGGGAACACGGTCATCTGGAACAGCGGCTTGCGCTCGGTCGATCTCGCCCATGGCGCAGACTACGTCACCGAGTTCCCCCGCTGGCGACCGCCAGAGGCGGGAATTGTTGCGGGGGCCGGGGACGCCGTCCGGCGCGGCAACGAGCTGTACTGGTTTGGTCGAGGCGCTGCGCCGAGCGTGTACATCCTCGACCTCGATGAGAACCGGTGGACCAACACCGTCGAAAGCATGGCGCCGGGTAGCGCCGCCGTTGCGTGGTCAGAGGATGACGCCGTGATGCTTCTGCCGAGCGGGGTCTGGCTGCGTGTGACCGCCGACGGCGAGCACCTGACAGGGTCGGACGCAGGCGGTACGATCACCTGGACGAACCTTGGCGATGTCACGAACTTCCCTGAATGCGCCTCCGTGCGGCTCACTTCGCTTGGTGCGGACAGCAGCCGCGCCCTGCTCTGGTGTCGCAGCGACGCCAACTTCACGACCGATCATCTGCAAACCTATGAGCTCAGTGAGCCGGTCAACCCGAACGTCGAGTGGACTGCTGCTGTGATCGTCACCGCGCCGCTCCTCATCGTCGATGAGCACTTTCAGGTGGCGCGTCTCGGCGCTTCGGATGACTACCGGGTCGTCCCCGGTGCGGGGAACAACGTCCAGGTGCTCGGCGGACGCCTCGTCCCCAACGGGTTTGTGCCAGCTTGGAGCGCCCCGCTCGCCGGTACAGGTGACAACCTGAATCTGAGCAGCGGCGTCAGCGTGGTGGGGACCGGGGACACGAGCTACCTGGTCCTTTCGGGAGGGAACGACGCTTGGCGCGCAGCGGCAGCAGCCGACCCAGCAAACGACACCCTGTCTTCGGCGAACCTTCCGGGCGCGCTGACCGTCAACGGGGGCGGGCAGCACCTCGCCGCCGGTGACGGCACGCATGACGCCGTTGCGCTGGTCTGGCACGCCACCCACGGCCTGCGCCCGGTGGTCTGGAACGCGACCGACAACGCTTTTGTGACCCCGCCGGATCCGCAAAGCTCGGAGGCCGCGCTGTCGGACGGCAGCAGCTACACCTGGGCGCTCCGGTTCACCGACCAAGGCGGTCTCACCGGCTCCTACCCGGTCCCGCCCGTCCAGCGGCATGACTTTACGGTAAGCATCCCTTAGCGGGTAACGACGATAACCTGACAGGAGCGGTCACTGGCATGTCTGAGATTCGTCGGCGCAATCAACAACGGGCAGACGCCAAGCGGCAGGATCAAGTCCGCCAGGATAAAGCCCGCGACACGAAGACGCGCAACGAGAGCCGGCGCGCCTTCCAGTCCGCGATGGAGCGCAGCGGCAAGACACAAGACCAGACTCGGCAGCAACAAGCGCAGAAGAACGCCCAGAAACAACCCCCTAAACCGCCTCAAAACCAGCCCCGGCAGGCGCCGAAGACGCCACAAAACAAACAGGCGAAGCAAGCGGCGCGCGCCGTCCTGAACGCAGCTCGAAAGGGGCAGGCGAAGCCGCAGTCCTCGCTGCAAGGTCAGCAGCGAGCGGCGGCGCATCGGGCGACCCAGAGCGCCGGGCAAGAACGAGCCAGCGATGCGCAGCACCATCAAGGCGAGCTTGAAGGGCGGGCGGTGCAGAGCCAAGAGCGCCAGCGAACCGGCAGCGAGACGCAGCGTCAGGTTAGCCAGCGAGGCGTACAGCAGAGCCAAGGGCAAGAGGCTACACAACGCCAAGAGCGCAGCCGCGAGACCCAAGACGATCGCCAAACGGCGGTGCGTGGGGCGCGCGCCCAGCGGGCGGTCGCCGGCGCGACCTCCGCTGCGATCGAAGGGATCGGCTCGGTCGGCGCACGCACTGAAGGCAAGCCCGGCGCAGCCGGCGCACCGAAGATCCCTCAGGCGCTCCTCGAAGCCCTGGCGCGCAAAGTTTTTGTTGGGATCGACCGGCACGGTGACGCCCGATTCGAGATCGAACTCGGGGGTAACCTGCTCGCGGGGCTGCGGCTAGCGATCCAAGCAAAGGATGGCAAAGTCCGGATCCAAATCGCAGGGGATAACCGCGAAGGCTCGCGCATGCTCGCAGCTCATCACACTGAACTTGCGGCGGTGTTTCGCCACAAAGGGCTCGACCTCGACGAGCTCACGCTTGAGAACCCTTGACGGTGGTCTGACTCGGACCTGAGCGGTTGCCCTCAAAACCGTGAGCGGCTGCGCCGACGTGGCCCCACCGACAACCCTAAAATCGAGCGGAATTGCGGCTCATGTCGGCGCGCCCCTTTACGACCTCGTCCGGCGCTACTAGCTTGAGCCAGCAGGGTGCCCTGCGCGCAGGTGGAGGTCGTTTGCCCATGGAACAGGGCTTCAACTGGGAAGCGGTCCCGCGCGTGACGCGCGAGCAGGTCGACTTGGCAAGTACGCTGCGGCAACGACTACCTGGCTTACTGTCCGAAAATCAGGCGCTGCTCCCGCGGCCTCCAGGCTGCAACGACCTCCCCTCGGTCGTCGGAATCGCAGGAGACTGGACGCTCCCCCAAGACCAGAGCGTCGGCTTTCGTTGGCGCGGTGACGGTCTGGATGTCTCGGTTCGGATGGCTGGCGCGCTGGCGCTCGCCGCGGTCGACCAAGTGCTCGGGGCCTCCCAAGACAAGGCGCGCCCCAGCCGATCGCTCACCGCCGTCGAGCTCGGTGTGTTTGAATATCTGATCCTCGATTGGATGACGCAGCTGCGAGAGTCGGTGTCCGTTTTGCCGATCCCCGTCCTCACTCAGCTGTCGAGCCCGCCACAGGATGAGCACGACGAGGGACCGGTGGTTATCCTCGACGGGCGCGGCGAATCCGTCGCCGGTCAAATCCAGATCCGCTTTCACCAGTGCCCCGAGGCGCAACCGACGACGCGTCAGGTCTCGCGCCTGAGCCCACTCTTTGCGCTGCCCTTCGACCTGAGCGTCTGCGCCGGGCACGCAGTGCTCAACGGCGCCGAGCTCGCCAGCATTGAGCCGGGCGATGTGATCGTCCTTGAACGCGGGGACCTGACGGTCTCGGATGAGGGCGCGCTGAGCGGACGATGCTCGCTTGCGGCGCCAGGAGCGGCGGCGCGCGCTGAGTGTGAACTGTTAGATGACGGTGCCTTCCGCATCGTCGAACTCGACCTATTGGAGGCCGTCATGAGCGAGCCAGTGAACCAGCCTGAAACCGATCAAGCGGCGCTTGAGCACGAAGAAACAGCTGACCTCAGCCAGGTCCTCGCTGAAGATGTTGAGCTGACGCTCGCCGCGGAGCTTGGGCGGCTTCGGCTCAGCCTGGCGCACGCCTCGACCTATGAGGTCGGTTCGGTCCTGCGTCTTGGCAAACCGGTCGGCGCCGAGGTCGACCTGACGCTCGCCGGCCGCCTGGTCGGTCGCGGTGAGCTGCTCAACATCGACGGCGAGCTCGGCGTGCGAGTGAGTCAGTGGTCCGTCTAATCTGGGCGACCAACCCGATCCCTCCACCGGAGGTCCCAGTCACGACAGGCGCCTCCTTTGGGTGGATGCTGCTGTGGATGGTGCTGGTCTTATTCCTGGTCGTCGGCGGGATGCTCCTGCTGACGCACTTTCTCAAGCGCTTCCCCGGGCTGAACCAACGACGCGGCGAGCGCATGGAGATTGAGGAGACGCTCGCGCTGACGCCGAAGGCGGCGGTTCATATCGTAAACATCGAGGGTGAGCGTCGCCTGATCGGTACCAACGAAGGCGCGATCACGCACCTCGCCCACTTGCGTGCACAGACGCAGGATTCGAGTGACCCATGAGGTTCCTCGTCGGCGCAGCGATGATGGCGCCTCCCGTCGTCATCGCCCAAAACCTCAACATGGCCGAGTTGATGGGCAACGACAGCATCGCCAATCGACCGCTGATCCTGATGACCGCGCTCGCCGGTCTAGCCCTCGTACCCTTTGTCCTGATGATGGTGACCAGCTTCGTCAAAATGGCGGTGGTCCTGTCGATCGCGCGCCAAGCCATTGGGACACAGCAGATCCCACCGAACACGGTCATCACCGGCTTAGCGATCATCTTGACGGTGTACACGATGAGCCCGGTCATGGAGCGGATGTATGTCGACGCTCAAGCCGTGACGCAAAAGGCCGAAGGCGAGAACCTGCTTCAGGGCAAAAACTTCGGGGTTCTGCGTGAAGCGGTCTTGGTCGGCGCCGAGCCGATGCGCGCCTTCCTCAAGCGGCACGCCAGCGCCAAAGATCGTAAGATGTTCTTTATGCTCGCCAAGCGGATGCGACCCAAGGACCAACGCGCCGGCATCAGCGCCGACGATTACATGGTGCTGATCCCAGCCTTCGTGGTGAGTGAGCTCACCGAGGCCTTTCAGATCGGTTTCATCATCTTCTTGCCGTTCTTAGTCATCGATATGGTCGTGAGTAACATCCTGATGGCGCTCGGGATGCAGATGCTCTCGCCGACGACCATCTCGCTCCCCTTCAAGTTGCTCCTCTTCGTCCTCGTCGATGGCTGGCACCTGCTCACGCAAGGCTTAGTGATGGGGTACACATAAATGGTCGGACAGATTGAACAGTTTGTCCTGCAGGTGACCAACGAAGCCTTAATGCTGGTGATGCTGGCTTCGGCGCCTACGGTGATTGGCAGTCTCGTGGTTGGGCTGGCCGTCGCCTTGTTCTCTGCGACGACCCAGATCCAAGAGGCGACCTTGAGCTTTGTGCCGAAGGTGATCGCCGTGTTCTTACTGCTCGCGATCACCGGCGCTTGGGTCGGCGGCTTCGTGCTTCAGTTCGCGCACCTCTGCTTTACTGGGTTTGTGCCGCTCCTGCGATGAGTGACGTCGGCTGGGTGCTCGATCGGCTTCTGCTCAGCAAGCAGAGCACCCAACAACTCGTCCTCTTTGCGCTCATCCTCGGGCGCTTACTCCCGGTCGTGGTCATGGCGCCTTTCTTGGGCGGTAAAAACGCCCCTGAGCCGGTGAAGATGGGCTTGGCTGTCTTGCTCGCTTTGTTGGTCTACCCGGTCGTGATGATGACCAACACGGTCCCGCCTCCGACCACGCCGGTGGCGTTCTTGGTGCTGATGCTCAAGGAGGTCTTCATCGGCTTTTGCATCGGCTTCGTGCTGCTCAAGTTGTTCCTCATCGCCGATATGCTCGGTCGACTCGTCGACCTGCTGCGCGGGACCAACATGGCCACTGCGCTGGTGCCTGAACTCAAAGAGCGAAGCTCGGTTTTTGGTGACCTCAGCTTTCAGCTCTTTTTGGTGATCTTTCTGGCGATCGGCGGGCACCGCTTCTTCCTCGGCGTCCTCTTCTCGAGTTTTGCTGGGCTGCCGGTGACGGAGCTGCCCCAATTCGAGGCGGCAGGCATCGGCGCATTCGCCGAACTCATTATGGAGAGCACGGCGCGGATTCTGACCGTTGCGGTGGCGCTGGCGATGCCCATTTTGGTGGCGGTGTTTTTGACCGACCTCACCTTCGGCTTGCTGAACCGAACAGCGCCGCAAATTCAGGCGTACTTTCTCAGCTTGCCTGCCAAAGCGATCGCTGGGGTGTGGCTGTTTGCGCTCGGTCTAGCGACCACCATCCAGGTGCTCGCTGCGGAAGGGGTCGTGTATTTGCAGCGCCTCGAGGAGCTGTTGCGCTTGATGCGCTAGTAGATCGGCTCCGAGTGCTCACGCTCATCGTCCGTGGTGTCCTCGTGCTCGAGGGGATGGGGCCACATACCAAACGCCGCCATCTCTTCCCGCGTCAGATGTTGTGCAAGCTCAGACAGTGTCATGATCTACTCCAGGTAGGGTGTTGCTCAGCGAGTGAGTTCCCAACACGAGGCATTTGACGTGGCCTCGATGGCCAGTGGATAGGCCGCACTTCGAATTTTTGGCAATCGAGACCTGCGCAGGCGCTCGAAAAAATACCCTGTGCGCTTAATCACATCTTCACGCTTTAGCGCACAAGTCGTTGAAAGTACGGCCAGCCACACCGGCCGCGTCGGAACAGCGCAAAAAACCGCTAATTTGATAACTGTTGAAAACCCTTGGCCAAACCACTGAACACCCGTTCACCTACCTTATTCCCACGATGATGCGTCGCGACTTATAGGCGAACACACGACCGCCCGCTTGACCTCGCGCGCTGGCGCGGAGCACCTTGTAGCTTGGGCGCTCGCCCGTCGCTTGAGGACCCTATGATCGAAGTACACCAGGTGACACGCCGCTTCCCGCAGCAAAAGAACCCTGTACTCGACCACCTCAACTTAAAACTTGAGCGCGGGAGCTTCGCTTTCTTGACGGGGGCGAGCGGCGCAGGAAAGTCGACGCTTCTCCGCCTGCTCTACGGCGCGGACTCGCCCGATCAAGGGGAGATCACGGTAGCCGGCCATACACTTCGTCCCCACGACACGCGCGCCCTCGCCATGGTCAGACGGCGCGTGGCGGTCATCTTTCAGGACTTTCGGCTCCTCCCTGCGCGCACGGCGCTCGAAAACGTGCAGATCGTGCTCGAGCTTCGCGGCGAAGAACGGCGCCAAGTCCACCGACGCGCCATGCAGGCGCTGGATGATGTGGGGATCGGCCACCTAGCGAAACGCCGAGTGCCGCAGCTGTCAGGCGGCGAGCAGCAGCGCGTCGCGATCGCTCGCGCGCTCGTCGGAGACCCACAGGTGCTGCTGTGCGACGAGCCCACGGGTAACCTCGATGAGGCGCTGAGTCTGCAGGTGCTCGGCTTGATTGACCTAGCCTCCTCACGCGGCGCCACCGTGCTGGTGGCGAC
>JAYZBQ010000046.1:0-17687 GCA_036338695.1 Myxococcota bacterium
AGCGAAGTCGACGAGCTCGCCCAGATTTTAGGTCCGCAAAACGGAACGCTGAGACAGTTGCAAAGCAGAATCAACCGCCGACGTGCTCAGATCGAGCGCGAGGAAGCTCGGCGCGCAGCAAAAGAAGCGCGCTGCGATCGACTGTGCGATCCGTTTTACAAAGGCAAGTTACCTCGAAAACTCGACCGACCAACTCAGCGTGTATACTCGCGTTGCATTGACGAAATCGCGCGGAGGCGAAGAATGGACCCAACGATGGTGATCATCTATTCTAATCGTATACCCGAGACGAAAGAATGCACGCGCAAGTCAACCTCGGAATGTCGAGCGATCTGCATGAATTAGGTAATTGCCAACCCCCCGAACCCCTCTACGCATTCGGCTTCCCGGAGCGCTCTTCCGCCACAGTTGTCCGAAAACGACAACAGGCACCTGGCTCGTGAGAGCTAAGTGCCTGGAATCGCTTGGTAGCGGGGACAGGACTCGAACCTGTGACCTTCGGGTTATGAGCCCGACGAGCTAACCATCTGCTCCACCCCGCATCATGGTTGCGGAGCGCTTCTAGAGGGCTGTGGAGGGTGGGTCAACAGCAAAGTGACGCGCCTTGCGCTCAAAAGCCTTGGGTGGCAGTTTTCGGCCGCTCCACCCCGTGAGAAACCCATGCGCTATGCCAGCCTCCTTTGCCTGTCTCTCCTCGTCGCCTGCGGGGACACCCAAGTGCCCTCGAGCCCGCTCGATGGCGGCTCCGCGCTCGATGCCGGCTCGCCCGCCGCCGACGCCACAGTCGCTGCGGACGCCAGCGCCACACCGGACGCCGACGTGCTCACCGACGCAGGCGCTGAAGACGCCGGTACCGCCGACGCGGGCGTGACCTGCCCAGACGGGACCGAGCGGCAAGGCGAAGCCTGCGTGGATATCGACGAATGCCAGACCGACAACGGCGGCTGCGGCGACCCTGAGCGCTGGCGCTGCGAGAACCAGCAGGCGCAAGCGCCGCGCTGCATCTTTGACTGCCGAGTTGACCAGCGCCCGCTGCTCCGGGGCGTCGAGGGCTTCGTGATGGGCGAGCGCGTCTGGCCTTCGGCGCTGATCACGTATGGCGCCACGGCGTGCCCCCTGATCACCAACCAGCGAGGGCAGATCGTGGTGGCGTCGGCGCGCCTTGGGCGCGGGCGTATCCTGCAAACGGGGCATGAGCACCCGATGAATCGCGACCTGCGCGCCGACAACCACGACGCCGCTCAGCTGATCCGCAACGCCGTTGCGTGGATGACGCGCGGGCAAGAGACCTTGCGCATCGGGCGCCATCCCAGCCTGTTCGGCGGACCCGCGAACCTGATGACCGAGGACGGGCACAGCGTCAGCGCCTTTCGCCCCAGCGCCGAGGCCCTCGCCGAGGTCAGCGTCTACTTCGCCAACGCCCGCACCGAGTACAGCGATGAAGAGGTCACAGCGCTCAACCAATGGATCCGCCGCGGCGGTGGCTTAATCCAGTCGGGTTTTGCCTGGAATTGGAACGGCAACAACTTCCAGGCGGCGCGCAACTTTGGCGGCAACCGCAACATCTTGGGCTCAGGCATCACCATCACCAAAGCCAACCAGCCCGCAGGCGCTGCGGTGGTCCCCGAGACCACGCTCGGTGAGGTCGATCATGCCCTTTATGCCGTGTACGCCGTGGCGCGCCATCTCACTGGCGAGGAGGTCCTGAGTGCCGAGGACCAAGCGACCGCCGTCGCCACCATCACCTTCGCCATCAGCCACCTCAACTTATGGATCATCGACTACTACGAGCCCATTCGAGCGCTCATGCCCTCGCTGCCGGAGGTGATCCCCACAGCGGAGAATCCGGTGCGCCCAGCGGATGAGCCGCTCAAGATGCTCACCATGCGCTTGGTCGATAAGCTGCTCGCTGGCGACCCTTACGATCAGATCGAGGCGCACCCAGCCGCTGCCGATTTCCCCGGCACCGTGCCCGAAGGCACGCCACTGACGGAGGTGCGTGTGGCGCTCGATGCGCGCTACGAGGGGCGCTCGGCGGAGTATAATTTTAGTGGCGCAGGGCAGCCGATCCGCCTGGCGACCGGCGCCTACGCCCTGCCAGGACAGACCTTTACCGTGACCGTACCCGAGCGCGCCGTCGGCGAGGGCTTGAGCGTCCAGATCGGGACCCACAGCGACCGGCTGTGGAACAAGGAGTCGATCGAGCGCTTCCCGCAGATCATCCGCCGCTACCCGGTCAACGCCGAGGAGGTGCGAGCGACCAGCGCCTTCGGTGGTCCGGTCTACCTGCTGGTGCCCGCCGGGACCGAGGTCGGGCGCATCGAGGTGCGCGTGGCGCAGGTGGTCCAGGCGCCGTACTACCGCCACGGCGAGACGACCGCGCAAGAATGGCGCGAGCAGCTGCGCGAACACCCGGCTCCCTGGGCCGAGATCGAGGGCGACCGCGTCGCCTTCTCTGTGCTCACCGAGGAGGCGCGCTCGCTCGAGGACCCTGCGGCGCTGATGACCTTCTGGGACGAGGTGCTCGACGCCATGGCGGACTTAGAGGGCTCCTCGCATGAGCGGGTGCGCAAGGAGCGCTTTACGCTCGATCGCCAGATCAGTGTGGGCGCGCTGCACTCGGGCTACCCGATCATGGGGCATCTGCGTCACCACCAAGGGCTGCTCGACCTGGAGCACATCCGAACCAACGGCTCGTGGGGTCCCTTCCACGAGCTTGGGCACAACCACCAATGGCGCGACTGGTTCTTACCAGGAACCACCGAGGCGACCTGCAACCTGTGGAGCGTGTACATCCACGAGAACCTGCTCAACCTGCCCACTCGGCGAGAGGGTCGGCTGGGTCCGCAGATGCGCCGTCAGCGACGCCAGCGCTACCTGGACGCCGGTGCGAACTTCTCCGAGTCCTGGAACGTCTGGGTGGCGCTCGACACCTACCTTCAGCTGCAAGAGGGCTTCGGCTGGGAGCTGTTCTCGGACCTGTTCCCCGACTACCGCCGAGAGAGCGAGGCCGGTGCTGGCAGCGCCCAAGATCGGATCGATGAGTGGATCACGCGCACCAGCCGCTACACCGAGCGGAACCTGGTTCCGTTCTACGAAGCCTGGGGCTTCCCGGTCACGCGCGCCGTGCGCAACGCACTGCGCGACCTGCCCGACTGGGACGAGAACCCGATGCGCTAACCCTCGGGCGGGACCGAGTCCTCTCCGACAACCTCGACCTGAGGCTCGAGCTCGCCGTGCTCGTTTCGGGTGAATTTCACCTTGAGCTCGACCTCCATGTCCATGCGCTCGAGCACGTCGGAGAAGATGCCGACGAGGTCGAGGTGCTCGAGGAAGTTTTTGACCTCGTTGCCGGCCAGCCGCATGACCTCGTTCTTGGTGTCTTTGGTCCCCTGCATCAAGCGATTGGCTGCCTCGGCGGGGAGCTCCTTGACGACCTCACGGACAACGCTCTCCGAGACCAGAAGCGCACCTAAGCCGGTGCGCAGGAGCTTTCGACCGAGGCTGCGCTCGTCCTCTGCCGCCGCCGGTTGTTCGTGGTCGGTGTGGTCATCCATGGTGGCCTCCTGCGCTCATGATGCAATAGAATCGGCGCGTGCGCAGACTTTCGACCTCAACTTCTTGCCCCAACGGGCCGAGGGAGGGTGGAGAAGCGTTAGGACTTTTCCTAAGCTTCAAACCGGCCTAGGAACCCGTCTATGCTCAGCATCGCTCTCGCCATCACCGTCCCCTTGCTCGCTGATGTCCCCGCCATCACGGCGCCCCCGATCTCCAGCGCAACGCCCAACGTGCTCGGCGCCCGCTCGTACAAGCAGTTTGGGCGGCGCAACCGCCCCCGATTTTGGACGGCCCCGAACGGTCGCCGGCCCAAAGGCGCACGCGGCAGGCAGATCATGTACCGGATTCAGGTGGAGAAGGCCACGGGCTACCCGGTCAAGGAATTCGCCAAAGAGGTGCGTACCATTTTGGACGACAAGCGAGGCTGGCAGGGCACCGGGAAGGTCTACTTCCAGCAGCGCAGACGCGCCCAGCTGCGCATCATCCTTGCGACCCCGCTGACCGTCGACCGCCTCTGCGCGCCGCTGGACACGAACGGCTACGTGAGCTGCTACCGAAAGAACAAGGTCGTGCTCAACGTGATGCGCTGGCGCGAGGGCGCCGCCGCCTGGAAGGGCAAGCTGCTCGATTACCGCCGCTACCTGATCAACCACGAGGTCGGTCACGCCCTCGGTCGGCGCCACGAGTACTGCAACCGCGCCGGTGGGCCGGTGCCGGTGATGCACCCGCAGACCTACGGCTTCATGAACTGCAAGCCCAACTATTGGCCGCTGAGGAGTGAGAAGGCGGGCTTGCGCTAGCGCGAACGGCTCATCAACACGGCGTCCTCGCCGTCGCGGTAGTACCGACGTCGAACCCCGGTGCGCCGATACCCGAGGCGGTCGTACAGCCGCAGCGCCGGCTCGTTCCCAGCCCGCACCTCAAGCCACACCGGCTGCTCGCCGGCTCGCTCGTGCAGGGCGCCGAGCAGCGCCGACGCCACCCCGAGCCGTCGCCCCGCCGCAGGGACCAAGACGTTGAGCAGCTCCAAGCCGTCCGGTAGCGTTCGCCAGACCGCGTAGCCCACGAGCTCGCCCTCGCGTTCCGCCACCCAGATGGTGCTGTTCGGGTGAACATATTCTTCGGTGAGCTGCCGCAGCCCCCAAGAGGCACCGTCGGGGTTTGCCCCCTCCCAAGCGGCGAGCACCTGGAGCTCGGGCTCCTGCGCGCAGCGCAGCTGCAACACCCTAGAACGCCACCTCGACGTCCAGACGCAGGGTAACCCCTTTCGCCCACGCCGCGCTCTGGTGGGTCCGGTATTTGCGGTCCAAGAGGTTGTCCAGGCGCAACCCGACCCGCCAGTCTTTCCGGCGCTGATAGACGGCGCGCACGCCAGCGGTCCACCAGCCCGGCGTCCCGTCGCAGTCGACGCTCGCTTGCCCGGCGCTCAGCCACGGCTGATCGACCGCCGGACAGACCCGAAGGTCCAGCGCATCGAGTTGAGCGAGCTCGTCGGCAGGCACCGAGAGCGCCCAGTTGACGCTCACCTCACCCCACCATTTTTTGCTCCACTGCTGCGCCAGGCGATGCCGCCCCTGCAGCGGCGAGGCCCGCCGGCTCGGCGTGATCGAGGCGCCGTCTTGCACCTCGCCCATGACCAGGCCGAGCGAGTGGCTGTGCGCCACCGTGGTCGTCAGCTGATGCTCTAAGCTTAAATCACCACCCAAGAAGCGCCCTTGGTCGACGTTGACGAGCTCCATCGCGGGCTTGGCGGAGTTCGTGCTCGGCGTGGCGCTCTGCTCCTCGATGAGGTCATCGACCCACAGCGCAAACGCAGAGACTTGATAAGTATACTGACCGGTGCGCCGCTTGGAGCCCAGCTCGATCATGCGCGACGACTGCAGCCCGAGGTCACCCGTCGCTTGCTGGTAAAACGAGCCGATATCGCCTGTGTAGAAGAGCTCGAACAGGTTGGGTGCGCGGCTGCTCGCGCTGAGGCTGAGCCAGGACGCCGAGCGCCCTCGCTGGCGCCAGTTGAGCGCAAGGTCGGCCGCCGGGGCGAGCCACTGCCGGTTGCGGTCAGCGGTCGCGTCGAGCACCGCAAAGGCGCCCAAGCGGAGCCCGCCGCTCAGGCTCAACTCGCGCCCGAAGCTCTGTCCTAAGATGCGCTGAGCTTGAACAAAGGTGCCCGCCGTCAGGTATCCAAGCCCCGCCCCGTAAGGCGGCACCTCAAACCCGGAGCCCAGCGCCAAGCGCTGCTCGGAGTCCACCGACTCATGCGCCACCTCGGCGCCCGTCCGCAGACGCCAGCCCGCCAGACGCCGGGTGCGGGCGCGGAAACCCGCCTGATGCATGACCACGGTCTCCTCTTCGAGAGCGCGCTGGGCTAAACCGGTCTCGTCAAAGCCCTCGTCTCCGGGGCTAAGGTCAAAACGGTCGAGACAGCTTTGCGCGTCCAGCACCCTGCCGTCCGCGTCTTTCTCACAGCGATCGACCCGGATCGAGCGCAGCGCCATCCGGCTGCCAGCGAAGAACTCGCTGCGCCGCCACAAGCCTGTGTGCCGCCCGCGTAGGCGTAGCCAACCAAAGTGATCGTTGGGCGAATCTCGGCGCAGCTCGC
Organism: Myxococcota bacterium; assembly: GCA_036338695.1. Lineage (GTDB taxonomy): Bacteria > Myxococcota > UBA4151 > UBA4151 > UBA4151 > CACGMS01. The sequence goes on from JAYZBQ010000046.1 coordinate 6,158, forward strand.
CGCGCTCGAGCTGGTCCACCTCGCCGCCGCCGTTGACCCGCATCCCGAGGTAGCCTGCGCTCATGCGCCAGCGCTCCGTGGCGTAGCTCATCTTGGCGAGCCAGTCCCACTGTCCGTGATCCGCCTTGGGGATCTCGCTGGGGATCCCATCGTAGATCCCACCATGACGCCGCCCGCGGAACTTGTCGCGCTGCGCGGCGACCGCCATGCCGAAGCGTCCGATCTGCTTCTTGAGCAACGAGGTGAAGTTGTAGCGGGTGTTCCCGGGGTACGCGAAGAACTCTCGCCAGTACCACCAGCGCTTGTCCGGGCGAAACAGGTCGCGCGTGCGCAGCGACAGCACGCCGCCGAGCGCGCCGCTGCCATACCCCACGCCGCCGCCCCCGCGGATCAGCTCGAGCCCCTCAAACGAGTACAGACCCAAGCTGTTGACCTGCCGGTCGGCCTCGCGCCGAAAGACGCTGGTGTTGTAGCGTAACCCATCGATCACGATTAGGTTATCGGCGCCCATCAAGCCGCGGATCACGGGGCTGATCGATCCTGGTGCGACCTCTCGAAGGCTCACCCCCGGAAGGGTCGCAAACCACTCTGAGAGGTCGAGGTGCCCGGCGTCATCAATCGCCTTTCGATCGACCGTCTCGACACTTTGCGGTGCCTCGGCTGCGCGCGCCTCGTGACGCTGGCCAGTAAGCGTCAGGCCACCGCTCCCGACGGGCTGTGCTGCCAACCAGATGGCGCCGATCCAGACCCACATAGGCACTCCTCAAGGCGAAGCTGTTCAGAACCTTGGCAGCAGGCACTGTCAACGAAGATCGCTCCCGCTGTGTCCCAGCTTTGTAAAAGACGAGCAAACCCCATGCCAATGCTTGCAACCCCTATCGGTCGCGTGTACTCCGCCGCAGGCCGATAAGGGCCTGTAGCTCAATGGTAGAGCGCTCGGCTCATAACCGATGTCATCCGGGTTCGAATCCTGGCGGGCCTACCAAACCGAAGGGACGGTGCAGCAGTGGGTGAAGATCTCAAGACCCTAGCGCGATTGCAGTTGACCGAAGACCGGATCGCCGAAGCGAGCAAGGCTCGTGACAGCTTGGTCGAGCAAGTCGAGGCACAAGAGACGACCGTCAAAGGACTCACCCGAAAGCGCAACGAGGTCCAAGACCGCTTCGACGCCGTCAAGCGTGAGTGGCGTGAGATCGAAGAGAGCGTCGACACCAAGAAGGCGGAGCTGAAGAAGTGGGAGGTGCGCCTGCAGACGCTGCAGGACTGGCGAGAGCAGCAGGCGCTGAACTCGGCGATCCGTGAGCACAAGCGCTCGATCGAGCACGCCGAGACCCAAGCCAACGAGAAGATCGCCGCCGTCGAGGAGCTCGAAGAGGCCTTCAACGCAGCGCAGTCTGCGCTCGAGGCGGCTCAGAGCGGCGTCTCGGCGCTCAACGCAGAGCTTGGCGAGCAAGAGAGCCAGACGAAGGCTGCGCTCGAGAGCGAGATGGCGCACCGCAGCCAACTGCTTGAGAGCTTAGCCGAGTCGGATCGCCGCCGGTACGTCAGCCTGATCGAGTCGATCAAGCGCCGCCCTGCGCGCGCCGTCGCCGTCGCCAAAGGGGGGATCTGCGGCTTCTGCAACACCAAGATGCAGCCGCAGGTCTGGATCGAGGTGCAGCGCCAAGAAAAGGTGATCTACTGCCAAGGGTGCCGCCGAGCGCTGGTGCACGAGTCGGTCATGGCGGCTGGGGTCGAGCTGGAAGGCGTCGCCGCAGCGAGCGCCTAAGCACCGTATAACTGAGCAATCCATCACCGCGTGAGGTGATGCCGTAAAGGGTGATCGCTGGTTTTTAACTGGAGGAAAGTCCGGGCGCCAAAGGGTAAAGGTGCAGGCTAACGGCCTGTCAGGGTAACCTGAAGGAAAGTGCCACAGAGAAGAGACCGCCGTAGACCTTCGGGCGAGCGGTAAGGGTGAAACGGTGCGGTAAGAGCGCACCGCATCTCTGGAGACAGAGATGGCACGGCAAACCCCACCTGGCGCAAGACAGGAGTCATCGTCACAGACCCCTTGGGTGACTCCGATTCGATTCGCGCGAGGCTCTGGGTAACCAGAGTCCCAGATGAATGATCACCATTACAGAACCCGGCTTACGTTACGGCATCACCTCACGCGGTGCGTGGGTCAGGGCAGCGTGCCCTCTTCGATCTGCCCCACCACACCGGCGGCGTCGTCGGCGATCCGCTTGCACAGGCTGAGCGCAGGCCGCCACTGCGTGATCGGGCCGTGATGGTAGCCTAAGACCTGAGCCGCCTGGTGACGCATCATCTGCTCGATCGCTTGCAGCACCACCCGGCGAGACTCCTCGCTCAAGGCGCTGGGCTGCGCGTGGACCGGGAGCATGGGCAGCGTCAGCCCCCACTGGCCTAGGTCGCGCTCGAACCGGCGCATCACGACGAACTGCCAGGTGTTCCACACCGCCCCTGCTACCGCATCCTGTCGCGCCAGCTGCCGCATCACCTCGGGGACATCGAGGTGGTCCGGACGCATCACGCTCACCTCCGGCTCGGCGGGCGCATCGTCAGCGACCTCTGGCGCCGGCGCTCGTTGACGCCGCCTCGGCGCAGCGGCGACCACCTGACGGCCGAGCACCTGACTCGCCGCCTGTCCGAAGGCGTTGGCGAGGGTCCCTGCAGGGATCGCCCCAAGCCAGCGCGCCGCCACGGCTTCGCGCTCGGCGTCTTGATCGATCGTGCCCACGGGCATGGTCTGCAGCCGCTCGATCACGGTGTCGAGGAACGGGCTCGCCGCCGCAAGCTGGTCCTTGGCTTCCTCCTCGCCGATCCGGCGCACCCACGAGTCCGGGTCATCCCCAGACGCAAGGGTCAGGACCCGCGGGTTCAGCCCATGACGTAGCAACAGCTCGGCTGCCTTCTGCGCCGCCTCCTGCCCCGCTCGGTCGCCATCAAACAAAAGCAACGGCGAGATCTCGCGGCTGCGGCGCGCCATCAGCGCCGCCTGCTCTTCCGTAAAAGCGGTGCCGCTGCTGGCGACCGCCCCTTCCACCCCGAATTGCTCGAGGGCGATGGCGTCGAGCGGACCCTCCACAAGGATCAGCGGCTGCCCCGCTCGAAGCGCTCGGCGCGCTCGGTCCAGACCGAACAAAACCTTGTTCTTCTCGTACAGCGGCGTGGCGGGGGGGTTGATGTATTTGCCGCCTTTATCGTCCTGCGGCAGGCGCCGACCGGCGAAGCCGATCACGCGCCCTTGCTCATCGCGGATCGGGATGATGATGCGGTTGGCGAACAAGAACCGGTTGTTCATTAACAGCCCGGCGTCCGTTAGCAAGCTGGCGTCTTTGCAGCCGTGGTGGTGCAGGGCATCAAAGGGCGCAAAGCCGATGCCCATGGTCTCGATGATGCGCCGGCTCAAGCCGCGCTGGCGGAGGTACTCGTAGGCGACACGCCCGACCGGCATCGTCAGCGCCGAGACGAAGATCTCTTGAGCCTCTTTGCAGACACGGCGCAGGGTCTCGATGCGCGGATCGATCGCTGAGACGCGCGCCTTACCCGAGCCCTTAGCGCCGACCTCAACCGCCACCCCGGCGCGCTCGGCGAGGTAACGAACGGCTTCGGGGAAGCTGAGGAGCTCGCGCTCTTGGACCCACGTAAAGATGTCCCCGTTGATGCCGCACCCAAAGCAGTGGAAGCGGCGCCGCGCCGAGCTGACGTTGAAGCTCGGCGTCTTCTCGCCGTGAAACGGGCATAGGCCGACGTGGTTGTTCCCGCGCTTCTCGAGCGAGACCACCTCGCCGACCAACTCGACGATGTCGACCTCTTCGCGCAGGCGTTCGATATCCTCTTTGCGCACGCTCTAGGCTCTCCGACCGCTTAAGGCTGGGCGCTATCCTGCCTTGAGCCGTCTCAAAGCGCTAGTTTCCAGCGCCCAGAGCCGCCTTGACCTTCGCGGCGACCACGCGCCCTTCGGCGCGCCCTTCTGCGCGCCCGTTCACCAAACCCATGACGCGCCCCATATCCTTCATGGACGCAGCGCCGGTCTCAGCGATGGCCTCGGCGACCAGCGCGTCGACGGCTGCCTCGGACAGCGGCTGCGGCAAAAATGCGCTGAGCACCTCGACCTTGGCGCGCTCCTCATCGGCGTCTTCGCTGCGACCCGCCGCGTTGAACCCCTCGATGGTCTCATGGAGCTGCTTGACCTGCGTACGGATCACGCCGAGCACCTCCCCGTCCTCGAGGGGCTTGCCGGCGTCGATCTCGAGATTCTTGATCGCGGCGTTCAAACCCCGCAGCGCGCTCAGCGCCACCTTGTCCCGGGCTTTCATCGCCGTTTTGATGGCTTGGGTGATGTCGTTCTTCATGGTCTAATTGCTTCCCTAAAACGAGAAAATGCGAGGCGTCGATCACCCCGCATCTCGGATCCTTGATTCGGCGGAACGTTTAGTTGCGCTTGAGCGCCTGCACCAAACGGGAGGTTCGGCGTGAGGCGGTCTGCCGGCGAAGGACACCCTTCTGAGCGGCACGCGCCAGGGCGATCTCTGCGTTCTTCACGAGCTCTGCGGCGTTCTCAGCGCCGCTCTCGATCGCAGCCTTCGCTGCCGAGACGGCGTTGCGATAGGTGCCGAGCACGGTTCGGTTGCGCAGACGACGCTTCTCGTTTTGACGGATACGCTTACGAGCCTGATTACTATGAGCCATTGAGTCCTCCACCCCATCGGGCGTGCGCATTTAGGGGGCCCATGCCAGCCTGTCAACGAGCAATTTAGGCCGAGCAGACCTCAAGGCACAGCGCCTCCATGGTGGCGCGCTCCGATCCACCCCAGCCACCTTTGAGCCGATCATCCGCTCGATGAAGCGCATCGAGCGCCCGTATCATGCGGTTTGGTGTCCAATTTTTGAGGAGATGGGCGCTCCGGCGGACCTCAAAGGGTGGGACGCCCGCCTGACGAGCGAGCTGCCCCTGCGGGACCCTGGCCGCTTGAGCCCCGAGCAAGCGCGCCAAGCTACGAAACCGATACGCCAGCCCCGGCACCAGCTCGTGACCGCTGCGCTGGTCATCCAGCAGCCGCTGCATCAAAATCAGCGCCTCGCCCAGGCGCTGAGCTGCGAGCAGGTCAGCGAGCTTCCAGACGTCTTCATCGAGGATGGGCTGGATCATGCGATCGATCATCGGCGGATCGATCACGGCGCCGCTCGCAAACAAGTCCAACTTCTCGAGCGCCTGAGCCAGCTGGGCTCGATCCGTCCCGAGCGCACGCACGATGTGGTGCGCAGCCGGTGCGTCGAGCTGGACACGACGCGCCTGCGCCCGCTGCGTCAGCCAGCGCGCCGCCTCGGCGTCATTGAGCGGCTTGAACTCGGTCAGAAAGCCCGCTTTCGCCGCCAGCTTCGTGACCTTCAGGCGCTTATCCGGCGCCCCCGCCAGCACCAGAACCAGCAGCGTGCTCGGGTTGGGGTTCTCAAGATAGGGGATCAGTTTACCCAGCAGTTTGGTCCCTTGCGCTTTGCTGTGACCCCGCCACACCAGCAGGCGCCCTTCGGCGAAGGCAGGCATCGACTGGCACGCGCCCATCAGCTCGTCGGCGCTGCGCTCCTCACCGTAGAAGCGCTCAATGTTCATCTCGGGGAAGTTCCCCTGCTCAAACACGGCTCGCCACTGCGCCAGCTGGTCGTCGAGCGCGAAGCGGTCGTCACCGTAGATAATTCGGACCGGCCCCGTCGCCTTGAGCAGCTCCGCGACGCTCATTCGAGCGCCTCGGCGAGCTTTGCGGCGAGCTTGACCCCCATGGAGTCTGCGACGCGCTGCAGGTTGAGCGCGCGCTCATCCAAGCCTTGATCAGGGGCAAGGGTGACGATCTCGGTCAGCCGGAACACGCGCTCATGCCCTGCGATGCGCGCCGTGAGCCGGAGGCTAAACTGCTCCCCAAAGACGACCGCCCGCCGATTCACGGTGTTGTACAGCGTCGTCCGGTCCCAGGGCGTGATCTGAACGGTCAGCCGGCGCGCCTTTCCGGGTCCCTTGGTCAAGCCGCTGCGTGCGAGCGCAGCGGGCAGGTGACGCTTGAGCGATTCGCCCACCCCCTGGCCGCCTTGGTCGACCACGACAACCGGCGCAAGCGGCGCGCCGTACGGGTTATCCCCCAGCGCAAACTTGAAGCCGCATCCGGTCAGAAGGAGCGAGAGGCTGAGGAACCCGAGCGATCTCATCGGGCGACGAAGTTCACCAGGCGCCCGGGCACGACGATCTCTTTGATCAAGGTTTTGCCCTCGAGGTGACGCGCCACGCTTGGCTCCGCTTTGGCGGCTGCTAAGATCGTCGCTTTGTCCGCGCCGGGCGCCACGCTGATCTTTCCGCGCAGCTTACCCATAACCTGGACGACGATCGTCACCGAGGACTCCGCGCAAGCCGCCTCGTCGTAGTCAGGCCACGGGGTCCGCATCAGGTCCGCTTGACCGCCGAGCAGGGCGTGGAGCTCATCGGCGAGGTGCGGCGCAAAGGGGAAGAGAGCGTGCGCCACCACCGCCATGCTCTCGCGTGCGACGCCAGGGTGCACGGACGCTGCCTCGCCCACCCCCGCCGAGGAGACGGCGTTCAGGTGCTCCATGATCGCAGCGATCGCGGTGTTAAAGTGGAAGCCGTTCTCGAGATCATGCGTGACCTTGCGGAGCATCTTATGGGTCGAGCGCCGCAGCGACTCGTCAGCCTCGCTCAGCGCCTCCGGCACGTCGACCGCCGGCAGCGCAGCGGCAGCCGCTCCGAGCCGGTAGGCACGGCGCAAAAACCGGTAGGCGCCCTCGACGCCGTTGTCATTCCACACCAGCTCCTTCTCGGGCGGCGCGGCAAAGAGGATGAACAGCCGAGCCGTGTCGGTCCCGTAGCGATCGATGATCGCGCTCGGGTCCACCACGTTGCCCTTGGACTTGCTCATTTTGGCGCCGTCCTTGATCACCATCCCTTGCGTCGTGAGCCGCTTGAACGGCTCCCGAGGCACCTCGTAGCCGAGGTCGCTGAGCGCCTTCATGAAGAAGCGCGAATAGAGCAGGTGCATGCAGGCGTGCTCGATGCCGCCGATGTAATGATCCACTGGCATCCAGCGCGCCACGGCGCCTGGGTCAAAGGGCCCGTCCTCATGGCGCGGGCTGCAGTAGCGCAGGAAGTACCAGCTGCTCTGCCAGAAGGTGTCGAAGGTGTCGGTCTCGCGCTGCGCCGGCGTCCCACAGCTCGGGCACGGGACGTGCTTCCAGGTGGGATGGTTGGCGAGCGGTGAGCCTTCTCCCGTTAGCTCGGCGTCATCGGGCAAGGTCACCGGCAGGTCCTCGTCGGGCACCGGCACCACCCCGCACGAGTCGCAGTAGATCACCGGGATGGGCGCGCCCCAATAGCGCTGGCGAGAGATCCCCCAGTCGCGCAGGCGGAAGTTGATCGTGGCGCCGCCGCAGCCGAGCGCCTCGAGACGCTCGGCGATCACCCGCTTGGCTTCTTCGTTCGCTAAGCCGTCGAAGTCACCGCTGTTGAACAAGGTCCCCGGCTCCGGGCGCGCCTCATCCATGGCGCTCGCCTCAAGCGGCTCCTCAACCCCGTCAGGCTGGATCACCGGGACGATGTCGAGCCCGTAAGCTTTCGCAAATTCAAAGTCGCGCTGGTCGTGCGCGGGGACCGCCATCACGGCGCCGGTCCCGTAGTCCATCAAGACAAAGTTGGCGACGTAGATCGGCAGCTTACGATCGAGCAGCGGGTGCTGGGCGTACATCCCGGTAAACACGCCGCGCTTCTCGGCGCCGTCGCCGCGCTCGCTGCGGTCGGCCCGCCCCATCTCAGCGACGAAGGCGCTGACCTCAGCGTCCTTCCCGCCGCGCCGAGCGAGCTCCATCACCAGCGGATGCTCCGGCGCCAAGCTCATGAACGTGCAGCCCATGAAGGTGTCCGGGCGCGTCGTAAACACCTCCACCGAGCCCAAGTCCTCAGCACCGATCACGGGCAAACCGATCCGAGCGCCGACGCTTCGCCCGATCCAATTGCGCTGCATGGCGCGCACGGCGTCGGGCCACTGCTCCAGGGTGTCGATATCGTCGAGCAGCTCCTGCGCATAGTCGGTGATGCGGATGCTCCAGGCTTCGAGGTCGCGCTGCTCGACCACCGTTGAACAGCGCCAGCAGCCGCCGTCGACGACCTGCTCGTTCGCCAAGACGGTCTGATCGTGAGGGCACCAGTTGACGCGCTGCTTGGAGCGAAAGGCGATGCCCTTCGCCAGCATATCGAGGAAGATCTTTTGCTCCCAGCGGAAGTAGCCGGGGTGACAGGTCGCCAGCTCGCGGTCCCAGTCGTAGCTCAGCCCCAGCCGCTTGAACTGGGCGCGCATGTCCTTGATGTTGGCGTAAGTCCACGTGCCGGGGTGGCTGTTGTTCTTGATGGCGGCGTTCTCTGCCGGCATCCCGAACGCGTCCCAACCGATTGGGTGCAAGACCTGGTGCCCACGGCGGCGTAAGAAGCGTGCGACGGCGTCACCGATGCTGTAGTTGCGCACGTGACCCATGTGGATCCGCCCGGACGGATACGGGAACATCTCAAGGACGTAGTACGGGTTGTCACCCTCTGTCTCGGCGACGAAGGCGCCCGTCTCATCCCAGCGCTGCTGCCAGCGCGGCTCGATCTCAAGCGGTTGATACTCTGACTCGGTCAACGCGTCTCCTCGCGGGGCTCCCTGTGCCGCCGCTGCGGCATAGCCGCCCCAGCGCGTCGCTACAAGCGTCGCTCGCCCATGGCAGCCTGACGCCGAGCTAGAGGCCCCAGACGCGCTGCGGCTCCAGCCGATCGATCCACGTCCCATCGCCCACTTGGCCATGCTCGTTGTAGCCCCAGCACCAGATCACGCCCTCGCTCGTCAGAGCGCAGCTGTGGTAGTAGCCAGTGTCGACGCGGGCGATCCCCTCGGGCAGCCCGACCACCAGCGCCGCCCGGTTCGAGTCGTTGCGCGTCCCCGTCCCGAGCTGCCCGCCTTGATTTTGACCCCAGCACAGAACGGCGCCGTCGCGCAGCGCGCAGCTGTGCCGGCCGCCGGCGGCGACATGGTCGACCCCCACCAAGCCTGCGACGATGCTCGGCGGCCGGCTCGCCTCGCGGCTGTTGGTGCCCAGCTGCCCGTGTTCATTAGCGCCCCAGCAGGCGGCGACCCCCGACATGGTGGCGCAGCTGTGATCCCACATGGCGCTCAAGGTCGTCACCGGCGCCGGCGCCACGACCCGCCTCGGCCGCGCCGAGTCATCGCCAGCGAAGCCCAGCTGACCGGCGCTGTTTTTACCCCAGCAAAAGACCGACTGATCGTTTCGCAGCACGCAGGTGTGCTGAAACCCGGCGGCGAGGGTCGCGACGCCATTCAGGCCCTGAACGAGCGTGGGCGCCGCGCGGCGCTCGAGGGTGCCGTCGCCGATCTGTCCCTCGGCGTTGCGCCCCCAGCACAGGACGGTCCCCTGCGTGGTCCGGGCGCAGGCATGCGCCGAGCCCACCGCCACCTGCGCGACCGGCTGCCCAACGGGCACCTGACGCGGCGTGACGTGATGCTGGGTCGTGCCGTCCCCGGTTTGCCCAAAGTCATTACGCCCCCAGCAGTGAGCGGTCTCGTCGGAGCGCACCGCGCAGCTGGTGTAGGCGCCGAGCGCCAGCGCCCGAATGTTGGCGAGCCCCGGGATCATGCGCGCCCCGTTGCGATCGAGCAGGTCGTCGAGCCCGAGCTGACCGAACTGGTTGTCACCAAAACATGCCACCGTGGCGTCATCGAGCAGCGCGCAGGTGTGCAGCCCCCCCAGCGCGATCGCCTGGGTTCGACCTCGGTCCACCACCACGCCGGCGTCCTCGTCCTGTGCGTCTGGGGTGTCATCCCCCCCATCGCCGGGCGCCACATCGTGCCCGGGGCTGCCCCCATCGTGTGCCCCGACGTCGCCCTCGGCGCCTCCGTCGAGCCGCTCAGATACCGCATCCAGTGTCGCAGCGTCACCCGGTGCGTTCGCGTCACCCGGTGCGCTCGCGTCCTCGATCACCCCTGCGTCACCGCGTGCGGCGTCGCCGCGCTCGCCACCATCCGCAACGACGAGCACGTCGGCGCCAGCGCCCGCATCGTCGATCACAGCCGTATCCGAGACGCCCGCATCGGCGACGTCTACGTCCGAGCCGCCTGCGTCAGCGGGCATGCCCCAATCCATCGGTGCCGCGTCCGGGCGCACGTCACGCAAGCCTGCGTCAAGCAAGCCTGAATCTGCGCGGCCGGGAAAGCCTACATCCGCAGGCTCAGGGACCGTGAGAAACACGCTGCAACCGGCGGTCCAGAGCAGCGCACTAATGAGCATGAACTTCACCCTCAGACGCTGCCGGACTGGCCGGCCTCGGTCAAGCGCAAGCGGCGGTGCGCAACCCCTTCCCAGGCCTAGCCTTGGCCGATTATGAGGGCTGTCGACTCGACGACTTGGAGCGGGACTCGATGAAGCTCAGATTTAGCCTTTTCGCCATGGCGCTCATGGCGCTCGCAAGCTGCACCCAAGAAGCGGCGGTCACCGACCCCGGCGGCTGCACCACGGACAACGACTGCGCAAGACCGCTCAGCTGCTTGGTTGGGCAGTGCCGCACCAAGGTCTGCGACCCCGGCGCGCTGCGCTGCAACGACAGCGACCTCGAGGCGTGCACCGCTGACGGGCAGGGCTTTGCGTTTAATCGCGCCTGCGCCGCCGGCTGCGACGCCGAGAACAGCCGCTGCCGCGAAGCCATCTGCGCCGCCTTTGCGACGCGCTGCTTTGAGGGCAACAAGGAGCGCTGCGTCGCCGGTGGCGGCGGCTGGGTGCTCGAGGAGGAGTGCGACGAGGGCTGCGTCGAGGGCACCTGCGTGGCGCCGGGTGACCGGATCTGCTCCGAAGGACAGACCCGCTGCGTCGACGGCAGCGTGCAGACCTGCAACACGGTCGGCAGCGGCTGGGTCCACACCGAGAGCTGCGCCTTTGGCTGCGCTGCGGGCGCTTGTGCCCAAGCACCCTGCCCAGAAGGTCAGATGCGCTGCGTGGCGGATACGCTTGAGATCTGTGGCTCGAGCGGCTGGCGCTACGGGCGCACCTGCGACTACGGCTGCCGGGAGGGTCAGTGCCTGGAGTCGGTCTGCGAGCGCGGCGCGCTGCGCTGCCGCGGAGACGACGTCGAGGCTTGCGCACCTGATCAGCGCTCCTGGCTGTACCGTCAGTCCTGCGAGAGCAGCTGCGACGAGGGCGCTTGCGTCGGCGGCGGCGGAGGCTGCCGTGAAGGCCAGCGCCGCTGCAACGGCGACATGCTCGAGACCTGCAACAACTCGGCGACTTGGGAGACCGAGCGCCAATGCGACGAGGGCTGCCGCGCCGGCAGCTGCACCGTGTGCCGACCGGGCGCCCGCAACTGCGACGGCTTGCAGCCCCAGGTCTGCTCGGACAACGGCGCCGGCTTTGCCAACCAAGGCGACGTCTGCCAGACCAGCTGCGTCGAGGGGCGCTGCGGTGTCTGCGAGCCGGGCGAGCGGCGCTG
>JAYZBQ010000047.1:0-36437 GCA_036338695.1 Myxococcota bacterium
TCGGCCATGCCGTCTCCCTCGTGCTCAAGCGCTCCTCGGTACACGCCGCGGATGGCATGAGTCTGCGCCTGGTGGCGACCCCAGACCTGCTCAAGCGCCGAGGAAATCTCGCCGACGGTGGCGCAAGCGCGCGCCGCCGCAACCGCCAGCGCCAGCAGGTTACCCTCGCCCGACGAAGCCGCCTCGGTCAGCGCCTTCAAGCAGTCGCTCACGGCAGCCTCATCCCGGCCTGCCTTAAGCGCTGCCAGGCGCTCGAGCTGTGCGGCGCGCACGGCGGAGTTGTCGACCTTGAGCACCTCGACCGGCGGCTCGTTGCCCACCGGCCAGCGGTTGACGCCGATGACCACCTTATGACCCGAGTCAATGCGGGCTTGCGTCTTGGCCGAGGCCTCCTCGATGCGCATTTTCGGGATTCCTTGATCGATCGCCGCCGCCATCCCGCCGAGCTCGTCGATCTCAGCGAGGTGGACGCGGGCGCGCTGGATCAACTGGTCGGTCAATTTCTCGATAAAGTACGACCCACCCCAGGGATCGACCGTCGCGCAGGTGTCGGTCTGCTGCTGAAGAAACAGCTGCGTCTGGCGAGCGATCGCGGCGCTAAAGTCAGTGGGCAAGGCCAAGGCTTCGTCGAGCGCGTTGGTGTGCAAGCTCTGGGTGCCGCCTTGCGTGGCGGCCATCGCCTCGACGCAGGTGCGCGTGATGTTGTTGAACACGTCCTGGGCGGTGAGGCTCCAGCCGCTCGTCTGGCAGTGCGTCCGCAGGCAGGAGCTGCGCGGGTTCTTGGGTTCAAACTCGGCCATCAACTCAGCCCACAGCCGGCGCGCAGCGCGCAGCTTGGCGACCTCCATAAAGAAGTCCATCCCGATGGCGAAAAAGAAGCTCAAGCGCGGCGCAAAAGCGTCGACATCCAAGCCCGCCGCCACGCCGCAGCGCACGTACTCAAGACCGTCCGCCAGCGTATACGCAAGCTCTAGATCCGCCGACGCGCCCGCCTCTTGCATGTGGTACCCGGAGATCGAGATCGAGTTGAACTTCGGCATCTCCTGCGAGGTGTACTCAAAGATGTCGGAGATGATCCGCATCGAGGGTTTGGGCGGGTAGATGTAGGTGTTGCGCACCATAAACTCTTTGAGGATATCGTTCTGGATGGTGCCCGCCAGCTGCTCCGGCGAGACGCCCTGCTCCTCGGCGGCGATAATGTACATCGCCATAATCGGCAGCACCGCCCCGTTCATCGTCATCGACACGCTCATGCGATCCAGCGGGATCCCGTCGAACAGCAGGCGCATGTCGGCGATTGAGTCGATCGCAACCCCGGCCATGCCCACGTCGCCAAGGACGCGCTCATGGTCCGAGTCGTAGCCACGGTGGGTCGCTAGATCAAAGGCGACGCTGAGCCCCTTTTGCCCCGCCGCCAGGTTGCGGCGATAGAAGGCGTTGCTCGCCTCGGCGGTCGAAAACCCGGCGTATTGCCGCACCGTCCACGGCCGCTGGACGTACATCGTCGGGTAGGGTCCGCGCAGGTAAGGCCACTCACCCGGCCCACTCGATAGGGCGGGTACGCCCGTGAGGTCGGCGGCGTCGTAGGCGCTCTGCAGCGCGATCGCCTCCGGCGTCTCGAACTGCTCGGGTGGGCGCCCTGCGGGGGGCTTGACCGCCCCCGGCTCTAAGCCCAGCCCGGCGCGCAGCACCGACGCCATCTCCAAGGTCAACGCGTCAAAGAAGTACGCCCCCCCAGCCGGGTCTTGAACTCTACCGATCTGAGACTCTTCAGCGAGGATGAGCTGACCGTTTCGAGCCAGCCTGCGCGCCAATTCGTCGTCGTACTCCGCCGGCAGCGGCAGAGGCCCCGAGATCACGGCGTCCATCCCTCCGCAGACAGCGCCCAGCAGCGCAGCCGTCGTGCGCAGATGGCTACCCCATGGATCATCCGGGTCCACCAGTGCAGGGTCGATCTTCGCGACGATCTGAGCACGCGCACGGACCCCCGCTGCGCTCAGGATCTCCGCCCAGACCAGGCGCACCGCGCGCCCTTGCGCAATGCCCGCTAGGAACTCAGCCGGGGCCAGCAACTCAAGGCTGAGGTGATGCGCCACCTGCTCAGCCTCAAACCCATCATCGACCAGGCGCTCAAAAGCGTCCTTGGCGCGCCGCAAGAGATCGAGCGCATCCGCCCCGGGGCGCTGGCTGACCCGAAGCGCGCGCAGGCGCGGCCGATCGAGCACGGAGCGCAGCCGATCGCTGACGTCGGCGAGCGCCAGCGCGCTTGGGTCCAACCCGAGCTGCAACCCGCCGTGCGCCACCCCTTCGGTCCAATCGAGCAAAGCCTGCGTGGTCTCCCAAGGCGTGCTGGCATCGAGCGAGACGCTTACCCGCCCCCAATCCAGCCCTACGCTCAGCAGCGACCAGTCGAGCGCCGCATGGGGCACCAAACGAAAGCCTTGGACGCCGCGGCTGGCGTCGCGCTGCAGCGCTCGGTTGACCGCTCGAGCGTCGTCGACGTGATGTTCCTGAACGATGCGCCACGGCGTCCCACCGAGCAACGCGCTGCGCTGCTCGGGCGAGAGCGCCCCTTCACGAACCAGCGGCTCAAGTGGGACCCCGAGTATCGTGTCGTTTCGACGAGTTTCCACGCAGACCTCCACTCCGGGCTGTCTTATTGAACATCAAAAGGGCGGAAGCAACGCCTAGCTGAACTCTCGGAGCGCTTCGCCCCAGGCGACGCCGCGGTCACGGACCAAGAGCGCCTCGCGCCCCAAGCGATCGAGCGTGGCGATCAGCAGCGCAAGCCCAGCCGGAAAAACATCGGCGCGTCCCGGCGGCAAGCCGTGATCCGCCCGGCGCTCGGCGAGCGGCTTGGCCGCCAAGGCTCGAAAGATCTGGTCCAGCGACGTGCGGCTGATCTCGTGGTGATCGACGCGCTCCGGGTCATACTCGCTCAAGCCGAGGTCGACCTGCGCCGTGGTCGTGGCGGTCCCAGCGACGGCTACGAGCGCCCCCGGCAGCCCCGCAGGGACCACCTCAAGCTCCGCGGCGCAGGCGGCGAGCAACGCATCGCAGGCGGCATCATTCATCGGCGCGGTCAGCCCGAGCCGCTCGGTCAGCCGAACGCTCCCGACCTTGAGGCTGACCCGGCCGTCGAGCCCTTGGTCGTCGCCCCAAGCCAGCTCCGTCGAGGCGCCGCCGACGTCGATCATGACGCACGCGCCGCCGAGCCCGTCGAGCGCAGCGCGAAAGCTCAGCTGCGCCTCCTCCTCGCCCGAGATCGGTCGCAGGGCGACCCCCAACCGCTTTGCCGCCTCGATCATCACCGCCTGATTACTGGCTTCGCGCAAAGCGGCGGTGCCCACCGCGACGACCGGCTCGGCGCCGAGCGAGCGAGCGCGCTCAGCAAAGCGCGCAAGCGCCTCAAGACTGCGCGCCATCGCCGCCTCGCTGAGCCGCCCGGACCCGTCCAGCCCTTCGCCGAGTCGCGTCAGCGCCAGCTCGCTGGTGACGCGCCGAAAGCCGCTGGCGTCGCGCTCGAGCACCAGCAGCACGCAACTGTTGCTTCCCAAGTCGATCGTCGCTACCCGGCTGCGCATGCTCAACCTCCTGGCGCAGATGTGCCGAAGAGTAAGGAGGTTGGGAAGATCCTGCGCATGCATCGGTCTTGAGAGACGAAGGGCAGACGACCATGGCATTTAGCTTAGGCGGCGGCGACGACGATCACCCAGTCGCTGAGATCAACATCACGCCGATGGTGGACATCATGCTGGTGCTCCTGATCATCTTCATGGTGACGGCGCCGCTGATGAAGCAAGGGGTCGATGTCAACCTCCCGCAAGCCGCTTCCACGCCGGTGAATACAGAGGACGACCGCCTCGTCCTCACCATGACCAAGGCGAAGAAGTTTTTCCTCGGCAAGGTCGAGATCCCTGCGGCCCAGCTCGCCCAAAAACTGGGCGCAAACGCCAAGATCAAGGAGGGCAAAGCCTTGTATCTCCACGCCGACGCAGCGCTCGGCTACGGCGAGGTGGTCGCCATCATGGCGGACCTGCGCCAAGCGGGCGTCCGGCAGCTCGGTTTGATCACCGACCCCGAGGCGCCCACGCCATGAGCGCACGGCCGAAGGCATCGCAACGAGCGATCGGCTGGTCTCGAGCGCTGGGTCTGAGCGTCGGGTTGCACGGCTTGATCGTCCTCGGGTTGGTCTTTGCAGGGGGTGACGCGCCAGCCAAACCCCTGCAGCACGCCATCGTCGCCGAGCTCGTCGCCAAAGGCGAAGAGCAAAAGAAGAAAGAGCTCCCACGCCGGGTCCGCACCACAAAAAAGCGCCCCAGCCCCAAACGCGCCAAGCGCCCGGTCCCCAAGCGCGCCAGCAAGGCGACCGAGCGATCGGCTGACGAAGCGCTTCAACGCCTCGAGGCGCTCGCTGCGGGCGAAGAAGCCGACGAGGCGCTGGCGCGTCTCGGTCAGCAGGAGCAGACGGGAGATGACCCCAAGGACGCAAAGGGAAAGAAAGAGGGCTCGGAGCAGGGGACTTTAAGCCAAGGTGAGCTCACGCAGCTGCAGAACAGCTACCTCAGCTTGGTCGGGCAGGCGATCAAAGCGGACGGCAACTATCGCATCTCGGACACCATATCGGCGGCTGAGCGCGTTCGCTTAGTGGCCGTCCTGTTCTTGCGCATTGGCGCTCAAGGTCAGCTGCTCGAGGTCCGGCTGGAGTCCAGTTCCGGACACGACCAATTTGACCGGGACATCGTCAGCGCAGCGCGCTCGGCGCGCTACCCTGCGCCGCCCAAAGCGCTCGCCGTGCGCGTCGCGGCGGGCGTGAGAGGAACCTTCCGCCCATGATCTACGCGCTCGCACTCAGCCTGCTCGCTAGCGACTTCGAGGTCTCTGGCGCCACCGTCTCCGCCTACCCCATCGCCGTCGCCGAGGTCGCAACAGCGGGTGAGCTCGGCTTGGCATCCGCTCAGCTCCGAAAGCGGATTGAGCCCATGCTCGACCTGACCGGGATGTTCCGGGTCCTCGACCGAGCGAGTTTTCTGGCGCCCGCCACCGAGCCTGCAGAGGCTGCTCAGATCAACTGGGAGGCGTGGCAACAAGTCGGCGCGCGCGGGCTGCTCAAGCTCGCCCTGCGCGCCAGCGGGCAGCAGACAGAGGTCAACTGGCGCCTCTACGACGCCGGCACACAAGCCCTCTTGACCAAAGGCTCGATCAAGACCGACGCTAAGAAAGCGGCGAGCACAGCGCCGGCTATCGCAGACGCCGTGATCCTCAGGCTGTCCGGCGAGCCGGGTCCCTTCGCCAGCCGGATCGCCTTCACACGCCGAGAGGGGCGTAACTCGTCGATCTGGACAACCGCCTCCGACGGCTCGGACCTCAGGCGGGTCACCAACGACAAAACCCTCAACATCCTGCCCGCCTGGGGCGCCGGCGGGCAGAGCCTCTACTTCACCCACCTAAGCGACCAAGGTCAGCACCTCTACCTCGCAGGCATCAACGGAGGGCCTTGGAAAGGCATCTCGCGGCGCAAAGGCTCCAACGCCGGCGCCGCGCTCAGTCGTGGCCCGGTGACGCTCGGCGGTAAAACCCACAAGCGCTTGCTCGCGCTCGCGCTGAGCCGAGACGGCAACACCGAGCTCTACGCGCTGACACCAGGCGGTGAGATCGTTGCGCAGCTGACCAAGCACTGGGCGATCGACTGCTCGCCAAGCTGGAGCCCCGACGGCAAGTCGCTTGCGTTCGTATCCAACCGAGGCGGCTCGCCGCAGATCTATGCGCTCAAGCTCGCGGACTTGAGCGTTCGGCGGCTCACCTTCAAAGGCAGCTACAACCAGACGCCTGCCTGGTCGCCTCGCGGCGACCTGATCGCGTTTAGTGGGCGCGATGAGCGCAACGTCTTTGACCTGTTCACGGTGAACCCGAGCACCCTGGAGATCAAACGCCTCACGCAGGCTCAAGGGCAGAACCAAGAGCCGAGCTGGGCGCCCAACGGACGCCTGATCGTCTTCTCGTCCACGCGCAACGGACAGGGCGCCCGACTCTACATCATGCGCGAAGATGGTCGCCATCATCGCCTGCTGAACCCAAAGCTCGGCGCGGCCACCACGCCGCGCTGGTCCGGGTTTCGGACCCCGTAAGACAGGTCGTACCCGCCGCTCACCTAAACCTTTGACCGGCGCGAGACGTTCTCGGTGACGAAGCCCCGCGCGTGCGGGGTCGTTTTAGGCGTGAGCGTGGTATGGCGAAACTGAGTCTAGGTCTCGATATCGGGTCGCACCAGGTCAAGCTGGTGGCGCTGACGCAGACTCGGCGCGGCTACCGCCTCGACCAGGTCGGGAGCATGCCGATCCCCGCTGAGACCATCGTCGACGAAGAGCTGCTCAACTCAGCGGCGCTGGTCTCCACGCTGCGTGAGCTGCTGGCGAAGACGCAGGTCCGGCGTCGCGACGCCGCCATCGGCCTTGGCGGACGCGCCACGATCGTACGGCACATCCGGCTGCCAGCGATGAGCGAAGCCGAGCTCGAAGAGAGCCTGGCGTGGGAAGCCAAGCAATACATACCCTTCGACCTCGAGGAGGTTTACCTCGACTTCCACATGGGCCGAGTGGACGAAGAGACCGAGCAGATGGACGTCATCCTCGTGGCGGCGAAGCGAACCGTCGTCGACGATTACTGCGCCGCCGTTCGGTTGGCGGGTCTCAAGCCGGTGGTCGTCGACGCCCTGCCCTTCGCAGCGGCTAACGCCTTCAACCACGCTTACCCGGAACATTATGATGAGGTCACCGCCATCGTCGACCTCGGCGCCCACCTGTGCACGGTCTCCGTCGTCCACCAAGGCGAGGTCCTCTACAGCAGAGCGCTCGAGCAAGGCTCCGCCAAGCTGACCGATGCGCTGCAGCGGCAGCTTGCGCTGCCTTACGCTCAAGCCGAAGCCTTCAAAACCGGCGACGTCGCCGATGGGCTGGTCCCCGCAGACGTCCAGCGCGTGCTCGAAGAGGCGAGCGGCGAGATGGTCGGTGAGCTGCGCAACCTGATCAACTACCACGCCGACCAAGGCGGGCTACCGCTTGAGCGCCTGTATCTATCGGGTGGTGCGGCGAATTCAGACGCCCTCTGCACGGCGCTCGCACGAGAGATCGGGCTCGATGCGGCGCGACTCGACCCCTTTCGTGCGCTCCAAAGCAAACACCGAGCCGCCGACGTCAGCGAACTTCAACGGCTCGGCTGCCAAGCGACCATTGCGATGGGGCTGGGCTGCCGCTCCACGCTGGATCGCCTCGACGCCAGTAAGGAACGCAAATGATCCGCGTTAACTTACTGCCGATCCGAGAGGAGGCGCGCCAGCGCGACCTCAAACAGCAGCTCATGCTGCTGGGCCTCGTCGTGATCGCCGAGATGCTGGCGCTGTCCATGTGGTACGCCTCGGTAGCTGATGTCCTGGGCACCCGCCAGAGCGAGCTGCGCATCGAGCAACGCAAAACGACCGAGCTTCAGCGCGAAGCCGGCACCCTCGATAAGCTCAAAAAAGAAGAAGAGAAGCTGCGCGCCAAAGCCGAGATCGTCGACATCATCGACAAGCTGCGCGCCGACCCTTCACGCGTCATGATGCAGCTGGCGCGCAACATCCCCAACCGCGTCTGGCTGACCGGGATGTCCTTCTATCCGATCGCTCAACCTTTGGGTCTTAGGGATCCGGTCGTCAAAGGCGGCGAGCGCATCAGCATCGACATGCTGCCCAAGCTCGCTGAGCCGATCTTTGCGATCGGCGTAACGGGCTACGCCATGGGCCCTTCAGACGTCACCGACTTCGCCAAGAACATGCGCGGCAGCGCGCTCTTCGATCACATCGAGTTCGGGGAGGTCAAAGAGGTCCTCTACAAAGAGGCTCAGATCCCCGTCCAAAGCTTCAGTTTGTTCGCCCGTGTGGCAGGCTGGAAGCCAGCTGAGATCGATCGAAGCGGGAAGAAACGAGGTAAGAAGTGAACAACCTTCAAAATCTCGTCGAGCGCTGGGGTGGGCTCCCCAAGCAGCAGCGGCTGCTCATCGCTTTTGGGACGCCGGTCGTCGTCTTCGCTGTCTTTTACTTTCTGATCCTCAGCGGCGTCGAGGGAAGCCTCCAGGAGACCACCCAAAACATCTCCAAAGAGCGCCGCACGCAAGGCGACCTCGAGGTCGAGATTCGTAACCAACACGTGCTTGAGCAGGAATTTAAGTTCAAACAAGCTAAGGTGCGCGAGATCGAGCGAAAGATCCCGATGGAGGCGGACCCGGGTGATCTGCTCGATAAGGTCTATGAGCAAGCGGGGGTCTCGCGGCTGGACCTCAGGACCTTCAAACCGGAGTCCGAGCTGCGGGTCAAAGAGATGGCCTTCATCATCAACCGAGGCGACTTCTCGGGGACCTACCACGCCGTGGGTGAATTCCTGGACCGCATCGGCCACCTCGAGCGCCTCGTGAAGGTCTTGGCGATTCAGTTCAAGGTCAACCAGAACGCCAAATCCAAAGATGGCTCACTGATTGCCAACCAGCTTGTCGGGACCGCCACCATCGCAGCGTTTCGCCTGCTGCGCGATGACGAGCTCGAGAGCTTGAGCAAAAAGAAGAAGCGGCGAGGGCGTAGACGATGATGCGCCTCTTCCTGCTCACGCTCACCCTCGCGCTCACAGCCTGCGGCGATGATGAGGGCTCGTCCGGCGCTTCGCCAAGCAACGCGAACCGCCCGAACAACAACAACAACAACGGGAATGCAGGGCCAAACAACGCCGCACCCCAAGCGAGCAATGCGCCCGAGAAGGCGAAAGAAGAAGAAGCCTTCGTCTACCGCTCCGATGGGGTCCGAGACCCCTTCGCGCCCTTCATCGTCAACGTGACCGACGACGACCCCAAGGAGCGCTGCGCGCTGTGTGTACCGCTCGCTAACCTCACGTTTACCGGCGTGGTCACAGGGATCGCCTCGCCGGTGGCGCTCGTGGAGACCCGTGAGGGCGTGGGTTACTTCGTCCGCCGAGGCTCCGAGCTCGGCGCCAACGGCGGGCGCGTCATCGACATCCGAGAGGGGATCATCCTGCTGCGAGAGCGCTTTCAAGACCAGCTCGGCAGGATCTCTGTCGTCGATCGCTCCCTGCGTATCCGCTCGGAAGACCCGATGGCTTCGAAACCCTCAGAGGATGAGCTCATCGAGACCTCTGACCCCCGCCCCGCCAACGACAACTCAGCGCCCTCCGAGGAGGAGCGCGTAAAGAAAACTTCGGGACCGGCCGATGAACTCTAGAAGGAGGTTTCGGTGACCACAGCTCGACACATCGCGCTCTTTAGCTTCATCAGCCTTGGCTGGGCGATCAGCTCGGCGAGTGCGCAAGATCAGCCGCGCTATGACCACTGGCACTGGAGCACCAGTAAAGGCAACGCGCACCTAATCGGCGGCGTCGCCGTCGTCGAAGACCAAGGCGACCTGCGGGTCGTAGTGCGGGGCAACGCCCAGTTTCGAAGGATCGGGCTGATGCGTCTCGCCAAGCCGGAGCGCCTGATCATCGATCTCCCCGGTGTGCGGCGCCCACGGCGTGTCCAACCCATTGTCCAAGCCGGCACCCTCGCAAGCGGAGTCCGTATGAGCCGCAACAGCGGGGTCTTACGCATCGTCGTCGACCTGAGCAACGAGCCGTGGCTGTACACGGAGTCCAAAGCCCTTGGAAACGGCTTTGAGGTCCGCCTCAAGCGCCCCAACCAGCCGATCGCCCGGCTCCAAGAACCGGCTCAAGAGGCGATCAAAATGGTCGACGCGCGGCTCAAAGACCATGGCTCGTTCGTGCGCGCAACGATCGCCTTTGATCGTGAGGCTCGCTTCTTGCGCGACCCCAACGAAGGCAGCCTGCGCTCGCTACGGATCCCGAAGTGCTCCATTCCGGACGCGTTGATTCAAGGTCAAGATATCGGCTCAGAGCGCGCGCCGCTTCAGAGCCTCTCAACCTTTAGAGATCGCAAGATCGCCGATCAATGCCGCGTCCTGATCGACGTCGCAGCGGGCGCCGAAGACGCCGTCTGGACCCAAGGCAAGCGCCTTTTCTGGGACATCCGCTTTGCCCCGAAGGTCGCTCAGCGCGTCGCCGCCGAAGAGGACGACACCGAGGTCGAGGACGCGCCGGAAGAGTTTGAAGACGACCCTGCCTCAGATACCGGCGAGGAAGAAGAGGACGACGAGGAAGAAGAAGAAGGCGACGAAGAGGACGACGAGGAAGAAGAAGAAGAAGGCGACGAAGAGGACGACGAGGAAGAAGAAGAAGGCGACGAAGAAGGCGACGAAGAGGAAGAAGAAGGCGACGAGGAAGACGAAGAGGAAGGCGACGAAGAGGATGATGAAGACGACGACGAAGAATTCGAGGACGACGAAGAATTCGAAGACGAAGAAGACGATCAGTTTACGCTGACCGCCGACCGACGCATCACCCTCGACACCCAAGGCGCCGACATCATCAACGTCCTTCGGCTGATCTCAGAGGTCGCTGGTATTAACATCATCGCCTCCGATGAGGTCAAAGGACGCATCAGCTTACGCTTGCGCAATGTGCCTTGGCAGGATGCGCTCAAGGTGGTCCTGCGCGTCAAAGGGCTCGGCGCAGTCCGTGACTCCATCGACACCGAGAACACCACGAGTACGATCGCAACCAGCCGCGACGAGATGCTCAAAGAGCAGAGCAAAGCTCGGCGTCAGGTCAACATTATCCGGATCGATACGCTGGAGAACCTGCAAGCCGAGGCGAAAGCCAAAGCCGACCTCAAGAAGACCATCGAAGAGGGCGTTCCAACCAAGGTTCAGATGTTCGCCATCAATTACGGCGCCGCAGCGGACCTCGCCGGTCACGTCGAGAAGCTCGTCGGTGAGCGCGGCCGCGTTCAGGTGGATGAGCGCACCAACTATCTGATCGTCGAGGCGACGCCGAACAACTTGGTTCAGGTAGAGGCGGTGCTCAAAGAGCTCGACATCAAAACCGATCAGGTGTTGATCGAGGCGCGCATGGTCGAGGCCAGCACAAGCTTTGTTCGCTCGCTCGGTGTCCAGTGGCAGCCCTTGTTCTCCATGGCGCCTGCGACGGGTAACGCAACCGGCTTACCCTTCCCCAACGCTATCACCGGAAACGGCGGCGCAGTTGACAGTGCGAGCTCCGTACAGCCCTTCCCGAACAGCACGCCCTTTGCGGTCAACCTCCCCTCAAGCGTGGAGACCGGTGCGCTCGGCTTGATCCTTGGGTCAGCAGGTAACGCCCTGACGCTTAACCTGCGCATCAGCGCCGGTGAGACGAACGGTACCGCCAAAACCATCTCGTCCCCTCGAGTCGTTACCCTCAATCACAAGAAGGCGGAGATCATTCAGGGCGTCGAGATTCAAGTGAGTGAAGTGACCGCTCAGGGTCCCACGGTCCGCGGGATCCCGGCTGAGCTTCGGCTGGGTGTGACGCCGCACATCAACGCCGACGGTATGATCCAGATGAACATCGACCTGCAAAATGACCGACCCGACTTCACTCGCCAGGTCAAGGGTGTGCCCTCCATCGAAAAGAAACAGGCACGCACCGAGGTGATGATCCGAGACGGTGACACCAGCGTGATCGGCGGCGTCTACACTCGCAACATGGCGAACGAGCGCAAAGAGGTCCCCGGTCTGAGCAAGCTCCCCCTGCTCGGCTACCTCTTCCGCAACGACTTCCAAACCGACGAGCGACGAGAGCTGTTGATCTTTATCACCCCCCGATTAATCGATAAGCTGCGACAGCAGGCGGGGATGGATGCAGCCGAGGACGAGCAATAAGGTACAGACGATGCTACCTTCCCGCACGTGGAGTGCTCCTAGCATGATGGTTCGCGCAGCGCTGCTCCTCGGCCTCATCGGCTGCCCGCAGACGCAACAAGAAGCAGAAGAAGTGGCGATGACCATCGGCTCGGTGGTCTCAGCGGGTGGCAACTGCAACTGGGACGGCTCCGGTGGTCCGCTCCGCACAGGCCAAATGGACCTCATCAGCGTCGCCTCACCCGGCGGCGCCATCGGCCACAGCAGGCGCTACCCCATCGGGGTGCAGTGGGGTCTAAACTCCTCGACGCGCTCAGAAGCCAGCGACGAGCCAGGCAGCGCCTTTGGTGACAGCTTTATCACGCTCAAGGACGTTGAGGTTCGGCTCATCTTCGACGACGCTGTCGTGCTCCCACCCACCGACGAGACCCGCGCCAATCTCCCGGCGAGCTATGTGGTCCCGACCATGGGGACGCAAGATGTCGGCACGCCGCCGATCGCTGTCTTTGACCTGATCCCAACCTGGGTGACTCAGCGGTTGGCGCTCGATCGTCAAATTTGGCTCGACACCAGCACGGACTCCAACCTCGGCACGCGTATACCGGCACCCGGTAAGGACTACCTGCTTGCCACCGAGTTTCGGCTCCGAGGGCTCAACGCAGGAGGTAAAACGGTCGTCTCCAACTGGTTCCGGTGGGTCGTCTCCTTGTGCCGAGGGTGCCGAGTCAGCTTCACCGGCACGCCACCCATGCGCCCGGCGCCCGGCTTCCCCGGTTTTCCCGGGCATTACGGATCCGATGAGCTGACCCAGCCCGAACCGCTGCCATCACGCCCGGGGATCATCAACTGGTGTAACGGCGGGGTCCATCAAGGCGGGTTCGCCAAGGACGTGGTCATGCCGTCTCAACCCCTGCGCCCGAAGGTCTACGAATGAAGCGAATGCTGCTCAGCCTGATGATCCTCTCGTCCGGGGCTTGCGATGCGTTGACCGACGCCAGCGAGACCCCGGTCACGACCTCGATCATGATCGTCGGCGCAGCCTTGGCGGAGCCCACCTGCGACGTGAGCGCTAGCTCGGATCGGCTGGTGCGCGGTATCTACGATATCAAGGGTGTCGACAGCACCAACGGTATCGGCAAGCAGTACACGACCAACCTTATCGTGCGTGACCAGACCCAAGCCGGCGTCGGCTCCAAAAAGCTGATCGTCGAATACGATTTCACCGGTAACCTCGTTCAACCGACGGCGGCCACGCGCAACGCCCTGCGCGAGTGCGTCGAGCTCGGCGTACCTTTTGGGGGCTGGACCCAAGGCGACGATGGTCAAGAGCTGCTGGTGGTGACCTCGCCGGTGATCCCGGAGCACGTCACGCAGATCCTCGCCAACGACCCCGCAATCAGCGCCGAGCTCAACCGCACCAGCACGACCATGAACACCGTCTCGGGACTCCCTGGCTACTACACAGTCCAGGTTAAGATTCAGGCGCTCAGCCTGGGCTTGAACGGACAGTGGCTCCGGTCTCCCCCGTATTTTATGACCGTCGACCTGTGCGATGGTTGCCTGACGCGCATTCCCGAGCAGCTCGTCCCAGACCAACCCGACCCGACCTGTATCCCGTACCAAGACCGCATCTGGCAAAAGCTGACCTACCCGGAGTTCCCCGACCTGACCGCGAAGACCGAAGGGCCGCTCAACGACGGTGACCTCAATATGCCGCTCGAGACGGTGAACCAAGGCGGCACGGCGACGCTCGGCTCCTTTGGCGCGACCCGCGGCGGTCGCTCGAAGTCGGCGATCTGGCTGGTCACACCCAATCATGACGGCAAGACCGAATTCACCTACGCTGGACTCCAAGTCGCAGAGCGAAACCCTTACGCCACCTGCGGCGTCAACAACGTAGTCCCAGGCGAGTCTGAAAAGTGCCTGGTGCCGACCTACCCACGGGTCTGCGAAGACGGGCGAACACCCTGTAGCAAGGACGAAGACTGCAACGGCGGGAGCTGCACAACGGCGCCGAGCCTGCGCGTCACCGAAGAGCCAGGCTTCACGCGGCAGTTCGCTTGCGGGACTCCCAGCGAGAACACCAACACGGGCGGTGGCGGCGACGCCGGCCCAGGAGCCGATGGTGGTCCTCCCCCCCCTGCTGCCGACGGTGGCTTGCCGGTGGTAGCCTGCCTTTACATCGTCTGCGCGGATGTGGATAACGAGGTGCTCGAGTGGAGTCCCGACCCAGAGAGTTGGGAAAGCGCAAAGAGCAACTGCACGTGTTACTCCGAAGACTCTGACCTGGCTGAAGATGGCTGCCCACTCTAACTCACCGACGATCCAGACCGACACCTTGGCGCGCATCCTTGCGGACCAAGGGCACATCGCCGACGCACGAGCGATGCTCAACCACCTCCAAGGCACGACGCCGAACTCAGAACGAAGCGAGCAGCTTCGCGCGCTCGATGCCGACCAGACCCGCCAAAAAATAGAACGCCTTGAGGCGTTGCTGGCGCATATTCGGTCACAGCGAGAGGATGGCTGATGTTCGAGCAGACCCTAGCTGAGCTCGTCGACGCCGTAGACGGTGCGCTGATGAGCACGGTGATCGGCTACGACGGCATTGACCTTGGGCGCGCCATGACCCCGAAAGTCAAAGGGCAAACGGACAGCCTTGTCGTCGAGACGGCAGCCCTGATGAACCGTATGCGGCAGGTGGCGGAGCAGCTGCGCATGGGGGCGGTCAAAGAGCTCGCCCTCGAGGCAGAGGCGCTCACGCTGGTCCTCCGACCGGTCGATGAACGCTTTGTGCTCGCGCTGGCGCTCGAGCCTGAAGGCAACCTCGGGATGGCGCGCTATCAACTAGCGGTCAAAGCGCCCGAATTACGACGCGCGCTCGCCAGCTAAACGATGCGAATCGTCGTCCTGCACGGCCCCAACCTCAACCGGCTCGGGACCCGTCAGCCCGAGCTCTATGGCACCACGACCCTCGCCGACATCGACTCGATGCTCCACGAGCTAGCAGCTCAACTTAACGTCGAGCTACAGACCGAACAACACAACGGCGAGGGTGCGCTGATCGATGCGGTCCATCGCGCCGACGTCGCCGACGCCATCCTGATCAACCCAGCGGCTTATACCCACACCTCCGTGGCGCTGCGTGATGCCTTGCTCGCGGTCGAGCTGCCGACTTGGTCGGTCCACCTCACCGAGCCGCGCACCCGAGAGCCGTATCGCCAGGTCGACCTCATCGAAGACCTCTGCGTAGGGCGGACGGCGGGCCGAGGGGCGGCCTCCTACACCGAGGCGCTAAGCGAACTCGTCAATTGGCTGAATACCCGCGCAAAAAAGCCGCACTTGTCCGCCTGAGCCGCCTGGTTTATCCGCTAGAGGCACAGAGCGCTTGGAGGCTAGCTGGTGTACGGTGTTTCCGACTTTCGTCGCGGTCTAAAGATCCAAATCGACAAGACCCCCTACTCGATTATCGACTTTGAGCACGTCAAGCCCGGTAAAGGCGCTGCGTTCACCCGCACCAAGCTGCGCGACCTGCGCAGCGGCCGCGTGCTCGAGCATACGTTCCGGTCGGGTGAAAAGATCATCAAACCCGACGTCTTTGAGACCGACATGCAGTACCTCTACAACGACGGCGCGGACTTCGTCTTTATGGACTCGAAGACCTATGACCAGGTCGGTGTCAGCACGGACCTCATGGGCGATGACGCCAACTTCCTCCTCGAGGGGATGACGGTCAAAGTGGTGATGTTTGAAGGACGAGTGATCGGGGTGGAGCTGCCCAACTTCGTCGTTCTGGAGGTCACCCAATGTGACCCGGCGGTCAAAGGCGACACGGTCACCGGCGCGACCAAATCAGCGACGGTCGAAACCGGCGCTAGCTTCAACGTTCCGCTCTTCATCAATGAGGGCGACAGCATCAAAGTGGACACCCGCACCGGCGACTATGTCGAACGCTCGAGGAAATAGACGATGAACCTTCGCACCCTTCGCACGATTATCGAACTGTTTGAGGCGTCCTCAGCGGTCGAGATGGAGCTCGACAACTCAACGATCGGTAAGCTCAAGCTTCGCCGTCCAGAGGCTGGCGGTGTGGCGCCGGCGCCGGCGCGCCTGCCCGAGCTCGCCAGCGTCGCCCCGGTGGCCGCTGCGAGCCCAAGCGCAGCACCTGCGCCTGCTCAAACGGCAGCGGATGACCCGAGCCTGTCTCAGGTCAACTCACCCTTCGTCGGGACCTTTTATCGCTCGCCGAACCCAGATTCTGACCCCTTCGTCTCGGTGGGTGATCGCGTCAAAAAGGGTCAGACGGTCTGCATCATCGAAGCGATGAAGCTGATGAACGAGCTTGAAGCCGAATGCGACGGCGTCGTCGAGGCCATCTTGGTCGAGAACGGCAGCCCCGTCGAACACGGTCAGCCTGTGATCTCCATCCGCCCAGCCTAATCTGGAGCGACTCATGACGATCTCGAAAATTTTGGTCGCGAACCGTGGCGAGATCGCCATGCGGGTGATCCGCGCCGCACGCGATCTCGGCATCCCAACCGTTGCGGTCCACTCGACGGTCGACCGTGAGAGTCCGCACGTTCGCATGGCGGATCAGGCCTTCTGCATCGGCCCTGCGGCGAGCAGCGAGAGCTACCTTAATATCCCCACGCTCCTGTCGGTCTGTGAAGTCACCGGCGCCGACGCGGTGCATCCCGGCTATGGTTTCTTGTCGGAAAATGCCCAATTTGCTGAGCTATGCGGCGTCTCAGGGATCACCTGGATCGGGCCTCCCCCGTCGGCGATTAACGCCATGGGTGACAAAATCCGAGCGCGTGAGCTGATGCAAGAAGCGGGGGTCCCGATCCTCCCGGGAACGCCCGGCGCCATTGAAGACGTCGCCGAGGCGCGTGCGCTGGCCGAAGAGATCGGCTTTCCGATGATCCTCAAAGCCGCAGCGGGCGGCGGCGGCCGTGGGATGAAAATCGTCGAACGCGCCGAAGACCTTGAGCAGAGCTGGTTGACCTGCTCAGCCGAGGCGGAGGCAGCTTTCGGAAGCGGCGCGGTCTATATGGAGCGCTTCCTGCGCTCGCCGCGGCACGTCGAGTTTCAGGTCGTGCTGGATCAGTACGGAGAGGGTGTTCACCTGTTTGAGCGTGACTGCTCGGTGCAGCGACGCCACCAAAAGCTGGTCGAAGAGGCGCCCTGCGTCGTGCTCGAAGAGTCGGCGCGGCAGGAGCTCGGCGCGCTCTGCGTCGAGGCGAGTAAAAAGATTGGTTACGTTGGGGTGGGGACCTTCGAATTCCTCTACGACACCGACGGCTCGCTGTACTTCATGGAGATGAACACGCGCATCCAGGTCGAGCACCCCGTGACCGAAGCGATCACCGGAGTCGACTTAGTGCGCCTGCAGATCGAGATCGCTCAAGGCGCACACCTGCCGTTCACGCAAGCCGAGGTCCCGGGTCCTTTTGGGCACGCGATGGAGTTTCGGATCAACGCCGAGACGCCTGACAAGTTCCTGCCCTCGCCAGGGCTGATCACCAAGTACGAACCAGCCGGCGGGATCGGCGTGCGCGTCGATGGTGTGGCTCATGCCGGCTACACCGTCTTACCCCACTACGACTCCATGGTCGCCAAGCTCATCGTTCATGGCGCCGATCGAGAGCAGTGCCTGCAGCGCGCGCGGCGTGCGCTCCATGAGTACCGTATCGAGGGCATCTCAACGACGATCCCGTTTCACCTGCGGCTCCTCGAGAATGAGCGCTTCGTCGCAGGGGACTATGACACCCACCTCTTAGCGACGATGTGATGATCGCCTGGCTCGGCATGGCGGCGTTGGTGCTCTCGGCACCCCCCGCCCGACGCGCCCCTGAGCGCTGCACCACCCTGCTCGAGTGTGAACTCTCTTGCCCTGAGATCTCTGTTCAAGCGCAGCGCAAGTCGCCTCAAGGGCAAGACGTCACCTTCTGTGACCCAGTCGGTGAAGAGGTCACGTGGCACAACGAGCGGACGCGTGCTGCGCAAGGCGAGCGCTTCGGTGAGCAGCGCACGGGGCGCTGGCGCTATTGGTATCCAAGCGGCGTGCTCGAGTCCGACCGCCACTACGCCGACACCGGCGCGCCCCATGGCAAGCAACAATTCTGGCACCCCAACCGGCGCAAAAAGAAAACGGCACACTACGACGAGGGGATCCTCGATGGCAGCTACACCACCTGGCATGCCAACGGGACACGCTCCGAGCAAAGGACCTACAAGGCGGGGAGCCTGATCGATGCGGTCCGGCAATGGCACGCCAACGGTCGCCTCGCAGCGCTTGGCACCATTAAAGGACAGACGATCCATTGGGAGCGCTATTTTTCCACGGGTAAGCTCGGCCTGCGCGGACAGGTCGAAGCCAAAGGCGACCGACTCGACCTCGGCGAGGCGGTGCGACCGACCGGTGAATGGACCCTCTACACGGCGCGCGGACGCACTGTAGTCGAGATGCGGTTTCAGGACGGCCTGATCGATGGCGACTACAAGCGCTCGTTCACCAACGGTCAGCCCATGCTCAACGAGACCTACGACCGAGGTCAGCCCGTGGGGACGCACACGGCCTATTACCGCAACGGAAAACTGCGCAAAAAGACCCGCTACACCCGTCAGCGAAACCAAGCGACGACCGCCCGATTTAAAGCCTATTACCCAACCGGCACGATCCAGCGCTCAGGCACGCTGAAAGATCAACGAGAGGCGGGCGTTTGGCAGCGGTTTGATCGCCAGGGCTTCCTGCTTGAACAGACCGACTACCGGAAGGAGCCGGCGCAGCGCGAGGTCTATGACAGTTTTGGCACTTTGCGTGCGCAAGGCGCGCTCAAAAAGGGGCTCAAGCAGGGCGTATGGCGCGTCTTTGACGCCACCGAGCTCAAGCGTGAGGAGGGCGCCTACAAGGACGGCCGCCGTGACGGGCTGTGGCGCTTTTGGAACGCCGACGGCAAGCCGCTCGCCAAGGGTGAATTCGACCAAGGCCGGCGCGTTGGGCCGTGGCGATACGACCACCCCGAGGGGGGGAAATGGTTCATCGTCAAACCGATCGAGGTCTCCGATGAAGCCGACGGGCGCTACCTGCACCGCGGCCGCCGAATTGCGGCCTGCGATAAGCTAGCGGACGGGGGCCGCTGCCACGGCGTCTCGGTCTTTGACCCCAAAGGGCGGCTGCGCGTCCGCGTCACCCTCCCCGCCGACTGGCAAGCAGCAGCCGAGGCGGACTGCCGAAAGAAACGGTCGCAGACCAACGCCTTGTGCCGTCAAGACCACGGGGACCTGCTGCACGCTATCGAGAGCCTCGATAAGCTCCTCTCCAGGCGGCGCCTTCAGCGCAGAGCCGATTGCTGGACCGCGGGCGGTGAGCCCGAGCGATGCCCGCCGCTGGATCGCTCGTTTCTCCCCTCGTCGCGCATCACGACCAACGCCGAGCCCTCCCAAGCCACCCTCAAGTTGCCGTTTAGCACCTGCTCCAGCGCCGAATCGTGCAGCCAAGAATGCCGCAGCTGGGTCGAGCAAAACGACCCCTTCGCCACGACCACCCAAGCCGCCAAGCAGGGCAAGGAGCTCCTCTGTGAACCCAGCGGACCCTTTGTCCTCTTTCACAACCCGCGCACGCGGCAGCCGGCGATCGTCGGCGCGCGCGCCCTGGCACATCGCCAGGCGCCGCGCGCAGAATTTCATGGGCCGTGGTCTCGGTTCCACGCCAACGGGGCCTTGGCTGAGCAAGGCACCTACGAAAAGGGGCGGAAACTCGGGGTCTGGAGACGGTTTCACGAGAACGGCATGAAGGCGCGCGAGGCGACCTATAAGGAGGACCTCGAGATGGGGCTTGCGACGACGTGGCACGCGAGCGGCAAAGTGCTCGCCCGCGGCCGTTTTGCACAAGGCGTTCGGGTGGGTACATGGAGCTTCTTTGATGACGCTGGCCAGCCGACCAGCAAAGGCGACTTCAAGTCGGGACAGCGTCACGGTCGCTGGCTGCTCTTTGACGAGAACGGAAAACCCAGCAGCAAAGGCCGCTACGCCAAGGGGCGCATGGTCGGGCGTTGGACCTACTTCGACCCGAGCGGGCGCAAACGGGGGACGTGTACCTGGACACCCCAAGACCAAGATGACCGCCAAGTTTGTCGCCGAAACAATGGGATCAAGATCCGTGAGGGGCTGGTCCGTGAAGGGTTAGAAGAGGGCGTCTGGCGCTATTTTCACCGCAACGGAAAAAAGAAGGCTGAAGGCGCTTTGCGCGCAGGACAACGCCAGGGGGTCTGGCGGTTCTGGCATCCGAGCGGAAAAAAGAAGGCGAAGGGTTCGTACAGCCAAGGCGAAAAATCCGGGCGCTGGCGCTGCTGGGATGACGACGGGCGCGCCGTGAAATGCAAGAAAGCACCTTGAGTCTGAACAGGTCGTCTTGACCTTTAGAGAGGCCTCAATAGTCTTTGCTCAGGTGGGGGCGTCAGGGTGTCGGACCAAAAGCGCAAAAATCGGATCGAAGCGGCAGCGAAGCTGGCTCAAAAAGGGCAGCTCGATAAAGCCATCGAAGCCTACTATGCGCTGCGCGACGAAGACGCTGCCGATATGCGGACGCAGCATAAACTGGCCGAGGTGCTCGCTCGCAACGGGCAGCCTCAAGAAGCGCTCGAGGTCTTGCTCACCGTCGCAGAACATCACACGCGCCAAGGGTTCTTCGCCCGAGCCGTCGCGGTGTACAAACAGGCGCAGCGGCTCGCCCCAAACAACCCAAAGGTGCACAGCCGGCTCGCGGATCTGCACCTCAAGATGGAGCTCAAGGCGGAAGCCATCGCCAGCCTGACGACGGCGATTCGCATCCATCAAAAGGCTGGAGAAGACCGAGAGGCCGTCGGGCTGCTCAAGCGCTTGGTCCAGATCGCACCGGAGAACGTCTCGGCGCTCCTGCGTTATGGTGACGCCCTGATCAAGTCAGGGCAACGGGACCAGGGGCTCACGCACATCCGCAACGCAGCCGAGACGCTCAAGACCCAAAAACGACTCGCCGAGTTCATCAAGGTCGCCGAGCGCCTGATCAAGCTTGAGCCGGGCGATGTGGGGGTGATCCTGAGCGTCGCGCAGGCTCATATCGATCAGGGCAACCCGCGGGCGGCGCTCGGGCGCGTACAAGCGGTCTTTAAAAACGAGCCGCGCAACCCCGAGACGCTCGCCATTATGGCTGCGGCTTTTCTCGGCTTGGATCAGCCTAAGAAGGCGGCGCGTGTGATGCGTGAGCGGGCGCTCGTGCTCGAGCAAACCGGTCACCCCGCCGAGGCCAAAGCCTTGTTTGAGCAGGTGCTTGAGCTCACCCCTGGGGACCGAGAGGCGATGCGCTTTTTGCAGCTCGATCCCCAGTTTACAGGCCAGTCACCGAGCACCCGGCAAGCGCCCGACCCGCTCGAGCCCGTGCGCTCGGAAGCCACGGGCATGTTCAACCGGCGCGAGTCGACCCAGGTCAACCGCTTAGCCGCCGAAGCGGAGAGCTTCTCGCAACTCGGGCTGCTGAACCGAGCGCGCGACTACTTGATCCGGGCGGTCCAGATGCGCAGCGAAGACATCGCCATGCGGCAGCGGCTTCTGCAGACCTACATCGACCTCGATGATAAGTCCGGCGCCGTTCGACAGCTAATTGCGCTGATCGAAGAGTCGGCAGCGCAGGGCAACACCGACCAAGAGGCGCAATTCCGCAAACAGCTCCAAGAGCTCGGTGAGACCGTGGTCAAGAGCAACGCCACCAACGGCTCGTGGAACACCGACGACCTCGACGAGCTCCTCGCCGCTGCGACCGCCGAGCTCGCCGACAACGAACTCGACGTCTCGATGACGGTCGATCCGATTAATCAAGTCCTCGCCGATATCGACCTAGCCATCCGGCAAGGTCAGCAGGATAAAGCGATTCAGCTCACGCAGGACAGCCTCGAGATTTTCCCGGACCACCCGGAGCTCACGATCCGGCTTGAACAGCTTGAGGCACGCCGTGCGGCGCGCACAGCAGGCCCACGCGTCCCGGCGCTACCGAGCGGTATCCCGTCACGCTATTTAGGGATCCGAGATCAGATCAACTCAGGCGGCTCGCAAACAGCGATCGACGAGCTACGAGACTGGGTCGAAAAACCCGTCCCCGGTCAGGCGACCGCCCACTACCTCGCCGGTATTGCGCTGCAAGAGCTTAACAAAATACCGCGTGGGATCAGCTTCCTCAAGCGCGCCTTGCATGGCGAAGACCTCCCAGAGGACCTCCGGATCTACGTCCACTATGAGCTCGCCTGCGCCTATCAAAGCATCGAAGACCTTGACGAGGCGAGCTACTACCTCAAACGCGTCGTTCGCCACGATGCGGCCTTCCTCGACGCAAAGCAGCGGCTCGAACGGATCACGAAGACACCACAACCCGCTTGACCTTCTGGGCAGAGCGATCAATGAGACGAGGGTCGAACGGCAATCGGTGCGATCTTGGCTTTGCGTTCACGTGCGGGACTAACTCAGTTGGTAGAGTGCCAGCTTCCCAAGCTGGATGTCGCGGGTTCGAGTCCCGTGTCCCGCTCCACCCGAACGCAGGTCAAGTTGGCGCTCCTTTGCGGCGTGGCAGCCGCGCTCGCGGGGTGCATCCCCGAGAGCGAAGAGGTCGCGTTCGATCAAGTCCCCAGTGAAGGCGAATTAACGGTCCTTGCGGAGGGCGAGCCAGGACTCAAGGTCCTCGACCCGCGCAACGGCTGGTGGCCTGTCGCTGCCTTCTCTCAAGACGACGTCCTACACGTCGGCTGGTGCAACGGCCGCACCGGCTACGTCTGGTACGCGCGGCAAGGGCTCGACGGGCGCTGGACCAAAGAGCCCATCGACACCTCACCGGGCGCCGGGCGCTACATGACGATGACGCTCGGCCGCGACGGGCGCCCGATCTTTGCCTATCAGGTCCAAGAGTTGGGCATCTACCGCTTGCTCCGCCAGACCGAGACAGGCTGGAACCAGTCGATCATCTCCAAGGTCGATGGGGACGGGCGAGCAGGGCGCTTGTTCGAGAGCAAAGACGGGCGACTCCACCTGGTCTATTTTGGCGTCAATGAGGGGTTTCAGTACAGCTACACGGACCTCAAGGGGACCTGGCACCACGAGGTGATCACCAAAGAGGCGCAGGGCTCGCACTCCGTGCGTCCGGACCTGTTCGTTCACGACGATGGCCGCGTCACCGTGATGTATGGTGATGCGCGCATGGTCAAAACAGGGCTTGAGCGCGCCGAGCGTGATCTCAAGGGCAAGTGGACGGTCACGAGCGTGGACACGCACAAGAGCCCAGGCCGCAGCGTCAAGTTCGTGGGTCAAGGGAGCGACCCGACCACCGAGTGGGTGTACAGCGTCAACGGTCGTGCGTGGATCAAGCTGGGTGCGAAGGGGCAAAAGACGCGCTGGATTGCGCGGCACGCATCGTTCGTGCGCGCAGCACGTGACCCGGACCAGCGGCTCGTCATCCTCACCGGCGGGACGGATCAAACGCTGACCACCTACTCGAGGCACGCCTATCTGATTCGCTATGATAAACGGCACAAGAAGCACCGGCACTTCAAGATCGGCGACGCCACCGTGGTTCACGCGGACTTAGCGATCGACTCCAAGGGGCGCATCGTGTCGGTGTTCACCAACGAACCAGACGGGACGATGTACGTCCACAGCCTCAAGCCAGATCAGTACTAAAAATCTGAGACAAGTTCGTTACGAAGCGCTCATCTTGCGCTAAAATACGGCCATGAAGCGCCTGAGTCCCAGCGCGAGCCGCCTGCTCGCCGCAGCCTGCCTTGCGGTCTTCCTGCTGCTGTGTCTGCTCGCCACCCTCCCGGCGCTCAATCTACCCTCCCAACTCCCCGAGAAACTCGCCGAGGTGGAGCTCCAGATCAAGCAGCCGGCTCAAGACGAGCTCCCCTTTCTGGCGCAAGACGAACCGGAGAAAGTGTCACCCGACAATCCGGATGCGCGCACCGCAGACGCCTACAATCGGCATGTCGAGCGAGAGACGATGGCGCGCCGAACACGCCCTGCGCGCGACCGCCTCAAACCCGAAGCACAACCTGCGCCCGCGCCGTCGCCGGCGCCGCCGACCGAGGTCGCGCCGGACGCCTCGAGCGAGCTCGCGCTCGACCTCGACTTCATGCGCCAACCGCCCAAGCCATCCTCGGTCGACCTCTTCAATCTGCCCGACCTAACGGGGGGACCCCGCCTACCGGACCTCCAAGTGGAGGAGGGTGAGCGCACCTGGCTCAGCTCACGAGGCGTACGCTACGGAGGGTTCTTTCGCCGGCTACAGAATTCCATCGCCCGCCAGTGGGACCCGGTCTCAGCCCTCAGGCGCCGAGACCCGACAGGGCTCCTTTACGGCACGCAGGATCGTCAGACGGTCTTGCGCCTCCGGCTCAACGCCAACGGCTACCTCCTCGAGCGACCCAAAATTATCCGCGGCAGCGGGCTTAAGCTCCTCGATCAAGAGGCGATCCGAGCGGTCGTCGCAGCGGCTCCCTTCGCCAACCCACCAAAATCGTTACTACGTAACGGAGTCATTGACCTGCACAGGTTCAGCTTCTACTTCGAGATAGACCGATCGCGATATTACCTCCGAAGAGACTAGCTCGAATCGATGCCCAAACCGACCGTCTTTGGACGCTACCTCTTGCTCGACCGTATCGCCTATGGCGGCATGGCGGAGGTCTTCCGCGGAAAGCAGTTTGGCGAAGAGGGCTTTGACCGGATCATTGCGATCAAGCGAGTCCTGCCAGCGGTCGCTGACAACGACCAGTTTCTGGCGATGTTTCGTGATGAGGCGAACATCACGCGCACGCTTCAGCACGGGAACATCGCCCAGGTCTACGACTTCGGGAAACTCGATGGACGCTACTATCTGGCGATGGAGTATGTCTCGGGGCTGGACCTAAAGGCTTACTTCACCGCCTGCGAGAAGGCCGGCAAACCCATGGACCCGGCCATCGCAGCGCTGATCGTACGCGAAGTGGCTCTAGGGCTAGGGTATGCGCACCGAGCGACCGACAGCGCCGGCAGCAGCCTCGGCTTGATCCACCGCGACGTCAGCCCTCAGAACATCCTGCTGAGCTGGCAAGGCGAGGTCAAACTCGTCGACTTTGGGATCGCCAAAGCGCGCCAAAAGACGCAGCGAACCGACGCCGGCGTGCTCAAGGGGAAGTTCGGCTACATGAGCCCGGAGCAGGTGCGAGGGCTTCCGCTCTCGAATCGATCGGATCTGTTTAGCCTGGGCACCGTCTTTTGGGAGCTGCTCACCGGTCATCGGGCCTTTGATCGAGAGACCGACTACGAGACCATGGACGCGGTCCGGGCGGTCGACCTGCCACCGTTTGAACAGGCGGCGCAGGCGATCCCGAAGGCGCTCCAAGACATCTGCCTCAAGGCGCTCAGCAAAGACGAGGAGGAGCGCTACGCTCGCGCCGAACACATGGCGCGTGACATCACCCGCTGGCTGAGCGCTCAAGACGAGCAGACGAGCCAGCTCGAGCTGTCGACTGCCCTCACCGAGACTTTTGCGAGCCAGCACCAAGCGGAGCGTAAGCTGCTCGCAAGCTATGAGCGCTATGGCGCTTCGATGGTTGAGACACAGATCCGGTCGGCGGGCGCCGAGCGCGAGACCCCGGCTGTTCAAGTCGGCGTGAGCCAGAACCGGCAGCATGTCCCAGCCCAGCGCGCAGCCACCCCGGCGCCGACCGCTCCGCTCACCCCGACGCCGTCTGGGGTGCGCATGCACGAGCCCGCGCCGACGCTTGCGCCACCGAATGCGTCGCGCGGACCGGCGGTCATCGCCACGCTCGCGGCGATCTTGACCGTCGCTATCGGCTGGCAGGCGTGGATGTGGTGGAGCACGCGCCCAGGGAGCCTGCAGATCTCAGCGATGCCTGCGAAGGTGAAGGTCTTTGTCAATTCGGAGCTCATGGGCGAGACGAAACCCGCGCCCGACGGACGCGGCTCGCTCCTCATTGGGGAGATCCCGTATGGCGAGGTCACGGTGCTGCTCGAAGCCGACGGACACAGCAGCCTCACCGAGAAAATCAACATCCGCCCGGCGCAGACCTTCGCCTGGCAGCCTAATCTTCCTCAAGAGGCGCTCCCAGACGCCCAGATCGAGCTGCGGGTGACCCCTCAAGAAGCGCTGGTGACCTTTGGTGAAGACGAGCACAAGCTAGAGGATGGGCAGGTTGCGCTCATCCTCGGCGACGGCGACAAAAAAGACCTGTACGTGCGCGCCAACAACTACCGCCCCTATCGACAAACCGTCGGCCCACTCAAGCCAGGGAGCCGCTCAAAGATTGACGTGGCGCTGGTGATGGAGCGATGGAATCTTGAGGTCGTACCGGAACCTGCTGATGCGCGCGTCAAGCTCACCAGCACGGGGCTGGCGACCATCGCCGGTAAAGGCGCTCAGACACTGCGCGGGCTTCAACCCAAAGCCTCGGTTCAGGTCTCGGTCAGCCGCTCCCGCTGCAGACGCTATCGCAGGCGCATCACGAACCATGGCGCAGGTCAGCAAACGTTGAAGGTCACGCTAAGATGTCGCTAAACCGAACGCTCGTTGCGCTGATCGCTTCGGTGATGGCCACAGGCTGCGCGAGCCCTCTGCTCCCGCCGGTGCATGCGGGCTGGTACGCGCAAGGCCCGGAGTCGCAGGTGGTGCTAGAGCGCCGCATTGCGCTCAAGCTGCTCGATCAAGGCGCCGCCGTGAAGGTCCGCTACACCGAGTCACGGCTGATCCGGCAGGCGACTCAGATCACCCTGCGTGTGCCGACAGGTCCCGGGCATCAGGTCCAAGCCATCGAGGCCGACTGGCGCACCCTAAACGGAGATCCCGTTCGGCTCGACCGCAACCATTTTGCGCCGGTCGACCGGTCGGACCGACCGCTGCCGGGCTCGGCGACGCCTGCGTACTTAGCGCATCGGCTGAGCGTTCCAGCGGGCGTCTTGCTGCGCTGGACCTGGGTCAGCGTGCAGCGCCCACCGACGGAGCTGCCCGAGCTGGATCTCTCGGGGGCTTACCCTGTTGAGAAGGCGGAGCTGCGCATCACGGGGCGCGGCGCGGCAGGGCTTGAGATCAAGGTGCAAGAGCTGGCACCCGCCATCATCGCAACCGATGAGATGCAGGTGGCGACCTGGACAAAACTTCAGCCTTCGGCCGCGCACCCATACGCGCCCGGATTGCTCGGAAAACGCCGAGCGTATGTGGCCTGGAAGGCGTCGCCTCATCCCCACCTCATCGAGCGCCTGGTGGCGACACCTGCCCCGGATTACCAACTCAAGACCTTACCGATGAGCCAAGCCCGCCCGAGCTCGACCCCTTGTCTGCTGCGACCATGGGGAGCGGATACGCTCCGGGC
This sequence comes from Myxococcota bacterium, assembly GCA_036338695.1. Lineage (GTDB taxonomy): Bacteria > Myxococcota > UBA4151 > UBA4151 > UBA4151 > CACGMS01. Next base: position 27,163 of record JAYZBQ010000047.1, read on the forward strand.
CGACCAGGTCGTCTTGAGCACGGTCACCCAACGCCCCGAAGGGGGGTACGACCTGCACCTGCCCGACGCCTATCGGCGCCCTTTCCGTGACTGCACCTTGATTCAACCCGGTCCGCTCGCTCAGGTCCCCGTCACGCACGATTCAGGCACGCGCCTGCTCCGGATCCGAACGGGCGTCACGACCCAAGGCGTCGTCGAGGGGCGCGGTCAGATGATCTTCTCTGGCGCCGGGGCGCGGCTGGCTCGACAAGGCGCTCTCGATATGACCGCCGAGCTGCTCGAGGCGTTGCAGCCCTTACGTCAACATCTCCAGATCGGCGCCGCTCAGCTCAGCGGGGCTGGTCCGGTGCACCTACCCTTTACGCTCCGGATGCGCGTCAGCGAGCTCAACCCGTCCCGATGGCTCGGGACACCCTACCCCAAGCTCAACTATCTCAACGCGACCGAGGTCTTCGGCCCCCGCATCGAGCAGCGCCGCATCGAGTGGGTGTTTGACTGGCCTCAATCGGTTCGCTTGCCACCGCCGACGCGTGTCGAGAGCATCAGCGTCGGTCCGCTTCAAGGCTCTGTGACGTGGAGTTTAGGGCCCCAACGAACGCTGCGCTTCGTCCACTCCATGACCTGGCGCAAGCAGCCCATGCAGGTGGACCCAAACCGACTCCGAGCGAGTGTTCAACAGCTCACCGTACCTGGCTTACCGCTCCCCAAATAAGAGGCGCCGCCTCACGAGACGATATGATCATTTTAGATGGTAAATCTTTAGGCATCAAACGGCGCGCAGCGCTCGCCGATTGGGTCGCAACGTACCTCGAGCGAGCGGGGCGACCGCCGGGCTTGACGGTCCTGCTAGCAGGCGATGATGCGGCTAGCGCCACCTATGTTCGCAGCAAAGAGAAGGCGTCGGCTAAGGCGGGGATTCGTGGTGAGATCGTCCGCCTGCCAAGCTCGGTGAGTGAGAATGAGCTCTTGGCGCGCATCGAGGCGCTCAACGTCGACCCGGAGGTGGACGGCATCCTCGTGCAGCTACCCCTTCCGGAGGGTTTGGACGAGGACGTCGTCCTCGATGCCATCGCGCCGAGTAAAGATGTCGACGGCTTCCACCCGAGCAACAGCGGCGCGCTCTGGCAACAGCGCGGCGAGGTCGCCCCGTGCACGCCCCTCGGCGTGATCCACCTGCTCGACGACTACGGGATCGATGTACAAGGGAAGAACGCCCTCGTGATCGGTCGCTCGAACATCGTCGGTCGGCCGATGGCGGAGCTGCTCTTGCAGCGCAACGCCACGGTCACCATCGCGCACAGCCGCACCGCGGACCTTGAGCGGCTGATCGGCGATGCCGACATCGTGGTCGCAGCGATCGGGCGACCGGGTTTCGTTAAGGCAAAGACGCTCAAGCCGGGGGCCGTGTGCATCGACGTCGGCATCAACCGCACACCCGAGGGGCTGGTCGGCGATTTTGAGTGGGACGGTCTCGATCAGATCGCCTCTGCGGCGACCCCCGTGCCTGGTGGTGTGGGGCCCATGACGATTGCGACGCTCTTGCACAACGCAGTCTGTGCTTGGGCGCGTCATACCGACCTGCCCGAGACACCGAGCTAGCCGAACCGCCATGGCTCACGCAGTCTGGGTGCGCCCCTTAGCGCTTCTGCTGCTCCTGCCGCTGTCTCTGCGGCTCCTAGGGACCTACGCGATCTTGAGCGGCCCATGGAGCTTGATCGTCGGTGTCGTGAGCCCGTTTCTGAGCCTGCTCGCGGTCACGGTAGCCGCCGCGATGATCTGGAAGGACCGGCTACGGCTTGTTTTTGGCACGCTCCTAGTGCTCAACCTCGGCTTAGCGGTCGAGGACCTGCGATGGGCGCTCGATCATCCGGAGCCTGCGCTCCCCGTGATGACCTGGAACGTCGCCTTGGGGTACTCGAACCAGCACCGATGCGTTCAAAAGGTGATCGCCGAGCATGAACCCAAGGTGATTGCGCTTCAGGAGATCCGCCAGGGCGGTCTCGAGAGCGCAGCGCGCGCCCTCGATATGCGCTGCACCTGGGCGGGGTACTTTCCCAAAATGGGAAGCAACGGCTTAGGGCTCTGCGTCCCCAAGGGTTGGTCGATCCGGCTGGCTCAGCAGCGCCAGTTTACAAGCCACAATCAGTACGCCTATCTGTTCGCCGAGATACGACCGGCGCAGGGCGCTCCCTTCAACATCATGAACGTCCACCTCCAAAGCCCTGAGCTCAGCCGCCAGCAGCGCAGCGCCGCCACAGGTCCGAGCATCCTCGGTCACACCACTGCGCGTCAGATCTGGCAGCTCTTTGAGGTGCTGCGGGTAGCGCAAGCGCTCGATGACCCCTTGCTGATCGCCGGAGATTTTAATTCGACCCCGAACACCTGGGTGCATGGTCAAATGCGCGCGCGCTTTTCCGACGCGCACCGCGCCCGCGGTCGCGGGCTCGGCATCACCCGCTGGGTCGCCGATTGGTTACCCGTTCGCATCGACTATCTCTACGCCTCAAGCGAGCTCAACTGGGCGCGCACGACGCGTGCCCTCGACGCCAGAGGTTGCTCGGACCACCAACCGGTCATGGGGTGGTTGACGCTTCCAAAAGGGACCTGATCTCGTCGCTCAGCGACTCGTGGTCCGATAGGCTCAACGACAGGGTACGGTACAGCGCCTCGAGGGGGCCGAGGACCTCAAGATGCGCCTCGATGGTAGCGCGATCACCTCGGACAGCGGGACCTGTCAGCCCGCCGCCTGACAGCACCTGATCGATGGCGGACTCACTGAGCTGCTGCGCGGCGCGGCGCGCCTGCTCTGGCGAGAGCCCTGCGTCCCTCAACAACCCGTAACCATGCGCTGCCACCGACGCAGTTAAACCGGCGGCGAAGCAGCACGCAGCGTGCACCCGAACAGCCTGTGCCTCCTCGACCCGAACCGGCACACCACCCCAGCGAGTCGTCTCAAGCTCAAGCCAGGTGACGAGCGACGCATCGCCGCGCAACCCCACGACCGCACCACCGAGGCTCTGCAGGGCCGATGCTCCACGCGGCATGGCGCGCATCGGGTGCCAGACTGCGCTCGCCCCTTCGCCAAGCGAGGCGAGCGCGCTGGCGCCGCTGCAGTGAACAAGAGCCCAGTCGCCTTGCGCGCGCAGTTGCTCAGCGAGCGCTGCGATCGCTCGGTCCGGAACAGCCAGAAAGACGACCTGATCGGTGGCGGCGGGGAGCTCCCCGTGGGTCAGCGGCGCAACGCCCAAACGCGCCGATAAGAACTGACCGACCGCTCCTTGACCGATTACGGCTGCGCGCATTGAACGCTCAGACCCCGCTCACCCATCATCAACACGGCGCGGTCACCGCCTTGGAGCTCACCGCGCAACACCGACTGGGCGAGCACCCCCTCGACCTCACGCTGGATCAGGCGGCGCATTGGGCGCGCACCATCTTGAGGGGAGAAGCCCTCATCGACCAACCACTCCACGACGTCGGCCTGGGGCTCTACGACGATCTGCCGCTCCACCTGCAGACGATTTAGCGACGATGCGAGCAGCCGCTCGGCGATCAGTATCGCCTCACTGCGCGTCAGCATCGGGAAGGCGAGCACCTCATCGATGCGACCGAACAGCTCAGGGGGCATGGCGGCGCGCGCGGCGTCGATCAAGGCACCGCTCTGAACCGCTTGCTGCGGTTCTGAGGCGCCCCCAAAACCGATCCGGCGCTCAGTCGAGCGCACGGCACCGAGGTTGGACGTCAAAATCACCAGGCAATGCCGGAAGCTGACTCGTATCCCGCGCCCGTCGCTGACAAAGCCCTCATCGAGGAGTGAGAGCAGCACTTGATGAACGTCTGGATGCGCCTTCTCGATCTCATCGAACAACAGCACGCGATAGGGCTTACGGCGAACCGCCTCGGTCAGCTGACCACCGTCCTCATGCCCGACGTAACCGGGAGGTGCGCCGATGAGCCGAGCCACGGCGTGGCTCTCGGTGAACTCGCCCATATCAAAGCGCAGCAGGTCATCGCTGCTCCCGAACAAGACCTCACTCAAGGCGCGCGCCACCTCGGTTTTGCCAACCCCCGTCGGACCGAGAAGTAAGAACGATCCAATCGGGCGGCGCCCGCCGAAGCCGGCCTGGTTACGTCGCAGAGTCTGACTGATCTGAGCGATGGCGTGCTCTCGCCCGACGACGCGCTCAGCGAGGAGGCTCTCCAAGTTCAAGAGCCGCTCCTCGTCGCCTCCGTCGATCCGTTCAACGGGCATGCGCGCCGACTCAGCGACCACCTCGGCGACGGCGCGCGGTGTCACCACCGCTTGACCGGTCCGTACGCTACGCGACGCAGCCAAATCGAGCACGTCAAAAGCCTTCGCAGGGAGCGCACCTTCGGTCATGTAGCGATGGCTGAGGCGCACCGCAGCGCGCACGCTCGACGCCTCAAACGAGCACCCGTGGTGGGTCTCATACGCCGACAGGCTGCCTTGGATCATCGCCTGCGCCTCCTCGGGCTCCGGCTCATGCAGATAAATCGGGGTAAAACGGCGCGCCAACGCTGGGTCTTTGGCGATGTGCCGCTGATACTCTTCCTCGGTTGTTGCGCCAATGCATGGCAGCTCGCCGCGCGCCAGAGCGCTCTTGAGCTCGTCGGCGGCGCCGTGGCTCCCGCCACCTTCTGCGCCGCTTCCAAAGAGGGTGTGAAGCTCGTCGATGAACAGCACGGTGTCGCTGCCTGCGACCTCACGCCGCACGCCGGCGAGGCGCTCGGACAAGGAGCCGCGTAGCGCCGTACCCGCCATCAAGGCGCCTACCTCAAGCGAGAGCAAGCGCTTATCGTTCAGGGCGCCAGCTTCCCCCTCTATGATCGCAGCAGCCAAACCCTCGACCAGCGCCGTCTTACCGACGCCCGACGGTCCAATGATGATGGGGTTGTTGGCCTGCCGCTTACCCAGCACATCGAGCGCCTTCGCCAGCTCAAGCTGACGGCCAATCAATGGGCTCAAGGCGCCGCCGCGCGCCTGGGCGGTCAGGTCGACGCACAGACTATCGAGCGTCGGAGTTGTCGAGACGGAGAAATGAGGCAGGAGCGTCGCCGGCTCCTGAGGGTCGACTGCGACCGGCGAGATCGTCGCCGTTCCCACGCTCTCGGGCGCTCGACTGCCGGGCTCAGGCGCTCGGCTGTTGAACGCCTTGGTGCGTACGCTTGCGTCCTGATGGACGCTCACGTCGCGGCGGTGCTTTGCCAGCAGTTTGTGACAGCGTGCGCGCAGCTTGCGCAGCTCGATCTGCCGCTCCTGAACCGCCCGTTCCAGCGCGATCCGAGCGCGCCCTTCCGTATCGGCGATCAAGGCGAGCAACAGATGATACGAGTTGGTCCAGGGGTCACCGAGCCGCTCCGACTCGGCGACTGCGGCGAGGCGAAGCTTTTGAGCGGTGCCGCTGGGTTCGATCCACGACTTCGGGAAGACGTCGAGGAGCAGGTCCTCCTCGATCCCGTGTGCGCGCAAAAAGTCGCCGGTTGGGTTGGGCGTCGTGTAGAGCGCCATCAACAAATAGAAGCTCTGCGGCTCCGAGCGCTTACCCACCTCAGCGCAGAGGCGGGCGGCTTCTTGATACACACTGGTCAGCGTACTGGACTCGGGCACAGGCGAATCTCCCCAAAAGGACAAAAGAACCCTAAAGGGTTCCTTCGGCACATCTTGAGGTGGAGATTAGAGCGACCTATTGGGGCTCGCACTGACCAATCCAGCGGTTGTTCCACGACGGCACGCTCTCGCATGACCAGCCCGACGGACACTCCGGCGGATTGTAGTTGGCGCCCAGACGACAGACCTTGGTGCACATTCCGCGTGCGCTGCCCTCGCCACCGCAGTGACCTGCCGTCCAATTGTTGTCAGCGACCCGATCGCACTCACTCGACTCCTGACAGGCGCTGCCCATGTTCAAGACCGCCTCGCAGGAGCTCGTCTGCCTCGGCCGAGCCCAGCCGCCGATGTAGTTGACCGGCTCGCAGAACCCTCTGTTGCAGCGGGTACCGCCGATGCAATCTTCGGCTCGCTGGCAACTGCTTAGGCAGCGGTTGCGTGGGTTGTCTCGAGAGACACCCCGACAGCTCATGCCACCCGCACACGGTGTTTGGTCATTGCAGGCCTGGCAGTAGAGCGCGCCGTTGGCGCCATCCACACAGACCCCCCGCTGCACATCGCACTGCTGATTCTGACCACAATCGCTGTTCTCCGCGCACTGCACGCAGCTCAGCTCTTGCGAGCACACGCGCCCTTGCCCGCACTGCGCATCGTTAGCGCAACGCTCACACGACAAGGTCTGTCGGTTGCACAGCCAGCCCGCTTCGCAGTCACTTTCTTGTAAGCAGTCCACGCAGCGGCTGTTAAGCCGGTCGCAGACCTGCTCGCCCGGACAACGAAAGCCGTTCTGCCGGGTGCAGCGGTACGCGCACTGATTGTCGACGCAGGCGTACCCGCGTGGGCACGCGTCGTCATTGCGACACCCCGTCACGCATTCGCGGTCGGTACAGATCTGTCCGTTGGCGCAGTTTCCGTCTTCGACGCAGCCGTCGACGCAGGTGCCTGGCGTGTTGCCTTGAGCGCCCTCACAGTACTGACCTGCGTTGCACTGATCCGAGTTCAAGCACTGGCTCACGCAGTCGCCGTTGGAGCAGACGTTGTTCACGGGACACTCGGCGTCGACACGGCACCCTTCGCGGCAGCTGTTGTCGACGCAGGCTTGACCTGCGGGGCACTCGTCGTTGACGCGGCAACCGGGCGCGCACTGACTCTCACCGTTACAGAACTGGCCTTGTGGGCAGCCCTCGTCGTTTCGACAGCCGGGAATGCACTGACCGTCCTCGTTGCAAACGGTCCCAACCTGACAGGCTTCGTTGCTCCGGCAGCCGTTCACACACTGACCTTCACGGCAGACCTGGTCATCAGGACAACGCGCTGTCTCGATACAGCCCGGCACGCAGAGGTTATCAGCGCACAACTGGCCCAGTCCGCAGCTTTCGTTGTCCCGGCAACCCGCCTGACAGCGGGTCTCAACGCAGATCTGACGCTCAGCGCAGGCGGCGTCCTCGCGGCAGCCGACACGACACACCTCGTCCTCGCAGATGTGCGCCTCAGGGCAAGCGTCATCGCTGCGACAACCCGCGCGGCATACGTCATCACGGCAGATCTGGCCCGCCGGGCACGCGCCGTCTCCGCGGCAGCCATCGACGCAGCGGTTCTCAGCGCAGATCTGGTTGCCCTCGCAGGCTTCGTCATTACGGCATCCCGGGACGCACGACTCGTCAACACAGATGGAACCTGCGCCGCAGGCCTCGTCATTTCGACAGCCCTCTCGGCAACGACCGGTCACGTCACAGATCGCGCCGTCTGGGCAACCCGAGTCGTCAACGCACTGGTCGACGCAGCGGGAATCAAGGCAGTACTGACCTTGCGGACAATTGATGTCGCTCAAACACTCAGGCTCACTCGTCCCAGCATCTTCGGGCGTAACGACGCTTGCATCTGGACCGGGTGCGACGCCCGCATCGCCAGGACTGACGGGATCCCCGGCGTCTGCTTGCGCCGATGCGTCAGCGGTCGGAACGGGCGTCTCGCCAGCATCCAACTCAAGCCCCGGCGCGCTGACCGTTTGCGCGCACGACATCCAGACCATCCCAAAGACCATCAACCAAGCTGACCGCATACCATCACTCCTCTAACGCCACTAAAGTAACCGACTTCAGCCTATCGTGCCACCCAGGTGGCTCAGCTCAGTCGGACGGCTCCTCTAGAAGGTCTTTCGGACCAAATCCGTGAGGATGTAACTCAGAAAATTGGATCCGGAGCTCCTCGCCGCTCGTTCCGACGCATAAAATCTCAAAATCACCGTGGTGGTGGAACTCTGCCAGCACCTGACGGCACAGACCGCAGGGCGTCTTTGGCTCCTGCGCCGGCGTGACCACGACCAACCGCTCAATGCGCCGTTGCCCCGCAGAGACCATGGCGGCGACGGCGTGACGCTCTGCGCAGACCGTGGCGCCGATGCTGGCGTTTTCGACGTTGCATCCAGCGAAAACCTGCCCATCGCTTACCAAGGCAGCGCCCACCTTGAACTGACTGTAGGGCGCATACGCGCGCTCTTGCGCCGCCCGAGCGGCGGCGACGAGCTCATCCCAGGTCACGAGATGCGCTCCATGAGGTGCGGCACCCCTGCGCGTAAGAGCCGAACGAAGCGCTGCGCCGCAGCGCCTACGACCTCGGTCACGTCGGCATGGGTCAAAACCTCTTCGCCGTCATTACCCGCCGCATAGTTTGAGATGCAGCTGACCCCGACCACCGGCAGGCCGACCTGACGCGCCACGAGGACCTCGCCGACCGTGCTCATACCGATCGTATCGGCTCCGAGCAGCCCGTACATGCGGACCTCCGCTGGACTCTCATAGCCCGGCCCGAGAACGCCGACGTACACGCCCTTCTTCAAGGGGTCGCCGAGCGACGAGGCGAGCTCATCGAGACAGGCACCCAGCTGACGATCATAGGGTTGACCCATGTCCGGAAAGCGCGCCCCGAGGCGCTCATCGTGATCACCGACGAGCGGGTTGGTGCCCTGCAGATTGATCTGATCGGTGATCCGCATCAGGTCGCCCGGCTCCAAGCCCTTGCCGGAGATCCCACCGCTTGCGTTCGTGACCATGAAGACCCGTGCGCCCAGCGCAGCGGCCAAGCGCGGCAACAGCCCCGCTCTCCATGGCTCGATGCCCTCATAAAGATGCATTCGCCCCGAGAAGATAAGGACCCGATAGCCCTCCATCATACCGTAGACGAGCTCACCTCGGTGCCCCTTAACGGTCGCTGACTTGAAGCCAGGGAGGTCCGTATAGGGGACTCGGATGGCGCCCTCGAGCGTCTCCGCAAAGGCGGACAAGCCCGATCCGAGCACCACGGCGAAGTCGACGCCTTGGACGCCGGCGCGCTGCGCGGCCTCTCGGGCTTTACCGACCAAATCGACGAGCTCGTTCGCTGCGATCACTCCCTACTCCTCTTTCGGCGACAGCCACGCCCATCTTCACAGAACTGAGCGCTAAAGCAAGATCCCCACAACACATGCGGTCATATAGGCCGCGAGGTTGCCAGCGATCATGGCGCGCAGGCCCAATCGAGCGAGGTCCGAGCGGCGCTCCGGCGCGATCGATCCGATCCCACCGATCTGGATCGCAATGGACGAAAAATTGGCAAATCCGCACAGCGCGTAGGTCAAGATCACCGCGCTTCGACCCGAGATCGGGTC
>JAYZBQ010000048.1:0-446950 GCA_036338695.1 Myxococcota bacterium
GCGCGCAGACCCAATCGAGCGAGGTCCGAGCGGCGCTCCGGAGCGATCGATCCGATCCCACCGATCTGGATCGCAATGGACGAAAAATTGGCAAATCCGCACAGCGCGTAGGTCAAGATCACCGCGCTCCGCCCCGAGATCGGATCGCTCGAGCCTAAATTGCCCGCCACGTTTAAAAACGCCACGAACTCATTGGTCACCGTCTTGACCCCGAGCTGAGCTCCGCAAAACGCTGCGTCCGACCAATCAACGCCCATCACCCACGCAAGCGGCGCAAGGACTTTTCCGAGAATCCACTCCATGCTCAGCGCCGGAAACCCGAAGAAGCCGCCGAGCCATGCAAAGATTGCGTTGATCAACGCCACCAACGCAACGAAAGCGATCAGCATCGCCCCGACGTTGAGCGCGAGCTTGAGCCCATCGCCTGCGCCGCGCGCGGCGGCGTCGATGACATTGACCGCCTCGCTCTCATCGTGAACCTGTGCGTCCTCGTCCGCTGCCGGTGTTTGGGTCTCTGGGACCATAATCTTCGCCATCACCAGGGCAGCGGGCGCCGACATGACGCTCGCAGCGATGAGGTGCCCAGCGATGTTCGGGAAATAGCCGCTGAGCATCCCCACAAAGGCGAGCATGACGCCACCCGCAACCGTCGCGAAGCCACCCACCATCACCGCCATGAGCTCGCTGTCCGTCATGCGCTTGACGTAAGGGCGAATCAAAAGCGGGGACTCGGTCTGCCCGAGAAAGATATTCCCGGCTGCGGACAAGCTCTCGGGTCCCGAGGTCCGTAGGGTTCGGCGCATCAGCCACGCCACGGCGCCGACGAGCTTTTGAAGCACGCCCAGGTGGTAACCGACCGCCGTGATGGACGAGAAAAAGATCAAGGTCGGCAGCACGCCGAACGCAAAATAGGCGCCCACGCCCGCCCAACCGGTCTGGTTCGGCTCGATGATCGGACCCATCGGCGGGTCGCCGAGCGGGCTTCCGACCGGGACGTTGTTGGTCACCAAGTTCCCAAAGAGAAACCGAGAGCCCTCCGTGGTGAACGCAAGCAGCCCGTTGATCAGGTCATTGACCATGGTGAACAACGCCGCGCCGGCGTCGGTTTTGAGCACCAAGACGCCGAAGACGAGCTGGAGTAAACAGCCGATCCCGACCAGGCGCCAGGGGACGCTGCGACGACGCTCAGACAGCAAAAGCGCCAAGGCGATCATCACCAAGATGCCGAGGAACGAGACCGCACGCCGAGTCCAGGTGCTGGTGATGGGCACGGGTTGCGCCACCTGCGCCTGGGCGCTCCCCACCCGATGCATCGAGCGCATCATGGTCTTGAGCTGATCGGTGTTCGCGACCGCTGCCGCCGAGGCGCTCGCGCCAGCAGGCACAACAGGCGCGGCGCTCAGCGCCAACGAACACAAGGCGGCGGCGATCATGAGATCTGTGCCCGAACGCGTCCCGTTCGAGCCGACACCTCACCGTCAAATTTCAGCGCCGAACGCAGGTACCCGATCGCCTCATCTCGACCGCGTGCGCGCCAGTGCAATCGAGCGATGACCGAGTCCTCGGTGAGCGTCTGCCCAGGCTCGACGAGCCACTCGACACCCACCGCCGGGTCGACGTCCTGATCCGCCCGCTCTCGGCCAACGCCCACGACGTGCCCTGCGCGTGCCACCGCCTGCGCATCGACCCGTTTCAGTTGACCGGCGACGCCGGCGGTCACCTCTTCACGGTGTGGTGCCTGGGGCAATTTCGAGGGGTCATCGATGATGCCCGAGTCACCCCCTTGGGCTGCGATCATCTCGCCAAATCGCGCCAGCGCGCGCCCCGAGTCGACCACCGCTTGGATCGCCTCCATCGCCTCATCGTCATGGCGAGCCTCGCCGGACAGACGAAGCATCCGAACGGCGAGCGCTTGGGTGAGCTCCCAGGTGTCGGCGGGTCCTTCGCCGCGCAACACCTCAATGCTCTCTTCGATCTCGAGCGCATTGCCGATGCAGCGACCGATCGGTTGGTTCATGTCTGTAATCAGGGCCGAACAGGGGACGCCGTTCTTCTCGCTCACCGAAACCAGCGCCTCGGCGAGCGACTTGGCTTGGTCGAAGTCGGCCATGAAGGCGCCGGCGCCGAACTTAACATCGAGGACCAAGGCGTCGAGCCCCTCGCTGAGTTTCTTCGACAGAATGGAGGCGACGATCAATGGGATCGAGCTCACCGTCGCGGTCACGTCGCGCAGAGCATAGAGCTTGCGGTCTGCCGGTGCGAGCTGGCCTGTTTGACCAATAATCGAGCACCCGGTGGTCAACACCGTCCGCTTAAACGCGCCTAAGCTCAGGTCGGTGCGATAGCCAGGGATCGACTCGAGCTTATCGAGGGTGCCCCCCGTCAGGCCTAAGCCGCGCCCTGAGATCATGGGCACCTGCAGGCCTAAGGCTGCAACGATGGGTGCGAGCGGGATCGAGATCTTGTCCCCCACACCACCGGTGCTGTGCTTATCAATTCGAAAACCAGGCGCTCCCGCAAAGGAGATCGGCTCGCCCGAGTCCCGCATCGCCGCCGTCCAGACGCTGGTTTCGTGCGGACTCAAACCTTGAAAACAGATCGCCATCGCCATGGCAGCCATCTGATAATCAGGGACATCCGCCGTCGTGTAGGCGTGGATCCACCAACGTATCTCGTCGTCGGTGAGCGCCTCACCGGCGCGCTTCTTTGCGATCAAGTCCACCGGATTCATGGGCGGAGCCTAGTAACTTCCTGACGCGGTACCGCCCGTGACGATCGTCACCGATGAGCTCGCGCCCACACGCGTCGCCCCGGCGCGCACCATCGCCTCAACGTCTGCTTTGCTGCGTACACCGCCGGAGGCTTTCACCCCAAGCTCTGGACCGACGATGCGCCGCATCAACGTGATGTCTTCCACCGTGGCGCCTGCTTTATCAAAGCCCGTGCTGGTTTTCACGAACGCAGCCCCTGCGGCTTTGGACAACGCGCAGGCGATCACCTTCTCTTCTTCGCTCAACTGCGAGGTCTCGAGGATGACCTTGACCGGAGCCGGCGCGGCCGCTTGAACCACCGCCGCAATATCCTCCAACACCTCGGCGTAACGCGTGGACTTGAGGGCGCCGATATTGATCACCATGTCGATCTCACGCGCCCCATCTCGGATCGCCTGCCGCGTCTCGTAGGCCTTTGCGTCCGGGTTTTGAGCCCCCAAAGGAAACCCGACCACGGCGATCGGGAGCACCGAGCTCCCGCTGAGTTCTTGCGCCACTAAACGCACATTGCATGAGTTGACGCAGACGGTCTTAAAGCCGTGCTGACGCGCCTCACCGCAGACCTTACGTAGCTGCTCGTCGGTGGCTTCGGGTCGCAACAAGGTGTGATCGATGAGCTGCGCCAGGTGCTTTGAGGTCGGGGGGGCAGGGTCCGCCCCTTTCGGCGCAGCGACCTCCGTGGTCCGCTGCCGATGAGGAAGTTGAGCGTCTTCGGCATGCCAGCTGCGCTTTGGTGCGCCGGTAGCTGGGTCCTTTAGACGGCGTTGCACCTCTGCGGTGATGGCTCGAACCAAACCGTCATTACTCATCCTCATCCTCCTGATGTTCGGCGCTGATGCGGTCTAACGAAAAAAGCTCGATCTGTGAACGGACGCGACGCATCCCGAGCCGAATCACAGCGCCTACGCTCAGCAACACCCACAGCAGAATAATCGGCAGCTGATCATAGTTGAGCGCCTGAAGCTGAGGACCTACAGCCGCGAGCAAGGCAGCGATCACGGCGAGCTGAGGCATCCGCATCGCGCCAGGGGGTAGCCGCCCGGGTAGGGTCCGAAACGCAAAGGCGAAGGCGATAAACGCGCCGAGCACCAAACCAAAACCCCAACCAATCCAAACCGACGAGCTGCTCGGCTCCGGCGGAGGCGACGCAGCGACCGCTGACGCCGGCTCGGGCGGTATGCGCTGGGCGCCGGGCGCAAGCACCTCCTTGGGCGGCTCGGGCAGCTGCATCACCAGCTTACGCATCTCGCCGATCTGCTCATCGAGCGCACGGATACGCTGCCGCTCGGCGTCCTTAGCGGCGCCCTCCGGCAAGGTCTCCATCACCCGCCGCACCTCCTCGAGCTCACCTTGAGCGCGGCTGATCTCACCGGCTAACTCAGCCCGCCGATCGGGCGGACGCGTGGCCTCGACTTGAACCTCGGTCCTGATCTCAGCTGGCTGAGTCGACGCCAACCACCCGGCAAGGCACGTAATGATCACCATTCAAGTCGCTCCATGACCCGCCTGAGGTCTCGCCAAGCCGCCCCTTTGGCGTCCGGTCGACGCAGCAAAAACGACGGGTGAAAGGTAGGTAGAGTTGATCGACCGAGCACGTCAATCCACTGACCTCGTGCGGCGGCGATGTCGGCGCGCTCGGGGCAGAGCAGCTGCACCGCCTGCGCGCCCATCAAGACCAGCGCTTGCGGCGCCACCCATTCGACCTGCTCAGCACAAAGCGAGCGACACGAGGGCGGCGCGCCGGCGCTCGGCGCCGCCAGGTGCTTAGCGCCTACGGGGGTCACCCAGCTCACAAACACTTGCTCTTGAGCGCGCTTGAGCCCCTTCTCGATCATCGCCTGCAGCAGCGCGAGGGCGTCGCCCACGACCTGCTGACCGTCCCAGCGATCAAAGGCGGCTGAGCCGACGCACAAGAACATGACCGGCGCAGACCGTGAACCGTGGGATTGGATGACGCAGCGAGTCTCACCGAGCGAGCAGACCTGCTGCCGCCAGACCACCTCTGGCGCTGCGGACGGGGCGTCTGCCTCGCCACCCACCGGCGGGACATCAAGGAACCCCATCGCCCTCGCCTCATCGAGCCATGAGCTCAGGTGTGGGTCCATTGCGTCAGCCTCCTTGCGCCGCAGCTGATCAAACGCCGTCGCCTCACAAAGGTCAACGTCTCGTCAAAAAGAAGAAAGGGAGCTTCTCAACGAAGCTCCCTTTCCACGGCTACTCGCCAGGAGGCGCTACTTCTTCAGGTGCTTATCGATGATCGCCTTGAAGCGATCGATCGGCTGGGCACCTGCGAGGTGCTCACCGTTGATGTAGAAGTTCGGCGTGCCGCGTGCGCCGACCTTGCTGGCCAGCTTCTTATCGGCCTCGACCTTCGCCTTCGTGGACGGGCTGTTGAGATCCTTCTCCCACTTCGCCATGTCCAGCCCAAGCTCTTTGGCGAAGCCCTTGATGGGGTCGGCTCCGAGCGTGCGGAAGTTGTCAAAGAGCTTGTCGTGCATCTCCCAGAACTTGCCCTGCTTGCCCGCAGCGTGGGCTGCGCGCGCCGCGAGCTCGGCGTTCTTGTGGAAGGACAGCGGCAGGTTCTTGAAGACCACGCGGATCTTGTCGCCATACTCTTTCTTGAGCGCGTCGATCGTGTCGGCGCCCTTGGAGCAGAAGGGACACTCAAAGTCACTGAACTCGTAGATGGTGACCTTGGCGTTCTTGGGACCAAAAGCCATGTCTTCGGGGTGGTCATCGACCTTAACGGGGCCCGCAGGTTTGACCGGGGCGGTCGGCAGCTTGAAGTTCGGCGCCGGCTTGCCAGCTTCCTTCATGACCTCGGCGTAGACGTTCTCGATCTTGATGCCCTTCTTGATCAGATCGTTCGCTTTTTTGAGCTCAGCCTCGATGGTCGGCTTGAAGCGCTCGTAAGGCAGCGCGCCGCGCACCGGGATCCCGTTGACGAAGAAGTTCGGCGTGCCACGTGCGCCCACCTTGGCGCTCTCGGCGACGTCGGCTTTGACGATGTCTTTGACCTTCTGCGAGTTCATGTCGGTCTTGAACTTAGCGACGTTCAGGCCAAGCTCTTTCGCCCACTTCTCAAAATTGTCTTGGGTCAGGTTTTTGTAATCTGCGAACATCTTGTCGTGCATCTCAAAGAACTTACCCTGCATCCCAGCCGCTTCCGCCGCACGCGCAGCCGGCTCGGCGTTGGGGTGGAAACCCAGCGGGTTGTGCTTGTAGATGAAGTAGACGTCCTTGCCGTGGTTCTTGAGGATGTCTTCGACCGTCTTGGCGCCACGCGAACAGAAGGGGCACTCAAAGTCCGAGTACTCGACGATCACGACCTTAGCAGGCCATGCGCCCTTGCCGCGGTAGCTCTTCTTGATCGGCACGTTCTGCCGCGTGTCGGCCGGCGGCTTGGGTCGAGCCGGAGGCTGCGCCGCAGCAGGTGCCGGCTTGTTGACCTTCGAGGTCGCGCCCTTCTCGATGATCTTGGCGTAAACATCCTTCGGCGCCACGCCCTTCTTGATCTGTTTCTGAGCATCTTTGAGCGCCTTCTCGATCACCTCTTCAAACTTGGCGAGCGGCTGCGCGCCGCTCAGGAAGCGACCGTTGATGAAGAACGCGGGGGTTCCGCGTGCGCCCAACTTGACCGCAGCGGCCTGTTGCGCCTTGACCTTCTTCGAGAGCGCAGAATCTTTGAGGTCCGCCTTGAACTTGTCCATGTCCAAGCCGATCTCGCCCGCCCACTTATCAAAGTTGGCGTCCGTCAGCGTCTTGTAGTTCGCAAAGAGCTTGTCGTGCATCTCCCAGAACTTACCCTGTCGGCCGGCCGCCTCAGCAGCGATCGCAGCCGGCTCAGCCCGGTTGTGGAAGCCAAGCGGGTTGTGGAAGAAGGCGACGCGCAGATCTTTGCCGTACTTGCCCTTCATCAACGAATCGATGGTCTTGTTGACGCGATTGCAGAAGGGGCACTGGAAGTCGCTGACCTCGACGATGGTCACGAGCGCCTCGGGGTTCCCTTTGGTGACCGCATCACCCACCGGGATCTTGTAGATCGGCTCGGCGTTCAGGCACTCTTGGACGGCGTCCGAGTTGCAGTCGATGTCGTCATCAGCCGCCACAGCAGTCGCCGGCGCAGCGCTCTGCTGGCCGAAATAGAAGCCGGCACCGCCGGCGATTAACATCACGAGGAGATAGGCTCCCGCTCCGCCTCTAGCTTCGTTCATGATCTCTCCATTGGGTCGAGAAGCGTGCGCTTCTAGGCGTCTGAACCGTCCGGGTCAATGGGCATTCCCGCTGCCCCCGCCGCGACGGCGGCGACGGCGACGGCGTGGGCGAGCGTTTCGCTCGCTCGGCGCCGACTGTTTCGGGGAACTAGAGCGGCGCGCTCGGCGCGGCTGCGCCGGCGGAGGGACCGCAGCAGGCTCGTGATACGCATGCTCCTCGTCGACCGTCAGCGTCACCCCGGTCAACCGCTCGATGTCCCGTAAATAGGCGCCTTCGCTCTCGTCACAAAAGGCGATCGCGACCCCGTTTTTGCCAGCACGAGCGGTCCTACCGATCCGGTGTACGTAGCTCTCAGGCTCATTGGGGAGGTCGAAATTGAAGACGTGGGTGACGCCATCCACGTCGATCCCTCGGCTTGCAATGTCGGTGGCCACCAAGATGGGAATCTCGCCACTGCGGAAGCCATTCATCGCCCGGTTGCGCGCATTTTGGCTCTTGTTGCCATGGATCGCCGCCGCCTCAATCCCTACCTGCGCCAGCTGTTTCACCAACCGGTTCGCGCCGTGTTTGGTGCGCGTGAACACGATCCCGCAGCCGACGTTGTGCGACTTGATCAGCTGACCGAGCAGACGCCGTTTGTCCGCCTTCTTGACGAACATGACGGTCTGGGCGATCCGCTCGACGGTCACCGTCTCAGGCGTCACCTCAACCCGCACCGCGTCGCGCAAGAACGAGCCAGCGAGCTCGGCGATACTCGTCGGCATCGTCGCGCTAAACAGCAGATTCTGCCGCGCTCGAGGCAGGATTTTTAGGACCTTACGGATGTCATGGATGAAGCCCATATCGAGCATCCGGTCCGCTTCATCGAGGACGAAAAACTCCACCGATGAGAGGTCGATGTAGCCCTGCCCGACGAGATCGAGCAGGCGCCCCGGAGTGGCGACCAAGATGTCGAGGCCGCGCTGCAGCGTGCGCACCTGCGGGTTTTGGTTCACGCCCCCAAAGATGACGGTGTGCCGAACATCCAACTCATCGGCGTAGGCCGCGAAGCGCTCGCCAATCTGAGCGGCGAGTTCGCGCGTCGGCGACAGGACGAGCGCACGAATCACGCGCCGCCTCGATGATCGGTTCGCCATCATGGTCTGGAGCACAGGCAGCGCAAAGGCGGCCGTCTTACCGGTCCCTGTCTGCGCGACGCCGAGGACGTCGCTTCCTTTCAAAAGAGGCGGAATCGCAAGCTCTTGGACGGGGGTGGGGTGCTCATACCCCTCACGCGCCAAGGCGCGCAGAATGGGCTCGGCGAGGCCGAGGTCCTGAAAAGTGGTCAAGGTGTATCCTTACTGCAGCAAGTCGCGATAGGTATCGAGCTGCTCAAGCGCCACCAGCACCCCATGCACCACAGCGTGCAAGGGCGTCTCAGCGCAGCGCACCTTTAGCCCCTGCGTCACCTCAGTCAAGTGCGCATCCAGCCCCAGCAGCTGCGAGCCGCCACCGGCGAGCAAGATGCCATGCTCCATCAGATCACTCGCCAGCTCCGGGTCGGTCTCTTCGAGCACTTTGCGCACCGCTTGGTCGATCTCGGCGATGCAGCCTGCGACCGCCTCACGGACATCCACCGAGGTGACGACCTCTGAGCGCGGCACGCCCTGCAGCGCGTCGCGCCCGCGCACGTCCATCTCGAGCTCTTCCTCGAGCGGATGCGCCGACCCGATCTTCATCTTGATCTTCTCGGCGGTCGGGAGGCCGACCAGGATCCCTTTGCGCTCTCGGATGTACTGCTGGATGGCGAGATCCATCGCATCGCCTGCGGTCCGCAAGGTGTACTCAGTCGCCATGGCGCCCAAGCTGATCACGGCGACATCGGTGGTGCCACCGCCGATATCCACGATCATCGACCCGCGCGGTTCGCTGACCGGTAAGCCGGCGCCGATCGCTGCCGCCATGGGCTGCTCGATCAGGTGAACCTCTTTGACCCCCGCTTTGAGCGCAGCGTCACGGACCGCTTTTCGTTCCACCTGCGTGATGCCAGCCGGCACGGAGATCAGCATCCGAGCGCGCAACGGGCGGCGCCCGACCGCCTTCTCGATGAAGCGCCGGATCATCTCTTCCGTCACGTCGACGTCCGAGATCACCCCCTCGCGCATCGGCCGGATCGCCTTGATCGCCGCGGGCGTCTTGCCGAGCATATCCTTAGCCTCGCGACCGACCGCTTGCACCTTCGTGGGTCGAGACCCTTTACGGATCGCGACGACCGACGGCTCGTCCAGCACGATCCCTTGCCCGCGCACGGCGACCACGGTGTTCGCTGTCCCCAGATCGATGGCGAGGTCAGTGGTCAATGCCAGGCGAGAGAGCCAGTTGGACACAATGTTCTCCGGAGCGTCGTAACCCGATGTGGCCCTCAGGCCTTAGGCTGTCAATGCGTGCCGCTCAGCGCTTCCCGAAAAGACGAGCACGCTGCACGGAGCGGCGAACACGCGCGTTGGCGTCGAGCCGCTTGGGGCGGCGCGCATCGACCCAAAACCAAGGGGAGCGGATCGGGTTCTTCGCCGACTTTTGCAGCTTATGGAGCGCCAAGCTCCCTTGATCATCGACCCTCATCGTCAGGGTGACCCGGTCGCGCCCGTTGATCCGCACCTGGCAGACCAGCCGACCCGGTCCGATCCGGGTCAGGTGCTTGACGCCGGCGCCGCTGCGCGCTCGGAGCGTCGTCCAGACGCCGTCATCTTCGAGCACCTCGAACGACTCGCTGACCTTCCCGATCTGTTCTTTGCCGCGCTGGCACTTGGTCGAGACCGTCTCGATCGGAAAGGGTGGCTTCGCCTTGGCTTGGCGTTTGGGGTTGGCGTGCAGCGCCAGCGCGTCCGAGCGTCGCTTGAGCGTGAGGCGAAACGTCAACCTGCGCCCCTCAAACTCGGCCCAGTGCTCGCCCGTTTTGTAGTCCTTGTCGAGGCAGAGCCCAAAGCTGCAAGGGAACACGCTGAAGCGGCCTTTCCGCAGCAAATGCGGCTTATTGTCGCGCAGGTGCTCGATGCGAAAACGGTACGTCCCCTTGCGCACCGGCAGCTCACCAGCGCGCTGGTCGACCTTCGCTCGGCAGGTCACGCGCGTGCCGCTGCGGCGGCTCGCTCGCTGAGGACAGCGGACGGGTTTTCCCAAGGCACGCCCACGAGAATTCATCAGGCGCAAGCGGATCGCATCATCGACGGCAAACAGCCCATGCAACGCAAACGCCACGCCGACACGAACCGTGGCGCCGCCGCGGCCGTTGTCGAGCTCAATCGCCAAGCTCGAATCGATCAACTCAGGGCGCTCGCCCTCTCCGGGCGCCTCGGTCAGGGCGCTCGGGCCCTTCGCTTTCGGCTCGGGTCTCGGGCTCGCCGATCGGCGCTCAATTCGATCGACGGTCTTTGGGGGTGTCGAACCCATGGACACGCAGCCGACCATGAGCAGCAAGAATCCGGCACGCAGCATGGACGCTCTCCTCGGGGAACGCCTCGTGATAAGGGGCGGCTCCTCCCCTGACAAGGTCAGCTTGACGGAGGGGTGATGCGCGGCTTGGTCCATGACCACGCCATCAACGGCTCCTCGAGACCAGGCAGGTGAATTCGGTGATGAACCTTCATGCCCCAAGGCGGGTCGGCGAGCAGCTCGTAGCTTTGGTGGTCCATCAACAGATCGACCCCGAGGGCGCGCGTATGCGACTCCAGCCGTGAGGCGCGATTAACCGCCGCACCGATGACGGTAAACGAGCGCCGACTCGAGCCACCAAGCGTTCCCGCAACGACCTCACCCACGGCGATGCCGACGCTCGGTCGCAAGCTCGGGAGCCCTCGCTCGGCGAGCTGTGCGTTGATGTGCTCCATGGTCTCGATCATCGACTGCGCACAGTCACAAGCTGCCTGAGAAGGGTTCTCAAGCCCCTTGAGGACACCGAAGGTTGCCATGACGTTGTCGCCGATAAATTTATCGACCACCCCACCCGCTTCCTCAACGACGATCGCCATCTGCCGAAGATACACGTTGAGCAGACGCATCACGTAGGCGCCGCCTAAGTGCTCCGTCGCCAAGGTAAACCCACGCAAGTCAAAGAATAAGACGGCGCCCGAGACCGCCTGCGCCAGCTCCACCGCGCCGGCTGGCTTGTCCAGGTCATGCGCTGTGCGCAGCTTCTCAACAACCGGGCGGCCCACGTAGGCGTTGAGCACCTGCGTCTGCCACTCGATGAGCGATTGGTCGGGGTCTTCCTGCAGGTGGCCCATGCCCCGCAGCTCCTGGATCGCCTCGTAGGGGAAGACCTCAAGCAACTCGTGCAGGGCGTCCAAGCCCAGCGGCGCAGGCTCGGACAGCGTCACCTCGGGCTCCACCGCAGGCGGCGGCGTATCCACCGACGGCGCCAGGGTTCGCAGCGCTCGCCGAACCGGTCTTCCGCCGACCGAGAGCCCGAGGACCATCGCAAACAAAACCGCAAGCACCACGAGCAAGACCAGCACGAGCGGGTCGCTGACGACGCGAGCGGCTAGGGAAGCCCACAGATCTTGTGCTGTTGAAGCGATAGCTTCCACGGCGGATGCTCCAGACAGTACCTTATGGTTTGCTCGAGATGTTTTGCATAGGCTGGACCGTCTTTGGGCTGCAAAAGCCAATGCTTGAACTCGAGCTCGAGAAAAGGCTCGGGGCTAAATTCTTGCGGCCAAACCAGCTTGAGCTCATCGCCCGAGACCTGGACCAGCTCGGCGCCCGCCTTTGGGGAGACGCAGAGCCAATCCACCCCCTTGGGGGCTTGGAGGGTCCCGTTCGTCTCAACCGCCACCTCGACACCGTGATCATGCGCGCATTCGATCAGCGCCTCGTCGAGCTGCAAGAGCGGCTCTCCTCCGGTGAACACGGCGAAGGGCGCCTGAGCGCAATCCCCCCAAACGCTCAGGATCTGCTCGACCAGCGCGTCCGCTCGCTCAAAGGTTCCGCCGCCCGGTCCGTCCGTCCCCACAAAATCGGTATCGCAGAAGCGGCAGATGGCTTGCGCCCGGTGACGCTCGTGCCCGCTCCAGAGATTGCAGCCGGTGAAGCGGACGAACACGGCTCGTCGCCCGCTGTGGACGCCCTCGCCCTGGAGGGTCAGGAAGACTTCCTTGACGGTGTACGCCATGTGCTCGCCCCTAGCGGTAAGGGATCGGGTCACGCTGACCCAGGGTTTCGAAGGCAGCCAAGCGCAACACGCAGGCGTCGCATTGACCACATGAGGTGCCGTCTTGGTCGACCTCGTAACACGAACGCGTCAGCCCGTAGTCGACCCCGAGCTTGAGCCCCGCCTCGATGATCTGCGCCTTGGTCAGCTCAAGCAAGGGCGCATGAACCTGGTACGGAGCCCCCCCGTCCGCTGCGCGCGTCCCTGCGTTTGCGAGACGCTCGAAGGCGCGGATGAAGTCAGGGCGACAGTCGGGATAACCGCTGTAATCGAGCGCGTTCACCCCGATGAAGAGGTGCCGCACAGACAGGCTCTCTGCGAGCGCCAAACCGAGACTCAAAAAGACGGTGTTACGGGCGGGCACATAGGTCGACGGGATCCCCTCACCGATGGCGGCGAGGTCTCGATCCTTGGGGACCTCAATCGCATCGTCCGTCAGCGCCGACTGACCGAACTGTCCAAGGTCGACCTTGAAGACGGTGTGCGAGCGCAGCCGATACTGCGCAGCGAGGTCGCGCGCACGCTCAAGCTCAACACGTTGCTTCTGACCGTAGTCGAAGCTCAAGGCATGCAAGGTCCACCCATCGGCCTGCGCCATCGCCGCCACGGTGGCGGAGTCGAGTCCACCGCTGAGCAACAAGACGCCCTGCTTCTCGTTAGTCGACATGGCTCTTTCGCACCTTAATCCGCGGTCGGTTGGTCCGCCCGGTGACCGAGACGCCGAGCCACCCAGCCTTAGAGAAGCTGCGCTTGATGCTCCTCGGCAGCAGAGGCGACTTCGGGTCCAGCGCCGTCAACAGGTTCTTGCCCTCCTGCGTCGACTTAAGCTTCTCCGTGGGGCGTAGATCGAAGGCAAGGTCCATACGCCCTGATGAGCGCCGCCCAACAAAGGAGAGGGTCCCCTCGCCGGCGAGCTCGACGTCGCCACCGGTGACCTTGAACTTCTTGAGGTCAAACTCGCCTTTGTTGATCTCGAGATCGAGCGGCAGGTCACCGACCGACGCAGGCGGCAGCGTCAGCGCCGAGCCAAAGCCAGGAATCGGGACCTCTCCAGGCCCAACGCCAGCGCTCAGGATCTTCATACCAACCTCGCCGCTTAGCCCCCGCATCCCAGCCGGCTTCTCAGCGAACTTCAGGGTCGCCGCACCCTCTGCACGACCGCTCAAGCCCACCTTCACAATTTTCTGCAGCGGCATCACGTCACCGAGCTCGAGCCCCTCAACATTGAGCTCAAGCTGGCGAGCGGCATACGCTCCGGTGACCGAGCCCTTGTAGGCGTCGACCGCAAACCGAAGGCTTGGGTTTTTGGGATCAAAGCTCAACCCCTTCAAGCCGACCCAGACCCGCTTAAAGCGCCAAGGCAGGTTCGGGTCTCCCTTGCTGGTGACCAGCTCAACCCCTTCCAGCGCCACGCCCAGACCGGACAACGACGCGCCGCTCGCCTCAAAGCTTTTGAGCACACCCGCTTGATGAACAGCCGCTTCTACCTCCGCCACCAAGGCGTCAGACGGATAAGTCCACACCAGCGACAGCACGAAGACCAGAGACGTCCACCAGCCGTAGACGCTCCATCGAACCCATCGCCGCTCCCAGAACTGACGCATCAACCGTTCCTCCGCCAGGTGGACATCACAAAGATCGCCTTGACCTTCTCACGGTCATCAAACTGCGTCTTCAAGCTGATCTCTCGCACCCGGATCAGGTCGCCGGAGCGTTTATCCAGCAGCTTGCTCATCAGCTCGGTGAAGCGGTCCATCGTGATCGCCTTGATGGTGATCCGTAACCGCTCCTCGCGTAGGTCATCACTCTTTGCCGGCGCCGGGCTCTGATTCTTCATGTCGTGGATTTCAATATCGAGGCTGCTCGCAGCCGCCTCAATATCGCTCTCGAGCTGCACCCTGCTGCTGCGGATCCGGCGCGCCAGCGCCTCTTTTTGCGCCTTCGCTGTCGCAAAATCCTGCGCCAGCGTTAGCACCTCAGCGTACTGCCCTTGCGCCTGTTTCGCCGCGCGCTCAGCGCCTCGACTCATCGAGCGCATACTCATCCCACCAAAGACGAGGACCATCACTGAGGTGAACGCTGCGAGGATCCCCAGTGCGCGCCGATCGCTCGGTGACAGATTCGAAAAAGCGTCTACGAGTGCTTTCATCAGTCGGTCTCCGTCTCGGGGTCTTGGTCGGTAGGCGGCGGATCCACCAGGGCGTCCTCCGGCAGCTTCATGACGCTACCGACGCCGTTCGGGAGCTTGAGCGAGCCCGCTGGGAACGGCTTGATGTTCGGGTAAGGGTCCGGGATGGCCGAGGGGACAGCGACGCCGGTTGCGGGATCGACGATCGGCTCATCGTAGCCTCCCGAGGCCGCGCTCGACTCGGTCGCGTCCTCGTCGCTCGAGTCCTCGTCGCTCGAGTCCTCCGACTCGGCGTCTTCACCGGGTCCTTCGACGACCTTCGCCTCATCACCGGCGGCGCGCAGCCGCTCTTGTTGACGCTTTTGAGCGGCTGTCTGCCCAACAGACGGCGGCGCAAAGGACTTCGCTTTGCTCGCCCCACCGAACCCTGACTTTGCCCCGCTCGACCCGCTGCTACCGACCGCCGAATTGGCGCCAGCGCTCGAGCTCGGCGGCGCCTGCGAACCAGACGAACCGGTCGTCGCCGAGGGGCTCGTCGAAGCCCCCGAGGCAGCCGGCAAGCCAGCCGCCTGCGGCTCAACCGAGCAGTCGATCTTGCCGGTCAGCGAGAACAGGACACGGTCCCCCTTCTTGACCGTTTTGTCCGAGCGCAAGCCGACGATGCAACGGACCGTGGCGAGCGCGTCGACGAGCTGGCGCGCCTGCTGAAAACCCGTGGTGGTACCGGCAAGGCGGAGCGAGCGACCGTCGATCCGCACGTCGTCGAGCTTGACCTCAAGATCGGCCGGGACCGCCTGCGAGATCCGCGAGAACAGATCGATCGCGTCAAAGCGCGGGATATCCCCTGCTCCGGTGCCGGCGATCGTCTCTCGCATCGCCGCAAGGCATTGCATGGCGTTGCCCGACTTAATCCCTGCGATCTCGACGCAGGCTTGCTGCCGAGCGGTCTCAAAGCGCGCCGCCCGAGCGTCGCGAGCCGAGACCCCAGCGAAGAACTGCATGAACATAAGCACGAGCACAGCGGCGGCCCAACCGGCCACCGGCCGAAAACCTTGCAGCACCTTCATGACGTCGGTCGTGTGCGCCAGATCGCCCGCTCGAAGGTTCACGGGCTTGAAGCCGCCGCCTTTGAACACGTTGCGCAGATGACCCACCTCCGCGGCCAGCGCGCAGGCCTGACCGGCGTCCGGCGCCAACGAGTCGATCTGCTCGATGCGAAAGACGCGCAGCCCGCTGCGCGCTTCGAGCGCTTCGACCAACCCCGCAAGGCACGCTGCGCCGCCGCAGAGATGAATGGTCGCATCTCGCCAACCAGCGTGCCTCAACCCGCCGCGCACGGCGCGCTGAACATGCTCGGCGAAGGCACCGACCGCCGGCGCCAACGCCTCGCGCCCCTCAGCGGTTTCACCCTCAACCAACTTGGCGTGCTCCGCCTCCTGATCATCGAGAAAATGGCTCTGTCGAAGCGAGGCGGTCACGAGGTCACCCCCACCCGGAAGCGCAGCCATCGCGTGGAGCGCGCCGTCTTCGATGGCGACGACGTCGACCCGCTCTCGGCCCAGGTCGAGGATTAAGTGTCGACCGCTGCCGACCAGGTCGACCGGGACGGCGCCGAAGACGCTCGGCACCACCGAGACGGTCTCGACCCGGCGCTCTTGAAAACACGTCAGTAAGGGCTCAAGGACGTCACGCCGGGTGACGAAAGCGAAGATATCCGTCCCCTCTTCCGCCTTGCGAAGCAGCGGCGAGACGACCACCTCTTCGCTGCGAAAAGGCAGGGCATTCTCAAGCTCGAATTCGAGGGTCATGCGCACCTTACGCTGATCCTTGAGCGGGCTGTGCATACGGTGAAAGGCGACCAAATCGCCGCTGAGCGCAAGCTGCCAACGCCCAGGCGCTAGGTCGCCGTCGTCGACCAGTCGATCCACGACCTCCGGCAAGCTCTCAAACCCGTGCTCGAGGGGCTCCTCGCGCCGCATCAGGCGCGGCGCGTCACGCCGCTCACCCGCCTCGGCGGTCAGGACACGGATCCTCTTTGTGCTCAAATCAATCAGGCCATTGTAGGCAGCCATGATTACTCCTCTCGCCAGTAGTAGCGCTCTTCTTGTGCGTCCGTCGGCGCGTGGCGAATGACCATCGTGAGCGTGCGTCGGGCGTCTCCGACTTGCGCCTGGCTGGTCAGTTTAAAATAGCGCGAGGTGGACGTCACTGCGTTCTCGCACTTGTTCTTATCAAATGAGATGCCCTCCGCCTCGGCGAGCTGGGCGATCGCCTCGACGAAAAACTTCGGGAAGGGGTTAACCGGCGGGTTCGGCTCAAGCGGACACAGCACATCGACTTGCATCTCCTCGGGCAAGAGGCCGACTAACACGCAATTGTTGATCGCCTGATACCAAAGCCCCACGCGCTGCCAGATGGCGACCAGCTGGTCTGCGGTTAAGCAGACCGAGAGGCCGGCGAGGAACTGTGCGGGCGCATTCATTGCGGTCATCTCGCCCTCTTGATCCGGTAACTGCAGCCCCAGCAACCCAGCGAGCATCGACTCGATGTTCACCTTATCTTCGGTGTAGATCGAGAGGTGATCGGCGAAGGCGCGGTAGGCCTCATCTGAGAAGCCCTTCACCAGGCGCAGCTCAGCGATGGAGTCGAACACGGCGTTACGCGATCGGTACGGCGCCTCGTCGCTGTCGTAGCGAGCGTCCTCCGGCGAGGTGCTGGTCACCCGGCGGCCGGTGAGCAGGTCAATCTCGGACATGGTGTTGTCAGGATCCATCCAGTCGAGCACCGACGAGAGCAGCTCCTGGCGATCCGCCTCCTCGCCGCGACTGTTCACGCCGCTAAAGAGCGCATCGAATCGCGGCGGCGCAATGAGCGCAGCGAAACGCATCATCGCGGCTCGGTTCTGCGCTGGGCTCCCCTTCCAAAGACTCTTGAGCGGGATCTTTCGGTCCTCATCATCAATCGCGACGGTGAACGTCCCTGGCATGTCGCCAAACAAGACCCCTGAGCCCTCATCGACGTCGCCGAGCTGTGCCGACGGGTCTGCGCTCTCAACCCCCATCACCAGAGGCGGTGACGGGACCCCTAACATGGCGCCAAACGAGCCATCAGCGACGCCCTGAAACAGCTCCGACGTGATCGGGATCATCTTCCAAAATGGCGTCGGGGGCAGGTTGAGCATTTGCTGTAAAATGCGGAGCTCATCCTCACAGGTGGCCGGCGAAGACCCACCACCCGACTTCGTCGTACCTGCGGCTAAGTTTTGGGCGGCGGCGAGGCCGCTGCTGACAGGGCAGGGCGACTGCTTCATGAAGGCGATCATGAGCCGCGACAGCTCCATCCCCGAGCGCGCCAGGAAGTAGGCGCGCACCGAATCACGCGCGTTGGCGGCGATCCGGCTGCGCACCTGGCTGTCGTGGACAAATTCCATCACGACGGTGGTCATCACCGCCACGGTGGCGAGGACAATCAGCAGAGCTACTCCACGTCGCCGTCGCATCAGCCCACCCTAGAAGTTCAGCGCCTTGTGCAGGCGTATTTTCGTCGAGGTGCGAAACAGCTTCGGCTCGTCGTCGGGCATCAGCAAGGTCAGGTCGATGCGCACGCGATCAGGGAGCCGCTTGCGGACCTCCTCGACGCCTAAGCCAAAATCCTTGGACTCGCGCGCCGCATCGGTCGTTTTCCAATCCTCTGACCAGTCATCTTCACGCTGAGCGTGGTAGCTCAAGCGCAGCCGGTCGACGCCGCAGATCACCACGCGATCGCGCCCCTTGCTGTCGTCCTCTGCGTCCTCGAGCAGGCGTGGTGCCGACCAGCGAATCAGGCATTTTCCGTTCGTCTCGATACCCGCCGGGTCCGCATCCAATCGGTAGGCGATGGTCTCTTGGTCGCCTTGACGGGCGCCTGCGCGCAGCACGGTGTTCGAGAACGCCGTAAAGCGGATCTCGTCGTCCTCGCCCATGAACAAGGTCTCAAATCGCGGCTCGCCTTGTTCGACGTGGTTGGACACAAACGCCGAGCTGAGCTCACGCGTCATGCGATCCAGCGCAACGTAAGCCTGCCGGTAACGCTCCGAGTACTCGGCTACCTCTTCTTTGAGCTGAAAGGAGCGATCGACCGCCCCGTAGATCGAGACCCCGATCAAGCCGACCACCGCGGTGGCGATGATGACCTCAAGAAGCGTGAACCCGCGCCTCATTTTGAAGCCCCTTTCCCCGACGAACCGTTCGCTGAGCTCGCCTTGTTCTTCTGCAACAACGAGGTCCCACCCGGTCCCGGGCTCGGGACAGGGCTCGCGGGCGCTGCGCCCATGCCGGTGAGCTGGACGATGTGCGTGACCACGTCGAAGGACTCTTCGTACTCGCCGTCTCTCCAGGACACGACCACGCGCAGCTCGCGCACTTGGTCAGCCAGGCGCCTACCGATCATCGAGAACGCAGGCGCAAAGGCGCCAGCCAGCGGCGACGCCTCCCCGTCAACGGCCGGCGCTGCGATGTCCTCGAAGGCCTCTGCCTTGACGCGCCGGATCTCTGCGCGCCACTTAAACTCGGGCGCCTCGGCGTCGTCGAAGTCGCCCTCCATGGTCATATCGGCGACCGAGAACCCGTCTTTTTTGAGCTTCCACTCGACCTCGAGGACTTTGTCGCGTGCAAGCAAGGCGGCTCGCTGCAGGTCACGTGCGTAGCGCACTGAGCGCACCGCGCTGGCTTGCACGCCGTAAATCGCCGTAAACAAACCCGCTAAGATCCCGATGGCAACGAGCGCCTCAAGGAGCGTAAACCCGCGCATCATAGGGCTTTACCTTGGTGATCATAGCGACCGAACTGGGCGTGAACACGCGCCGCCATGCCGTCAACGCGCACCGTAAAAGCCTCGTCATCGCTCTCACCGATGTAGAAGACGGCGTCTTGGGTCTCGCCGCGCGGAAAGAAGTACAAGACCGCCTCACCCTTGGACTGAAAGGTCTCAAAGGCGTCCGACCAGAACGCTAACACCTTGGCTCTGCCAAGGTCGACGCCTTCCCCGCGCGGTCCCTCGACCGGGCTCCAGGTCGGCGGCTGGCGCAGCGCGCGCAAGCCCGCCCTCGCCTCATCGCTCAAGCCGTCGTAGAGCGCCTCCTCCTCCTCAGCCAAACGTACCGTCCGCTCCTCGGCGCTCTCACCGAGCGCAGCGCCCACAGCAGGCAAGGCAAAGAAGCCCTCCGCCGACTCCAGCCGCATCGCCGTTCCGCCGACGTCGAACACCAGCCGATGCATGGCGCCCGACAGCGCCGCCCGGTCAAAGCTCTCACGCACCGCCGCCGAGACCTTACCCGCTGCCTCGCGCGTGCGGGCACCGTCGACTGCGGCGATCCCGCTGAAGGCGCCTGCGGTGACGATGGCCAAGATGCCGATGGCGACCATCAGCTCGATCAGCGTAAAGCCTTGGCGTTGGTAAGAGCGGCGAGGCGTCATGGCAGCTACTCGGCGGACTCTTTCCAGTTACCGATGTCATCGTCGCTACCCGACTGACCGTCTTGACCCGAGCTCCACAGGTCAAAGCCCTTCGCGTTGCGCGTACCCGGGTAGGCGTAGTTGTAGTCGTTCTCCCACGGATCTTTCGGGATCTCGCTGAGCAACGGGCTGCCCTTCGGCGGGCTCACGAGGTTGCTTAGGCCCTCGCCCGTCGTGGGGTACTTACCCATCTTGATGTAGTACGCCGAGAGCCCTTGAGTGATCGCAGCGATGTCCATGCGGGCGCGCTCGCCCTTGGCGTCTTCGAACTGATCGAGCACGGTCACGGTCACAGCCGTGGCGAGCATCCCGAGGATCGCGACGACGACGAGGATCTCGATCAAGGTCATCCCTCGTCGAGCGCTTGCGTTTAGGGCTTTGAGTCGATTGTTTTCCATGTTTTCGCCTTTCAGCGGATGAATTGGTTCATTTGTAAGATGGGCATCAAGATGGCGAAGACGACGGTCGCCACGCCGCCACCCATGAACAAGATGAGGATGGGTTCGATGATCGAGGTCAGCCCGCCGACGGTCACCTCGACCTGCTGCTCGTAGGCGGTGGCGACGTTCTCGAGCATCCCCTCGAGTTTCCCGCTCTGCTCACCGACCGAGATCATATGATGCACGAGCGGCGGGAACTCACCGCTGCGCTTGAGCGGCGCCGCAAAGCTCTGCCCCTCACTGACCGCCAGCGCGGCGGCGTCGATGGTCTCGGCGAGCACCTCGTTGCTGACGACGTTGCGCACGATCTTACACGCAGCCAGCAGGGGAACGCCCGAGGCTAACAAGGTCCCGAGCGTGCGCGCAAAGCGAGCGATCGCGACCATCCGGTGGATCCGACCAAACAAAGGGACTCGGAGCTTGAAGGCGTCGAAGCTGCGGCGCCCCTTGTCGGTCTTGACCCAGTTCCGAAACAGGATGGCGCCCACCACAGCGAGCGCAAACAGGCCGAACATCAGGGCCGGGTTGCGCATCACCTCCGAGGTCCCGATGAGCGTGCGCGTCAGCAACGGAAGCTGCGCCTCAGCCGACGAGAAAATCTTTGTGATCCGAGGCACCACAAAGACGAAGAGACCGAACATGACCAACGCGCCAGCGATCACCATCACCACCGGATAGATCAACGCCCCGATCACCTTGGACTTGAGCTCGGCTTGGCCTTCCGTGAAGTCAGCGAGCCGCTCGAGCACGACATCGAGCGCGCCAGAGCTCTCGCCCGCGCGCACCATGTTGACGTAAATGTTTGAGAAGGTCTTAGGGTGCGCCGCCATCGCGTCGCCAAGCGAGGCGCCCTCGTTGACGCGCCCTTTGACGTCGGCGAGCACGCGCGCCAGCCGCTCATCTTCAACCTGCTCAGCCAGCGCCGTAAGCGCAGGCACCAAGGGGATCCCGGAGCGGATCAAAACCGCAAACTGGCGGGTGACGACGGCGAGGACGCGCACGTTTACCTTACCGCTCGCTAACGCTTTCGAACCCCCTTGTTTCTTCTCAACCTTGGCCTCTTTGACGTCCGAGATAAAAACGCCGTCACGGCGGAGCTGGGCGCGCAAAGCCTTGGGCGTCTCGGCATCGCGAACGCCTTTGGTGGCTTTACCTTGGGCGTTGAACCCTCTGTATTCGTAAAGCGGCATAGCCTAGTCCAAGACCGCTTCTTCAGTGGTCACACGGCAGACCTCTGCCACCGTGGTCTCACCGTTGAGAATTTTGCGCAGACCGTCTTCTCGGAGGGTCTCCATCCCGTGCTCACGAGCCGCCTTCTTGACGCGCGACGCATCCGCGTTGGTGAGGACCAATTCTCGCACCGCATCCGTCACCAACAAGAGCTCATAGATACCGGTTCGGCCACGGTAACCCGTGTGCTGACACTCGATGCACCCGCGCCCCTGGCGCACGGGCTTACCGGCGTGAACCGCCGGGTCGACCCCGAGCTCGATGCACGCGCCCTCGCTCAAGGGGATGGTCTCGGCGCAATCATCACAGACGGTTCGCACCAGCCGCTGCGCCAGCACGCCGGCCAGCGACGAGGCGACCAAAAACGCCTCGACGCCCATGTCCACCAAACGCGTCATCGCCGAGGCGGCGTCATTGGTGTGGATGGTTGAGAGGACCAAGTGACCGGTCAACGACGCCTGGATGGCGATCTCTGCCGTGTCCTTGTCTCGGATCTCACCGACCATGATGACATCGGGATCTTGGCGCAAAAAGGCGCGCAGGCCCGAGGCGAAAGTGAGGTCGATCTTCGGGTTAACTGGAACCTGCCCGACCCCTTCGAGCTGGTACTCAACGGGGTCCTCGATCGTGAGGATGTTCTTATCCGGCGAGTTGATCTTGCTCAGACAGCCGTAGAGGGTCGTCGTCTTCCCCGAGCCGGTCGGGCCGGTGACCAAGATGATCCCGTGGCTCCGCTTGATCAGCCGATCGACGCCGTCGAGCTGGCTCTGCGCAAAACCGAGGTCATCGAGCGGCTTGAGCACGGCCGAGCGGTCGAGCAGACGCATCACCACGCGCTCGCCGTGACTCGTCGGCACCGTCGAGACGCGGATGTCGATGTCGCGCCCGGCGCGCTTGAGCCGGATGCGGCCGTCTTGCGGCAGCCGCTTCTCCGCGATGTTGAGCCCCGCCATCACCTTGATGCGGCTCGTGATCGAGCTCTGCGCCGCTTTGGGAGGCCGCACCACCTCGCGCAGCACGCCGTCCACGCGGAAACGCACGGCGACCTCACGCTCAAAGGGCTCGACGTGAATATCCGAGGCGCGCTCTCGGACCGCCTGGGACAAAATCGAGTGCACGAACCGAATGATCGGCGCCTCGTCCTCGGCGTCCAAGATGTCCTGGATGGCGAACTCTTCCTCTTCCTCAGCGTGGCTCTCCTCCAAGCCCTCCGCTGCGTCTTCAGCCAGTCGCGTCGCTCGGTCATAGGCGCTGTTCGCGCTCGCTGTAATCAACGTGGGTGTCGCCACCTCGGTCACCAAGGGGCGCTGCATCATCAGCTGCAGATCGCTGACCACCGACAGATCGTAGGGATCGGCGAGCGCAACGATCACGACACCGTCTTCTGTCAGCTCGAGCGGCAGCACCTGGCGTGAGCGCGCAAAGCTCAACGGCACCAGATCCAACAACTCATCCGGGATGGCGTTGGCGTCGATCTGCTTGCGAAAGGCACACCCAGCCTGTTGCGCGAGGGCCATCGAGAGGTTCGCCTCATCAACCGCCTTGGCAGCGATCAGCAGCTCACCGAGCAGTCCGCCGCGCTCATGCTGTTCCTCAAGCGCTGCGTCGACCGCCTCGGCGGTGACACCCTGATGCCGAACGAGGAGCTCACCGAGTCGCATGATCAGCCCTTCTTCGCCTGAGCGTCCGACGGCGGCTTCGGCGTCGTTTGGGCGCCCGATGGCTTGCTGTCTTGCTCGGTAGGCTGACCTGCGTCTTGCGACGCGTCGGGTTTCGGCTCGGCCTCCGGCTTGCGCTCAGCTTCGACCGCCTGCTCAGCGCTCGGCGTGACGTCGGCGCCGATGACCTCTTCGGTTCCTGCGCCCTCGCCCCCGTTCTCGACGGCTTGAAGGTGGCGGCTTAGATCACGATCAAGTCGACCGAAAGGTCCCACCTTGCGCTGCCAATTCATCGTCGCCTGGAAGCTGTTGGCGCGATCGCTCATAAACTTGGCGTACTCGCGCCGTTCGGCGAGCTTGCGCTCGAAGATACGCGCAAAGTCTTCGTCGTTGTTGACGATGTGCGGGGTCAGCACGAGCAGCAGGTTGGTCTTGTCGACCTCGACCTTCTTGGAGCGGAACAACGCGCCGATCACCGGCAGGTCACCGAGCAACGGGATCTTCGTCACCGAGTCGGTTTTTCGATCGCCCATCAACCCACCGATCACGATGGTCTGGCTGTCTCCGGCGACGACGACCGTCTTGATCTTTCGCTGCGTCGTGATGGGCGAGTTGGTCGTCGGCTCGATCCCGCCGAGCTCACTGATCTCAGCCTCGAGCTCCATCCGGACCTGGCCGGTGTTGGTCACGTGGGGCGTCAGCTTCAGCTTGAGGGCGACGTCTTGACGCTGAATGGAGACCGACGGCAGCCCAAGCCCACCGAGCGCGCCCAAGCCTGCGCTGGCCGTCGATGAGCCACCCGCTGCGCTCGCCAGGCTCGCGAGGTTGCCCAAGCCGCCCATCATGCTTGAGGCGAAGGGGACGTTCTTACCCACCGTGATCTCAGCCTCTTCGTTGTCGGTGGTGAGCAAGTGGGGCGTCGAGAGGACGTCCACACCCGTGGTACTCTTGAGCGCCTGAAAGACCACACCAAAGGTTGGGATCTTCACCCCAAAAGCCTCGTCGAGACCCGGAATCGAGATCCCCTGAAAGGCGCCGACGAGGCCGAGCAGACCGGCGGCGCTGACCGGCGAGATCGAGCGCAGGCCCTGCGCCGTCGTGGAGCCGACGATCCCAGCGCCCCCTGCGAGCGCACCCGCGACCCAAGGGCTCTCCTCAGCGTCGACCCAGTCGGTGCCTTCGGCGGTCACACCGCTGTGCATACTGGCGCCCACGTCGGAGCCCTCTTTCACGGAGAGCTCAAGGAAAGCGGCTTCGACGAAGACTTGCGGGCGGCGATAGTCCAGCCGCTTGACGATGCGCTGAAGGACCCTCAGGTCGTTTCGGCTCGCAACGACCACCAGCGAGTTCGTCGCCTCATCGGCGCTGACCTTGACCTCACCGGTGAACAACCCTTCCGCTGAGGCACCTTGACCCGACTTCTTCTTGGACTTGCTTTTGCCCTTCCCTTTCCGGTTTCGCTGGCTGCTTAACCCAGAGATCAGGCTCGAGAGGGTCGACGCTAACTCCTTGGCGTCCGCATTCTCAAGGCGCAGGACGTGGATGGCGCCTTCATCGTCGGGCGTCGGCAGGTCCAACCGATCGAGCAGCTGCACCGCACGCTCGTAAGCCACCGCCTCGGATACGATGATCAAGGTGTTGGTCCGGTCGTCGGCGACAACTTGCTGCAAGACGACATCACTCGGCGCCGCGATCTTAGACTTGCTGCCCGATTTTTTCTTGTTCTTGCCAAGGACCGTGAAGACCTCACCGAGCTTGGACGCGAGGTCGCCTGCGTCTGCGTACCGCGCCTCGTAGTAATGGATCTGGTGCGTTGCGCCCGCCTTGTCGAGGTGTTTGACCAAGCGCATCAAGCGGTGGACGTTCATCGCCGTATCCGAGATCAGCAAAAGCCGCGGCGGGACGATCTGAACACTGCCCGCTGGGCTCACCATCTTCTTGAGCACCTTAAGCAGGTTGTCGCCGTCGAGGTGACGCAGCTTATGCAGCACCGTGACCATGCGCTCGTCGTAGGGCACCTCGTTCATGCGCCCGTCGATGAAGGTCGGCGACGGCCCCTTGACCGCATCCTTAGCCTTCACCACTCGATAGAACTTACCCACCTTCACCAAGCTGAGCTTGTGCGCTGAGAGCGCCGAGACAAAGACTCGATACGCCTCGGGGATGCTCACCGGGCTCTGGCAATAGATGGTGATCTCTTTGTTCTTGAGCTCTTTGCCCAAGATGAAGTTCTTCCGGGTCAGCTCGCCCATGAGCTGCAACAACTTGGGCAGCTTGTAGGTCTGCTCTTGGAAGTCGAACTTACCACGCTTGGCGCGCCGCTTCTTCGACCGCTCGGAGACGGGTTTTGGAGGTGCCTGCGCAAACGCCGGCGCGGCGAGGATCAGGGAGAGCGTCACGAGGCTCAGAGTACGCATAGCTAAGCCTTTCTTTCTTATCGAATAGAGTATTCAAAGTTCTTCGGCTTGCCGCGCCGGAGAACCTCGATCGAGATCTGCTCAGAGTCTTTGAGCTTACCGTAGACCTCTAAGATTTTATCAGGGCTGGAGAGGGTGTATCCGTTCACCGTTTTCAACACGTCGCCGTTCTTCAAGCCGATTTTCGAGAACACCGACTTCGGCTTGATCGAGAACAGCTTAAACCCGCGCTGCTTGCCGCCCTTGAAGTCGGGGACCACGCGCGCATCGGTGGACAATGCGCTCATGTTCGAGAGCACGGTGTCGATGCTGTCGCGCGAGATCTCATACTTCCCGGCGCCTTTTTTCTTCACACCGGCTCGGATCCGCTTGTTGATGTCTGACTTGTCGTTCGGCGAGCTGCTCGAGGCGCTGGTGGACGCGCTGCTCGTGGTCGGCTCCGAGCCGGCCTTGGCGTCTTTTTCGAGGTAGGTCAGGCGAGGGCTTGAGCCCTCACGAATCACGACCCGATCTTCTTCGATCGTGACCACGGTGAACAGGTCGTTCTTTGGAAACAGTTGATCACCCACGTGACCGATAAAGGTCTTTCGGCGCAGCCCGTCTTCAATGAGCGCAAAGTTCCACGGCTCATGGTCGAACAAGACCGTCGCGACGACGCGCGCATTGAGCCCCGATTTGAGCACGTCACCGCTCGGATCGAGATCAGCCGCCGCCTCCTCAGCGACCGGCTCGACCTCTTCGACCACCTCTTTCGCGGTCCCTGCCAGGTTTCGGTCTGCGATGGCGCTGATCTGACGAGCGAACCGCTTGCTCGACTTCGGCGCCTTGACCTCGGGCAAGGGCGGGATCGGGCGGCGCCATTCAGCCACCACGGTCGTCACGATGCCCGCCGCGAGATAGGCGCACAGCGCTAGACCCACAAACGTCCCAAGCGGTTTGAGCTGCTTTAGCCGTTCCACCCGCATGTCCTCCTACGTACGCAGAAGTTTAAGCAGGATTCATGCCCAAAATATTACGCTGTTTTTACAGCGCTATAGAACCAAAACGCATGCGCTGCGCTGCCGGCCTGACAGGTCGCTTTCGGCCAGAATGGCAGCGTCGCCTTAAGTCGCCTTCGGCTTTGGCTTGGCGTTCCAGACGCGTGTCGCCAGCGCGAAACCAGCTAACCCGACGATGATCATCGAGACCGGCCATGGTGACCAGTTCTCAGGCTGGGTCACCGGCCCGGTCAGCTTCCCTGTCGCGTCAAACTGCTCTTGAGGCAGGACGTAGGCGTAGGTCAGCGACATCACCCCGGTCCCGAGGTAGACGAAGCCGTCGATAATCCCCACGGCGATCCCGACATTTTTACGTCCACCAAAGTCCATGGAGGCGGTCCCCGAGAGCATCCCGTGCACCCCGATGACGCACATCGAGATCAGGATCGCCATCACCCCTGGGACCGACAGCTTGACACCTAAGAACTCGATCGCAGGGATCTGATAGGTGAACAAGAGCACGACCGAACCGAGGGTGACGCCCAGGTACAGGATCGCCGCCACGGGACCACGCCGAGATTGGAAGACTCGATCAGAGATCACCCCTGCCAGCACGCCGCCCATAATCCCTGCGACGCAGAGCCACATGCCCCAGTGATCATAGATGAAGTCACCTTTGAGCTGGAGCACCTCGTTGGTCTGCTTGGCGAAGGTTCGGTACCACTGCATCGGCGCCTGACGGATAAAGCCACTGCAGAACTCGACCAGCGCAATCGTGATGATGATCGGGTTGGTCAACATCTTCTTGAAGACCTCAATCGCGCCCAGCTGCGGGCCGTCGTCACCCGACGACGCGTCGGCGGTGTCAAAGTCTTCGAGACCTGCGTCTTCCGGCGAGTTCCGCACGAGGAAATAATCGGCGATCCAGAAGATCACGAGCATCACCGTCGGGATAAAGAAGACCTCAGCGACGCCGAAGTGGTTGACGATCTTGTAGCCCAGATCGAATGCGAAATAGACCCCGAGCGAGATCAAGATCCCGAAGATCGCCCCGAACACGCCGCGCTCGCGCACGTGGAACCAGGGCGCGTTGCACTTCACGACGGCCACGGCGCCAAAACTCTGGAAGTACATGTTCACGCCGTAGAGGATCGAGAAGATGGTGATAAAGTTCTCACCGATCGCTGTGTGCATCGGCCCTTGGTTGATCAAGCTCCACGCCGCTAAGCCCATGAAGAGGTTCGCGACGGCCGAGCCACCAGCGCCGATGAGGATCGCAAAGCGACCGCCGAGCTTATCGGTGAGCGGTCCGTTGATCAGGAAGGCGGACCCGTAGACCCACACGCCCACGGTAAAAATAACGCCGAAGCCCTCATTACTCATGAGCGCACCACCGGCTGAGTCCTGCATCTCCTCAAACGCGAACTTCGAGACCTTCAGGTTGTATCGCCCCATGTACAAAAAGGCATACGTGAGCCCAAGCGGGAGCCAGTTCATCACCCGCCGGCGACGAAACTCTGCGGAGTGGTTCACCTCATCGACGGTCGGCAAGCGGCTGATCACAAAGACCACGACCGCAAGGAGGATAAAGATGGCGACGAGCTCACCATAAGCTTCCATACCCCCGCCTGCGGCGAGAGCCACCGACGGTGCAAGGACACACGACAACGCAATCAGTAAGTTCTTCATCACCAGTCCCTATGACTTCCCATATTGTGGACCTCTTTCCAGCCCTGCTGTACCAGGATCACTTTAGCGAGCTCGGCGCGCCGGCCGGACTCACAAAAGACGATGACCGATTGGTCATGCGTCCCAAAGGCGTCCAGCCTCTGGAGCAGCTCCTCGTACGGAACATTTTTCGCCCCCGGAACGCTGCCACGAGCGAATTCCTTCGGGGTGCGAACATCCACCAAGATGGCGCCCTCAGCGACCAACCCGTGGTAATCGACTTCTTTCTTCACCACCTTCTTGGGCGCCTCTTTAGGCGGCGGCGGCGTGTTCTTCTTTTGGTGCTCAGTAAAACGATTGTTCGGACCGCTCGAGCACGCCGCAGCGACACCCAAGCCAAGAAGCAACAACAGCCTCATCACGTCCTCCCCAATTCACGTCACCGCGACGGCGATAGACGATGCCCCCGCCGGCCGCAATGGATTTAGGCTTTACGGGTCATCAATCCGCACCAGATACCACTTTACGTTGGAGCGATCGGCGATGTGCACACGCTCTTTGTAGCGGTTGCCGAGCGTCTTCTTCATGCCATCAAAGCGCGACTGCTCAACGAGGACCCAGGCCGTCCCAGGGCGGTCCACGATCTGCCGCAACCGCTTCGAGTCGCTGATCTGCCACTCAAGGTTGCGAGCATAGAAGGTCTCGCCGTGCCAATTCATCTGATAAGCGACCAAGGGGTCCGCCGGTGCTCGGCGCTTGAAATAGGTCCCAACGAGCGATGAGTGGGTCCAGTGCTGACCTAGAACCGGGAAGTAGAGATGGGCGACGAAGAGGGCGGTGACGAGCCCCGAAGCGACCCACACCCGGCTCTGCAATTCACCGCCACCTGATCGATAGGCGCCATAGAGCGAGGCGACCACAGCCAAGACCGTCGACGTCACAACCGTGATTCCGACCAACAGAGGCCAATTGAAGTCGATCGTGACGGGGATGATCCCGAGAATCCAGCAATAGGTCGTGCTCAGATCACACTGACCACCAGCGACGCTCGGGAAGTAATCCTGTGGCTTGTAGTTGATGTAGTGGTAGGTCGTTAGGTCCATCCACTCCCATGGAAAGCGGACGAGATCATTGGCGACCGCTACGCCAAGTAAGATGGTCAGCGCAGCGATCGGCGGCGCCCACACAAAGCGATCCCGGCTGAGCTCACCGAGCCAAATACCGATGAGCCCAACCAAGGGCGCCACAACCGGCAAGCCGTAGTGGTGGAACTTGGTCGACATCAACGTAAACAGAAGGAAGCTGACGACCAACCAAACCACCAAGAACATCTCGGCGGCCTCCTTGCCGCGGCGCGCTCGCTGGCTGCCCATGAGTCGACCGATCGCTGCAGGCAGCGCAAGGATCCACGGGAACATACCATAAGCGATGTACCGGATATGGTAGGTGAACCCTAAGCCTCGCTTGCTCGAGTCGCCATGGATACCACCGCCCATTCGCCGCAGGTGATCGTGCACCACAAACCGCGAATAGAAGGTCTTATGTTCTTCGTCGCGTCCCGGGTAAGCGAACATGATCAAGAACCACGGCGCGCCGATCAGCAAGGACAGCGCCGGGCCGGTCACCAAGCGGACCCGCTTGAGGACAGCCCAATCCCATGCGCTCACGATGTAGCCGAGCGCCACCGCACCGGGGAGCATAAAGCCGCCGAACCCTTTGGCTAAGGTGGCTAACCCCACCAGCGCATAAAAACCGTACAAAGGGAGCTCGCTGCGAGGGCGGTTTTTGAGCTGCGTCAACAAGACCCCCGCAAGCACTACCATCCCCACAACCACGGTCAGCCGGCTAGGCAGCTGCAGCCCGCGCAGCGGGAGGAGCGGGTCCTTCTCAGGGCAGGTCAGATACCAGAATATCTGAACCCCTAAGAGCGCACCGAGACCGAGCAAGAACCAGAACGGGAGCCGGTCCTCGCCGTCGCCGCGCCGCGTCAACCAGCGCCCACTGCCGCTCTCGAGCTGCCGGTAGGCGAGTCTGCGAAAAACCTCAGCGGCAGCGAGCGTCGTGATCAACAACAGCAAAAGACGCCAGCCGCTGTGCACAGACGGCATCAGCGTCCCGGTGAGCAGCTCGACCAGCACGCCAACAAGCGCAGCGAGCACCCAAACGGCGGGCGCATCAACAGACGCCTCCTGCGCCTCAGCGTCCGCCTCGTCACCAAACAGGTAGCCCATCAGCGCGAACAAGGCGGCGCTGACCATCGCAAAAAAGGGCATGTCGGTGACCGCCTGCCGCCCGGCAAGCAAGACGAAGGGAGAGGTCGCCGCCACGATCACCGCCGAGAGCGCCACCCGATGACCAAAGATCCGGTCCATCGACCAAAACATGGTAAAAAGGGCGAACAGTAACAGCAGCACCATCGGTAAGCGTACGGCGAAGGGGGTCCACGGTGAGATCATCCCATCCGCTTTCCAGCCACCCGTCAGGCTGAGCCCAGGGCTCGTCAGCCACATCGTCAAGATGGGCTTGGAGAAGAAGCCGGTGTTTCGATACTTTGGGTAGACGTAGTTGCCATTCGCGGTCATCTCGCGAGCGACCTCAGCGTACTGCGCCTCCCAGGGCGAGGTCAGCCCTGACGAACCCAAGAAAGGGATGAAAATGAGCGCAGCGAAGACGAGCCCGAACCGCAGCGCCCCCTTTCGATGGCGAGGGTCAAAGAAGTCTGTCAGTCGCTGAATCATGATGAGGCGCTCGACCCGCTTGGTTTGTTGGCGCCGCTTTTGGCGACCAAATTCCCTGCGCGCAAGAGGCTCTCAAAGGTCCCTGCGTCCGTCCACCACCCCTCAAGCCGATGAGCCTGCAACCCACCGCGCTTCAAGTAGGCGTTGTTCACATCCGTTATCTCAAGCTCCCCGCGCGCGCTCGGCTCGAGTGTCTTGATGATCTCAAAGACGTCAGCGTCATAGCAGTAGGCGCCAGTGACCGCCCAGTTACTGTCCGGTTGCGCTGGCTTTTCAGCGATCCGGACCACCTGATCACCCTCTAAAGTGGCGACGCCAAACCGCTCCGGGTCATGAACCTCTTTGAGGAACACCATCGCGCCCTGTGGTCGCTGCGTAAACGCACGAAGCCCAGGGGTGAGCTCATACTCAAACAAATTGTCACCTAGGATCACACACACCGGCTCGCCATCCGCCCAATGAGCGCACAGACCAAGGGCCTCGGCGATCCCCCCGTGACCTTTTTGATAGGTGTAATTGAGGTGCCGTAGACCGAGGCGCTCGCCGTTGCCCATGAGCTTGAGGAAGTCCCCTGCGTGCTCTCCCCCGGTGACGATCATGATCTCATCAATGCCGGCTCGAATGAGCGTCTCAAGCGGGTAATCCACCATGGGGCGGTCGTAGACTGGCAGCAGATGTTTGTTGGTGACATGCGTCAGAGGCGCCAAACGCGTGCCCATTCCGCCAGCCAATACGATACCCTTCATGACGACCGCCTCATGATCTCTAAAAGTAACTCTCCGGGACGTAGATGACGTCGCCAGGAACCAACGGTACGTTGGGTACCTTGCCCAGCCCGATCTGCCGCACAGGCACCTCGAGGCGCTCACCATTGGGGTGAATAATCATCACTCGGTCTTGGAGCGCGGTCCGCTTGAACCCATCGGCCAGCGTAATCGCCTGAACAACGGTCATGCCGGCTTCGTAAGGGAACGTCCCAGGCTTGGTCACCTCACCGTAGACGGACACTTTGGCCGAGACCAACTTCTTGATCAGCACCGAGACCCGCGGGTTACTCAGCCCCGACTTTTCAAGCTTTGACTCGAGCTCAGCTTCGATTTGGCGCCGCGTCTTTCCCGCCACCTGAACCTCGCCCGTAACCGGCAGAGAGATGGTCCCATCCTGGCTGACGATCTGGCTCAGTGACAGCTCCTTTTCGCGGTACACTTGGACCTGTACGGAGTCCCCCGGACCAATGAAATGCCGCCGGTTTTCAATCACCTCGCGGATGCTGTCGATGTCCACGGTTTTCGGAGCCGGCGCGATCGTCCCGCGACACCCACTCAGCGCAAGGACTGACCAAAACCACAAGAGGCGCATTAGTACTTAGCTTCAAACA
This sequence comes from Myxococcota bacterium, assembly GCA_036338695.1. Classification (GTDB taxonomy): domain Bacteria; phylum Myxococcota; class UBA4151; order UBA4151; family UBA4151; genus CACGMS01. Next base: position 32,301 of record JAYZBQ010000048.1, read on the forward strand.
CCAACATGGTCAGGTTGCGACCAAAACTCGGATCGATCAGCGAGTCCCCTGCGGCGCCAGCCGACTTGAACTGGCTGTTGGTCGTGAAGTACTCGAACCGGTTCGTCAAACCTGCAACCCACCAGCGCTGCGGCTGCCAAAGCACGTTGATGTCAAACCCTGCGGTGACATCAGCTCGCGCTGTGCCTCCGGCAATTTGAATAATATCTTGTGAGGTCGTCTGGGCGCCAAAGGTGCGCAGCGACCCCTTGAGCTGGGTCACGACACGCAGTCCGCCGATGAACGTCTCAGCGTAGCGAGCATACGCGCTGTTATCCGCCATGAACCCAAACACGGAGACCGGCAACAACCGGCGCCTAAACCCAAGCCGCCAGGTGGTCTTTCGGCGTTCATCATATCGCAGCTCAGCCTGACCCGACACGGTGTGCGACACCTCGCCACGATCCGAAGTTAGAAACTGACTACCGGAGTAGCCCACCGCCAGAATCGCCGACAAGCGCGGCGAGACCTGACCCATCACACCAATTTCGGAGCTAATCGGGTCGGCATAACCGTTGGCGTCGGGATCGTTGCTGTAGATCGAGGTCGTCCAGTGGTTGTTGAACACAAACTGAGTACGCGGCAAGAATCGCCAATCGAAATCAAGCCGAACGCTCGGGACCGACTTGTTCAGCTCCAGCGCACCATCGCCACCCGAGCTGTCGTAATTATCAAACGCTACCCCCAAGGCGGGCTTCATACCGAGCGCTCCGCCGCCAGGACGCCACTCGATGAATGCATCGCTCCCGGTCGACCACCGCCCTTGACGCACACCTAGGTTGAGGGGCTCCGGTTCGTCCAACCGGTTTGCCTTCCCCGCGAGGCCCCAACGCAGCTTCCCCTTGCGGTTCCCAAGCAACTGCAACGCCGAGCCACCCTTAACGGTCGACAGGTTGGCGGTGGTCACGCCCAACGGACGACTGGGATCGTCCATCAAGCCCAGGTAGTGATGGTAACTGATGACATTGTTCATGCGTACGTCGAGCCGATCGGAGGGCACGACAAGCTCAAAGCCACCTTGCATGAGCAAGAAGCCGTCGCCATCTGCGGTGTCACCTGTGGACCGGTGCGGGTTCGAGTCAAACGCAAAACCCGCCTGCATGAGCGGGTGGGCGCGCGCCTCGGAGGTCAACTTAATACCCCCATCAGCCAACGCCGGGGCGCTCGCCAACCCGAAGCCTACGACCGCTAATATCAAGCGGTTACGGTTCATCGCTATGAACAAATCAGAGGCTCCAAGCTCAAGGCAGGAAACAAACTACCGGCCACAGGTGTTATTATCGGCCAAAGCGCGATCATCGGCAAGTGAAATGCTCGCCGGCGCCTCGCCCTTTTGGAGGCATGGCCACGCCATCAGTCGGCCACTTTTCGTGCCGTCTCGTTCATGGCACGCAAACGCCCGGCTAGATTCTTGGCGATGTTCACGACGAGCCAGGTAAACCCGCCTCGATGCGCTCGAGCAAACGAATAGATGTTCGCGTGGCTGATCGCGAGCAGGACTGTATCCTCTTTTGCGACCACCTTAGCCGCCCTCGGCTGTTTATCGATCAACGCCATCTCACCGACGAAGTCGGGCGCCTCTAGGGTCGCCACCTCGCCGTCACCCACAACAACTGAGAGCCGACCGCTCACGACGACGTACATGGCATCGCCCACATCACCGGCCTCGAACAAAACATCACCCGAGCCGAGCTGTCGATGAACCGCCAGGTCGGCCAGATACTGTTTCTCGAGCGACATCAAATCATTGAAGAGCGGCGAGGCTTGCAGCGCTTCTACGCGATCGTAGGTCTCTGTCATGCAACCTCCTCAAAAAATCGCGAAAGACGCTCATCTTCTTCATCCGGCGCGCCGGCGACGCGAATCGGCTCGAGGTATTTAACGCCTCTCTCCGTCTCGCATTGGTAGATCTGTCCACTCGTTACTTCAATGTTGTAATCGGTCTGGTTGGTGACAAGCGCCAACACCAACGCCATCTTGGAGTCGTCACCGACCGGCCAATAAAGGAAGTTCTCGTGGCAAACGCATGAAAACCAATCGCGCGCAGCCGCTCTTAGATCCGCTAACTGAACCTGAACAGCCGCGAGCTCTTCACGCTCATCGGCGAGCTCTTCAGAGGCCGCAGCCTCACGCTTTTGCAACTCCTCGACCCGCGCCATCAAGTGACTGTAACGCTGCGCCAAGCGTTTGGAACGCACCTCAATCTCGGGCACCATGAGCGTTTGTTCAGCCACCTGCATCCAGAGTAATTCTTCCTCATGCCAGAGCGCCTCTTTACGCTCGTTCCTCGCTGCGTATTGGGCGCGCAGTTTCTTGAGCTCGCCTTGATACCGCGCTCGAGCGCGCACGCGACTCGCCTCGTCCGGGTGATCATCACAGCGATGCTCGATGGCTGTTATCCGGACCCAAAGCTCGGTCACCTCATCGCGCACGCGCTCAAAGTCGGCGAGACGATCGAAGGCTTGGTTCTCAAGCTGGGCGATTTGAATGCGCAGATTATGGCACGTGTTCTCGAGGTCTGCCGAGCGAAGGAGTGCCTCTTCGGCTTGTTCCTGCCAGTAACTAGAGCGGAACGATGCCTCGGCACACGCCTCCGCAGCGCGCTCGATGCCCGCCTCGAGAAGCTCGAGACGGTGATTCAAACCGCTCAACTCGGCGAACCAGCTCTTAAACTGCTCCGTCTGCAGAAGGGCTTCGATACCAGCCCGATCCAACCGCTGCACAACTACCCACTCGAGGCAAAGACGAAGGGATACGAGAAGGTTGCTTCTCCGCCCTCGGGCTTCGGAAACCGAATCGATCGCATTTTGCCTTTGATGCAGTTCGCCACGGCATTGTTCAGGGCGTTGTCGGCGACGAAGATATCCGCGACACGTCCGTTCTCGCCGACGGTCACCTCGAGGACCAGCTTACCCTTGAGCGACGGGTTCCGTTTCAACTCACGCTCATAGCAAGCCTGGAACGCACGCTTTCGAGCACGGATTTTCCGAGCGACGGACTTACCGTCCAGGTTGCCGTCGTCGATCTTCGGCTTGCTCATCTTCATGCGTACCCGAATCTTCGGACCTTTACGCTTGGCGATCTTACCACCGCCGCCGCCAACGGCCACGCCGCCGACCTCGCCGATACCGACCGGACCACCACCACCTGAGCCACCACGAACGGCGGGACCACCGGGGCCGCCGTCAGCAGCAGCGATCCCTGCACCACCGGACGCTGCGAGCGCTGCGCTCACGTCCGTGCGCGGGTCTCCGTCCGCCTGAAAGACAACGCCGGCGCCGCCGCCACTGGTCGCAATAGCGAGCGCCTTGAACACAGCGTTCTGCTTGACCGCTTCGCGAGCCTGCTCACGACGAGCTGCCTTCTGAGCCGATGTCTGAGGCTTCTTCTTCGGCTTGGCTTCCGCCTTCTTCTCAGCCGGTTTTTCCGCCTTCTTTTCCGATGGCTTCTTCTCGCCATCCTTTTTCGGCTTTTCCTTCTTCTTCTCTTTCGGTGGTTCCACCTTCGGCGGCTTCTTGATGATCATCTTCGCAAAGCGATCCGGAAGCTCGGTCAGCTTACGCTTCGGAGGAGGTGGTGCGTTCATCGCACCGATGACACCACCCGTGTGGAGCAACGCTGAGACCACAAGACAAATCCAAAAGATTCGATCCAGGCGCTGCAGCGGCGGCATGTACGTCGAATCCGACAGCTTCGCAGGGACTGCATCTGCCGGCGCATCAACGAACTGGAAGATGACACGCACACCGCCGCCACCTAACTCAACAGCGCCCTTAGAGGCTTCGCTGAGCACCATCTGGTATTCATTACCGCGCTTACGTACACCGGTCTGCTGGCGAGCCGTCTCAAAGTCCAGTTGCCCGCCACCGACGTTCACCTTACCGGTCATTTTTTCGGTAAAGTTCAGACAGTACTTACCCCCCACAACCTCGAAAAGGTTGTAGGTATCCGGCAATCCCTCACCCGAAACACGCAGCGTGTTCGATGAAGCCGTGCCGACCGTGACCGACGTCCGGCTACTGATCAGCTTCTGCTCAAGGATCTTTTTACCTTGAGTGACGGCTACCTTGAGAACCTTCGTGCTCATAGATGGCGTCGCCTTTCTCTCTGGTGGGCGATCAGCCCGCAGCCTTGATGACAGCGAATCGGAAGTTACCGTATTCGGCATCGCCAGCAGTCATGAGGATATCGCGCAGGACCTTGTAGGGCAGGTCCTTGTCGCAGATAAGGATCAGCTCGCCTTTAAAGCTCACGTCCGTGTTCACCTGAGCGAGCTTACGCTGCTTCTCAGCCTGATCCCGAAGTGCCTGCGAGAGCGGCGCAATGATGTGACCAGCGACCTGGTCCGACGGGACCTCGCCCTTATCGTCGAACTTCATCGTCTCGACACCATCGACGGTGATACCCTTCTTGTCGATGATCACCGGCAGGGCGTCCTTCGGGCTCAACTGAGCTGCCGACGCAGCCAACTTCAAGCTCGCACTCTGGGTAACCGACACCGGATTGGTCGAGTAGCTCTTCAGGAGGAACACTAGGATGATGAACAAGGCGTCGAGAAGCGACGTAATGTTCGGCATGGGGACTTCTTCGTCCTCCATACCTCCGCCTTTTTTCTTTTTCTTCACAGGCGGCTGATCATCACCCCAGCCAGGATAGGCGCCGTCGACAGACTCGACAGCGCTCTGCTCTTCAACCGACTCGACGTTCTGCTCTTCGGTCATGAATCACCTTCCCTTCGGGCTACTGAAAGCCCGGCGAGAGGACCACGTCAGGGAACAACTCTTTGGTCTCCCCGCTCTCGGTCTTCATATCACGAGCGATGTCCATCACACCGACGACGACCTCAAACGGGATCCCTTCGTCAGCCATGATCATCACTTTACGCTCCTGCTCAGCGCCCGCCTTCAACTTAGCGAGGTGCTTACGCAAGCCAACGTAGTCGTAGTTTTGGTAGTTGCAGTCAGTCGCTTCGCCTTTACAAACATCCACATCCGGCTTGCCGTCTTGATCACAGTCCTTACGGCTGCCGCCGTTGGTGTCCATGTTCTTCGCGAGGCGCTCGGGGTACGGAAGATCGTGAGCAGCGCTGCCGTCGGTTCGACACGCCGCCAGAAGCGGCAACGTGCAAGCCGGGGGCGCCGGTGTAGCGGTCTTATCGACACATTCGTGCGAGAAACGGGTCGTCGCTACCGTCGGCTTACCACCAGCGCCTGGGCCGTTCGCTGCGCCACCTTCGGCGCGCACGCCGCCCGGCCCGAGGCAACCACCGTAAGCGCAAATCTTAAAACCACCGTCACTCACCACAACCGTGAGGTTCAGCTTCGGCTTATCATCCTTCGGGGTATCGTCCGAGCTCGGACCCGACGCCACCTTCGGCGCACTGACGTTAATGATCGCCACCTCGAAGAAGGCTGATGCCATCAACAAGAAGGGAATCAGCAGCATCACGAGGTTCATCACCGGAACCAGGTTTGGCTCAGGGACTTCTTCCTTGATCTTTTTGCGTGCCACGCTGTCACTCCAACTAATTCAAACAACCAAGGCGGACGCGCGCTGCCACACAGCGCACGCCAGCCTGCGCGACCGGATTACCGGTTCAGCGGGTTGGTACCACCCTGACCACGAAGGACCAGCATGTTGACGAGCTTGATGCTGTACTGATCGATCTCGTCCATGATCTTCTTGACCAAGGTGTTGAGGATCAAGCTCAAGAACATCGTCGGAATTGCGACCATCAGACCGAAAGCGGTCGTGTTCATCGCAATAGCGATCGCGCCGGCGAGCATTTCCTGCTTTTGGTCCGGAGCTGCCTTCGCCACTGCGGCGAACGCCTCGATCATCCCGATAATCGTACCCAAGAGACCCAGCATGGTCGCCAACGACGCCAGGGTCGGGAGCCACGCCATACGCTTGCTGATGAGCGGGGTCATTTCGAGGACCATCTCTTCCACAGCGTTGGTGATCTCTTGCTCACCCTTGTTGGCACGCGTGAGCCCGGACTTCACAATCCGCGGCAGCGCTGCGTGCTGCTCAGCGTTGCAGAGCTTGATCGCTCGGTCCACGCTGTTCTCCATGATCAGCTTTTGAATCTGACCCATGAAGCTGTGAGCATTAAGGTTGTAACGGAACCAGAGGAAATAAATCCGCTCCGCAACCACCGCGACCACCACCACCGACACGAATGCGATGGGGTGCATCCAGGTACCACCGTTTTTGTAAAACTCGGCAACTACCGACATGAGAACCTCCTGTACTTCTCTTGTCCTTGACGACCCACTAATTGGGTCATTCTATTATCAGGAAAGGGTTGTTAGTTAACTTTCTTTTGTGTGGCAAGCCGTCAAAGGGGCGGTTTGCGCATACTTTCTAAGAGCTTGGGAATAAGACTTCGCTTCAACTGCAACCCCTTGAGGTTGAGCTTGCTGCGCTGAAGGATATACATCGCCTGCGGTCGCTGGATTTTACCAGTAATCTCAAACGCTTCTGAGATGACCAACTTTTTAGCAAACGCAACGTTCGAACTGAGCAAGAGGCCGGCCACGATGACTAGGCCAGCCCACCGTGATCGCCACCAACTCGCTCGTTTCGACTGCACTGAGATCTCCACGCTCGCATGGTACACAGCGCGGGATGCAACGCAAGGGTCGAAACTGGTAAGACGCTTCATGATTACTTTTCTTCCCGCTCTGAGCCATCAGAAGCAGGCGCGTCATCAGCGGAGGACTCGGACTCACCTGCGATCACGCCGGGCTCGGCCTCAGCCGCCTCTTTACCGGACTTCTCTTCCGACTTCTCTTCCGACTTCTCTTCCGACTTCGTCTCTGGAGCTACTGCTTCAGCCGGAGCGCCTTCAGCCGGAGCGCCTTCAGCCGGAGCACCTTCAGCCGGAGCACCTTCAGCCGGGGCGCCTTCAGTCGGGGCGCCTTCAGCCGCCGCTGCTTCAGCTGCTGCCTTAGCCTCTGCCTCCCGCTTCTTGCGCTCGCGCTCCATTCGCTTCTTGCGCCGCTCAGCCTTCTTCTTCTCACGAGCCGCGCGCTTAATGTTCCGCTCGCGCTTCTTGGTCTCACTGCGGATCGCTTTGTTTGCGGCGCGCACCTGCTTCTCGACCTCAATCTCTCGCTCATTGTCGAGCTCAGCGTTCTTGCGGAAACGCTCGAGGTAAATCGAAGCCTGGCGCAAGCGCTGGAGCTTATCGATCATCGTCTTATCCACGTGCTTGAGCGCAACGCCATCGAACAGATCCGACCCGACTTCTTGCTTCATGTCATCGATGGAGACGTCCGGGCAAAGCTCCTGACCTTCGACCCTTTTAAAGTCGTGATCTAGGTAGAGGATGCCCAAGTTATACAACACGGCGTGACGGTCAGGGTAGTCACTCAAGATCTTGAGAAACGTCGTACGGCTCGCCGCATAATCGCCCTTATCACGTTCGGCGACCGCTTTGAGCATCCAACCCTCGACCAAGTCAGGTCGAAGCACCGTGGCGCGCCGACTCAGCGTAAACGCCTTTTGAGGGTTGCCGTTCTCAAGCAAGACGCGCGCGTAGTTGATCAACACCTCAGGCTTGTCCGGCAGACCGGCCGCTGCTTTGGCCAAGTACCCTTGCGCCCGCCGAACGCGCGCCTCGGCGGTGAGTTTTTGAGCGCCTTTTGCGTATTTCAGATAAGCCAGCGCCGCGAGGTAATTGGTCATGCCGTTGGCTTCTTCACCCGGCACCTTCAAGGCATTACCGAGCACCAACAAACACAGACCCATCTTCTCGCGCTTACAAAACGACCAGCCCAACACCTGCATCGCAGCGACGTTGACCTCGTCTTTTTTCAGGGTCTTCATCGACAGGGAGGCAGCCTCTTCATAGCGACCCAACTCCAGCAACATGCGACCATAAGCATTGCGAAGATCAAGGACGCGGGGGTGCGCATCCATCGCCTGCTTCAAGAGCGACTCTGCGCCCTCTTTGTCGCCGTCATTGTACTTCGCCCACGCCAGCGCCTCGGTGGCGCCGTGAAACAACATCCCAAAGCGGTCATGCACCTGCTGCAACCGCGCCAATCCGCCCTCTTTGTCACCGCGCCGCAGACGACACAGCGCAGCATTGTAGGGCGCAAAGTAGAAATCAGGCGCCGCCGCAGCGATCGCATCAAACTCGGTCTCAGCTGCCTGCGGGTCGTCAAGCGCTTGCTTGAGCGCCGCCTCAAACCGCGCCTTAAGCGCCTCGTCAGCGAGCAACGGTTCGACCAGACGCCCCGCATCCACAGACCCGGCGTCCGGAGCCACTGCGCCCGCATCAACGGCGGCGTCAACGACCACCACAACGCCCGCATCAGCCGGCGCCGCATCCGCTGAGACCGCGGCATCGACCACCGGCGCAGGGCCCGCCTCCGGCTCCATCACCGGCGCATCGTCAAATTGTACAGGCTCTGGCTCGACCGTCTTGGGCGACGCGCAGGAGACACAGAGGATCAGGACCCAATAGTTCGATCTCATTTGTCGTCCTCATCATCGCCGGCGGGAGCAGGCGCCTCCTCGGAGCGCTCCTCTGCAGCCTTCTGATCCGCAGCCACCTGATCAGGCGTCGGCACATCAGACGGGGTAACTTCGACCGCTGGCTGCTCTTCAGCGCCACCGGCGGCCGGGCCGGCGGGATCATCCGACTTGTCTTCGGGCTTGTCTTCCGACTTCTCTTCCGACTTCTCTTCCGACTTCTCTTCCAACTTCTCTTCCGACTTCTCTTCCGACTTCTCTTCCGACTTCTCTTCCGACTTCACTTCGGACTTGTCTTCCGACGGCTCGGCTGCTGCCGGCGCAGGTTCTGGCGCAGGCGGCGTGCGATAAGCGACAGGCTGCGCAAACAGCGCACCCGGAAGCAACGCCTCAAGCCCTGAAGTGATCGCCTCCTTCTCGATCGGCCACTCATCACGGGCGTACCGATTCAGGCTCTGAAGGGCGCGCTTTGTCCAATCGTTGCGGAATTTCTTCTTACGCGCCTCGGTGACCAACTGTCCGTACTTCTGCACGGCGCGCTGCTCGAAAGGCTCAGCCTGCTGCTCGAGCAACACCTTCCACTCGTCCATCATAATGTCGTCGTTTCGAAACTGACGAGGGACCGGCGCGTTGTAGAGTTTCTCAGCGAAGTTCTCCCAAATCGACCCGATGCGATACGAAGCCGCTAGCGTCCAATCAAAGTGCTGATACTGGAAGATATCGAGATACTTTTTCTCAAGGTTGTTCGCCCACTCAAACTTCTCTTTGATGCGCTTTTGCAGCTTCTTGGCGAGCTCAACATCCTTACGAGCCTGCACACCAAAATCGAGCGCAGCGTATTCCTCAAACTCCGCCTCGAGCTGCCTGAAGTGCGCCTTGGCAGCGTAGGCCGCTTCGACGCTCTGAGGCAGAAAGCCGCGCTTGCGGTATTCTTCGAGCGTCTTGTCGACAAACTTATCGACCTTTTTACGCGCCGATTTGACAGACCGCGTCCAGCGGCGGCGCTGCGCACGGGATTTCGGCGGCTTCGACTTGATCGTCACCAGATCATCCCAGAGCTGATCGCTCAACTTGGAGTAGATCTGAACCACGCGACCGCCCTGCTCTTTGATGCCACCATACTTGCGAATGAACTCATCGAAGGTGCGTTTCATGCGGCGGCTGTCCTTAGCCTGCTCCCACACGAGCGCCGAGTTGAAGAACACCTCGGGTACATCCGGGCGATCCTTGAAGAGCTTGGTGTATTTCTGAAAGGTCAACGCGGCGCGCTTGAACTGCTCCGTGCTCTGCAGCGCAACAGCGGCATTATACAGGGCGTCTGCTCGATCCGGGAAGTCTTTGTAGTCCGACACCAGCTTCAAATAGAGCGAGATGGCGCGATCAAACTCGAACCCTTCATACGCCGTAGATGCCACGTTGAAGAGCGCCTTCGCAGCGAGCTCTTTGTCTTCGGGGTACTCTTTGAAGACCCGCTCGTAGAGCTGCCCTGCGGATAAGAACCGCTTGAGCTCAGCCATCGACTGAGCAGCCGAGTAGAGCGCTTTGGCGGCGAACTGATTCTTGGGGTCCTCTTTGACCAAGCGAAGGAACTCGTCATGTGCGAGCTGGAACTCTTTTTTCCCAAAGGCGGCGACAGCTTGCTTGTACACCGCCCCTGCGGCGCTCTTGCTCATCTGCTCCTTGAACTCTTCGTTGTCCTTGCCCACCCCAATTTTGAGCATCCGTCGACACCAGGCCTCAACGTTCTTCCAATCCTCTTTGGCAGAGTAGTCGTTGAGGACCCAGCGTGCGGCGTCCACCGCGCCTTCGGACGAAGGGAAGGTGTCGATCAACTTACGGTACCATTTATCCGCCTTTTCTTGGTGCGAATACTGGGCGTAGATCGTGGCGGCGTTGAAGTAGAAGCGAGGCGTATCTTCGGTGTTTGGGTTCGACTTGATGTAACGCATCGACGCATCGATCAAACGCACCAGCAACCTCGGGATCTCTTGCGGCGTCTCCGCTGGAGGCGGTGGCTCAGGTAAGGTGCCTTTTTGCGTCTGTGAGTCCACCTCGGCTTGGAGGTTCAAGAACGCTCGATAGGCAGCGTCCTCACGAAACTTGCTGTTCTTTTTGTCGTCACGCACCAACTCGAAGACGTCCGCCGCCTTGAGGAACTGCACGGACATCGTGTACCCGATCCCGAGGTAGTAATTGTATTCATAGAGGTTGGGGTCATAAGGGAAGCGCTCGATGTAATCTTTAAGCATCTTCGAGGCGACCCGAGCTTCCTCGGATGCCAGCGCCACCTTCTCTTCCTGAAAGTACTTCTGCGCCAGCTCAAGGCGAAATAAGGCCGATGAGATCAGCGCATCCTGGGCGAGCTTCATCGCCTTTCGAATCACCGACGGTCGGTTTTTGTTCGCCTCCTGCCACTCGGTGCCCGGTCCGTATGTGGTGAACAGCGCCTCGCGCGCAGCGGCACCCTCAGCGAGCTTTTCGCGCCCGAGTTGATCGTAGGCAGCGATGATGTTCATCGCCACGTTCGGATTCTCTGGATGCATCGGGTCAAGCTCGATCACGCGCTTGGCGATCGGCACATACTTCTGCCACGCCGCCTGATCGAAGAGAACCTTGGCGACCTCGAGATACACCTCTCGCTGGTAAGGGCGCGCCCCCACCGCAGCGAACATCTGCTCGAGGCGATCACCTGCGGAGACCTCTGGCGGGGTGATCCCCTTGGCGTCGTACTCATCCATGATCTCAGCTTGACGCTCGTCATACAGCTCATCTTGCGCCACGACCGCCTTACATTGATCGAGCGTCTCGCCGGTCGCCGGGCGCCCCCAACCTTGCTCAACAGCGGCCACGGCGACGTACTGCAAGGCTTCTGTCCGAAGGTCTGAGCCGCTCTCGCCCGTCTCTTGAGCCTTTTTATCAGCGTAGTCGATCAGCTCGATGAAGCGCTTGTACGCTGCGTCAAAACGGTCGAGGCGGTAGTGCGTCCAGGCGACCTTGTAGAGCGCTTTGTCGTACCAGCTCGAGCTCGGGTCATTGAGGACCCGGCGGTAGGCGTCAAGCGCCTCACAGAGCCGGTCTTCGGTGAAGTGGTTTTCACCGATTCGCAGCCAGACCTCAGGGACAAACTTGCTCTGCGGGTAGTTCGCTACAAGCTGCTCGTAGTTGCTCAAGCTGCGCTCAAACTCTCCGGTCTCTTCCAAACAAAACGCCAGCAGGTACTGGACGCCGTCGTTCTGCTCGAACTTGGGAAACCGCTTGAGGATGGTCTCGTAGAGCTTGATGCTCTTAGCGAGGTCCAGCACCGGCGCCTCAGGCTCTTTGCCGATCTTCTTTTCCTCAAAGAGCTCAAGCTGACGCGCGAATTCTTCGTCGGCGTCGTTGTAGTCGTACTTAGCTTGTTCAAAATACAACTCAGCGAGGCGGAACATAGCCTGCGGCGAATACTCGGCGTCGTAAGCATACCGACTCACAAAGCGCTCGAAGGCGGCGATGGCGCTCTTACGGCGCTCAGCCTCACGCCGCTCGAGCTCTCCGATTCGCTGCTCGAAATCGATATCAATTCGGCGCATCCGCGCGTCGCGCTTGCGCTTGATGGTCGCCATGATCTCGGCGTTAAACTCATCAGAGACCTTCTTGAAACGAGCGACGGTCTCTTCGAACTCTTTCTTCGCCTTCTCTTTCGCAAGCTCCTCAGGTGACTTCTGCTGAGCGGCAGCAGCAGCAGCGCCAGCTTCCGGCGGGTCGTCACTGCTCTGGGTCGCCTGCTTCGCCGACTCACCTTCCGCCTTAGCGGTCTTCGCGCCTGACGGCTCTGAGTCTGCAGCCGCCCGAGCAGCCGGCGCCTCGCTCGGCTGATCTTGACCTTGGGCGACCACCTGAGCCGCCACGAGACCAACCGTCATCAGCGCGAGCCAGCGGGTCACTTATTCGCCCCCTGCTCACCGAGCGCCTCATCAAACTGCTCGCGAATCCGGACCATCTCACGCTCTTTGGCGCGGCCGAGCTTGGTGATCCCTTGTGTCTCGGTCTCTTTTTGCTCCCAAGCGACGTCGATCTTTCCGACGTCGGCGTTGCGGATGATCGTGTAAAACTTGCGGCTCACGTTCCCTAGCGTTGCGCCCACGGCACCCACCGCGCTGCGCTCAGCCTGTTTGGCGAGTGCTTGCTCTTCGGCGCGCAACCCCTTCAAGCGGGCTTGCTCGACCATGACACGCCCCCGCAGGTTCCCGGCCTCATTCGACACCACCGTCTCGAGCTCTCGCAAAACCTTGTCGACCTGCTGTTGCGCGCGCCCAACGCGCTCACGCACCGCATCGAGGTTGCGGATGTCAGCCACGTTCTCACCCGTCAGGCGTGAGCGGAGCTGATTCGCTGCGTCGCGCTCTTTAGCGAGCGCCTGGCGGAATTCAGCGCGCAACGCAAACTCGTCACTGCCGGCGCCTGCGCCAACACCCGACTCCTCGGCTTCAATCTCCACCTTGAGGCGGTCTGCGATGCGCTCCATATCGATGATCATGTCGCGAAGCACCGGAACGTTCACTTGGAAGAACCCGAGCTCTTCTCGGTTTAGGTTCCCCTTTTGACGACGTCCGGCGACGTATTGATCGACCGCAGCGATCGTCTTCTTGAACCCTTTGAGCTCGAGCCTAAGTCGAAACAACCGCTGCTTGAGCGCGCCCAGGCGTTGCGACACCGACGCCACCCGCTCGGTCCGAGCCTTGAGTGTCGGCGGCAGCTTGTCGACCTGAGCCTGTAGCCGCAAACGCTCCGCCCGCAGCGCATCGAGCTCTTGGGTGTTGAGGCCCTCTTTACGTAAGATCAACATCTCGAGATCGAGCAGCCGCCGCTCACAGTCGGCTGCGAGCGCGCCGACCTCGACCGCACGACCTTGCTGATCAGCCAGCGTCGGGAACATGTTAATGCGGCGCTCACCCTCGATGCGGCCGAGGATCTTCTCGATCAGCTCGTCCGCCTCCGCGAGATCTCGCTCGCCACGTTGCAGCTCAGTAAACAAACGAACAGCCCCGTCGAGGTCTCCGTCCTCGCGTGCCCAATCGAGCGCCACCGGCGGCAGCAAACTCTCAGCGGAGAGTTTATCTAGACCGGTTGCGATGATCTCCCGAAAGTAACGCATGGGGTCACCGCGCTCACGAATAATGCGGCGAAGCTCGACGTGCCCAGGCTCGTAGTCCTTGACCACCTGATCAAACGCTTTGACCGCCAGCCCGTACTGCTTGAGACGCAGGTGCAGGTTACCGAGCAACACCTTAGCCTCGGGCACAACCGGGGAGTGGGGGTTACTCGCCAACAGAATCTCGACCGCTCGGACCGCCTTTTTGTACTGCAGATCTTTCTCTTCGACGTCCTCTTTACCCTCGGCGCTTTTGACGTACGCCCAGGTAATCTCGAACAACATCTCGTCAAAGTACTTCGAGCGGTGATCGATGCTCTGATACGCATCGATGCTCGACTCGATATCGCCCGTCTCGTAATAGACACGCCCTCGCGCCAGGTGCGTTAGCTCTCGGATTTCCTTCTGAGCGTCCGTCGACGGAACAAACTTCAACAGCGAGTCGAACACCCGAGCCGCATCGTCGAGCTTACCCAGCGCCGCAAGCGCCACCCCCGTGGCGTAGGTTGCGTGGTGCTGAAATGCACCCTGAGAGACCCTCTTGAGGCGCTCGATTGCGCCGGCGTAGTCGCCGCCATGAATCAACGATTTTCCATAGAAATAGTCGACTTGCGGTGGGATGCGCCCGCCGCTCGCCTGTTGATAGGCGGCGAACGCTTTGCCCACCTCATCAAACTCCGCGCGCCCACCAGCGATCTCGATCAACCGCAAAATGGAGGGCGTCAGATGTTTGGAGCGCCCCGCCTCAACCAGGCGCTTGAAGTAAATACGAGCCGCCGATCCGTTGCCATCTTGAAACAAAGACTCCGCTAAGAAGTAGACCGCATCGGCGTAGCGCGGGTCGCCCTTGAGCTTGGGGTCTTCAACTAAATCAAAGAGCACAACTGCGGCGTTGCGGTAGTCCTTGAGCAGATAGAGGACCTCGCCGTTCTCGAGCCGAGCCTTGCGCCCGCGCTCCTCAACACCCATCGACTTCTTGCGAAACTGCTGCTCGATGAACTGGGCGCGTCCAGCGACCTCGTCGGCCATCCCGGACACCTCGCGCAAGCTTTCCTTGACCGACGGTTCTGCGCCGGCTTCCACACTAACTGCCGTGGTGAGAGTGAGGAGCGCCAGCCCCGAGACACGCAACATGGTGGGTCAATTCCCCTTGGCGACCGGCTTATCAGCCTGCTCTTTCCTCTGGGAGCGGGCTGTGTCCTTCATCACGTCGACGTCATAGCGGACGGTCGGACGCTCTCGCAGGTCCGTCGTGATCCCGCCACGCTCATAACCGACCACCTTAATCTCGGTGAACTTTCCCTCCTCCGCTGAGAAGGTGTAGCTCGAGCGGATCTTGAAGCGATAGCCCTTGAGATACGAGAAGATCCCGTAGCCATTCCCAGCATAGACCAGGTTAACCGACAGCTGGTGGTTACCCGGCACGATCTGCCCTTGAAACAGCTCGATCTCTTTCTGATCCGCTAAGCTGCCGTCTAGGTTGGACATCTGCTTCAGCGGCGCGCCGTCTAGAAAGTAATGCGCCTCCTGAAGCTTGAAGGTCGAGCCCATCTCGTTGCGATGAACGAGTCGAGCACGCGCCCCGCTCACCACGCCATGCATGACCGCTTCTTGCAGCCGGACGAGCCGCGCTTTGCTCTGGTAGATGCGCATCTTGAGCTGATTGACTCGCTCCTCAAGGTCACGGACCCGGACGTCGTAGGCGTCTTCGTCTGCCTCATCATCGCCGTCGCTCGGCTCCGCCTCATCGGCGGGCTGCTCCTCGACAGCTGGAGGTTGAGCCTCCGCTGGAGCCGGGTCAGCAGCCGCTTCTGCCTCGGCGCTCGCAGCGCCCTCAGCCGCCGGCTCGCCCGCACCGTCCTCGCCCGCTTGCGCCCACGCGAACGCCGGCGCGAACAACAGCGCCACCACCAGTCCTGCCCGAACCATTCGATTCATCGCAATCTCCCAGCCTCGAGCGGACACTCCGCACGGGTACCAGAGCCTATTATAGGCCCTCGGTCCTGTATAGCGGTGATGCACCTACGAGAAAAGATTCTCAATTTCCTCATCCGTTATCGGCGAACCCATGCTGCGGTGCTCTTGGGAGCCGAGCAGACCCGACAACCGGTCGACCAGCGTAGCCAGTCGCCAGCGCACGACCCCTAAGGTCGTCCGATCATCAAATACAACCACCGCCGTGTAGCCGGGTTTCACGCTTGCGGCGAGCAGCTTAACCGCTCCCGCGTCGATGCACAGACTCTCCACGCGATCCGGCCCAAGAGGGCGCATTAAGCCCTGCGCGCTGGCGAGCGCACCGGCCAGAGAGGCCGCGAAGCGACCGGGATCAACCCGGAAAAGATCACCGCTGATCGCCAGCGATGCGCCGGAGCGCTCGCAGAGCTGAACACCTACCGCCAAAGCCTCTCGAACAAAGGCGTCGAGGGCCTCTTGGATCTGCAACTGTGCGTGCTCAGAACCCAATGCTTCTCCGACCTACGAACTGTAAACTGGTACTGGAGGTGGGACTCGAACCCACACGTTGTCACCAACGCCGGATTTTGAATCCGGTGCGTCTACCAATTCCGCCACTCCAGCCTTGTCGCTTGCCGCCTCGCTCTGTGGCTTATTTATGCGCCCCCTTGCAAGCTTTCTGTCGTGGTCGACTCGTCTTCCGCAAGCGCCGCCTCGAGCTCGGCTTGGTGCTGCTTGATCCGTCGCTCCTCGCGACCGCCCAAGAGCAAGACGAGGATGCCGCCGCAGACAATTGCCGAGTCCGCCACATTGAAGGTCGGGAAGGTGTAGCTTGGATTGATCCCACGCAGGTGCCAATCGATGAAATCGACCACATAACCAAGGCGCACACGATCGATCAGGTTGCCCAGCGCACCACCGAGGATGAGACCGAGACTGACCTGCATGATTTTAGCCTCAGGGCCGAGCCGCTTAAGCCAGATGAGGACCCCGACGATCGCGCCCACGCTCACGGCGATCAGGAGCGGCATCCGGATCCATTCTGGGATCGACTGCGTCAGGCTAAATGCCGCCGCACGGTTCTCCGCGTAGCGAAACCAAAACCATGAATCGATCACCTTGATGAAGCCATCAGGCGTGCGCGCCCAGCCGTACTGAGCCCAAGCTTCTGCTCGACTCAAGCGCTCCAGCGCCCACAGCTTCGACCATTGGTCCAGCGCCGCAATGACCACCAGAAGGGTGAGCGGACGCGTGTAAATCTTTCCAAGGTTTCCCATCTCAGATCTCTGCTGACTCTGCGCCTGGACGCCCATGGCAATGTTTATACTTCTTCCCGGAGCCGCACCAGCAAGGGTCATTCCTCCCTATCTTCGGCCGATCGCGACGAACCGTCCCCTCTTCGGCGCCGCCTGCCACGCGTCCCGTGTAGGTGGCGGCTTTGCGCGCCCGCCGGCTGCTGCGTTGCTCACCCGCCTGGGCAGCACGGCGCTGCTCCTCGATCAATCGACGTGCACGAGCTCGACGCTCCGCCTCTTCGCGAGCGACCGCCTCCTCATCGACGAGGTCGACACGGAACAGCTGCATCAGCGCGTCTCGGCTGACGCGATCGAGCATCGCCGTAAACAGCGTAAAGCCCTCTCGGCGGTACTCATGACGCGGGTCCTTCTGACCGTAACCCCGCAGATAGATCCCCTCTTTGAGGTGGTCCATCTGGGTCAGGTGCGCCTTCCAGTGATGATCGATGCTGCGCAGGTAAAACGTCTGCGCCAGATCATCGTAGGTCGCCCCCGAGAACTCCGCTCGTCGCTTCTCGTGCTGACGGGCGATCGCTGAGTAGATGTAGTTCCCGAGCTCCATCTGGTAGGCGGCGCGATCGGGCACGTCACCGCGTCGTAAACCACTGAGACTGAGAGGCACATCAAAGACCTTGAAGCACTCGCCCTCAAGCGCCTCGAGCGACCAATCGGATGACGGCTGCATCACCGGGCAGAAACGACCGACCGTGTCGATCACCGTGCTCTCGACGCTGTCGCGCACGCGCTTGTCGAAATTTTCACCCGCGAGGATCTCGCGCCGCAGCCCGTACAGCGTTGCCCGCTGCTGGTTCATGACGTTGTCCATCTCGAGCACGTTTTTGCGGATACCGAAGTTGTAAGCCTCCACCCGCTTCTGCGCCCCCTCGATCTGACGGCTCACGAGGCGAGAGTCGATGACGTCATCCTCCTTCATCCCGCCCCAGCGCTCCATCATGCCCTGCAGCTTCTCGCCAGCAAAGCGGCGCATCAGGTCGTCTTCCAGGCTCAAAAAGAATTGCGATGAACCCGGGTCGCCCTGACGCCCGGAGCGACCGCGCAGCTGATTATCGATCCGCCGGCTCTCATGACGCTCCGAGCCCAAGATGTGCATCCCGCCCGCAGCGAGGACCTTGTCTTTTTCGCCCGCCATCTCGGACTCAGCCTTCTCGAGCTCCACCGCATACTCGGCGATCAAGCCCTCAACGAACTTGGCGGCTTGGTCATGCAACGCTTGATCCTGCTCGGCTGGGTAGTCCTCCTCAGCCACGGCTTGAGGGTCGATCAGCTCGGGGCGTCCACTCATCCATTTAAAGGTCTCACCCGCAACCTCCTGGTTTCGGGCTCGAATGACGCGCTCACGCGCCAAAAACTCGGGGTTACCACCGAGCAAGATATCCGTACCACGCCCCGCCATGTTGGTGGCGATGGTGACCGCCCCGAGGCGACCTGCCTGGGCGACGATCTGGCTCTCTTTGGCGTGATGCTTTGCGTTGAGCACCGTATGCTCGACCTCGCGCCGCGCCAAGAACCGGCTCAGGACCTCAGAGCGCTCAACCGAGGCGGTCCCGACAAGCACCGGCTGACCCTTATTTTGGCGCTTCTCGATGTCATCGCAGATGGCCTCGAACTTAGCTCGCTCGGACAAGAAGATGAGGTCCGGCTCGTCGATACGAGCGATCGGCTTGTTGGTCGGGACGACCACGACGTCCATACCGTAGACGCTCATAAACTCTTCCCGCTCGGTCTCAGCCGTACCGGTCATGCCGGACAGCTTCTCATACATGCGGAAATAGTTCTGAAAGGTGATGGTCGCGAGCGTGTGGTTCTCACGCTGAATACGGACACCCTCTTTCGCCTCGACCGCCTGGTGCAGGCCGTCGCTCCAGCGCCGACCGTCCATGAGGCGCCCGGTAAATTCATCGACGATGACCACCTCACCGCCCGTGACCACATAGTCGACGTCGCGCCGGTACACAGCGTGAGCACGAAGCGCCTGGTTCATATGGTGCACCATCTCGATGTGCTGCATATCGTAGAGGTTGTTGACCCCAAGCAGCTCCTCGACTCGGTGCACCCCGCGCTCGGTCAGCGTCACCGACCGGCTGCGCTCCTCCACCACGTACTCCACGTCGCGACGCAGCTTCGGGATGAGGCGATCGGCTTTGTGATAGATCTCTTCGCTCAACTCGGCAGGCCCCGAGATGATCAGCGGCGTACGCGCTTCGTCGATCAAGATCGAGTCGACCTCATCGACGATGCCGTAGGCGAGCGGTCGCTGAACCATCTCATCGTGCGCAAACTTCATGTTATCGCGCAGGTAGTCGAAGCCGAACTCGTTGTTCGTTCCGTAGGTGATGTCGGCGTGATAAGCCGCCCGGCGCGTCTCATCGCTGATGTCGGCGGTGATAATCCCGGTCGACAAACCAAGCCAGCCGTACAGCTTGCCCATCCACTCCGCGTCGCGACGAGCGAGGTAGTCGTTGACGGTGACCAGGTGCGCGCCGCGCCCGCTGAGCGCGTTGAGATAAACCGGGAGGGTCGCGACGAGCGTTTTCCCTTCACCGGTACGCATCTCTGCGATCTTACCTTCGTGAAGCACCATCCCGCCTGCGAGCTGGACGTCGTAGTGGCGCATGTCGAGCACACGCTTACCCGCCTCACGAACGACGGCGAAGGCAGGCGCTAAGATCGAGTCCAGGCTGGCGCCGTTCTCAAGCTTTTCTTTAAAGACCGCCGTCTGAGCTCGGAGGTCATCATCGCTCAGCGCAGCAAACTGCGGCTCGAGCTGATTGATCCGTGTAATCGCCGGCCGGAGCTTCTTGATCACGCGATCCGAGCGCGTGCCAAAAACCTTCTCTACGTACTGCTTCACCATCCATCACCCCAGACCTGCTCGAGCAGGACACTCCGAAAGCACGACTTTCGTTTAACTTCAATCGAGGATGAAGTACTCGGGGTCTGCAGCGACGCCATCGACCAACACCTCGTAATGTAGGTGGGGACCTGTCGACCGACCAGACATTCCAACGCTGCCGATGCGGTCCCCGCGACGCACTGTGTCTCCAGCGCGCACCGCAGCATCCGCGAGATGTGCATACTTCGTCATCATGCCAAAGCCGTGGTCAACCATCACCACCAGCCCGTAACCTGTTTGTTCTTCTACCTTGATCACCGCCCCATCGGCGGGGCTCACGATCGGTGTGCCGATCGAGGCCGCAAAATCGATCCCGCGATGCATGGTGTTGCGACCCGTCATCGGGTCTTTGCGCATACCGAACCTGCTGGTCAGCCAGCCTTTCGTCGGACGCAGCGCCGGGGTTGAGGCCAGGCGAGCTTGCATCGCCTCAAAGTGACGCGCCAAAGCCTCGAGCTGCTCGACTTGATGGTTCGCCTCATCGAGCAGCCCGTCCATGCGCTCACTCATGAGGTGCTCTCGCGCTTGGCGCAGCAACGGGTGCTCGCGATCACCCCAAGGCGAGTCGTACTTGGAGTCCGGGTCGTCGACCGGCCCGATCGCCAGTCGGCGCCCGGGGTCCGAGAGCTGTGCCAGCTCGCGCAGACGCTCCTCAAGCGCGTCGACCTGCTCGAGCCGCTGCGCCAGCGCCCCCATCTTTTCCTGCGTTCGCTCGACCTGAGCGCGCAGCTCAGTGCTGCGGTCTTCGCCCTGTTGCACCTGCCGACCCTGAAGCCAGCCGCGCACCCCAAAGAAGCTCACCAGCGCAACGCCTACGACCGCAAACAGCGCGCTCGCTACGACGGCACGGAGCCATCGTCGCCGAAACACAAAGTACCGCGTACGCCCGCTTCGTTCGGGCGTGAGCGTGACCGTGTAGTGCTCATTGCGGCGGTTTTTCAGCGCGACCTCCCAAGCGACCGGCTCTGGCTAGAGTCTGGTCGTACGCCCGTCAAGCATTCCCCTCGCCCATGACAGCGTCCACGAGCGCCAGTTTAGTCCTATTTTGGGCGCAAGCAAGAAGCGGCGACAGGCAGCGCCTACTCGGCTGCAGAGGCGCCCTGGTCCACCGAGACGCACAGGGCGGTGATGTTGTCCTCACCGCCGTGAGCACAGGCGAGTTCGATCAACATCTTTGGGCATTGCTCAACGAAGTGGCTTCGGAGCACGTCGGCGATCTCGTCATCCGTGACCATACCGTTGAGGCCATCGCTGCAAAGCAGCAAGAGGTCACCTTGCTCAAGCGCAACGTAGTAGAGGTCGACCTCGACCTCTGCGTCGACCCCGATCGAGCGGGTGATGATGTTGCGGTATTGGCTGACGCGCGCCTGCGCCTCGGTCATGAGCCCAAGCCGAACCTGCTCGGCGACCAGGCTATGGTCCATCGTCACCTGATACAGCTGATTCTGACGCAGCAAATAGGCGCGGGAGTCACCGACATGCCCGATAAATGCCTGCTGCCCCATGATGAGGACAGAGGTCACCGTCGTCCCCATACCCTGAAGTTCGGGGTGGTCCGAGCTGGCTTGGTAGACGCTCCTGTTGGCGCGTTTCATCGCCTCGCGCAGGGCTCCCACAGCCGGCGAGTCCTCACTCGGCTCACCCTCAATTGCGCCTTGCTCATCCAGCGCCGTGCGATGCTCAAGCAGGCTCTCGCGGACCACCTCAACCGACATCGACGACGCCTTCTCGCCCGCTCGATGGCCACCCATACCGTCGGCGACGATGAACAGACCGAGGTCGTGATCCACGAGGAAGCTGTCCTCGTTTCCTTCACGCACTAGCCCGACGTCGGTGGCGGCTGAGACGGTTAAATGCACCGTGATCTCCTACTCGGACGCGCCGGTTGCCACGTGGTCCTACGCCGAACAAGGTAATTGTTCTGCGTGGTAGCGTTTACCCGGTTGTTCGATGGCGCTGCGTTTTGTAGCGTCGGAGCGCAATGGTCTTACGAGGTGTGAATTGGACTTCGCGACACTAGTCGGTCTGGTCGCTGGCGTCGGGCTCGTCGCCAACGCGATCGTGAGCGGCGGTAATGCCATCATCTTCGTCAACCCGCCATCGCTCATGATCGTGGTCGGTGGGACGCTGGCGGTGGTTTTGATGAAGTTCCCGATGGGCGAGGTCTTCAACTCGTTTCGGGTCCTCAAGAACGCATTTTTCTTTCAAGCGCCCTCGGCGGTTGAGATCATCAACCAGATCATCGAGATGGCGATGTTGGCGCGTAAAGAGGGTGTGCTGGCGCTTGAGAGCGTCGAGCCGGAGGACGCCTTTCTGCGGTCTGGAATTCAGCAGGTCGTGGACGGCGTCGACACCGGGCACATCAAGCGGGCGATGAACCAAGAGCTCGACCAGATGGTGGCGAGGCATGACGTGGGCATCTCGATCTTTAAAATGGGCGGTGACGTGGCGCCCGCCTTCGGGATGATCGGGACGCTGATCGGATTGGTTCAGATGCTCTCGGCGATGGAGGACCCCTCGGCGATCGGACCGGCGATGGCGATCGCCCTGCTGACGACCCTCTACGGCGCCTTTATGGCGAACGTGTTCTTCCTACCCATTGCCGACAAGCTGGCCTTTCGCTCAGAGCAAGAGCTGTTTGTTCGCAAGCTGATGCTCGATGGGATCTTAGCTATCGGACGCGGCGAGACGAACCCAAACCAACTCAAGACCATGCTGGGCGCCAACCTTGCGCCCAAGGAGCGTGAGCAGTTGGAGTAGTGACTGATGGAAGAAGAAGAACTCCCACCAGTCCTCGACGACACGGAACTCTTCGCCAGCGCTCATGAGACGCGCGCGGCGACTATCGCCGAGCTCGAAGCTGACGAGCCCAAGCCGCTGCTCGCCGACGACGACTTCGACGACGAAGAGGAAAAGGTCCGCTACAAAAAGGTGTTCGTTGGCGCCCCCATGTGGGTGGTCACTTTTGGTGACCTGATGAGCCTCCTGCTCACCTTCTTCGTGCTCATCCTCAGCTTTTCCACCATGGATCCGGTCAAGTTCAAGGTAGTGCGCGGGTCGCTCGATACGGCGCTCGGGATCCAAAAGAAGATCTCGGCGAAGAGCATGCCGCGCGCCGACAATATGATCGCGACCGAGTTCAGCCGGCGAGACTTCAACAAGCAGATCGAGAGCATCCTCAAGAAGGCGCTGCGCGACACCTTCCCGCCGGGGCAAGAGCCGGGGCGCGTCGAGAAGGTCAATGATATCCGCGGCGAGGTCGTGCGCTTCATCGCGTACGATCTGTTCCTGCCAGGAAGTGAGGCGGCGGCTCCCAAGGCGAAGACCGTCTACCAGGTGATGGCTGATACGCTGGTGAACATGAACGCACGGATGGAGGTACGCGGCATCGCCCTTGAGCGCTTTGCGCAGGACCTGCGGCAACGTGGTCAGGCACGCCGCGACGGCGTGACTCCTGTTCGCGTCGCCGCTCGACGGGCGGTCATAGCGAGCCGGGGCGTTCAGAGCCGGCGCCCGCGCGAGATCAGCAGCCGAACCGTCCTACCCGGTGTCACACCCGGGCTCTCGCAGAGCGAGCCGCCCGGCGTCGTCAACCTGACTGAGTTCGTCTTTTTAGCACCCGATCAAACCCCTGCGGATCGCGAGGGGACGCCATGACCAAGATCGTCTTGAAAGTCACAAAAGGTGCGCCCGCCTGGGTCGTCACGTTCGGTGACCTCATGAGCTTATTACTGACCTTCTTTGTCCTCTTGCTCAGCTTCTCACGCGTGTCCGTCTCTCAGCGCTATCAGGAGGTTAATGGCACGCTCAAAAACGCCTTCGGCTTGGCGCAGACGACGTCGGTTTCGACGCCATCAGCGATGGATCTGATCAAGATTAACGACGACTTCACCATGACCGCCACAAAGATCGAAGAAGAGCTACGCAAAGAGGTGGTCCCGAGGTTCCCGCTCGACGAAAAGAAGATCGAGAAACCCGAAGTCATCCGCCGCAAAGACCGGGTCATCCTGCGCTTCAATGGTGAGGCCATGTTCCCCTCGGGCAAACAAGAGATCGACCCACGGTTTCACGCCTTCCTCGACTCGGTGGCGGCACGCGCCGCAGCCAACAAGGTGAACACGATCATCGAAGCCCACACCGACAACGTCTCCTTTCGAACGCGCCTCTTTTCGTCAAACAGCGACCTGAGCACCGCTCGGGCGGCTCAGGTTGCGGGTTACATCACCAGCGTTCAGCGTTTGAGCGCAGCGCGTGTGCTCGCGATCGGTAAAGGCCCTTACGAGCCGCTTCATCGCAACAACACCCGCAAAGGCCGCGCAAAAAACCGGCGTATAGAGATTCAATTCGTCGAAAATATGGCAGAGAAGGGCAGCCTCCGGCTCGGGACGAACAAAGGGGTCCGCTTCGAGGTCGGCGGGAAAGAGAAGACGCCACCATGATCTGGCTCCTGACGCGTCCCAACAGCGACGTCGCCGCCGACGCCGCGGCGCGCCTGATCGCCTTCGCCGAGCAGCAAGGGGTCGAGTGTCGAACCCTTGCAGGTCATGATCGACCTCAAACCGATGACCTCATCGTGGTCCTTGGCGGCGACGGGAGCTTGATCCGCGCAGCGCGTCGCTACGGCCACCTGAGCTTACCCATGCTGGCGATCAACCTCGGCCGCCTTGGCTACATCACCGGATTCAGCGCCGAGCATGCGACGCAAGCGCTCCAAGCCGCGATTGATGATCAGCTGATAGAGGATCAACGCCTGCGCCTTGCGATCGCTTGGGGGGACCAGCGCGCCGCCGCCCTCAACGAAGCGCTGATCACCGCCGGCGAGCCCGGAAGGATCTGCTCGGTGGCGCTCTCCATCGCGGGCAACCCTGCGACGTCGCTGCGCGGGGACGGCGCGCTCGTGGCGACACCGACGGGGAGCACCGCGTACGCCTTGAGCGCGGGCGGCCCCGTTCTGCTGCCTGACCTCGAGGCGCTCGTGGTCGTCCCGGTCGCGCCCCATTCCATCCGCTTTCGTCCCCTCGTGCTGCCCCCGCAACACGTGATCAAGATGACCCCAGAGGAGGACGCCTGGCTCGTCCTTGATGGTCAGAAGCGCTTCAAAATCAACGCCGGAACGACCGTCACCCTCGACGGAACGGCGCCGCCGCTTCGGCTCCTTAAAGCGGCTGAGCATGACCACCTGCACACCCTTCGCAACAAGCTGCACTGGGGCGAGTGGTCATGATCGCCGAGCTCAGCATCCAGCATCTTGTCCTTGCGGAAGAGGTCGAGCTCCAGCTCGACGCCGGGCTGGTGGCGCTGACCGGCGAGACCGGAGCGGGCAAGAGCCTGATCGGTCAGGCGCTCGATCTGGTGACGGGGGGCCGTGCGCAGTCCGGTATGGTGCGGCGCGGCGAGGAGACGGCGCGCATCGATCTGGCGCTCGAGTTTACCGGTCCGCAGCGCGAAGCCATCGACGCAGAGCTCGCAGAGCTCGGCTTACCCGCCACGGAGTCGGGTCGCGTCGTCGTTCGGCGCGAGCTCAAGGCGGCGGGCGGCACGCGCGCATGGGTCGGGGGAGCAGCCGTTAGCCTGAGGACCCTCACCGCGTTATGGAAGCACCGCCTCCGCCGCATTGATCAGGGCGCAACCACCATCTTTGGCAGCCCTGCTGGCAGACTCCATCTGCTCGACAGGGCGCTCAAGGACCAGAGCCTGCTGTCCCAAATGGCCGACCACGCCAACGCATGGCGGCTCGCGAAGACCCAGCTCGATGAGCTCACCGAACAGCTCGAACGACAGCAAGACCAACGTGACCTGATGCGACACTGGGTCGACGAGCTCAGCGAGTTTGCGCCCGAGGAGGGTGAGTTCGACGCGTTGATCGAGCAGCGCCGCCACGCACGCGAGACCAAGAGCCTGCGCGCTGCGCTGCAACGCGCTGAGACGATCATCGGCTCGGATCGAGGCATGCTCTCGGGCATGAACGAGCTGCGCTCGATCGCGCTTCAAACCCAAGAAAGTGAGCCGCTCCACGAGCTCTTGAGTCGTGCGGATCAAGCGATCGATGGGTACCTTAGACACCTTCAACTCTGCACCGCTGATCTCGCGATGATCGACGAGGACGCCATCCAAGAGCGCCTGTTTCGCTGGCGAGACTTGGCGCGCAAGCACCGCTGTCAGGAGGCGGAGCTCTGCGACTACTTCGAGCGCTTACAGCTTGAGCTGGCTCAGCTCGACGCCCCCGAGACAGCGCTTGCCTCCGCTCGCTCAGCGGCGCAGGCGGCCTTGAGCACAGCCCGACGAACGGCGCAAAAGCTCAGCGCGGCGCGCAAACGGGCGGCTCAGGCGGTGCTCAAGCGGCTCGGCGAGTTTTTACCCGAGCTGGGCTTTCAAGGGGCAGAGCTACGGTTTGAGTTGATGCAACGCGCCGAGCCCAGCGCGCTCGGCTGGGATGAGCTTCAGATCCTCCTTCAAGCCAACCCGGGTGAGGGCTACACCCCGATTCAAAGCGGCGCCTCAGGCGGAGAAAAAGCGCGCATCCTGCTGGCGCTGGACTGCTCGTTGCCGCGCACCGACGCGCTCAACACCGTCTTCTACGATGAGGTCGACGCCGGCATGGGAGGACTCGCCGCGGCAGCCGTTGCGCGTCTGCTGCGGCAACAAAGCCAGGATGTCCAAGTCCTCGTGGTGACGCATCAAGCGTCGGTCGCGGCGGCAGCGCACCAGCACCTACGCGTCCACAAGCACACCACCAAAGGGCGAACACAGCTGCAGATCGACGACCTCAACGGCGCGGAGCGCGAGCGGGAGGTCGTGCGCATGACCAGCGGCGATGTGGCGGTCGATGCGGCGCAGGTGGTTGCGCGCGCCTTGCTCGATGAGGGCGGCGAGCGTGCAACTGTTTGAGGCGAAGGTCCCTGATCATCATCAACCGCTGGCGGAGCGCATGCGACCCAGCGACCTCAGCGAGGTGATCGGTCAGAGCCACCTACTCGGCGATGATGGACTGATCAGCCGCCTGGTGGCGGCGCAGACCATCCCATCCATGATGCTGTGGGGTCCGCCTGGGGTCGGCAAAACCACGCTCGCTCGACTGCTGGCGCAGAGCACTCGCGCAGCCTTCGAGGCGATGTCGGCGGTCCAAGCAGGAGTCAGTGAACTCAAGGTCATCCTGGCACGAGCGCACGATCGCTTGGGCTACCATGGGCAGCGGACCGTCCTCTTCTTGGACGAGATCCATCGCTTCAACAAAGCCCAGCAGGACGTGCTGCTGCCACATATCGAGTCGGGTCGGCTGATCCTCATCGGCGCGACCACAGAGAATCCAGGCTTCGCCGTGATCCCGGCGTTGCGGTCGCGCTGCATGAGCGTGGCCCTGCATGCGCTCAGCCTCAATGAGTTGGCGCGCGTGCTCAAGCGAGGGGCGGCGGTGCTCGAGCGCGAGCTCACGACCCCAGCGATCGAGCGGATCATCCGCACCGCACAAGGCGACGCCCGGCGGTGCCTTAATCTGCTCGAGTGGAGTCATCACCTGGTCCCACAGGGTCCGCTGACCGAGGAAGCGGTCTCGGTCGCCGCCGATCGCGTCGCGGTTCTCGGCGATCGCCAAGGCGATCACCACTACGACACCATCTCGGCGCTGATCAAAAGCCTGCGCGCCTCCGACTCGAACGCAGCGTTGCATTATCTGGCGCGCATGCTCGAAGCGGGCGAAGACGTCGCCTTCATCGCCCGCCGCCTGGTGATCTTTGCGTCTGAAGACGTGGGTAACGCCGCGCCCATGGCGCTGGTGGTGAGCCAAGCCGCAGCCGACGCCGTGCGCTTTATCGGGATGCCAGAGGCTGCGCTCACCCTAAGCCAAGCGGTCACCTTCCTCGCCGACGCGCCTAAGTCGCGCGCCTGCACCGAAGCGATCCAGGCGGCGCGCAGCGACCTCCAAACGGAGGCGTGGCCGCCGATTCCAGACCATCTTCTGAATCGAAAACGACCGACGAACGTCAAGAACCAACAAGAGGCTGGTCCGCTCTTGCCGAAGACGCTAGCAGACCGGTGCTACTATCCGAAGCGAGAGGTGCTTGATGACTGAGCCATCCAAGGCCGTGACCGACGCGATCCAATCCGGCAACAACGGCGCCGCGGCGCGTGCGGCGGGCGACGATTTGCCGGCGAGCCTGGTTCGAGACCCCATCTATGCGCTGATCTATGGTGGCGGGCTCATCGTCTACGGGGCGCTCATCGTCGCCTTTTTGCTCTAGGGAGAGATTATGCTGTCCATCATCCTCACGCTGAGCGCTGTCTCGCCGGCAGATTCGGTGACGACGCTGGCGAAAGATCGCCGCGCCATGCGCCAGCTCAGGACTTTTCCCGGGATCAAGACCTGCAACAAAAACTGGGTCCTTAAACGCACGAATTCCGAAGGCGATCTGTGCCGGATGGCGCTGCTGGCATCGACCGCAAAAGACGGCAGGAACATCCGCAAGAGCTCCAAAGACTACGAGATGACGACGGTCCGGCGCGCCGCCTACTTGGTCGAGGCGATCAGCTACGCTGAGAAGGCAGCCGCCAAGCTCACCAAAGGCAAGGTCGCCAAACAGTGGAAACTGCTCAAAGCGACCCGCGCCATCAGCGAGGTCTGTCCGATCATCGATGATCTCATCCAAGAAGCGGCGATGGCACCGCTGAGCGCCGTCAAGGCGCGCAGCCTGTCCTCCGCCCTCAAACAGGGCGTCACCGCCCGCCAAGCGACCTGCCGCTGCATGAACGCGCTGCGCACGGTCAGCCAACCCCTCAAGTCGAAGCAGAAGTTTGTCCTTCGAGCGCGGGAGCAAGTCGGGATGTCCGGATGCATCGCACAGCGGCTCGAAGTCGCACGGGCAACGCAATACGTCGCCCCCAAGCGCAGCCGCTTCTCTAAGGCGGGTCGAGCTCAAAGGGTCGCCGAGACCAAGCGCCTGGCGGCGCCCTCTCGCCAAGAGGCGGCGATGAACGTCATTGAGCGCAACCGCAGCGAGATCAACTCGTGCGCCGCCGAGGCGCGCAAGCTCGGCGGAAACCGCAGCATGCGGGCCAAGCGCATGAAGCGCTGCATCTGCCCGTCGGCAAAAGGGTGGCGCTTCGCACCGGGCAAACCGATGATGCTGGAGGAGGAAGCGAGCAAAGGGACGCTCATCCTCCGGCTCGAGACCGGTCGGCGCGGGCGAGTGAAGAAGTGCGGAGTGGTCGTGAAGAAGTGAGCGACCCGCTCCACCTCAGCCGGCTCAGCACTTGGCTCAACGACCACGCATCAACCCCGTTCGGCCGCGAGCAACTCAAAGACAAACCCCTCGCAGAGGGCGTCGAGCTCGAGCGACGCCTCGAGGCTGCGGTCGCGTGGGCGGAGCTCCTCGGTCTCGACGATACCCCGGGGCTTTACCTTGAGGCAGACTGCCGCCCCAGCCTCGATCGCGTCCGGCGCGGCGGACAGCTTGACCCGTCTCAACTCAACGAGGTCAAACAGCTCACCCGGGTGCTGACGGACCTGCGACCGCTCAACAACACGCCTCATGCGAGCGTCAGCGGGCTAGCCTCTGCGCTCGGCGACTATGAAGACCTCCTGGTTCGACTCGAAGCCAGCGTCGGTCCAGCCGGCGACCTGCTCGACGGCGCCAGCGCAGAGCTCGGCACCCTGCGCGCTCGCCATGAGTCCGCCAAGCGGCGCTATGCCGAGCTCGCCGATGACCTGCGCGACACCCTCCACAGCGAGGGGCACTTATCCGACCGCTACGTCACGCAGCGCGACGACCGCCACGTGCTGCCGGTCAAAGCGGCGTCTAAACGTCAATTTGGCGGCGTCGTGCACGACGCAAGCCGTTCGGGTAAAACCGCCTATGTCGAGCCTGCGCAGCTGATTGAAGCGGGCGCTCAAGTGCGTAAGACAGAAGATGCTGTGCGCGCAGAAGAGCAACGAATTCTCAAGCGCCTCTCGAGCCTCGTCGCGACCCACGCGACCGAACTCGGCGACGACATCAGGATCCTTGGTACGCTCGATGCCGATCGTGCGCGCGGCGCGTTTTCACGGACCTTTGATGGGGTGGCTCCTCGTTTCCATGAACGCGGCATCAGGCTCCAAGCGCTCCGGCCACCCGCGCTCCTCCTCGCCGGGTTGGAGCGCGTGGTGCCTTTCGACATGACCCTCGAGGCGCCGACCCGGGTCTTGATCATCAGCGGCCCTAACGGAGGCGGTAAGTCCGTTGCGTTGACCGCCTGCGCGTGGGCTTTCGAGTTGGCGCGGCGCGGCGTACCCATCCCTGCGCAACACGCCGAGTTACCGGCGCCTCCTTACGCCGTCGCGGCGGTGGTCGGCGACGCCGCTGACGACCGCGCCGCACACTCCACCTTCTCCGGTCACCTCGAGTCGCTGCAACGCGCTCTTGAGGTCGCTGACCAAGAGCGCTCGCTCATCGTGATCGACGAGATCGCAAGCGGCACAGAGCCGACTGCGGGCAGCGCCATCGCCTGTGGCTTTCTTGAGTGCCTGGCGGAGCGCAACGCCTTGGTCGTGACCACAACGCACTACGACCCCGTCAAACAGCTCGGACTCCAGCACCCTAAGATGCGAGCAGCCGCCGTACGCGACCGACGAGATCCCGAGGTCGCTTTTCGGCTCTTCATCGACGAGGTCGGCGGGTCGCACCCGATCAAACTTGCCGTGGACCTCGGACTCCCCGACGACGTGATCGCACGAGCCCGGCATCACCTCGACCCCGAACGGCGCGCCGAGCTCGATCAACTCAAGGCGCAACAGAGCGAGGCGACGCAGCTTGAGCGCTTGCGCCAGGAGCTGCGCGCCGAACGCCAAGAGCTGAGCGAGCGCCACGACGAACTCGTCGCGCAACGCGCTCGGCTCGAGGCGCAGGAAGCCAAGCGCCAAAGGGCCTATGAGCGAGACAAAGAGCGTCTGCAGCAGCTCAAAGGCGAGCGCTTAGCCCAGATCGACGCGCTGCGATCCGAGCTCAGCGAGACGATCAAAGCGCTACGCAGCCAAGGCGGCGCCGACGCTGCAAAGGCGGGGGATCGGTTGTTTGGTCAGGTCAACGACCTGCGGCAATCGGCGCAAGCGCTCGAGCTCACCAAAGAGGAGTCTGCGGCGCCGGCGACAACGATCCAAGTCGGCGACACCGTGCGCCTGTTCTCAGGAGGGAACACGGGGGTCGTGCAGGAGTTCCGTGGGAACCAGGCGGTGGTTTTGATCGAGGGCAAAGTGTTTCACCTGAGCCGAAAACAGCTGCAGCGCGCCGAGTCGTCATCACCTCGCCAAGCGCGACGCGCACAACGCAAAGCGAACAAGGCTGCGAACCAGACCATCGCGGTGACGGACGCCAGCGCGCCCACGCTGGATCTACGCGGCCTGAGGCCCTTTGAGGCCGAGGCGCGTATCGACCGATTTTTGCAACAGCTCGTTGATGCTGATTGCGCTGGGCGCGTCATTCACGGCATCGGCACCGGGGCTTTGCGTAAGAAGACGCTTCGCTATCTGAGCGAAGGACCTTGGAATGTAGCCTTCCGTGGTGGGTTCAGTACGGAAGGTGCCGACGGCGTCACCGTCGTGCGTGTGGAGGGCTGATGCAGACCATCGAGGCGGGCTTTAAGCTCTTTGAGTGGCAGTACGACGTCATCGCTGAGCGAAACGCTGTGCGCTCGGTCTTCTCAGGGCGCTCGACCAGCTACCAAGTCTTCGTAATGCGCCTCCTCGAAGAGGGGTTGTACCGCTTCGTCATCCTCTGTCCGATCGAGGCCGCGCTTGAGCACCGAGCCGGTCTGGGCGAGTTCCTTCATCGCACCAACACCAGCCTACCCCTCGGGGCTTTTGAGCTGGAGGTGGATCGCGGCGCCGTGCGCTGGGTGAGCAGCGTCGAGACCAACGGAGACCCGATCCCCCCTCACTGGATCGGCGGCGCCGTCCAGCGCGGCTTGACCAGCTTTGAGACGGTCTGGGAGGAGCTCCTTGCGGTGGCTGAAGGGCGTATGATCCCAAGCGCTGCGGCGATGCGCAGCCAGGTCGCCATGGAGCTCCCTCAGGTCAACCAGCAGCTCGAGGCACACGACACCGTCCTGAGCCTGCCCGCAATCGACGCCAGCGAGGAGCTCAGCGTCGTGGTCAGCGGTGATCAACTCGACGCTGCCACCGCCCTCCTTGAGCCGTTGTTCGGCGACCCACTCCCCTTTGCGCTCAAGCGCAGCTAAAGGACCTCTATGCGACTCTTTACGCTTATTGCGCTGACCAGCCTCTCGGCTCAGGCCAAGCCGCTCGACCTTAAAGTCCAAGAAAGGACGCTATCAAACGGGCTGCAGGTGGTCTCAGTCGAGCG
Organism: Myxococcota bacterium; assembly: GCA_036338695.1. Classification (GTDB taxonomy): domain Bacteria; phylum Myxococcota; class UBA4151; order UBA4151; family UBA4151; genus CACGMS01. The sequence goes on from JAYZBQ010000048.1 coordinate 64,446, forward strand.
CTTCGCAGCGCCGACCGTGAGCGTCCAGCTGTGGGTCCGTACCGGCTCGCGTCATGAGCGCCCGGGCATCACCGGCATCGCCCACCTCTTCGAGCACATGATGTTCAAAGGCTCAAAGAATCTCGGCCCAGAAAAGCACGCTCAAGAGGTGATGAAGATCGGCGGTCAGCTCAACGCTTATACCACCCACGACGCCACCGTCTATTACGAGGACGTCGCCGCCCAAAACTTCGACGCGATCCTCGCTCTCGAGGCGGAGCGCTTTCAACATCTCGCGCTCTCCGAGTCGATGCTCGAGAGCGAGCGTGAGGTGGTCAAAGAAGAGCGCCGGATGCGGACCGACAACTCGCCCACAGGGACCCTTATCGAGGCGTTCTTTGGGGCTGCCTACAAAGCGCACAACTACCGCTGGCCGGTGGTCGGCTGGATGAAGGACCTCGACGCGATCAACCTCAAAGACTGCCAAGACTTCTTCAACATACACTACAACCCAAAGAACGTAACCGTGTTGATCGTCGGAGCGATCGACCATGAGACAGCGTTCAAGCGAGTCGAGCACCACTTTGGGGCGTGGCAAGCACAGCCTCGCTCGGAGCCGACGCCGCAGGTGGAGCCCGAGCTGACGAGCCGGCGCGAAGAGACGGTACGCTTCGCCACCAACACGCCACTTCTGCTCGGCGGCTGGAAAGTTCCCGCAGCAAAGCATGAAGACATCGTTGCGCTCAAGCTGCTCGGTAAGATCCTCAGCGACGGCGCCTCGAGCCGCATGTATCGATCGCTGGTCTACGAACAAGAGCTCGCTCAATATGCGGCGGGCGATGTGCTGACTCAGGTGGACAACGGCCAGTTCTACCTCTGGTCAGCGGCGCGTCCGAGCGTGGACATCGACCAGGTCGAGGCGGCGATGCTCAAGGTCGTTGAGCAGGTCAAAAAGAACGGCGTGACCCCGAGTGAGCTCAAGCGCGCTCAGGCGCAAGCAGAGGCTGAGTCGGTGGCGAAGCTAAAGAAGGCACACGGCATCGCAAGCCTCTTGGGCTGGAGCTTGATGTACCACGGCGACTGGCGCCCTGCGCTCACTGAGCTTGACCGCCTCCGCGCCGTCCAACCGGAAGACGTGCAGCGCGTCGCCAAGACCTATCTGGCGCCCGATCGGATGACGGTGGTCAAGCTGCTCCCCGAAGCGAAGGAGGTCACCCCATGAGGTCGTTGATGCTGTTCTCGCTGGTCGCTGGTTGCGCCACCGCACCTCAGCGTGCCGCCACGCCGCAAGCCACGGCGAGCGAGTCGGCTCGGCAAACGCTTCGGTATCAGGTCGAGGGGGTCTCCGTGATCCAAGTGATCGATACGAGCCTGCCGACCATCCGCCTTACCTACCAGTTCCCTCAAGGCGCTGACGCTGAGCAGCCTTCAGAGCTCGGCGCCACTCGGCTGCTCGCCAGCCTCATGACCAAGGGCTCCAAAGGGCGCTCGGCGATGGAGGTAGCGCAAGCGGTGGATGCGCTCGGGGCGTCGATCTCGGGCTCGGCGAGTCGCGACGCCATGACCTTCTCGGCGGGCGGGTTGAGCCGAGACCTAGGAGCCTTGTCGACGCTCCTCGCCGACACCGTGCGCCACCCGAACCTCGACGCCCAAGAGTTCGAGCGCCTCAAGCGTCAAGCGCTTGCCGGCATGAAGAGCAGCCGAACACGCGGTCAGAGCCTCGCGCAACCGGCGCTGCTCAAGCTGATGTACAACGGCGACCGACTCGGCACGCCGATCAGCGGGGACGAAGCGAGCGTTGGTGCGCTTGGGCTTGAGACGCTCAAGTCACTCTACAAACAAAGCGTCCACCCCGGCGGGCTGGTGATCGGTGTGTTCGGCGACGCAACGCAAGCCGAGGTCACAAAGCACCTGAAAACGCAGCTCGCTGGCTGGGTTGCGCAGGGCGAGCGCAAACGGCCACCGGAGGCTGCGTTCGCGCCGAAGGTGCGCATTCACCTGGTCGATAAACCCGACCTGACGCAGGTGAATGTCCATCTTGGGCATGCAGGGATCAAGCGCAACCGGGATGACTTCGAGGCGGTCACGCTCATGAACTATGCGCTCGGCGGCGGCGGCTTCTCGAGCCGTCTGATGAAGCTGATCCGGTCGGAGCGCGGGCTCACCTACGGCATCCGCTCCGGCTTCTCGTCGGGCGAACGCGCCGGTCCGTTTATGATCACCAGCTTTACCCGGGTCGACAAGGTCCGTGAGCTGATCGACCTGAGCATGCGCGTGCTCAGCGAGGTCAAAAACCAAGGGATCACGCAGGGCGAGCTCGACGACGCCAAGGGCTATTACCTTGGCTCGTACCCGCTCAGCCTCGAGACCGTCGAAGGCGAGGGCGGAAAGCTGCTGCAAGCAGCTCGTTACGGCTTAGGCGATGACTTCATCAGCGCCTACCCTAAGCGCCTTGAGGCGGTCACGCTCGAGGCGGTCAATGCGCTCGCTAAGAGCTTACTTGAGCCCGATAAGCTGGTGATCGTCTTGGTCGGCCCCAAGGATCAGCTCATCGAGTCGGTCAAGGACCTCGGGGCGATGCGCGCCACCTGGTGGGAAGATGACCGACCCGTCTCGGTGACCCCCTAAACTTCTTGCACTTCACGGACTTCCGAACCATCGGGTGGCTATGAACATCGACGTGACGGTAGTGATCCCGGTGTACAACGAGGAGCTGATCCTCGAAGAGGCACTTCTTGAGCTGCTCGAGAACCTGCGGGCGCACCAGTCGGCGTTTGAGGTGATCATCTCAGCCAACGGGTGCGTCGATCAGACCGAGGCGATCGCTGAGCGGCTTGCGGCCTCTCACCCAGAACTGATCCTCCACCGCTGCCCTGAGCCAGACTACGGTGAGGCGCTCAAGCAAGGCATCGAGCGGGCGCGCGGTCGGCTGGTGATTTGCGAAGAGATCGACCTGTGTGATGATCGATTTCATCGCACGGCGCTTGCGATGCTCGACGCAGACCCTGAGCTGGCGATGGTGGTGGGCTCCAAAGCCCTCCCCGGCGCACGCGACCGACGGCCTTACTTCCGCCGCTTCGCCACCCGCGTCCTCAACCGGATGCTGCGCACCGCAACGGGCTGGCGTGGCACCGACACGCACGGCTTAAAGGCGCTGCGGCGGGAGTTGATGCTGCCCGTCGTCGAGCGCTGTGAGCTACGCCGCGACCTCTTTGCGTCCGAGATGGTGATCCGCGCCTTTCATATGGACTGCCGAGTCGTCGAGTACCCGATCGAGCTTAGCGAGAAGCGACCGCCCAGCATCGGGTTGATGCGGCGAGTACCCAAGGTGCTGAGCGATATGGGCAAGCTGGCGGTGACGGTGCGCCGCAACAAATAGGTTCAGTCGCTGGCGAGCCAAGCGGCTGCTTTGCGGCCATGGATCAGGGCGTCCTCCATGGCGGAATACTCCCAGTTGCCGTAGCGCCCCGTGCTCAACACGTCGTGCTCGAGCAGATAGTCGAGCAAGACCTGGCGGCTCCTTTGGTAGTTGGGGTCCTGCAGCACATAGGCATGCGAGACGTGCTCAACGTGCACATCAAGGACCGAGCCCACGCCGTCGATCAACCCAGCTTCATCGAGCCCTCGCAAGCAAGCCTCCACCTCGTCCTCGACTCTCCGGTCACCTCGGTGTGCGATCTCGACATAGAAGTTTCGCGTATCCCCGTCGGTCATCTTTGGCTCCACCGCCGAGAAGGAGCCGACCCGATAAAACGGGAACTGGCGCTCGGGGAAGTAGACCCAATGAGGCTGCCCCTCGCCATCCCAGCGGCCCTCTCGGTCGTGGTTCGAGCCCTTCGCCAGCACATCGAGGTGGCTGACCGTCGTGCTGCGTAACAAGCTGCGCGCCTCGAGCACCTCACTCGGCAGCTCCCCCCCTCGTCCGCAGGCGTCGATCACGCTCGCAAGCGGCATCGTGGAGACGAGCCTGTCGTAGCCGATCTGCTCGCCGTCACGCGTCGTTAACCGACGTTTGGCGAGCTCGATCCGTTCGACCTGACGCTCGTGCTCCACCTCGACGTTGAGGGTTCGCTGGATGGCGCGCGCCAAGCCTTCGATCCCGCCGCCATCATCCGGATACAAGAAGTGGGTATTGTACCCCAGCGCCTCACGAGAGGCACCGACCGCCCCAGCGATCACGTCTTCGACCTTTGGGATCGGGATGTAGCTCGATTCACACCAGGCAGCCGACAGTTCGCGCGGGTGCACGGTCCAGATTTTCTCATTGTACGGGAACATGAAATGCTCTGCGATGCCGCGCCCGAACTTCTGCTCGATCCAGTCAGCGAAGGTGACCGGCTCGGGACGTTGCGGCACATTAGGGCCTCGCTCCACGTCATAAAGGCGGGCGTCCACAAAGCCTTGAAGACACGCTTGAGCGACCGCCGGCGGCAGACCGTAGGTGTTCGCTTGAAACGGGTAGAGCGTGTAGACACCGGCGCTGTAGACCCGCGCTTTGCGGTCGTGCTTGGCGAGGTTGAGCCCCGGAAGACTGGCGACCCAGTCTTGGGTCTCGGAGTCGCGCAGGTGGAGCCAATGCCCTGTAATGTCAAAGCGGGCGCCGGCTCGCCGGCGCGTGCGCGCCTTGCCGCCGATAAACGGAGTGGCTTCGAGCAGACGCAGCTCCGACGTCGCGTGCGCTGCCGCCGAGAGGCCCGTGAGCCCCGCACCGAGGACGACGTGCTGCGTCATGACCTCAGCTTGACCCGGCGGCGACGTACCAACGCAGCGAAAAGGAGCCACTCAAGCCCGACGCCCGACGCCGAACCGCAGGCGCAACCCAGCCCGGTCTGCTGACCGCCACCAGCGCCTGGCTCGTATCGACACACGCCGGGCTCGCCCACCGAGCCATCACATAGATGATCCGCAGGGCACCAGCCGTCTCCACCGCACCATGTCGTGCAGCGCCCGTCCTGGCAGATGCCGTGCACGCACTCACTGGCTTGAGCACACGACTCACCGACCTGGTTGGTGCCCGTGTCGCCGTCCTCGCGACACATGCCGTTGCCCATCTGATCCACGACGCAGCCTTGACCCTCGGGGCATTGATAGTGCCCGAGGCGCGGGTCGCATCCTCGACCGCAGCGTCCGATCCCATCAAAGTAGCCGCACGCGCCGCTCTGACAATGCGCATCGTCCGCACAGCGTCCTTCCGGCCCTTGGGGCTCTTGCGGCTCGAACGGCGAGCACTCATCGGATTCACAGATCTGGCCAGCCGGGCAGTCCAGATCGTCGACGCAGCTTGCGCCCACGTAGGGAGCGCAGACGCCGCCGCCGTCGCGCGTCGGCTGACACTCGAGGCCGCCGCTGCAGTCGGCGCGCGTCTGACAGTTCTGGAAGCATCGGCGCGTGCCGTCGTAGTAGATGCAGCTGGTCCCTTCTTCACAGGGCTTGTCCTCACACGACTCACCGAGCCGGGCGAAGCGTCGGTCCAGGCACACCCGGATCGTGTCGACACCCGGCCGCGTCACCTGCGCACACTCTTGGTCCGCACCGCAGTCCCCGTCGCGTGCGCAGGTTCGGGCACAGGTCCACCCTCGCCCGGTCGGCGCACATTCGAGACCCTCGGCGCAGGCGTAGTAGCTGTCGCACGCCTCGCCTTCTTGCGTGTCGCCGCCGTCAATGCACAGCGAGAACCGCTGATTATTTTGACCGTCGAACGTTCGGCAGGTGGTCCCTTGTGGACAGGGCGCGTCGCCGCGCTCACAGGTCTGATAGCAGCGCGCATCGTTCTCATCACCAAGGCACAGGAGGCCCTCCTGACACGGGCGGCCGACACAGGCCTCACCTCGGCCCGCTGCGTCGGCGAGGGCGTCGGCGCGCAGACAGACGTTCTGACCACCGCTTTGCCGGCACTCGTAACCCGTCGGACAGTTGCCGCAGGTCTGGCTACAATACTGGCTGTTGCGATCCGTGATGCAGAGCCCTGAGTTGCAGTCGCTGTTGCGCGTACAGCCCCAGCCTAACCCGCCGCGCTGTCCCGGGTACACACCGCAGATGCCGTCGGTGTCGTCCTGCCTGAGATACCGAAACGGGTAGCCGACATAGCTGGGCGTCATCACCGCATCGACGGTGCAGTTCTCGCAAGGATGATCCAGCCCAAGGGCGTGGCCGATCTCGTGCACGGCGATGCTCTCGACGTCGATGTGTCGCCCGCGATCAGCGGTCCCCCAACGCCCTCGGTTGCTCGGATAGCTAACCTCGTTGAACTGGATATCCGCATCGACGATGTAGCAGCCATTGTAAGGGCGTCGACCGCCGCCACTGCAGGCGCCGCGCCGACCGATAAACGAGGTCGTCGTGATCCCGAGGGTCCCCGGTCCATAAGGCCAAGCCTGTGGGTTGCTCTGGAACCAGATGTTGTTGGTGTTGTCGTTGGTGGCGGTCGGCGCCCCACGTACATCGCCCAGGTCCTGACCAGCGATCGGCGAGCAGGTCACGTCCGTCCAGCTCTGCAGCCCCGAGCGAATCGCGCGCACGTCCGAGCCGTCGTTGATGCCCGAGCGGCTGCTCCCGGAGGTGTCGATGCGAAACCCGATGGTGTTGGTCTGCGTGGTGTTCCACTTCCCGACCTGCCCTTGCCAGGCCTGCGCATCGACGGCGGCGAGCAGTAGGACGCTGGCGATGGTCAGCTTGACGTTCATCAGCGTACCCCAGCGTAACGGCGGACTTCAGCAGCCAGCTGCCGAAGCGGCATCCGAGCCGGCTCTGGCGCGTCTCCTGGGCGGATCACGCCGTCTTTACCCGGCGCCGCAAAGGCGACGTCCGTCAGCTCCTCAACGACCACAGCGGTCTCGCCGCTGCGTTTGACCAGGAAGCGGCCGAGCCCGATCCCCACCTGCACGAAGCGCTCCTGAAAAGCAGACAAGAACAGAACCACTTCTTCACCGCTTTGGAACCGGCTGGTGCCAGGGATCACCTGAACGAGATCTCCGAGGGTCCCGCCCATCTGCAGCAACGTGATGGCTGCGCCTCGCTCATGCTTTCCCTTGAACGACTCGACCACCTCGAGCTCGATCAGGGTCGCCAGCGCGCCCGGGCGCTGCTCCACCGTACGGATCGTGCCGACGCGCACGTGCACGACGGCGTCGCTCAGCTCGGTCATCTGCGCTCGATCGAGCTTCATTACGGTGGTTGCGTCGGCTGGTGCTGACCAGCACAAACCGGCGCCGAGTATGATCGCCATCATCCGCATCGTCGTCTTCCTCTCAAACCCCACATCGCCGCTACCATGATCCACCACCAGGCGCTGTGCAAAGAACCGCTTGTGCACCCGCACCCCGTCTCTGGATCTTGATCGCCGCAGCGTGTCAAATCAACCGTTTCGACCACACAATAGCCGCCCCGGCACGAAGTGCCAGTCGGACAAACGTCCCCCTCGGAGCACCGCTGCGTACAGAGGTGGCGCTCGACCCCCCGGATGCTCGCAGGCTCGCACAACCCGGTTGCGCAGAGTTCGGGCTGCGGCAAAAAATTGTCCGGGCGGTTACACTGCGCACCGATCGGGAGGTACTCGCCGTTGTCGGCGCCTCCCATCAGGCTCACACAGTAGCCGTCGCCCTCGATGGCGAGCCGGCAGCTCATCCCACCGGGGCATGGGTCGTCCATAGCGCATCGGCGGCTGCACTTCCCTTGACGACACAGTCCCGACGAACACTCACAATTCTCAGCGCACCCCTCGCCGAGCCGCAAGCTCGCCTGCTCAACGTCGGCGCGCACGCCAGGGTAGAGCTCGCAGATGCCCGCCACATCGCTCGGACGCGGCCCGATCTCGGGATGCCCAGACCAAGCCGGCGCCATAATGGCGTCGCTGCCCGACGGCGTATGCCCCAAGCCGGTGAGGTGACCGAACTCATGCAGCATGACCGAGAAGACGTCGATCGCGTCGCCACCAGTCGTCGGCGTCGACCACCGGTGATGCACCCCGTTCATCAAGATATCGGAGTCCGTGCTGCGGTCCCCGCTCATCGAGGTCACCGTGACCCCAAGCGTCGCCGGTCCTCCCGGAAAACCGGTCTCCATCCAGAAAAACTTGTTTCGGCCATCCGCCGCCTGATCCCAGGTCGCAAAGTCAGGATCCTGCTCTTCAGCCTCAAAGACGCTGCACGGCACCAGCCGCCAGCTCCTGATGGCGGCGCGCATGGCATCCGTTGAGACGCTCGGGTCGTCAAAGTCGGCGCTCCCCGCCGGGTCGATCGAGTAGATCAGGCGACCGACGCAGGTCTCCTCCCGGCAGTATCCGTCCGTGCAGCGGCGACCGTCCAAGCAGTCGGCGTCGCCCTGGCAGGTGCCAAACCGGCCCGTTTGGCGACACGACTTCCCCGCCGGGCACCCACCCACGCAGGACTCGCCCAGCACCGACCAGCGCCAATTGGACCGCAAAAACATTGGCTGCGGACCGCAGCTCGCCTCCGGCCAGCAGCCGTGAGCGGGTCCACAGAGCCCCTCGGTACACGGGTTCTCCGCTGCGAGCGATGGCGCAGCGAACAGACCGACGATGAGGACGAGGCTTACGCGAAGCACCGAAATTCCCCTCCTGGAGCGGTGTAGAAATAGGGCGCAATGAGCCGCTTCCGCAACCACCCCGACCGATTCGCGAGTTTGTGTGCACGCCGAGTCAAAAAGCGGATACACGAAAGCCCATGAGCGAACGACCACTCCACGTACCAGGATTTCGCTTCGGTGGCTGGCGCTGCGGGATCAAACCCAGCGGTGGGATGGACCTTGGGCTGATCCTGGCGGACCGCCCGGTGCCCGCAGCTGCGGTGTTCACCCAGAACCAAATTTTTGCGGCGCCGGTCGCTGCGAGCCGTGCGGCGATCCAGGGCGGGCGCGCCCAAGCGGTCATCGTGAACTCTGGAAACGCCAACGCCTGCACCGGCGCAGCGGGCGTCGAGGCGACGCAACGGACGGTGGCACAGCTCGCAAGCGCCCTCGGGTGTGCTGAAGAACACATCCAAGTGGCCAGCACAGGCGTGATCGGCGTCCCGTTACCGGTCGAGAAGATCACCGATCAGCTCGACGAGGCGGTGCGCGCAGCCGCCGCCAGTCAAGCCTCGGCCGACGAGTTTGGCGACGCGATCTGCACGACGGACCGTTTCCCAAAGGGCGCGAGCCGGCGCGTCCAAGGGTACACGGTCTCGGTGTTCGCCAAAGGCGCGGGCATGATTGCGCCGAATATGGCGACGATGCTGGCCTACGCGGTCACCGACGCGCCCATCGACAGCGGCGCGCTCGCTGCGCTGTGGGGCCGCGTGATCGATCAAAGCTTTAACGCCGTTATGGTCGACGGCGACACCTCGACCAACGACACCGCCGTCATCATGGCCGGCGGACGCGGCGAGCCGCTCGCTGGGCAGGACCTCGCCCGCTTTGAGGTGGCGCTTTTGGCTGCCTGTCAGGAGGCGGCTGTTCAGCTGGTCGAAGATGGTGAGGGCGCCCGTTGCATCGTGGAGCTTCGGGTGCGTGGGGCCCGCTCTAACGCCGAGGCTCGCTCCATTGCGCAAACGATCGCGCTGTCCCCCTTGTGCAAGACGGCCTTCTTTGGCGCTGACCCCAACTGGGGGCGGATCATCGCCGCCGCCGGGCGCAGCGCTGCGAGCCTTGAGCCCGAGCGGCTCCACCTGACCTTGCGCGCCGGTGAGCACGCTGTGCCCTTGTTCGCGCACGGCGTACCGCTCGATTTCGATCATGCGCTGGCGGTTAAGCTCATGCGCTCGGCGCGCTTTGGCTTTGATTTGGACGTAGGCGCCGGGGAGAGCACCCATCGCCTCTGGACCTGCGACTTAGGGCATAATTACGTGACCTTAAACGCTGAATACACGACGTAAGGGTATACCGTGGTTGCAGCCATCCTCTTCTTCTTGTTGCTGTTTACGCCGCTCATCTTTTTGCATGAGCTCGGGCATTACGTGGCGGCGCGCCTGTGCCGCGTGCGCGTCGAGGCCTTCTCGGTCGGCTTTGGGCGCGTCCTATGGAAAACGCAGCGCTGGGGGACCGAGTGGCGGTTATCGGCGGTCCCCTTCGGCGGCTACGTCAAGATGGCCGGCGAGAATCACCACGACGACCGCACCCCCGAACCCGACGAACTCTGGGCGAAGTCGCCGTGGCAGCGCGCCTTCATCGCCTTCGCCGGTCCGGCGGTTAACCTCGCCTTACCCGTCCTCGTCTTCACCTGGTTTTTGATGAGCGGACACAACGTCATTGCGCCCATCATCGGTGGGATCAACGCCGGCTCTGCCGCTGCCAACGCCGGCATCCAAACGGGCGATCGGATCCTGCGCATCGACGATCAAAAGATCACGGGGTGGAGCGACCTGGCCGGGTTAATCGGGCCTGCCGCAGGGCGGTCGCTGAGCATGGTCGTCGAGCGCAACGGACAGCCCGTCACCTTGACCGTGACGCCAGACACGAAAACCGTCGAGGACCCCTTGGGTGGGCTCACGCAGCGCGGCATGCTCGGGATCAGCAGCGCTGCCCAAGCGCCGTTCATTGCGCCCCGTCCAGGCGACGACCAGCTCCAGGCCTTCGACCGGGTCACCCAAGTGGACGGCAAGCCCATCCGCACGCTTCACGAGCTCAAGCTGGCGCTCACCGACGCCGACGCAGCGGAGCTGACCATCGAGCGTGACCCTCAGCGTCAGCCCGGCAAACGCTTCGTGCAGGCTAAGGCGCAGGAGCAGCGGATCTCGTGGACCCGGCCTCAAGGGGTGACCGGCTTCCCCTTTGAACCAGTCGAGTTGCTGGTTGAGGGCGTCAAAGACAACAGCCCAGCGCAGGAGGCTGGGCTGGCAGCAGGTGACCGTATCCGCGCCGTGGACGGTGTCTCGATCGCCACCTGGGGCGAGCTCGAGCAACACCTCTTGTCCGCACCGGAACAGCGTGGCGACGTGCGCGTCGAGCGGATGAGCGGTGACGGCGTTGTGGAGCTGCTGACGATGACCTTGAGCCTGCGCGAAGCGGAGGTGGACGGCCCCTTACGCTCGAGCCGCAAGGTCATGGACCACGGGATCCTGCGCACCTACTGGCATGCGGCGCCGAAGGTTGAGACCATCGAGCTCGGATTGGTCGGCGCAACGGTGCTCGCCACCCAGCGCTGCGCTCAGATCATTGGGACCATGGTCGAAGGCTTGCGGCGTATCCTCGTCGGGCGCGTCTCGGTCAAGCAGATCGGCGGCCCCGTCATGCTCTATGACATCGCTGCGGAGGTCTCAAAGACCAAGGACACCTTCTGGCATTGGTTTAGCCTCTTGAGTCTGAACCTCGGGATCATGAACCTGCTCCCGGTCCCGGTGCTCGACGGCGGCTTGATCCTGCTGAGCGGTATCGAGATCCTGCGGCGCCGGCCTTTGACAGTCGCGCTGCGCGAGAAGGCGAACTATATTGGGTTGTTCTTGGTGCTTGCGCTGATGCTCACGGCGGTCGTCAACGACGTCATGAGAGTCTTCGGCTAATGCTCCCAGACGGCGCTGACCCTTGCGTCGACCGCCATCGGGACCTCAGGAAAAAGATCGACGCCGGCGCCGAGCATCGCCTGAACAAGCGCTGAGCGCGCAGCCTCAGCGTGGGCTGAGTCGACCTCAACCAGCAGTTCATCGTGGACCATGTTCACGAGCGCCGGGCGACCCGCAAGGTCGGCAGCCGCACGCACAAACCGGATCGCCGCCCACTTGATCAGGTCCGCGCCGGCCCCCTGCACCGGATAGTTGAGCGCAAGCGTTGAGGACACTTTGCCCTCGTCCAATTGGAGCTGGCGACCGCTGATGGTCGCCAGCCGCCGCGTCTGACGGGCGCGACGCTGCGCCTCCTCCCGCCACTGAGCCAACCGAGGAAAGCTCTCAAAATACTTATCAAGCAGCGCGCGCGCCTCGCTGACCGGGAGCTCAAGGCTCTCAGCCAAGCGCCGAGCGCCCATCCCATAGATCAGCCCAAAATTGATCGCCTTGGCGGCGTGGCGCAGGTGCGGCTGCTCGGTCTTGCTCACCGGCTGACCGAACAAACGGGTGGCGACGGCGCTGTGGAAATCGCCGGACAACAGCGTCTCTCGAAACACCTGGTCGCCGGACAACGACGCGACGATGCGCAGCTCGCACCCGGAGTAGTCCGCGCTGATCAGCACCCGCCCTTCCGGTGCGCGCACACAAGGTCTCAGGACGGCAGGGATGTTTTGCAGGTTAGGATCCCCGCAGCTCATCCGGCCGGTGTGCGCGCCGAGCGGCTCGAAGTGACCAAAAATTCGGCCGCGCACCTGACGCTCGGTGTAGCGCTCATAGGTGCTCGTCAGCTTGCTCGCCTCACGCCATGCGAGCAGCGCCTGAGCAGCCGGATGCTGGACACCGCTCAGGGTGCTCTTGCTCAGGTCCTTGAGATGGAACCCCTCACTGCGGAACCAAGCTAAGAGCTTGTTGCGCTCGCCGGGCTCGATGTTTGGGTTGCCGCCAAAGTCAGTGCCTACCCGGTCGGTGAGCTGACGCCGCGCCGCCTGCGCCCGCTCATGCGCCGCCGACAAGACCTCGTCCCAAGCCCACAGATCAACGGGCAAACCTGCGGCTTGAAGCCGTTCGCACACCGGCAAAAAGGTGCTCTCGAGCCGCGCAACGCGCGCCAACCCCGCGTCTTTCAGGCGCTGACCTACCTGCGCAGCGAGCTCTAAGATGGCTTGCGGCTGGGCCGGCTCAGGCAGCTCAAACCCCTGATAACCCGCCTGCTCGATCAGGCGCTTGTAGTCTTTGAGCGCGACACAACGGGCGGGCTTCAGCCCGAGCCGCTGCGCCTGACGTAAGGGGCGACGATCGACGACGACGCAGACCGGAACGGAATCTCCGTGGACCGCAAGCGTTTGCTCGGTCAGCGGCTCGGTCTGGGTTCCATTTGAGATCAACACGCCGCCGCGCGGGTCATCGAGCAAGACGACCGCTGAACTCAAGAGAAGATTGGACAAGCTGAGACTCCCATGGCCAGAGTGCACCGCATCGCAGCGCATGGCGAGGATTTGATGAGCGATCGTATCGCATTAGTGGAAGATGACCCGGGCGGACGCAAGGTCGCTTCGGCGATGCTTAGCCGTGCCGGGATGGAGGTCATCGCCTTCGCCAGCGCAGAAGACTTCTTGCGCGTGCGGCCAGCGGTCTCCGTCGTCCTGACCGACCTGATGATGCCGGGCATCGATGGCCTGGAGCTGATGCGCCAGCTCAAATCAAACCAAGGTGATGACGTCGAGGTCGTCCTGATCACGGCCTTCGCGACGGCGGACGTCGCCGCCCAAGCCATGGCGCAAGGCGCCTTTCACTTCCTGACCAAGCCGCTCGACCCACAGCTCTTGGTCGAGACCGCGCGCCGTGCGGCCGAACGCGTCCGCCTGAGAAGCCGCGTGGCGCGCCTTGAGGATCGGCTAGCGACCTATGAGAGCCAGGAGATCATCGGCGCCTCGAAAGCGATCGGAGACCTTCGAGAGCAGCTCGCGCGGCTGGCTCAAGCAGAGCTCCCGGTGCTGATCACAGGCGCATCGGGGTCGGGCAAAGAGCTCGCTGCGCGCGCCCTTCACCTCGGCAGCGCGCGGCGGGACGAACCCTTCGTCGCAGTCAACTGCGCAGCGCTCCCCGCCAACCTTCTCGAGTCGGAGCTCTTCGGTCACCTGCGCGGCGCCTTCACCGGCGCCGACGCGCGCCGAAAGGGTCGCTTCCTCGAGGCGCATGGCGGTACCTTGTTCTTGGATGAGATCGGCGAGATGCCGATGGCGCTGCAAGCCAAACTGCTGCGGGTGCTTGAGCGCGGCGAGGTCACCCCACTCGGCGCCGACAAACCGACCCAAGTCGACGTCCGACTCGTCGCCGCAACCAACCAAGAGCAGCTCAGCTCGGTGTTGCGTGACGACCTGTATTACCGACTAGCAGGCGCACGCGTCGACGTACCCAGCCTGGCGCAGCGGCGCGACGACGTCCCGATTCTTGCGGCGCACTTTCTGGCTCGGCATGGGCTCAGAGCACCTAAGCTGGGCTCCAAGGCGCTGGAGGCGCTGCAAAACTACGACTGGCCCGGTAACGTGCGCGAGCTGGCGCACACCTGCGACCGCCTCGCAGCGCTGTACCCAGGCGCCGACCTCGAGACGCTCCCCGAATCGCTCGATGCCCAAACGAGCCCGGCTCAGGCTGGGCTGATCATCGACCCGAACTGGACACTCGAAGCGATCGAAGCGCGCGTCATCGACTGGACCCTCGAGCGCTTTGACGGCAACCGACAAGCGACCGCCAAACACCTCGGGATCGGGGTGCGCACCCTCTATCGCCGCCTCAAGGACGATCCACCGACAGCGCGCTAAACGTCCTGAGGGCCGAGGCGCGCTGCCGCCCCATCGTGTTGTAGAGGTCGCTGCCCCAGCACCAGACGCTGCCGTCGCTGCGCCGAGCGCAGCTGTGGGTCGCGCCAACCGTGACCTCGACGACCTCATCGAGCGCTGAGACAGAAACAGGGCTCAAGCGGTTGTTGGCGCCTCCGTCGCCGCAGTTCCCCAGATCATTGCGCCCCCAACACCTCACCTCGCCGCCCTCAAGGACAGCGCAGCTGTTGAACTCACCCACGGCGATCGAGGTCGCCGACTCGACCGACTCCACGGGGACGGGTCGACGGCGTGACGAGTTGGTGCCATCGCCGAGCTGTCCGTAGCCGTTATGCCCCCAACAAAAGACCCGGCCATCATCGCCGAGCGCGCAGTGGTGATAACGGCCTGAGCCGATCGCGACCATGCCCGACAGATCTGCGACGGGACCCGCCTGCCAGCGCGAGCGAACCTGACCGTCGCCTAGCTCACCGAGGCTGTTGTTCCCCCAACAGCTGACGCTCCCGTCGTCGTGCAACGCACAGCTCGAGCGCTGCCCACCGTCAATTGCGACCACATCTGTGAGTGCGCGCACTGGCGTCGGCGTCTGACGCCGCGTGTTCGTGCCATCGCCGAGCTGTCCCCAGACGTTGTAACCCCAGCAAACAGCGGTGGCCGAGTCGGTCAGTGCGCAGCTGTAATCACGACCAAAACCCATGGCACGCAGCGGGGTCAAGGCCGGGACGCTCACGGCTCGGTCGCGGCTCGTAAGGGTCCCGTCACCGAATTGACTGTTGTTGTTCAGCCCCCAACAGGACACGCCGCCTGCCTCATCTTTGGCGCAGGTGTGATACCCACCCGCCGCCAAGCGCGTGACGCGGCGCTCCAAGCCCACCACAGAGCGGGGCTCACCCACGCCCAGACTCAGGGCGCCGAGCGTCCCGTAGTAGTTCCTCCCCCAGCAGCTGACCGCGCCCTGCGCGTCTAAGCTGCAGGTGTGAATCAACGACGCCACCACCTGGACTGCGTCGCGCACACCCGCGACCGGTTCGGCGGTCTGCCCGATGCCAGCACGCCCATCGCCCGCCGCCTCACCATAGACGTCAAGCCCCCAACACAACCTCGACCCGCTCTCCGTCTCAACGCAGCTGTGGTCATAGGCGACATCGAGCGCAGCGACCCCGGCGATACCGTGACTCAAGACCGGGACTAAGCGGCTTGCGCGCGACCCGTCACCGAGCTGCGCAAAATGATTGAGCCCCCAGCAGTAGACAGCGCCCTCTCGGCTCCGTGCGCAGGTGTGATGATTCCCGGCGGAGACCTCCTCCATCTCCGGTAATCCAGCGACCCGAACAGGGCTCCTGCGGTTCCCCGTGGTGCCATGCCCGAGCTTACCGTGCAGGCCAGCGCCCCAGCACCAGACGGCGCCCTCTTCGGTCACGGCGCAGGTGTGCTGCGCCCCCGCCGTGAGGCTGACGACCCCGTTCAGACCGACCACGTCCACGGCGGCGCGGGCGCTCCGACCTCGGTTATCACCCAGCTGCCCCTCGTTGCCCCGCCCCCAGCAGCGGACCGTTCGGTCTTGCTGGAGCACGCAGCTGTGTTCGCCGCCCAGCGCCAGCTCGTCGACCTGATCGATCCCGTGCACCGGCACCGGCCAGACCATGTAGGCGTTGCCCGAGGCGGGGTCGCCGAGCTGACCAAAGTTGTTGTGCCCCCAGCACAAGGCGTTCCCATTCGCCATGGTCGCGCAGGTGTGCTGTGCGCCACAAAACAGCCCCTGCGCGCCCTCCGGCAGCAGGACCTGTTGCGGCTGAGGCTGCTCGTCGTTTCGACCCATCCCAAGTTGTCCGACGTGGTTCCGTCCAAAGCAAAACACCTCGCCATCGGACTCGAGCGCGCAGGTGTGGGTCATCCCGGCGCAAAACTGCGTCACCGCCCCCAAGCGCTCGACCTCTTGCGGCGCCGCTGCGCGCGCCATCGGCCCCACACCGAGCTGGCCGTAACCGCCCGAACCCCAACAGGCTAAACGCCCCTCAGCGTCCAATCGGCAGGCATGGTGTAACCCCGCATCGACGCGACCAGGGGCCGCCTCGACCTGGCAGCTGGCCCCGCAACCATCTCCAGGCAGCGTGTTGCCGTCATCGCACGCCTCTTCTCCGTCCTGGACAAACCCGTCGCCGCACGCCGCGAGGGTACAATCGATCAAGCAACCATCGAGCTGTGACGTGTTGCCGTCATCACAAGCCTCCGCGCCTTCTTGAACGACACCATCGCCGCAACGAGCGAGCGCACAAGCGTTGGTGCAGGCGTCGCCGTCGGCGCCGTTGCCGTCATCACAGGCTTCAACGCCGTCCTGAACATAACCGTCACCGCAAGACGCGATTAGACAACCACCGACGCAAGCGTCTGCGTTGCTGTCGTTGCCGTCGTCGCAGGCTTCGACGCCCTCTTGCACCACACCGTCACCGCAGCGAGCCGGCGCACAGGCGTTGGTGCAAGCGTCGGTGTCGACCCGGTTGCCGTCATCGCAGGCTTCGCTGAGCTGCAACGAGCCGTCCCCGCAGGAGGCCAGGGCGCACGTGCTCAGGCACGCGTCGGTCTCGACGGCGTTGCCGTCGTCGCAAGCCTCGCCTGCTTGGACCACACCGTCACCGCAGGCGGGCAGCTGACAGGCGTTGCTGCAGCCGTCATCTGCGACCAAGTTGCCGTCATCGCACGCCTCGCCTGAGTCGACGACGCCGTTGCCACAAAGCAGCGCTGCGCTGGGCTCTGCGCAGCTCATCACGCCAGCAACAACCCACAAAAAACCAACCTGACGCATCGACAACCTCACCTTCGAACTCAAGCAATTGACATCAAGGCGATCCAGCGATCAAGGCGCGCCCGCTCAGCCCCCGAGCAGCGGCGCGAAGAAGTCGTTCCCCTTGTCGTCAACGATGATAAAGGCCGGGAAGTCCTTGACCGTGATCCGGTGGACGGCCTCCATACCGAGCTCGGGCATGTCGATCACCTCGATCTTCGTAATGCAGTCCGCGCCAAGGCGCGCGGCCGGTCCACCGATCGAGCCCAGATAGAACCCGCCGTGCTCTTGGCAGCTCTGCGTCACCTGCTCGCTGCGGTTGCCTTTCGCCAAGGTCACCAGCGAGCCGCCCAGAGGCTGAAACAGCGGGACATAAGGATCCATCCGCTGCGCCGTCGTCGGACCAAAACTGCCCGAGGGCAGCCCCTCAGGGGTCTTAGCCGGACCGGCGTAGTAGATCACGGAATCCGCGAAGTAATCCGGCATGGGCTCGCCGGCTTGGAGGCGCTCACGGATGCGCGCATGAGCGATGTCGCGCGCCACCGTGATCTGACCGCTGAGCAACAGCCCCGTCCCTACTGGGTGCTGCGTGAGGGCGGCGCGCACGGCGCTGAGCCCCTGGTCGAGGTCGATCGGGACCATCGACTCGGAGACCTCGCCCTCAGCCCAGAGCCGCTCAGGGTGCCGCTCAAGCTCTTCGAGAAACACCCCGTGGCGGTTGATCTTGGCTTTGATCTGACGATCTGCCGAGCAGCTCACGCCCAGGCCAACCGGGCACGACGCCCCGTGTCGAGGCAGACGGATGACGCGCGCTTGATGCGCAAAATACTTGCCGCCGAACTGAGCGCCGATCCCTGTCTTTTGCGCCAACTCGAGGACGCGCGCCTCCCACTCGAGATCACGAAAGGCGCGCCCGCTCTCGTCGCCGCTCGTCGGCAGCTCATCGAGGTAACGCGTCGACGCCAGCTTGACCATCTTGAGGTTCTGTTCGGCGCTGGTGCCACCGATGACGAGGCTGAGGTAGTAGGGCGGGCAAGCCGCCGTCCCGAGCCCTTTGATCTTCTCCTCGATAAACGCGGTCAGGTCGGCCTCGTTGAGCAGGCTCTTCGTCTTTTGGTAGAGGTAGGTTTTGTTCGCCGAGCCGCCCCCTTTCGCCATGAACAAAAAGCGGTACTCGTCGCCCTCCGTGGCGGCGAGGTCGATCTGCGCCGGCAGGTTGGTGCCCGTATTTTTCTCACGAAACATCGACAAGGGCGCGAGCTGAGAATAGCGCAGGTTGTGCTCGGCGTAAGTGCGCTCAACCCCCGCCGAAAGGGCCGCCTCGTCGCCGCCGCCTGTCCACACGCGATCGCCCTTTTTACCCATCACGATGGCGGTCCCGGTGTCTTGACAGCTCGGCAGGACGCCGCGCGCCGCGATGGTTGCGTTCTTGAGCAGCTCACGCGCCACGAAGCGGTCGTTGTCGCTCGCCTCGGGGTCCTTGAGGATATCGGCGAGGCTGCGAAGGTGCGCCGGCCGAAGCAGATGCGAGACGTCCTTCATCGCCTCTTGAGCGAGCAGCGTCAGCGCCGCCGGGTCGACCTTGAGGATGGTCTGCCCATCAAAGGAGTCCTCCTCAACGAAGTCACCGTCGAGGCGGCGGTACGGGGTGTCGTCAGCCCCTAATCGAATCATCGGTTGATAACTGCTCATCTCACTCCCACAAGCCACGCCGGTTTTGGCGCGCTGTATCTTCAGCGTTCAAATAGTCACCGAGCCGGTCGAAGAGCTCATTGTTAAAGCGATAGACCCGCGCCAAGCCCTCCTCGAGGAGCTCTTCACCGAGATCGCCGCCATCGGTGAGCCGGATGTAACCGAGCATTCGGCAGTAGCGATCATAGCACGCTTGCCCATCGACGCCTTGCGTGCACGTACCGAACGGGTCGGTGCACAGCGAGTCCCACTCCAGCCCGACCTGCAGCCCGGCGCGCCGGACCGCGTAGTCGACCGCCTCTTGGGCGAAGGGCTCGGGCGCTTGCGCCAAGTCGAAATTCATCTCCGGCGTGTTGATCCCCTTGAGGCGGACCCGAAAAATCTGCCCTTGGCGACGCACTTGCAGGGTGTCGCCGTCGATCACTTGCTCCACCGTCACCGGCTCTGAAAGCACCACACGCGCCCCCGCATCCGTGGCGGGATCCGGCTCAGGCAGCGGGCCGCATCCAAGCAGCAATGTGATGATCCCGACACAACGCATGATCGATCCCCTTGTGCTCCTAGAAAGCGCCTGCACCGATGCGCTCAAGCTGTAAAGTACCCCCGTCAAAACGCTGACCAAGCGGGCCTTGCACCGGCGTCACTTCGCTCCTAAACAGCCGCCACCGTTTCGTGGGAAATCGGGAGTCTAGCCGTGTTGCGTCTCATCCTTGTGCTCAGCGTCCACTCTATAGCGTATCAGGCGCTTGCAAGCGAACCGCGCACGAAAGTCGTGGTCAACGGGTTGATGTCGCCCGTTTACTTCAACGACGGCGACACGTTCCGAGTCCTGTCCGGTCAGCTCAGCGGCACCAAGGCGCGCCTCGAGGGCTTTAACACCTTGGAGTCGTTCGGTCCGGTGCACCAATGGGGCGACTGGAGCTTTCGTGAGCTCTACGTCAACGCCAAGGCGGCGACTCTCCATGCGCGCCGCGGGATCTGGCGCTGCTCCTGGGATCAACGCGTCGACGGCTACGGGCGAGGGCTCTTCAAATGCCCCGAGCTCGCCATCCACATGATCCGGGCGGGCATGGCGCACGCCATGACCGTCACCGCCGAGCCGTCGCCCGAGGCGTACCTTGAGGTCCAGCGAGACGCGATGAAAAACCGGCGCGGCATGTGGGCAGGCGGCGTCCCCAAATACGTCCTCACCTCACTCCACTCGGTGGATGAAAAACCGAACCAAAACTGGGCTTACAACCGCCTGGTCTCCACCCACGATGGGCACTCTGAGCGCTGGATTCATGGCGAGACCTATGGGGAATGCGATAAGGTCTGCGTCCAAGAAGTCGAGCTCGACAGCCAGGTCCTGCGAGAGGCGAAGCAACGGCTCGACTCGGTCGACGAGCTCACGACCTGGCGCACCTTACCGGCGCGCAAGCAGGTCGAAGTGCTCGAGATCTGGCTGATGATCGAGACGGTCTCGGCGCATATCCCCAAAGCGGAGCGTGACCTGATGCGCCAATCGTTGACCCAACTGGTGGACACCGGCTTGCTCGTCGCCACAAAATCGGCTCAGGGTGGCTGCATGATCTACACCGATTACCGACGGCGGTTCGGCGGCGGCAAGGCGAGCTGCTTGAAGCTGGCGCGATGAAGACCTCACACGCGCTGATCGCAGCGACGTTGATCGGGTGTTTGAGCTGCCAGTATGAGCTACCCTCGCGCCCTGTGCTCGGGTATGAGTTTGATGACGCCGCCTGCTCGGATGGCGTCGACAACGACCAAGACCAGCTGACCGACTGCGAAGACCCTGATTGCTTGGTTGGCTCCACCCACTGCGGCGAGCAGGTGCCGGTCATCCCGGACGGCAGGCCGGAGCGCGGCTTGCTCTGCCGAGATCAGATCGACAACGATGAGAACGGGCAATTCGACTGCGGGGACCCAGCGTGCCGAGAGCAGCTCGAGAACTGCTGCGTGCTCGAATTCTCGGATGAAACCTGCTCGGACGGGATCGACAACGACCAGAACGGTTTTGCCGACTGCGAAGACTTCTCCTGCCGCCAGGGGATCTTTGTGACGGTGTGCTTCGAAGGGGATCGTACGACCTGCAGCGACGGGCGCGACAACGACGGCGACGGCGACATCGACTGCGCGGACTCATCGTGCAGCCGAGAGCCGACCTGCTCGGACTCCTGCGAGGGGCTCGAAGAGGGCGCCGAGGACACCTTGGCGCGCTGCACGGACGGCTGCGACAACGACGGCAACGGCTACACCGACTGCGACGACCGCAGCTGTGCGCTCAGCCAGGACCCCGCCGTGGTCCAAGCCTGCACGCCAGACCGTGGCCCTGAGAACACCCTGGCGCGCTGCACCGACGGCGCCGACAACGACGACAACGGCTTTGTTGACTGCAATGACTTTGGCTGCACTCGGAGCCAGGACCAAGCGATCTTGGACTACTGCGCTGAGCGCATGGAGAACACCCTCGAGCGCTGCGGCGACGGCGTTGACAATGACGACAACGGCTACGTCGACTGCAACGATTTTAGCTGCTCACGCAGCGACGACCCCGCCATTTTGGCGCTCTGCGCTGCCAGCGCCGAAGACACGGTCGAGCGCTGCTCGGATGGCGAAGACAACGACGGCAATGGGTTCATCGACTGCAATGACTTCAGCTGTTCGCAGTCGGACAACCCGGACGTGCTGGCGCTGTGTGGGACACCAGAGGGTGGCGGAGTCGACCCCGAAGCGGCCAGAGCCTCTTGCTCGGATGGGATTGACAACGACGGCAACGGCTACGTCGACTGCGCCGACTACAACTGCCGCAACGCCGAGGATGCGTTCGTACGACAAGCCTGCCAAGAGTCGGTCTACCGCCCTGAGTTTGGTGGGATCGTGGCAGGCGCCCAAGAAGCGGCTAAGGCGAACGGCTTTTGCGAAGATGGATTAGACAATGATGGAGATGGGTACACCGACTGCGCCGACTGGGACTGCAGCTGGAACCCGCTCGTGACGGTCTGTGACGGACCGAAAATCTGCGAGGAACGCTGATGAAACTTTGGATGCTGCTGTTCGCCCTCATCGCGAGCCCAGCGTGGGCGGCGGAGACCGTCTGCGACGACGGTCAAGACAACGACGCCGACTCGATGATGGACTGCGCCGACAAAGACTGTGCGCAGGCGCCAAACTGCCAGCCTAGCGGCGTCGCCGAGAACTCCGACGCGCTCTGTTCAGACTGGGTCGACAACGACGGCAACGGGCAAATGGACTGCGACGACGTCGCCTGCTTTGGCGCAGGGATCAGCGCCTGCCAAGGCAGCTTCGAGCGCAAAGCGGGGGTCCCCGTCCGGGTCGCTACACCCGCCCCGGCGACGACTCAAGCGCCCGCGCAGCAGCAGCCCAGCAGCGCACCGAGCGAGGCCGATCTACGCGCCAACGACAACGACGGTGAGCGCAACGACCTGCTCTGCTCAGATGGGATCGATAATGACGGCGACGGCGCCGTGGACTGTGCGGACTACGGCTGCCGCTTTGACCCTACCGTGACCATCTGTCAGGGGGCGCCGAGTATGCGCTTCTCGATCGTGGGGAACTTGGCGCAAAGCTACGACTTTGAGGAGAGCCAGGTCGACACCCGCTTCACCAAGCTGCAGCTGCGAAGCTTTGGTCCCATCCCGCTCATCCAAAACAGCTTCTACCTGGTCTCGATGCGCGCCGAGAAGACGCCGCGGCTGACCTTTGCGCTCTTTCAGGTTCCCTTGGGCGGTGGTCACTACCTTAACTTGAACTCCGGCGGCGGCGGGCTCTCCAACGCGCTCGTGGTCTCGACCGCCAAGCAGCTGCTCGGCGACCCAGCGTATTATCTCTACTCGGCCTTTGAACAAGGCAACGGCGCGGCCGCAGAGCTGGGCGGGCCGGTCCCCTTTCTCCCAGCAGGCCGCTTCAACTATCGCCTGTTTGCGGCGGGGGGCTCGGGTCGCTTCTCCGGCAACATCGGCGGCCGCTACTTCACCTATGAGAACACCAACTACACCTACTCGGTGGGCGGCCAAATCGGCGCCAATCTGATCGGCTTTACCAGCCGCTGGGACTCCCCGTTCTTGCTCTCGCCGACGCCCACCGCCGTGGCGGTCCGGCTCGGCGCCAAATACGACCAACGGGCGCAGGAGCGCTACCCTGCGATCAACGCAGGGCTCACCGCACGCCATGGCCGCTTTGTGTTCTCATTCGAGGACTACTACAAACGCGAGCTCAACTTCGGCTCCATCCAGAACGCTTACAACGTCACCCTCGGCGCGCTCGTCATCAAAAAGAAGCTCATGGTGGCGGCTGACTTCGGTCAATTCCTAGCCTCGGACTTCACCAACCCACCCGAGCAGCTCCAGACGGATCTGAAGAAGATCCGTGACGAGACGCAGTGGCGCGCGGCGCTTCATTACTACTTCCGTGGGAATATTGGTCTGCTCAGCTTGATCTACTCTGATCATTACCTCGCAGCCAACGAGGCGGGTAAAGACAACGAGCGCAAACACAGCATCAAGCTCGTCGCTCAATACCGCTTCTAGCGCCTTCACTTAGGACCGACCGCTACGATGAACAGCCAAAGAGTCGAACAGTTCAAGGCGCAGCTGCGCGAGCGCATCCTCGTGCTCGATGGCGCCATGGGGACGATGATCCAAGGCCATCGGCTGAAAGAGGCCGACTTCCGCAGCGACCGTTTCCGTGACCACGACCACCCCTTGATGGGCAACAACGACCTGCTCAGCCTGACGCAGCCCGAAGTGATCGAGTCGAACCATCGAGCCTACCTCGAAGCCGGCGTCGACATGGTCGAGACCAACACCTTCAACTCCAACGCCATCAGCCAGGCGGACTACGGACTCGAAGAGGTCGTCTACGAGCTCAACAAGGCGGGCGCTGAAATCGCCGCAAGAGCCTGCGCGGCGTTCAGCACGCCTGAGAAGAAGCGCTGGGTGATCGGCGTCCTCGGCCCGACCAACCGCACGGCGTCGTTGAGCCCGAACGTCGAGGACCCGGGCGCGCGCAACGTCACCTTCGATGAGCTCGCAGACGGCTATAAGGTGGCGACCGAAGGGCTGCTCGATGGCGGCGCTGATGTCCTCATGATCGAGACGATCTTTGATACGCTGAACGCCAAGGCGGCGATCTACGCCATCGAACAGGTCTTTCATCGGCGTAACGAGCGCTGGCCGGTCATGATCTCTGGGACCATCACCGACGCCTCCGGGCGCACGCTGTCAGGACAGACCAGCGAGGCCTTCGCCCGCTCGGTCGCGCACGCGGACCCAGTCAGTGTGGGCTTCAACTGTGCGCTCGGAGCGGATCAGCTGCGCCCCTACGTCTCCGAGCTGTCTCGCTGGGCGCCCTTTGGTGTCTCGGCGCACCCGAACGCAGGGCTCCCCAACGCGCTCGGCGAGTACGACGAGTCGCCTGAGGAGATGGCCAGCCAGATCGGCAGCTGGGCGCAAGACGGTCTCCTCAACATCGTCGGTGGCTGCTGCGGCACCACCCCCGAGCACCTCAAGCGCATCTGCGAAGCGGTCGAAGGTCACGCACCGCGTGCGGCGCAAGCCCCCTCGAATGACTCCGATTACGCCGGCTTAGAGCCCTTGAAGTTAACGGGCGAGCGGCTCTTTATCAACGTCGGTGAACGCACCAACATGACCGGCTCGGCGCGGTTTCGAAAACTGATCGAAAACGACGACTACGAGACCGCGCTCGAGGTCGCTCGGCAACAGGTCGAAGGCGGCGCTCAGGTCATCGACATCAACTTTGACGACGCCCTCATCGACGGCGTCGCAGCGATGACCCGGTTTCTCAACCTCCTCGCCAGCGAACCCGACATCGCCAAGCTGCCCTTTATGATCGACAGCTCACGGCCCGAGATCCTCTCGGCCGGCTTGCGCTGCGTTCAAGGCAAAGCGATCGTCAACTCGATCTCGCTAAAAGAGGGCGAGGAAGCCTTCTTGGCCGCGGCACATGAAGCCAAAGCGCTCGGCGCCGCCATGGTGGTGATGGCTTTTGATGAAGAGGGGCAGGCGGACACCTACGAGCGACGCATCACCATCTGCGAGCGCGCCTACAAGCTGCTGACGCAAGAGGCCGGCGTTGCGCCCCAAGACATCATCTTTGACGCCAACATCTTCGCCGTGGGTACAGGCCTGGATGAGCACCGACGCTACGCCATCGACTTCATCGAGGCGGTCCGCTGGATCAAAAAGCACCTCCCTCACGCCAAGACGAGCGGCGGCTTGAGCAACCTGAGCTTCTCCTTTCGCGGTCAGAATGCGCTGCGCGAGGCGATGCACGCCGTCTTTTTGTACCACGCCGTCAAGGCGGGGCTCGATATGGGGATCGTCAACGCCGGCGCGCTGCCGGTGTACGACGAGCTCGACGATGAGCTGGTCTCGCGCATTGAGGACCTGCTCTTTGATCGCCACGACGATGCGACGGACCGCCTGCTCGAGCTCGCGCACAAAGCGCAAGGGCGAGCGGCGCGTGCCGCTGACCTGAGCTGGCGAGAGCAGTCGTGCCGTGATCGCATTACGCACTCGTTGATTCACGGGGTCGACGCCTTCATCGAGGAAGACACGGCCGAAGCCTTTGCCGATCTCGGCTCGGCGATCGAGGTCATCGAGGGTCCCTTGATGGACGGGATGAACCGCGTCGGCGACCTCTTCGGCGAGGGGAAGATGTTCTTACCTCAGGTGGTCAAGTCCGCACGCGTGATGAAGCGCGCTGTGGCCTGGCTTGACCCCCACCTCAAAGCAGGCGCGCAGACAGAAGCCAAAGCGGTCGTGCTCCTCGCGACCGTCAAAGGCGACGTGCACGACATCGGCAAGAACATCGTCGGGGTGGTCCTCGAGTGCAACGGCTACAAGGTGATCGACCTCGGGGTCATGGTGCCCTGTGATCAGATCCTCGATGCCGCTGAACAGCACGAGGTCGACCTGGTCGGTCTGTCCGGATTAATCACACCGAGCTTGGATGAGATGGTCCATGTCGCCGAGCAGATGACCCAGCGCAACATGAGCACGCCGCTGCTCATCGGCGGCGCCACGACCTCCCCTCTGCACACCGCGCTCAAGATTGCGCCCGCTTACAGCCAGGGCGTCGTCCACATTCGAGACGCCTCGCGCACCGTCGCAGCTGCGAACGCGCTGCTCAACAACCGCGCCAGCTATCTTGAGACCATCGCCGAAGACTACGCCAAGCATCGCCGGCGCCACGCCAACAACCAGAACCGGCAGAAGCTGATCGGCTTTGAGGAGGCCTGCGCACGCGCCGAGCGGGTCGACGCGCCCTCGCCCAAGCCGAACCAGCTGGGTCTGCATCAACTCGAGGTGCCCTTGGGCGAGCTGATGACGACGATGGATTTTGCGCCGTTTTTCCACGCTTGGGAGTTCAAGGGGCGCTTTCCGCAGCTGCTCGATGACCCACGTCAAGGGGAGGCGGCGCAGGCGCTGTGGCGTGATGCCCAGGCGATCCTGTTCCGCATCTTGGATGAAGGCTTGCTGCGAGCCAAAGCCAGCTACGCGATCTATCCGGCCTCAGCGAGCGGCGAGACGGTCACGATCCAGACGCCAGACGGTCCCGAACGGTTTGAGTTTTTGCGCCAGCAACGCGGCAAAAAACCGGCCTGCCTGGCAGATTACATCGCCAGCGCTGATGACTACCTTGGGCTGTTCTGGGTGACGGCTGGCATCGGCTTAGACGAGCTGGTCGATGCGTACGAGGCGCAGGGCGACACCTACTCTGCGCTGATCGCTAAAGCCTGGGCAGACCGATTCGCCGAGAGCTTAGCGGAGTGGCTCCATCGTGAGGTTCGGACCACGCACTGGGGCTTTGTCGCCGACGAGACGCTGAGCGTCGACGAGCTCCTCGCTGAGCGCTATCAGGGGATCCGCCCAGCGCCAGGTTACCCTGCCTGTCCGGATCATCGCCACAAGCGAACCTTGTTCCGTCTACTCGAGGCCGAACGGATCGGCGCCGGCTTGAGCGAGAGCTGCGCCATGACCCCGGCAGCGAGCGTCTCGGGTTTCTACTTCGCCGCACCGCAGGCGCGCTATTTCAGCGTCGGGATGATCGATTCAGAACAAGTCGATGACCTCTCGAAGCGCCGCGCCGAGGAGCGCTCGGAGACCGAGCGCTGGCTCGCGACCATGATCAGCTAGAGGCTGCGTCCCAGCTCATGCGCTCGACCGCATGAATGGGCTGCGTGAAGATGCGCTCAACGATGGGCATCGACAGCTCAGGTGAATCACTAAACGCAAGGCGGCAGTGACCTGCTCGCTCGGGCACCGTCTCTGGCGGGATCATCGCCGCAACGGCATCGCTCGAGTCGATCACGGTCACCGTCTGGCCGACATGGCGCTGCAAGAGGTCGTGAATCAAGGGATAGTGAGTGCAACCAAGGATCAACCGATCATAGTCAAACCCGTCCAGCTCAGCGAGGTAGGTCTCGACGGCGGCGTGGATAGCCGGGTGGTCGTACCAGCCCTCCTCGATCATCGGCGCGAGTAAGGGGCACGCAACCTGACGCACAGAGGTCTCCGGCGCCACCGCATGAAGCGCGCGATGATACGCCGCCGAGGCCACGGTCCCGCGCGTGGCGAGCACAGCGACGCCCGAGGTGCCGCCGCCGCGCTGCGCGGCCTGAGCGCCTGCTCGCACTACCCCGTAGACTGGGCGCCCCTTCGCCAGCTCAACGACCGCCTCCGACCCATAGGCAGACGCCGTATTGCAGGCGATCACGAGCTGCTCACAGCCACGGTCTAAAAGCCAGCGAGCGCAATCGGTTGCGTAACGCGCAACCGTCTCTGCGCTGCGGCTGCCGTAGGGGACGCGCGCGGTGTCGCCTAGATACAACAAGTCGGCCCTTGGGAAAGCTTTGCGCAGCGCCGACAAGACCGTCAGCCCACCGACGCCCGAATCAAAAACTCCGATCGTCATCGCTGCTCCAACACCAACGGCGGCATCACCCGAGTGGGCACATAACGCAGCGTATAGGCTCCGCTGTAAAGGATCTGATCGCCCTGCAGCCCTTCGACCACGAGATCCACCGTGCCGGCAGAGGCGATCACCCGACGCCACTCAGGCAGCTCCTCATCGCAGGCCCGCCGGAACTCGACCTGACGCGTCAGCCCGTGCTGGCGCGCCCGGAGCGACACCTCCGATAACCCCACCTCAGCGCAGCTGACCGCGCTGCCATCGAGCCGCCGAAAGAGGACCTCAACTCGCCCCTGTGGGCTCTGGGCGGACACGAGATCAAGCCGGGAGGGCTCATCGCCGACGGGAAGTCGAGCCCCAGGCTCGACGGCGCGCACCGACTTTTGCCGGCCCAGCACAATGCCCTCAACACTGCGCGCCTCAACCTGTATCTGCCACGTGCCTGGCCAAAGATGCTCGAGCAGCAGATCACCCGACTGGCGGCATGGGATCTGACGTGTCTCTTCATCGCCCCAAGGGCGTGTCAGCGTCACGTAGTAGCGGTCGATACCCACCGCCTCACAGCCCGCAACACCCCCTAAGTGCGGCCAAAGCCAGAGCGCGCCGCGCGCCCCGGGCTCGGCCTGCATCACCACCACGGCTCCCACCGGCGCCGTACCTGTGGCGACCGCGCGCTCGGCGCGATCAAACAAGGTGGCGCGCACGGTCCGCTCACCCGCTGGCAGCTCCAGCCGGATCAGCTCGGTTTGTTCGCACGGCCCGTGGACGAGCTCACCCAGACCGCCGGCCTCCACCACGACGCGCGCGCCGCCGAGCTCCTGGCAGCTGCTGCGCGCAAGGCGCCAGCGAAGAGTGGTCTCCACCGTCTCAGGGGCTGCGCCGCACGCCGTCAGTGCGCCAAGCAGGAGCGCCCTCAACGCCCGCGACCGATGCCGCAGTACCGCAAACCAGCGTCGCGAACTTCTTGCGGCGCCAGCAGGTTCCGACCGTCAAAAATCCAGTCGCCCGCGAGCGCCTGCCGCACCCGTTTTAATGAGGGGCTCCGATAGTCGTTCCAGTCCGTGCAGATCAGCAGCGCATCGCAGCCCTCAAGGGCTTCATACATCCCGTCCGCAAAGGTGACACCGTCGAGACCCAGCGCCTCAGCTGCCGGGCGCGCAACCGGGTCATGCGCCACGACCGTGGCGCCGGCGTGGGTCAGCTCCGCGATCGTGTACAAGGAAGGCGCCTCGCGCAGGTCATCGGTATTGGCTTTAAAGGCGAGCCCCCACAGCGCGAACCGCTTTCCGCTGAGGTCTCCTTCAAAAACCTGCGCGGCGCGGCGCACGAGTACGGTGCGCTGATGGGCGTTGACGCGCTCGACCGCCTCGACCACCTCAAGGGGCGCGCCGACCGAGCGCGCCGTGCTCGCCAAGGCTTTGACATCTTTGGGAAAACACGAACCACCGTAGCCACACCCTGGGAACAAGAAGTGGGGACCAATCCGGCGGTCCGATCCCATACCGTAGCGTACATCGCTGATGTCTGCGCCGAGCTCATCGCATAGGTTTGCGAGCTCATTCATAAAGCTGATCCGGGTCGCTAACATAGCGTTTGAGGCATACTTGGTCAGCTCGGCGCTGCGCACGCTCATGCTCAGGACGCGCCGCTCGCGCCGGTTGAAGGGCGCGTAGAGCCGCTCAAGCTGCGCCTGACTCGTCGCATCGTCGCAGCCGATAATGATCCGGTCTGGCTTTTGAAAATCGGCGATCGCTGCCCCCTCTTTTAAGAACTCAGGGTTCGACGCCACGCGGTGCGCCAGCGCCGAGTGCTCCTTGAGCACCGCGCGGATCTGGTCGGCTGTGCCGACGGGGACCGTTGATTTGGTGACGATTAGCTTCTCGCTGCTCGCCTGCTCAGCGATCGAGCGAGCGACCGCGAGCACGTGGCTTAGGTCCGCTGAGCCGTCCTCATCCTCCGGGGTCCCGACGGCGATAAAAACCACCTCACTCGAACTTAAAGCGGCGGATAAATCCGTGGTAAAAGAAAGGCGACCTTTGCGTCGGTTGCGCTCGATCAGCGCCTCCAACCCCGGCTCATAGATGGGCACGCCGCCTGCGTTGAGCAGGTCGATTTTCGCCTGGCTGACGTCCACGCAGACCACTTGGTTTCCGGCGTCTGACAGGCAAGCGCCTGCGACCAAGCCTACGTAGCCGCTCCCGATGACCGCAAGTTCCATAAGGGTGTGCTCCGTCCCTCGTTGCGGATAGAGGCCGCAGTGATTTGGCGCAAGGCATATGGGTTGCGCCTGAGCCTAATTTAGCACACCACCATGTCGTACCCTCATGGGTGCGCTCGGGGAAACTTATGCGTGTGCTTGTCACCGGCGGCGCCGGATTTATCGGATCTCACGTGGTGGAAGCGTTGCTTCGGCGCGGTGATGAGGTGACCGTCGTCGATAACTTCAACAGCTTCTACGACCCAGCGCTCAAGCGGCGCAACGTCGACGAGATGAAAACCGTCGGACCGGTTCGGCTCCTCGAGGGCGACCTGATGGACGCCGATCTGCGTGCGCGCGCCCTCGACGGCTGCGACGCGGTGATTCACCTAGCAGCGTGGGCAGGCGTTCGACCATCGATCGAGATGCCGGTGCGCTATGTCGAACAGAACGTGCTGATGCCGACGCTCTTGGTCGAGAGCATGCGCGCAGCGCAGATCAACCGCTTAGTGTGGGCGAGCTCGTCGAGCGTCTATGGGGAGAACGCACACCCGCCCTTCGCCGAGGACGCCAACATTCTCGCCCCGGTCAGCCCATACGCTGCGACGAAAGTCAGCGGCGAGGCGCTCGCCGCCTCGTTTGCGCACCTGTACGGGCTCCACATCACGTCGCTTCGGTTCTTTACCGTCTACGGACCACGACAGCGCCCTGAAATGGCGATCCACAAGTTCGCCCGCCTGCTCAAACAGGGGCGAGCGATACCCCGCTTTGGTGACGGCTCGACCAGCCGGGACTACACCTACATCGACGACATCGTCGGGGGCGTCCTCGGTGCGCTGGATCACCTCGAGGGCTATCAGGTCTATAACCTGGGCGAGTCGGACCGTGTCAGCCTGAGCCGCCTGATCGAGCTCTTAGCGCAGACCCTAGAGTGTCCCGCTCAAATCGACGAGCTGCCACGACAGGCGGGTGACGTCAGCCACACCAACGCAGACATCAACCGGGCGCAGCGCCAGATCGGCTACCGCCCTACCGTCCCGATCGACGAGGGCATCAGGCGCTTTTGTGACTGGTTCGTGGCGCGCCCTTATCTTTGGCGCGAGGACGGCACCGAGCGCTAGTCCTCGTCTTCGAGCACGCCCTCCTGACGGACCGCTGCTTTGCTCGAATCTTTCCGCGCCGCCTCGAGGTCGTCGAGATAGGTCTCGCTGACATCGCCGGTAATATAGCGCCCTGAGAACACCGAGTCTTCGTAGGTCGTCACGTCCGGGTTCCCCTCGGTCGCTGCGGCTCGTAGGTCATCGAGGTCTTGGTAGATCAACCAGTCAGCGCCGATGATCTCTTGCACCTGCTCGGTGGTTCGACCGTGGGCGATCAACTCGCGTGCCGCCGGCATGTCGATCCCGTAGACATTTGGGTAGCGCACGGCCGGTGACGCCGACGCAAAATTGACGCTTTTGGCGCCCGCCTCGCGCGCCATGCGGATGATCTCGCTGCACGTCGTGCCGCGTACGATGGAGTCATCGACGAGGAGGACGTTTTTATCACGGAACTCGAGCGAGATCGGGTTGAGCTTCTGACGAACCGACTTTTTGCGCACCGCCTGACCGGGCATAATAAAGGTCCTACCAATATATCGGTTCTTGATGAAGCCCTCGCGAAATTTAGCGCCGATGTGATAAGCCACCTGGATCGCAGCGGTCCGGCTCGTGTCCGGTACGGGGATCACGACGTCGATTTGGTGGTCGGGTCGCTCGCGCAGGATCTTAGCCGCCAGATGATCTCCCATACGCAGGCGACTCTTGTACACCGAGATACCGTCTATGATCGAGTCTGGGCGCGCCAGGTAGACGAACTCGAACAGACAGGGAGCGTGCGCCCTCGGCGCGCCGAGCTTGCGCCGGTGGAGGCGCTGAGCTCCCACCTCATACACCAGCGCCTCGCCAGGCTGGAGGTCGGACTCAAAGGTAAAGCCGGAGGCTTCGATCGCAACGGACTCCGAGGCGATCATCAGCTCACGACCACCTTCACCCTCACGAAACCCGTAACAAAGCGGGCGAATCCCGTGCTCATCGCGAAACGCGATCAAGCCAAAGCCCGGGATCATCGCCACCGTTGCGTAGGCGCCGCGGCAGCGACGATGAACCCCTTCAACGGCCTGGAAAATATGCTCGGGCGACAACTCGTCGATGTCGAGCTTACTCAGCTCGTGCGCCAAGACGTTGAGCAATACCTCGGAGTCCGAGCGCGTGTTCAGGTGCCTGCGGTCCACGGCGAAGAGTTCGCTTTTGAGCTCCTCGGCGTTTGTCAGGTTGCCGTTGTGCCCGAGGACGATCCCGTAGGGCGAGTTGACATAGAGCGGCTGCGCCTCACTCGTGCTCGAGGTCCCGGCCGTCGGGTAGCGGACGTGACCGATCCCTAGGTGACCGACCAACTCACGCATGTGGCGGGTCCGAAACACGTCCTTAACCAGACCGTTACCCTTGCGCAGGAAAATCCGACTGCCCGCTGTCGTCGCGATGCCCGCGGCGTCTTGTCCGCGGTGCTGAAGGACCGTCAGCGTGTCATAGATCCGAGTGTTGACAGGCTCTGTGCCGGCGATTCCAACGATTCCGCACATACGACGCTCCTTCGCGACAGCGCCCCGGCGCTACCGTGAGTCGCCTGGATGGACAAGACCGGTTCGCGCACCTCGCTAGCGCCGCACAGGCGGTAGCCCCTGAGGGCTGTAGCCTGGCCCCCTCGGACCGCCCTGCGCCGGCGGCGGCATGGAACCTGAGCCGGCCCCGGGCATGGCGCGATCATCCTTCGGCTGCTCTCGAATGACCCTCGGTCCGCCCCGACCGGGCGGAGGCGGAGGGGGCGGTCGAAGCGCCATCAGCTCACGAAGCTTCATCGAGAAGTCCATGCTCAACATGCTGCCTTGAACCCGGTATGAGAGCGCCTGACCGAGCTTCATCGAGGAGGGATGGTTTGAGTTCATCAACCCAAGGCTGACCATCAACTTGATCCCGTTCGCAGCGTCTGGGTGACGCGTCCGCAGACGCATCTTCAGCTTGAGGACCTCGCCTTCGAGCCACCCCTTGACCTGCATCTCATGAATCTCCGCCAGCGGAGACCCCTGCTTTTGTTGCATGATGGCACGCCGAGCCTGAGAGGTTGATCGGACCCGTAGCCACGCCTTGGCGCCCCGTAGAAACGGCGGGAGTTTCCTCAGCGGGTCAAGCTGACCTTTCAGCGCTTTCTCGACGGTGGAGCGATAGCCGGCGTGGATGACGCCCGGCGATTCGATCGCAAACATCGGGCTGTTGGCGCCGCCCACATACGCTGTTTTCCCCGCTATCTTGGTCCGCTTGATCGCCGTCGAGTCTTTATTTTTTGCCCACGAGCTGTGGATGCGCTTGGGCTTAAACCGCCCTTTGAGCGTGACCAAGGGCTCAGGTGGCACGTCGAGATTGACAGGCTGCGTCATCCGAAACCGGACCTGATCCAAGTCCTTGAGCGGGCGAAACCCGGTCTCACTCAGGAAGTTTTTGAGCTCTTTCGGCGCCGTCTCGAGAAACTGGACGACCGCCTTCTTGACCGCTCTTTGCGCCCGAAACTGATCCGCCTTGATCTCACCGTCGACAATAAAAACGGCGGTTGCGAGCATCAGAGAGTTCATGCGTCCTCCATCGCTTGGCGCCACGTTGCCTTAGCAGAAGTCAGCGCCTCCTGAGCAGCTTTAACGCCCTGCGCGCTGCGATATTCGAAATAGGTCTTCACCTTGGGCTCCGTCCCGGACGGGCGAATCAAGATCCTCAACTCGTCCTCATCTAAGCCATAATGGAGCGCGATCAGATTCGCCGACAGCGCCTCGTCCCAAGGCGCACCGTCTTGAAAATCGTGCCGGTGCAGCAGCGCCAGCGCGCCAAGTTGCGGTGGAGCATGGCGCCGCGCGCGCTCGACCGCAGCCGCCATCTGCTGCCCTGCGGCGACGCCCTCAAAGCGCTGCACCCACTGCGAGGACACGAACGCCCCGATCTCAGCGTAAAGCATCTCGAGCTGCTCGAGCAGCGTCAGACCTTCCGCCTTGAGCTGCCGCGTGCGGTGGGCGAAGGCGAGCGCAGCGCTGACGCCGTCCTTATCGGCGACGGCTTCGCCGACGCAGTAGCCCAAGGCCTCCTCGTAACCGAATAAGAACGCCTGGTCGGGGCGACGTCGCCGCTCGGCCATGATCCATTTAAACCCGGTGAGCGCACTGACGAAGTGATGACCGCAGCGGGCAGCGAGCGCTGCTAAGGCTTGCGACGACACGATCGAGGCAGCCACCAAGGCGGGCTCATCGCCGTGGGCGCGCAGGCAGTGATCACCGAGTAAAAGCCCGATCTCGTTGCCGTTGAGCAGGCGCCATCCCCCAGCGTCAGGGACCGCGACCGCCAGCCGATCCGCGTCGGGGTCGTTGGCGAGCAAGAGGTCTGCGCTGACCCGTTCAGCCAGCGCCAGCGCGAGGTCGAGCGCGCCGTCCTCCTCTGGGTTCGGGAAATCAACCGTCGGAAACCGACCATCGGGTTGATGCTGCTCCTCGACAATATGGACCTCAAAACCAGCGGCTTGGAGCACGCGACAAACCGACTCCCCGCCGACGCCATGCATCGCAGTGTAGACGACACGCACCGGTGTCTGGGTTGGGCTTGTGGCAGGCGTCCCTTCCGTGACCTGCTGCAGATACACGGCAAGTTCAGCCTCGCCCAACATCGCTAGCTCGGGTCCCTCGTGCCCTTCAGGCAGCGCAGCGAGCTCACAGGCAGGACCGCTCGCATGTCGAGCGATCGCCGCAGCGATCCGATCATCGATGGGCGGGATGATCTGGGCCGCGTGGTCCCAGTAGACTTTAAAGCCGTTATCTTGAGGGGGATTGTGCGAGGCCGTCACCTGAATGCCGGCGAGCGCACCCAGGCGACGGACCCAAAATGACGTGGCCGGTGTCGGCCCCGGGCTGTCCCACAGGAACACCTTGAACCCACGCGCCCGAAGCACCGCAGCCGACTCCAGCGCAAAGGCGCTCGATCGATGACGCGCGTCGAAACCGATGACGACCCCGCGCGCCGGGTCAGCGCCTCCTGCGCTCAAAACGTCGGCCAGACCGTGACAGGTCTGACGGATCACGGCGGTGTTCATCGCGTGAGGACCAGCGCCGATCGGGCCGCGCAGCCCGGCGGTGCCAAAGCTGAGGCGCCCGGCAAAACGCTGGGCCAAGAGGGGTTCATCACCCCGCTCAAGGGCTCGCTCAAGCTCTGCTCGATCAACCGGATCCGGGTCTCCATCGATCCAAGCCTGCACCCGTCGCCGTAACGCCTCATTCACCACAGCGGCCTCCTTCTGCCCCTACGCTTTTCAAACCGTCAAAGGTCGCGCAAGGTTGCTCCGGATTTGGGAGACCCAAACGTGTTGCGATTATTGTCCCTGCTCGGCGCCGTCGTTCTTTTGACCCACTGCGCTGGAGCGCCAAAATCCCTCGACGTCGACTCCGATGAGCCGCTCAACGGCGCCGTCCGAAAACCGGTCAAAAAGGAGCCAGGCAAGAGCGAGATCCTCCTCGATGGCCGGATCTACAAGGTGCGCTGGGGCGATGGCGACACCTTCCGGCTCAAGACGCTGACCGGCAAGAAGAAGAGCGCACGACTCGCAGGGTTCAACACCCTCGAATCCTACGGCCCCGTTCACCGCTGGGGCGAATGGACAGCCGATGAACTCTATCAGCTAGCGAACGCAGCGGGCGTCGTCGCAGCAGCGCAGGGGTGGACCTGCTCCAAGCAGCCTGGCGGCGGCGGCTATGGGCGGTTGCTGGTGGCGTGCCCCGAGCTCGAGCGCGTGCTCTTGGAGAAAGGCTTAGCGCATATCTTTTCTATCGATGGACCCGGCGATCCGGAGCTCTTGGCGCTGCAACGCAAAGCGCAGGAAGAGCGCGTCGGCATGTGGGAAAAGGGCGTACCGCAAGGGGTCGTGACCAGCCTTCACAGCGCCAACGAACGCTCGGACCGCAAGCAAGCGTACGACCGCGTCGTGAGCGCATCCACCGGCGAGGCGCCGACGATCAAGCACACCGAGAACTACGAGGTCTGTCAGGAGGTCTGCCACCAAGGCAGCTGCATGCTCTACGTCCCCTACCGACTTCGATACGGCGCTAAAAAGGCGAGCTGCCTGCGCTAAGAGGGAGTGATCATGTACGGCTTGATCCGGCCGCTGCTGTTCCTCTTTTCCGCCGAGACAGCGCATCATATCGGCTTGTTCCTCGCTCGCTGCGTTGCGCCGATCAGCGGCCTGCTGCGGCGCCTCGTGATGCCGAACTGCGTACGTCTTGAGCAGGAGCTTCTCGGGGGTAAGTGGGCGCACCCGATCGGGCTCGCCGCCGGGCTCGATAAAGACGGCCGCGCAGCCGCAGGCTTCGCCGCTTTTGGCTTCGCTGCGGTTGAGATCGGCACGATCACTGCGCATGCCCAGCCAGGCAACCCTCGCCCGCGCCTCTTTCGCCTCAAGGCGGACCGCGCCATCATCAACCGCTTCGGCTTCAATAACCCCGGCTGTGAGCACGCCAAAACAACACTCGCCAGGCATCGCCTGCCCTGCCCGCTCGGTGGAAACATCGGCAAATCGAAGATCACCGCCAACGAGGACGCGTTGTCGGATTACTGTCTGAGCGTGGCGGCGATTGGTCCCCACGTTGACTACCTCGTGATCAACGTCTCGAGTCCGAACACGCCCGGCCTAAGAGATCTGCAGCAACTCGACGCGCTCAAGCCATTGATCGAAGGGGTCCAAGCGGCGATTGGCGCGCTCGAGCGGCGCGTCCCGCTCGCGCTCAAGGTCGCACCTGACTGCGCCGACGAGGACCTCGAGGCGATCGCCGAGCTCGCCGTTGCGACCGAGCTCGACGCGCTGATCGCGACCAACACCACGATCGGGCGCGATGGGTTGACCGCGTCACCTCAAGCCGTCGCAGCGATCGGCGCGGGAGGTTTGAGCGGCGCGCCGCTCCAAGACCGTGCCCGGGCGGTCACGGCGCTGCTCGCGCGCGCCTTGCAAGGGCGAGTGCCGCTGATCTCAGTCGGCGGCATCGACAGCGGCGAGGAGGTCTACCGACGCATCCGCCTCGGCGCCTCGGCGGTCCAAATCTACAGCGCCGTGATCTACGAGGGACCGCTGCTCGCCGCGCGCATGGCGCGCGAGTTGGACCGCTCTTTGCAACGAGACGGATTCAGCCACGTCCAGCAGGCGATAGGGGTGGATCTTTGACGGTTTGTGATGTCCTCGAGCTCGGTGACCCCCGCTTGCGTGTGCGCAGCGCCGCGGTCCCTGACCAGGCGCTCGAAGGTCAGGCGCTGCAAGATCTCGTGAAGGACCTGATCGAGACGATGCGGGCACGCAACGGGGCAGGGATCGCTGCGCCGCAAATCGGGGTGGCGCAGCGGGTCTGCGTGATCGAGGTCAACGACAACCCACGCTATCCCTACAAGCCGACCATCCCGCTCACCGTCTTGATCAACCCGACGCTTGAGCGAATCGGCGAAGAGACGATCTCAGTGATCGAGGGCTGCCTCTCGGTGCCGAACCTGCGCGGACGGGTTGAGCGCGCTGCGCGCGTGCGCGTCCGCGCGCTCGACGAGCGAGGGCGCCGCGTCGAGCTCCACGCGGAGGGGCTCACGGCAGGGACTTTTCAGCACGAGCTCGACCACCTCGACGGGCTTTTGTTCGTCGATCACGTCACCGACCCAACGACGCTCACCACGATCGCCAACTACCAGGAATTCACAGCGTCCGACTTTGCGCTCGAAGCTGCCGCCATTAATCAAGCCTATCCTCAACCCCTCAGAGTCGAGGTGGGTTCGTCCCCTTCCCTCTGATTTGAACACCAACGTATCCTTGGAGCCGTCATGAAATTCTTTATCGACACCGCCGACGCCGGAGAGATTCGCCAAGCCGCTGATCTCGGCTTGCTCGATGGCGTCACGACCAACCCGACCCTGATCAAACGAGCGGGCCTGCCGCGTGAAGAGGCGATCTCGACCATCTGCGATCTGGTTCCTGGGCCGGTCAGCGCCGAGGCGCTAGGCCCTGACGCCGAGACCTTCATCAAGGAGGGGCTTGAGCTCGCCAAAATAGCGGACAACGTCGTCGTCAAACTCCCCACGAACGAAGCCGGTCTCAAGGCCTGTAAGACGCTCTCTGACCAAGGCATCGACGTCAACATGACGCTGATCTTTCAACCGGTTCAGGCGCTGCTCTGCGCCCGCGCAGGTGCTCGCTTCGTGAGCCCGTTCTTAGGGCGGCTCGACGACATCTGCTCGTCCGGGATGAGCCTGATCGAAGAGCTGCGCATCATCTTTGACAACTACGGGTTCGAGACGGAGATCCTCGCGGCGTCGATCCGCAGCCCAGAGCACGTCAAACAAGCCGCCCTGCTCGGAGCCGATGTGTGCACGATCCCGTACGGGGTGATCACCAAGCTCCTCAATCATCCGCTGACCGAGAGCGGCATCGCAGCCTTCGAGCGAGACGCAGGAGTTCGTTAGGTTGTTTCGCCTGATCGGGTTGGGTCTACGCGCGCTGCTTGCGCTGGTGCCGGCGCTTAGCGTCGCCATCGGCGTTTTTGCGCTCGGGCTCTACCAGACCTACCGGGACGGGCTACCTGTCGTCGATGACGCCAGCCAGTACGACCCCCCAGCGATCACGCGCTTTGTCGCAGCGGACGGCTCCATCATCGGCGAATTCGCCGAGCAGCGCCGCATCGTCGTCCCCTATCGCCGGATCCCCAGACAGCTCATCCAAGCCTTCCTCGCGGCCGAAGACACCGCCTTCTTCGAGCACGACGGCATCGACCCCAAGGGCGTCGTGCGTGCGGCGCTCATCAACCTGCGGGCAGGTCGCGTCCGCCAGGGCGCCTCGACGATCACCCAGCAGCTCGCCAAGCAGATGCTGGTCCGAAAGATCGGCTACGCCAAAGGCACGGAGCGCGGCCTCGGTCGCAAGATTCGGGAAGCTATTTTGGCGCGCCGGCTCGAATATACGCTGAGCAAAGAGGACATCCTCTACCTCTATCTCAACGAGATCTACCTAGGCGCAGGGGTCTACGGTGTCCAAGCTGCAGCTGAGAGTTACTTTGCAAAAAATGTCGAGGACCTGACGCTCGGAGAGATGAGTCTGCTCGCTGGCTTACCCCCAGCGCCGTCACGCTATTCGCCGATCAAAAACCCAAAGGCAGCGCGCACCAAACAGGCCTACGTCCTGCGCCGTATGGTGGAAGAGGGCTATATCTCGGTCGACGAGATGAAAGCCGCCAAGGCCGAACGAGCCGAACAGAACGTCCAGAGCAAAGAGAACCTCTTTGCGGACGTGGCGCCCTACTTCACCGAGCACGTCCGGCGCGACCTCGTCGAAGAATTCGGCGAGGAGGTCGTGCTCAAAAAGGGCGGGTGGCTGATCGAGACGACCATCGACGTCTCGAGGCAGCGGGCTGCTCGGGGCGCTCTAAAGGGAGGGCTCGATCGGCTGGATCGGCGCATGGGGTACTGGGGGCCGATCGACCGCGTGGCGCCGGGGCAGATCAGCGCCGCAGCGAAAGCCTACCAAGAGCTCAAGCTTGGCTCAGACTCGCCCAAGGTCAACGGCGAGTACATCGCCGTGGTCGAGAGCGTCTCGAGGCGCTTTGCGACGGTCCTCATCGGCTCGAAGCGCTACCCTGTCTTGCTCAAAGAGCACCGGTGGATGCGCACCGCCCGCCGGAATGCGCTGAGTAAATCCGACTACCCAGCCGATATGAGCAAAGTGCTGAACCCCGGTGACATGCTGCGCGTGGTAGTGCGTGAAGAGAAGGGGAAAACGGTCGCTCGGATCATCCAGGACCCCATGGTCGAGGGCGCGCTCGTGAGCCAAGACATCGAGACGGACTATGTGGTCGCCATGGTCGGCGGCTACGACTTTGACCGGAGCCAGTTTAATCGCGCCTTTCAGGCCTGCCGACAGCCCGGCTCGTCCTTCAAGCCGATCATCTTCTCAGCTGGGCTTGAGCACGGCGGAAAAATTCGCCGCAACGCGCCGCATGAGGTGATCACCCCCTCGACGCTGCTGAGCGATACCCCCATCGTCCGCCACGACTGGGACACGGGCGTACGCTGGAAGCCCAACAATTACGACTCGAGCTACAGCATGGACGTCCCGCTTCGAACGGCCTTGATGCGCTCGATGAACCTACCGACCATCGATCTCTTCGAGCGTGTGGGCGCGCAGAAGGTGGTCGAATGGGCAGGGACGCTCGGGATCAAACAAAAGCTGCACGTCGACGCATCGATCGCGCTGGGGAGTCACTGCGTGATCCCGTGGGAACTGATCCAGGTCTACAGCCTGTTCGCGCGTCAAGGTCGCACGCCTCGGTCACGCTTCATCACGCGCATCACCGATGCAGACGGGACGGTCCTGCGCGATCAAGCCGACTACCGCGACGTCTGGGCGAGCCGCGCCGACCGCGTGGACCGGCTGGTACGCGAGGTGGACGGTCTAACCGAACCCACCATCTCGCCTGCGCTGTCCTACGTCATGACCTATCTTCTGCAGCAGGTGGTCGAGCGGGGAACCGCCACGCGTGCGCGGATCGACGGGGTCCCGGTGGCCGGGAAGACCGGGACCACAAACGACAGCTACGACGCCTGGTTTGTGGGCTACACCCCCCGCTTGGTCAGCGGCGTTTGGGTGGGCTTTGACCACAACGAGCGACCGCTCGGTCGATCCGAGACAGGGGGGCGAACCGCTGCGCCGATCTGGCGTGACTACACCAAGCGCGCCATCGCCGATCTTGAGCGTGCGCGGTTTAGGGTTCCTGCCGGCGTCGAGTTCGCCGACATCGACCCCAAAACAGGGGATGTAGGCAAAGGAGTGCGCGTCCCGTTTATCCAAGGGACCGTCCCCAAGGCGCGCCAGCGTGCACCGCAGCAGAGCGAATCGGTCGGTCTTAGCGACGAGCTTTAGCGTCGGCGTTGCGCGCCCAGGCGTCGACGAGGTGCTTACAACCTGGTCGGGCGAAACGCCTCGTCCACACGTTGCGCAGAGGCCACAAACGGAGCTGGAGTTCGTAGCCGACATCGACAAAGCCAGCGGCTCGGTTTTTCGTGCGCGACGCAGTGTTGTGCGCTTGCAACGCCGCAACCAGCGTCATCTCGGACGCTCGGAAATCGATTACCCAATCAGCGAGCGCGCGAGACAACCCCTGACGCCGATGCGACGGGACCACGTAGCTGTCGTGCAGGTTGGCGTAGCCAGGTTCCCACTGGCTGGTCCAGGCGCAGGCGACGGCGCGCACCTCATCATAAACGATCACGCCATACGTCGTCTCATCAGTATACCGGGGCAGCGGTAAGCCGGTGACGGCGAGCTCCTCTCGCCACGGCTCAAAGAACCCATGCTGCACTCGATACGAAGGCGCCCACTCCACGAGACGAGGCTCAGCCGGTGTCGAGATGATGATCCGTACAGAAGGAGCAAACGGTCTGAGCAAGGTGCGATAGGTGAGATAAACAGCGTTTCCTACCAGGGACCAACTCTTCGCGTCGTCGATCCGCCGACGCCATCGTCTGCGCCATGCGCCGAGCGTCTTTGGCTGAAACCACCGGTTGTAGAGCGCGCTGCGCCACCCACGCTCCACCCGCACCACGACGCCAGCGACCTGATCCGGCTCAAGCCATGGGTCCATGTGCTCCAGGCCGTCACCGCGTGTTCGAAGTCGGCCCTCGTCTTTTTGGAGGAGTCGATGCACCGTCAGCGAGGGCTTACCGACGTCAAACGCGAGCAGGTCACCCACTTGATATTCGTCACGAGGCGCAATCACGACGCGATCACCCTCGATCAACGTCGGCCACATCGAGCGGCCTTGAACGCGCAAAGTGGCTCGCTCGCCGCGCCCGAGCAGATCGAGCGTCAGATCAGCGGGCCGCATCAAGCACTCGCTGAATGGCATCCACTGGAGAGTGATCAAGCGACCAACCGACACGCAAGACCGGAGTCTGGCGTAGCGCATCATACGCCCAGTCGAGGTCGTCAAAAAGATCATCGCCGCGCAGCCGAATGAGCGCATTCGCCAGCGCAACGTGGGCGTCGTACCCGTCGACCCGCTCGATCGATGTGACCTGTTCATGAGCTGGCAGCAACAACGCGGCGACCGGGACGCGATCCCAAAATGTCGGCAACCGCTCGCCCGGAACTAAGCACGCCTGAGCGTGGAGCGAGCGGTCAGCGGATGACAGCGCAAGGGCCTCATCGCCGAGCTCATCCCCGCCGAGCGCAGCGGTCAGTGTTGACTTCCCCGCGCCCGACAGTCCGATCGCAACCAGCGCGCCGTAGCCGGGTAGATAGCGCCCCGCAGCGTGCGCCAGACGATCTCCACGCCGACGCAAAAAATGGGCGGATAAGCCCATGATACCATGTAAAATGGTGCGCGGTGCGCCGTGCCGAAGCGGCTGTCCGGGGAGCTCGGGATAGACCAAGGTGCCCTGATCAGTCACCGGGCCGAGCGCCAGCGTCTTGCCGCCACGGTGAGAGGACGCGCCGGGCCCAGCGACCAAGCGCGCATGCCACCAGTCTTGGTCTGTTCGGACTGGAAACCCCTCACAGAACGCTTGCGCAAGCGCTTGAGTCGTGTGGGCGTATCCCTCGAGCTCTAGGTCTAGATTAGCTGGACCCACACAGAAGGAACACGCCACAGCGTTGACCCTCTAGAAGCCGCTCGCCAAAGCGTCTTGAACCAAAGGCTTCTCGTCCCGCACACGCGGCGGGTGATAGGCCTTTCGCTCTTCGTTACGCTTCGATTGGCTGTTCTTGTTCTTCTCGTTCATCGCTACCCCCTTAGTAACGCAGCCGCCAGGAACCACCGGACACGGTGCGTACAATCGCTAGATCCACGGCGCTGTCGCCGTTGGCGTCTGCACAGACACCAAGGCCCCAGCCCGACCCGATATCGTATTCACGGTCCGAGCTCAGGTTGAAGTCGGCGCCGTTTTGGTGACCAAAGTAGACAAAGGCCCGTGTCTCTGCACCCAAGATCAAATCCTCGTAACCGTCACCGTTAAGATCGCATGAGCTCTGCTGGTTCGCATATTTAAAGCGCGGCGTCGTACCGGGAATCGGTAGGGTGACCGTCGCTTGAGCGTTGAGCGCATTGGCGCCCTCATAGATATACCACCAGTACGTCCCCTGGGTGGTGCCGTGGTTGACGATGAGGTCTTTCTTAGAGGTTCCCACGACGTTGCCGACGGTAATTCTAAAGCCCATCTGTCCAGTCGTCTGCTGCGCTCCAGCGATCGTCACGACATTCGGTGACGACGTCGTGTACGCCCCGCTCAGCCCGCCACCTTCGTTGCCGGTGATAACAAAGACACCGCCCGCTCGCGAGTTCAAGAAGGGCGCACCCAGCGCGACGTCTCCTGCGTTGTCGCCGACAAAGTCGTGGCCCGAGATGACCACGAGCCCTGCCCGTGACCCTGCGACCCCTACGAAGGTGGCGTCTGCGTCAGCCTGCACCACCGTGCCGCCAGCGGCGATGTCATCACCGTCAAAGAAGTAGGTGGTACCCGTCGACCCATTCAAGAGCGGCGCGGTCACCGCTAAGTCGACGGTCGCGTCGCCGAGCACCGAACCTTGCGCCGAGACCGAGTAACCGAAATAGCCCGTCCCTGTGCCTTGGATGGTCGTCGTAGGCGTCGCCGAGACCCCTTGTGCGCTGCCGTTGAAGACATA
Organism: Myxococcota bacterium; assembly: GCA_036338695.1. Taxonomy (GTDB): domain Bacteria; phylum Myxococcota; class UBA4151; order UBA4151; family UBA4151; genus CACGMS01. The sequence goes on from JAYZBQ010000048.1 coordinate 108,183, forward strand.
CGCCTTACCACCGTCGGTGTTGCTGACTGTCGAAACGATCAACTCATCAAACCCGTCCTCGTTGAAGTCGGCGGTCGTACAGAAGTTCCCAAAGCGTCCCCCGGAGACCGTTCCTGGGAGAATCACAGGCGTGAGGTTCGCCGCGTTAGCAGCACCATAGTAGATGAACACGGCGCCCACGCTGACGCCATTGTTGACGTAATCTCGGTCGGTCACGACCACGTCGTCGCGGCTGTCACCGTTAAAGTCGCCCTGGCAGATGTCCCAACCCCATTTGGCGCTCGTACCTGCGGGCTGGAACTCAGCCTGCGTGAGCTCGGTGTCCACCGAGATGATCGAGCTGTTCTCGATCGCGCCGAGGTTCCCGACATCATCGACGGCACGCGCCGCAATCGAGACGCTCGGGTCATCAAACGCAACCCCTGCGATATCCACCTGAAAAGCGGCGCCCGCGGCCTGAGGCACCATCGCCTCGCTCGCCTGGGTTGCGCTGTTGAAGTTCCCTTCGGTGATCGCGTTGCCGCTGTGACGCACTTGGTAACCGGTCACCGTCCCGGTGTCCACGTCGTCGCCCGGTTCATTCCAGGTCAGGCGCACGGTGCCGGTGCGCTTGTCCTGTACGACGCCGTTGATCGTCATCGCGTCGGGTGCGACGACGTCGACGGTGGCGCTCAGGGACGTCTGCGCGGTGTTCCCCGCCGCATCCGTCGCCGTGAACGTGATGGCGTGAATCAACCCACTGTTCAGGGTTGCGCCGGTGATCGTCACCGGTCCATCGGCGTTCACCGCGACCGTGCCGATCGTTGCGGTTTGATCGCTCACACCGCCAAGCGTTCCGCCGATGGCGCCGGTGACGGTGAAGGTGAACGAGGTGTTCAGCGGCGCCCCGCCTTGTTGGTCGTCAGCCAGCGTGTAGGTCGCCGGGCTAGCAGCGGGCGTCGTCATCTCGATCGTCGGCGCAGTGATGTCGACCACCACCGTCAGATCGGCGTTGGTCGTGTTGCCATCTTGCGTCACTGCGGCGCGCAAGCTGTGCGACCCTTCCGTCAGGGTGATCGGTCCGATGGTCACCGCACCGTTCGCGACGATACCGGTCCCTAACGGGTTACCATTTTCGCTCAAGGTGACGGTCTGTCCAGCCGCGTCTGAGCTCAGCGCAAACGTGTACTGGAGACCGTTGGCGCCGTTGTCTAGGTCATCGCTGGCGTTGAGGTTCGCTGGGTTCGAGTCAGGCGTCGTAAAGAGCAAGGTGGGCGCCACCAAGCTGAGTGAGATCGGGACCCCAGCGCTTGTCGACTCGTTACCGCTCGTGTCCGAGACGACGGCGGTCAGGGTCTGATCGCCCTCGAGCAAGGTGCAGCGAATGACGAGGTCCTGTCCGGTCGTCTGCGACGTACAGCGCTCGCCCCCGACGGTGCTGCGAACGCTGACGGTCTGACCGTTCTCAACCTGGCTTGCGCTCACGGTCACGTCCGTCTGAAACCCAGCCGCCTGATCGTCGGCGTCGTTATCATCGCCAAAGCTCGCGTTCGCTGCAGGGCTCGTGACAGCGACGACCGGCGCGATCGAATCCACGGTCACCACCACCGCCTCACTCGTCGTGGCGTTCCCGGCTTCATCGGTGGCGACCGCGGTCAACGTGACGGCGCCCTCGGGCAAGGTCACCGCGGCGCTCGCAGCGCCGTTGGCGACGTTCGCCGTGGCGAGCTCGGCGTCACCATTTCGGATGCTCACGCTGGTGCCGTCTTCGGCGTCGGTGCTCACCGTGATGGTGGTTTGCAGTCCGTCAGTCTGAGGGTCGGTGTCGGCGCTGGCGAGCAGCGTGGCGCCGTTCGCAGGCGACGTGATCGCCGAGGTCGGTGCGGTCACATCCACACGGACCACCATACCCGCTCCAGGATCGTTGATGTTCCCTGCAGCGTCTGCGACGCGCAAGGTGACGGTGTGATCTCCGTCGCCCAAGCTGCCGGCGACCGTGGCCGTCCCGTCGACGATACCGCCCGTGCCTGCCGGCGTGTTCGGCGCAGGGTTGTTCGTCAGCATGGTCACCGTGGCGTTCTCAGCCTGCCCGGCAACGGTGGCAGCGCAACTACCCTGCCAACCTGCGGTGTTCGGGTCCGCGTCTTCAGCCTTGTTGAACACGAGGAATCCAGCTTGTTGCGCGCCGTCATCGCCCGCCCAAGTGCAGTCACTGATGGTCGGGCGTGTCAGGTCGACCGTGATCGAGACCGTATCCGTCGCCGAGTTGATCCCGTCGTCCACGCGCGCCGTCAGGGTCTGAGTCCCCTCAACCACCGTCACGTTCGGAATCTCAATGGTCGCCGCAGCGAGCTGGCCCGAGCCGATCACCTGGTCATTGCTGTCGAGCACTTGGACCGTCGTGCCCAGCTGGACACCTTGAACACCCATCCGCAGAACGATCTGAAAGCCAGCGAGTTGACCGTTGGTGTCTTCGTTGATGCCAAAGAGGGCATCTGCGCCCGGACTAAAGATATCGATGGTCGGCGCCGTACCGTCGACCTCGACGTTGACCACATCGCTCGTCTCAGTGTTGCCAACGGCGTCTGTTGCGCGGGCGCTGATCTGCCGCTGACCATCAGCGAGCGTCACACCGACAAAGGTTGCGCTCAACGCGGCGCCGGTCGTCCCGGCCACTTGATCATCGACAAGGAGCGCGATCTGTGAGCCCTCGGCGGCGCCCGTCGTCGCGACGTCGACGTCGTACTGAAGCCCCTCAACAAAATTATTGGCGTCATCTTCGGCGCCGAGCTGCGCGTTGTTCTGCGGATCCGTGACCGACACCGTCGGACCGACTCGGTCAACGACGACCGCCACGTTGGCGCCTCCTGCGTTTCCAGCGAGATCCGTCGCGGCGACGGTCAAGGTGACCTCACTGTTCGGGTCGTTCACCTCGTCCGCCAGCGCCACAGCGCTGAACGTAAAAGAGCAGTTATCACCCGGCGCAAAACTCGTTCGCACGATGCCATCCGCGCTCACACCGCCGCCCGCAACGGACAACGTCGCTGTGGGGTTGGCGCCCTCAACCGTACACGCTCCATCAGCCGCAGCTGAGACCACGATGTTCCGACGATAACGGTTCCCTTGGGTCGAGTCCGGCGCGTCCGACGCCGTGTACACGTTCGCGCCGTTGACTTGCGGTATACCAGTAAAGGTGAGCACAGGAGCCGTCTGGTCGACCGTGACCGTCGAAGCCGCCGAGACCACCGGATCGCGCCCTTGGAACGGACACGTCGCCACCAACGACCAGGCGCCCTCAGCGCCTAGGTTCAAGGTCCCAAAATCAATCGTCCCGTTCGCCGCAGCGCTTGCGTTTGCGGTCACGTCTTGCTGACCTTGCAAGCTCGCCACCACCGAACACGATGCGCCCTCAGCGGCGTTACTCGAGGCGGTCACATCGACCGGGTTGGCGTTGGTCCGTGCGCCGTCGTTGGGTGTCAAAATGCGCACGAAAGGCTGCCCGGTCGTCACCGTCACGATGGCGTCCGCCGTCGCCGTGTTACCGGCTCGGTCGATCACGGTCGCCGACACCCGGTTCTCACCCTCAAGCAAGGTAAAGCCAACGTCGTTGTTGGTGAAATTGGCGACCGTTGCGCCGTTTGCGTCGACGGTTGCGCCATTGATCACCGCGCCGTTGAGGCGCATCGTCACCGCTTGACCGACCGGCTCGTTGGTCACGACCACTCGGAAACCATACTGAAACCCGTTGCTGACGTCAGCGCCCCAATCGAGGTTGAGATTCTGCGTTGCGTTGAGGGTGCCGTCTGCCACCACATCACGCACGCTGCCGCCCGCGCTGCCATCCAGACCGAGGAGCGCCACGCCCGGCGCCGTGGCGTCCAAGGTCACGCTGACGCTCGCCTGAGGCGCAGGATTCCCTGCGCGATCCGACACATCCGCTGTGATCGTGTAGACACCGTCTTGGGCGCCCCAGGAGACGTTCTCGACCAGCGCGCGACCGTTTTCATCCACCGTCGGCGCAGGATCGATCGCAGCGCCACCGTTAACGGAGATCGTGACCGGCTGACCGACCTCTGCATCCGTGATCGCCAGCTCAATGCTGGAGCTCCCGGACGCCACAACGGCGCCATCCACGGGCGACGCAAAGGTGATCGTCGGCGCAGTGCCATCGACGTTCAGGTTGAGCGCCTCAGAGGGAAGGGCGCGGTTACCGTCACCGCCACGCGTCACCGCTCCGGCTCGGATACCCCACAAGCCGTCGGGCAAGGTCAACCGCACACCGCCGACGCCTGTGTCGTTATCACTCGCCGCAGGTTCAGCCAGCGCGCTGGCGACCCACGGACCGGTGGCGTTGCCTTGATCATCGAGCGTCTGCAGCTCGCAGTACACCCTTGGGTCCAGCGAGGAGATCGTGGAAAAGTTGGCGATCGACACCGCGCAGTCGAGCTGAAACCCTTCAAGCTGCGGGTCGGCGTCTGCAGCGGCGAGTACGGCGCCGGACTGAGCTGGCTGCACCAGGGTCACGACGGGCACCGTGATGTCCACCTCGACCTCACGGGTGGCGGTCGCAGGGTTCCCTGCGGCGTCCGAGGTCGAGACGGTAAGCGTCTGATTTCCGGCGGGCAGCCGAACGTCAAGGCTGGCGACGCCAAGCTCACTCGGAGCGGCCGAGACCGCGCCCGCCTCATCGTCCCCGACACGCGCCGTGACCAACGACACATCCGCATAGTTCGTCAGGCGCACTTGCAGGCGATAGGTGAGCTCGTCGAGCGGGTTCCCATCTTGGTCGTCTGACGCGGTCAGCACCGTGCGGCTGTCCGCCGAGAGCCCGACAACCTCTATGCCAGGGGCGAGGGTGTCGACCAGATGAACCTGTCGCAGCGAGGAGCCCTGGTTGCGCGAACCCGATTGGTCCGTCACGACTGCGGTAAAGCTCTGCAGGTCTTGGTTGTTGGCGCTCTGGGCGAGGACGATCCGGAGCGTGGCGCTGCCGTCGTCGCCGATCGCGCCCGTGACCGGCTCGGCGCCGACCGGGATCGTTACGGTCGAGCCTGCACCGCAACGAGTCGAGCTGACGACCACGTCCACGTCGGCGACCTCAGGCGTGCTCGGGTCGGCGTCATTCGCTGCGAGCACCGGCGTTCCGTTGACCGGAGCGGTCACCGCCACGTCACAGCGCCCGGTGTCCACCTCAAGCTCGAGCGTCGCCGTACCAGCCTGGTCTTGATCGAGCAGAACGTAGGTGGTCAGGCGTGCGGCACCCTCTGGAAGGCTGACGTTGTTGAACGTGGCGCTGCCGCCTTGCAACGTCTCCGAGAGCGCGCTGGCTGCGCCGTCCACGTTGAGCCCGACGGTCAAGCCATCGACTACGCCATCGCCCGCACAGCTCACGCCGATATGGGTCTGAAATCCAGCGTTGATGACGTCGAGGTCATCGCTAAGCGTAGCGCCCGCCACCAGCTCGGGACCTCCCGTAGCCTGCGTGAAGCGGCACTTTGGACCACCCGGCGCCACGACAGAAAAGTTGGCCGTCGTGACCACATCCGCGCCGAAGTTATGCGTCAACGTCGCCTCGAGCTCGTTGGTTCCGCTGACGAGCGTGACTCCCTCGATGGTCCCGCTCCTGCTGGTGCTGTCGCCTCCTAGGCTGACCTCTTGCGCCGACCCGTCGACGTCACTTTTGTTCACCAAACGAACCGTGACCGAGTCATCGCTGGCGTTGAGCCCGACGGCGCGCAACCGGACAGCGATCTGGACGCCCGGCGTGCTCGGGTCCACATCATCAGCAGCCTGAATACGAGCGCCTGGATTCGGAGAGACAAACGCTAAGCCGACGATGTTGGTCGGCGCCTCTTCACAGGCGCAACCGCCAAAACTCATTGTACTGAGCAAGGCAGCGCCCGCTAGCAATCGAACAGGAGCAAGCCGAAGCATGCAGACCTCCTTTATTCCGCCCATGTGATCAGACCTCGCCGGTGCAAATCATCTACAAACACCTTCAAGTCCTTCAAAGCGGTCTCTTCTGAAACGTTGAACTCTTCCGTGATCGCCGCTGCGACCCCCCGAAGTGTAGCGCAGCCGTCGAATCGCTGAAATGCAAAACTGCCGACCTCACTCAATCTCCGTATGCAAGCGTCGGAACTCGTCACCACCAGGACCTCTCCATCATACGCCCGCCAGCTGACCCGGCTTGGGATGACCGGGACGCGCTGGTCGCTTTGCGATGGGTCCATGGCTCAGCCCCTTGCTACGCAAGGCGAACGTTGCCGCAGCGACTCGCCGGTGTCAAAATCACAATGAGGACCCGAGCGCCGAACGAACCGCGCGCTCGACGCCCTGCAGATCGGGCGTCCCGGACCACAATCGAACCACGCGCCCCTGGGGGCCGATCAGCGCCAAGGTCGGATACACAGTGATCCCGACGGCGTCCGCCCACGCGCCGCGGTCCACCAAAACCCGAAGCTCGGGCGCCCTATCCGATTGGTATTTCTTTATATTTTTTAGCAGCTCAGGGTGCGGTTGACCGCGCCCCTCAACGTTGACCAGCAGCAACTCAAAGCGCGGATCTTGGACCGACCGCTTGAGCTGGCTCAGACCGGGCAGCAAGCGCTTACAAGCGCCGCACCAAGTCGTCCAAAACTCCACTAAGGTTACCCGGCCACGCAGGCCTGCCGGATGCCAGTCTCCGCCCCCAATTTCAGGCGTTACGACCAAGCGGTCGATGAGCTGGTCACCCGCTACCGCAGGGGTCCAACTGGCGTACGCGCGCCAGGCAGCAGGCGCCGAGACGATCAGCGCGATCGCAAGGCTGATGCGCACAGCCAGCAGCAAACGTCGCGTCCCGCCGCCAAAGCGGCGACTAACCAACCAGCCAAGCAACCCGCTCAGGACGACAAAGGCGACCGCAACCGTCCACTGCTCCGGGCGCCAGCGACCCAACTCGGTCACCCCGCGGTACGCAGGCAAGTACCCCAACACCCCCTCGGCAAAATCAAAATAACTCCGAGTTGAGGGCAAATGAGACAAAACGAAGACAATACGAATCCAAATGAGCGCAAAAGCATAACCCAACCAAACCGAGGAACCCGCTGCAGCCAGGCGGTCCATGCGGGTCCCATCTGAGCGCTCATTGAGCTGCGTGAGACGCTGAAGCAAGGCACCCAACACCAGCAACGCAACCCAATCGGTAACCACCGGGTAGGCTAATCGGCTGACCATGCCATGGACCGGCGCAAACCAGTCGCGCCGAAACAAGGCGGCTAGGTAGCCTAAGGAGGTGGCTTGCATCAGGATATTGACCGCGAGCAGATCACCGAAGCCTAACGGTAGCGGGGCGGCGCCTTTTGGCTTATCCAACACACCCAAGATGGATCGACTCATGAACGCCTCCGTGTCCCTTGAAACGAAGCAACCGATCGTTGTCCAGAAATATGGTGGGTCGTCTCTTGCGAGCCCGCAAGCGATCCAGCGTGTCGCCGACGCCGTCGTGGCGCGCGTGCGCGAAGGAAACCAGTTAGTCGTGGTGGTCTCGGCGATGGGTGGCTCGACCGACGCACTCATCGAGCTGGCAGGAGACGTCTCGGCTCGCCCCCGGCGTCGTGAGCTCGATATGCTGCTCTCCACGGGCGAGCGTGTGACCATGTCGCTGCTGAGTATGGCGATCGCCGACCGCGGCATCGAGGCGATCAGCTTTACAGGGTCGCAGTGTGGGATCATCACCAACGACACGCACACCGATGCCCGCATCATCGACGTGCGTCCCGTGCGGGTCGAAGACGAGCTCCGGCGCGGGCGCGTCGTGATCGCAGCCGGGTTTCAAGGGATGAGTTATACCCGCGAGATCACAACGCTCGGACGAGGTGGCTCAGACACGACCGCGCTGGCGCTGGCTGCGGCGCTCGGGGCAGACTTCTGCGAAATTTATTCGGACGTAGAGGGTGTGTTTAGCGCCGACCCACGATGCATCAACGACGCACAGCTCATCGATCAGATCAGCTTCGGCACGCTCGAGACGCTGGCGCGCGGCGGCGCGCGCGTCCTGCACCCTGACGCCGTCGCATGGGCGCGACGAGCGGGGATCGCTTTTCGGACACGCCGAACCGGCGGCTCAGGATTCGGCACCCATGTCGGCGCCTCGGCGGGTGACGGCGTCATGGCAGTCACGAGCAGCGCTCAGCGTCGCTTCGTGCGACACCACCAGGTGACCTCTGACCTGACGGGGTGTATCATCCATGCGGACGCTGAGGGCTACCTCATCGACAGCGAAAACCTGCATAACGAACACCCGGGCGAACCATGCCAGACGCTCACGATCGCCGGAGAGGCCCTCCTGAGGGACACGTCGATCGCCTCACGGTTCATCGACCTGCTCCCGCCGGGGTCGACCTGGTGGGGTGACCGCTACGGCCTGCACGCACGCCTCGACCCCGACACGGACCTGTCAGCGCTTACGCAAGCTGCTCACGACGCCTTCGTCGCGCCAGAGACCACCCCAAAATAAGGCAACACGCCCCCCCAAAAATCCAATCTCCGAGCCACCCGCGCAGCGCCCACCGGGGCGCAGGCAGCGACTCGAGCCGGAGCACGCCCGGGCTGTAGGGCTCGAGCTGGTTCACGATCTGCCCGCGCGGCGAGACGAGGTACGTCAGCCCATCCTGCCCAGCTCGCACCAAACTCCTTCCCGTCTCAAGCGCCCGCAAGCGGCTTTCTCGCTCAAAGGCTCGCCGAGGCGCGCTCCTCCCCACACCGGCGTCGTTTGACAGGACCAAAAGCCAGCCGGCGCTCGGGTCGCTGTAGCGCGGGTAAACGGACTCAATGCAGAGCTGAACCCTGCCACCAAAGGGCAGCTCGGCGTCAGCGGACCGCAACGCCTCAAATTCTCGCTCGACCACCGGCACCACGGCGCGCTTGGTCTGAAACACGGGCTCAGGGCGGTCAGACCGCCAGACCATGGCGCTGTTCCTCAAGGCACCGTCGAGGTGGTAATTGACGCCGGCGACCAAGTCATCGCCACGCCCATGCAGCGCACGGTAGGCGCGCGTCATCGGCCCCGATCCCCAGGTCTCACGAACCGCCGTCTCAGGAAGAATCAGCAACCGCCCGGGTCGCTCACGAGCCGCCACCTCGAGATAACGAGCGTTGATCAACTGCGCAGCGTCTGGATCCACGCTGGCTTGTCGGTAGACCCAATTGGGCAGCCCCCCTTGAATCACGCTCGCCTTCAGCGGGATCGGCTCACCCTGGACCGGGCGCAACAGCTCGTGCGCCCCCGTTATCACGATCAACACCAGCAGCAAGACAGCGCCTCGGCGACGAAAAGCTGGCTCGACCAGCGCATACGAGACACCGCCACAGATCGCCGTGAGCAACGCCCCGCCGCCCCAAGCAGCTGGTAGCCCAAGCCACCACCACGCGGCGAGGTCATGCCCGCACGACAGCGGCAGGGTCAGCACCGAGGTCGTCCTCAACCCCTGACCGACCACCAGCACAGACAAGGGCAACACAGGTCCGGATCGTAACGACACCGCCCAGGCGAGCGCGCCGCGCGCAAGCCCGCCTTGCAGGGCAAGCGTCATGGGAATCATCACCGTGTAGCCCGAAGCCCCCCACATGGTGAGCGAGACCTCAAAGAAGCCGCAAAGAAATCCAAACGTGAAGGCTCGCTCCCGGCGCAGGGACAGCGCCATCATCGGCGCAAGCGCCACGAGCCCAAGCGGACCGCCGAGGTCGTGACTCAGCGCCAGCGGCAGCGCACAAAGCAGCGCCCAGACCACGATCATCGCAGCGGACCCCACCACGCCGAACCATACAGTGAGCGAAACCGAGCGCGCGGCCAGACGCCGGCGCCCTGCCCCTCCAGCACCACCTCAAGCCGATCGCTGCGCTCACCCCACAGAATGATCCACTGACCGTCATGCCGAACCAGCGCCGGCGCATCGGGGCGTTCGCCAACACCGCGCTGAGCGCCCGTCTGCCCCAGCCGGCGCAACCACGCGCCCGGGTCCGACTCGCCGGGCCAAGCCGGCACGCCGGCGCACGCACCGCGGCACAAAAAAGAGGCGCCCGTCGTACGGCGCATTGCGTCGCGCTGGAGCAACCCGTCGACCTGCATGGGCGCTTCGAGCTGACCGGGCACGGGGTGCCGCTTGGCGGCGCCGACGTTACGGACCCCAAAGACGACACCGCACAAGAGGCAGAGCGCCACCAACAGTCGTTCATCCACGCGCTTCACCGATTGACATCCAGAGCCAAGATGGGTTGCTACCTCCCCGGTACGCAAAGGAGTTCCAGCGTGGTTGTACCGTTCTTCGCCGCTCCCGCAAAAGCCTCGATGGACTGGGGCGCTATGATCGCCCACAGCGGCCCCGTGGGTATCTTCGTAATGCTCAGCCTAGTCGCCATGTCGATCGCTTGCTGGGGGATCATCATCCTCAAGTTCAATCAACTGCGCGTCGCCGAGCGCCAAACTCAAGCCTTCTTGGACTGTTTCTGGAACGCGAGCGACCTCGAGGTCGTGTACCAGAAAAGCCAGACGCTCGAGCGCTCTCCGGTGGCGCAGCAGTTTGTGGCCGGCTACCGAGAGCTTGGGCGAGCCGGGGCAGAGAGCGGCGGCAGCTTTGCGGTTGAGCTCGGCAGCTTTGAGAACATCGAGAGAGCCCTCCAGCGAGCAGGTCTCGACGAGCGCCTCGAGCTCGAGCGGCTGACCAGCTTTTTGGCCACAACGGCCTCTGCGGCGCCTTTTATCGGTCTGTTCGGGACCGTCGTCGGGATCATCCGCGCCTTCCAAGACATCGGTCTACAGGGCTCAGCGAACCTCGCCACGGTGGCGCCAGGTATCAGCGAGGCGCTGGTCGTGACTGCCGCCGGCCTCGCCGCAGCGATCCCAGCTGTGATCGCCTACAACTACTTCCTGAGCCGCATCCGCGTGCTGCGATCCGAGATGGAAAGTTTCACGCGCGACTTTCTCAATATCGTCAAAAGGCACTTCTTCAGCTAGGGTGCTCCCTGTTCGCTGTTTGAGAACCGGGGGGAAGCGATGAACAAATCCGACTTAATCCGTTACGTGACGCAGGAGCTCGACGGGCGCATTAGCCAGCGCCTCGCAGGCGATGTGGTCGACGCCGTCTTTAAGGGGCTCTCGGCGGGGATGATCGAGGGCGGAGACGGAAGCACCGTCCGAATCAACGGGTTTGGCACCTTCCAAGTCCGCACGCAAAAGCCGCGGATCAGCTACGGGTTTAACCTGACCAAAGGGGGCGGCAAACCGGTCCACATCGAGGCGCGCAAGACGGTACACTTCAAAGCGAGTGACCTGCTGCGAGCAGAGCTCCGCAACCACTAATTTAGATGCCGAGCGCCCTGCCGCAGCTGACCGCTGTCCGCGCGCAGGAGCTGAATCTCCTCTACCAACTCGGATACAAGCCGGGTCACCAGACGGCTGTCCGTCTGCAACTGAATCTGCGCTTTAGCGTACAAGGGCTCGCGTCGAACCAGCAGCAGCCGCAGCTGCGCCAGCGCCGCCTCTTGGCCCGACATCGGCCGGCGATCCCCTTGCTCGACAACTCGAGACCAGAGCGTCTCAGCGGTGGCGCTCACATAGACCGACAGCGCGCAGCGCAGCAGCAGCTCGTGGCTCTGCAGGTGCTCCACGACGCCGCCCCCGGTCGCCAGCACCAGCGCCTGGTCCTGCATCAAAAGGTCCGCCAAACACCGGTGCTCGATCTGACGATAATAGCGCTCGCCATAAAGCGAGATCAGCTCGGCGATGGGTAACCCTGAGGCGGCCTGGACGCGGTCATCGAGCTCGACAAACGGGAGCCCGAGGCGCTGCGCAAGCTGGGCTCCGAGCGTCGACTTGCCGGCGCCACGCACCCCGAGCAGCGCGATCACGCGACGCTGACGCTGCTCGTAACGTAGCTCAAGCTCACGAGCGATCGCGCTCAGCTCGTCGTAAGTGCGCCCCTCAAGGACACGCTCGATGCGTGCGCGCGGACCGTCCAGCCTAGGTCGAACCAGGAGATCGACGACGGCTAGACCGAGCGCACCAGCCAGCTGCTCCAAGGCTTTCAAGCTCGGGTTGGCGCGCCCGCCTTCAACCTCGGTGATGTAGCGCGGCGAGAGCGATGCGCCGCTCGCCAGCGCCAACACCGACCAACCTCGCTCCAGACGCAGCTGGCGCACGCGTCGCCCAAGGGCGTGTTGAGACGGCTTACTGGGCATTATACTGCTCGCAAATAGGACCTCCGATGCGCTTCATAGTGCTTGGTAAACCGAGCGCTGTCGAGGCATACAAGGACTCGGATTGTTTGCGGAGTCCTCATGACCATCACGTTCCAACGCCACCCTTCAACCTATCATCACTGGTCACTCGATGTAGAGGGAGCCATCGCGACGGTCACCATGGGGGTCAACCCAGACCAGCCGCTCAATCCCGGCTACGAGCTCAAGCTGAACTCGTATGACCTCGGCGTCGACATCGAGCTCGCCGACCTGCTGATGCGGCTCCGCTTTGAGCACCCCGGCGTCAAGGTGGTGGTCCTGCGTGCGAACGATGACAAGGTCTGGTGCGCCGGCGCGAACATCCTCATGTTGCGGTCGTCGTCGCACCACTTCAAGGTCAACTTCTGTAAGTTCACGAACGAGACGCGCTTCGCCATCGAAGACGCACAAAAGCATTCCGGACAACATTGGATCGCAGCGGTCCGAGGCGTCTGCGCAGGAGGCGGCTATGAGCTCGCCGTCTGCGCCAACGAGATCTTGCTCGCCGACGACGGCCGCTCCGCTGTGAGCCTCCCCGAGGTGCCGCTGCTCGGTGTTCTCCCCGGGACCGGCGGTCTGACGCGCGTGGTCGACAAGCGTAAAGTGCGTCGAGACCACGCCGACGTTTTCTCGACGCTCTCCGACGGCGTGCGGGGTAAGCGCGCCAAGAGCTGGCGCCTGGTCGATGAGGCGATCCCGCTGTCACGCTTCGAAGACCGCATCGGCGAACGCGCTCAGGAGGTGGCGGCAACCGCTCCGGCGCCGCAACCAGGGATTGAGTTGACGGAGCTCACCTTCGAGCACAGCGATTCCGGCTATCAGTTTGAGTACGTCGACTTGTCGATCGAAGCGGATCAGCGCCTCGCAACGTTGACGATGCGCGCACCGCATCAAAGCGCCGCCGAGATCGCAGCGCTCAGCGCCGAGGCGATCCGAGCGCAAGGCGAGAACTTCTGGGCATTCAAGGCGTACCGGGAGCTCAACGAAGCGTTGCTGCACCTGCGCTTCAACCACATCGAAGTCGGCACAGTGCTTATAAAAACATCGGGCGATGCGGACGCCGCTTTGGCCATGGACGCCAAACTCAGCGAGCTGCAGGCATCGGACTGGTTCGTGCGTGAGGTCGTCCTGTACATGGGCTTTGTGCTGCGCCGGCTCGACCTCACGGCGCGTTCCTTTTACGCGCTCATGGAAGAGGGCAGCTGCTTCGCTGGCAGCCTGCTCGAGCTCGGGTTGGCGGCGGATCGGAGCTACCTGCTCGAGGATGAAGCGGGTGAGAACGGGGTCGCGATCGGAGCTCTTTCGGGCGGCGATCTGCCGATGTCGAACGGGCTGTCACGGATCGACTGTCGCTTCTTGCATGACCCAGAAGCCGGAAAAGCGCTCGCTGAAGGCCAAGGCCGCTACTACGGCGTCGAGGCGGAGGATGCAGGCCTGGTGACCTTCGCCCTCGACGACATCGACTACCCGGACGAAGTCCGCCCAGCGATCGAAGAGCGCGCCAGCCTCTCGCCCGATGCGCTCACCGGGATGGAGGCGAACTTGCGTTTCGCCGGCGCCGAGACCGTGGAAACAAAAGTGTTCGGTCGCCTGTCTGCATGGCAGAACTGGATCTTTCAACGCCCCAACGCCGTCGGGGAATCGGGGGCTCTGCAGAGCTTCGGGGAGCCGACGACACCCAAGTTTGACTGGAGGAGAACCTAATGGTCGCAACATCGGTAGACTACGAAGCCCGGATCCCGAACAACGTCGGGCTGTCCTCGGATCGTCGCCTTCAGCGAGCGCTCGAGCGCTGGCTCCCAAACTACATCGACTGGTGGCGCACGATGGGCCCTGAGGGCTTTCAAGACGACAACATCTACCTGCGCACCGCGGTCAGCGTCGAGAAGTCAGGGTGGGCGCAGTTTGATTATGTCAAAATGCCGGACTACCGCTGGGGTATCTTCCTCAACCCAACCGAAGAGGATCGCAAGATCGGGTTTGGTGACCACTACGGAAAAGACGCTTGGGATCAGGTCCCCGGAGAATACCGCAACGCGCTGCGCCGCATCGTCGTGACGCAGGCGGACACCGAGCCAGCGTCTGTGGAGCAGCAGCGCCTGCTCGGGCAGTGCTGCCCCTCGCTCTACGACCTGCGCAACCTCTTCCAGATCAACGTTGAAGAGGGGCGCCACCTGTGGGCGATGGTTTACCTGCTGCACTCCTACTTTGGGCGCGACGGGCGAGAGGAAGCCGAAGAGTTGCTCGAGCGGCAGTCAGGAAACCCGGACAAACCGCGTATTTTGAACGTCTTTAATGAGCCGATCGAAGACTGGCTCAGCTTCTTCTGCTTTGCGACCTTTACGGACCGAGACGGCAAGTATCAGCTCGGCGCGCTCGCCGAGAGCGCCTTTACGCCGCTGGCTGCCAGCACCCGCTTCATGCTGACCGAAGAGGCGCACCACCTCTTCGTCGGGCAGACCGGCGTTGAGCGCATCATCAAACGGACGTGCGAGCTCATGAAGGGCGATGCAGACCACGACGTCACGAAGGACGGCGGCATCCCGCTGCAGATCATCCAGCGCTACATCAACCGCTGGTACAGCCTGAGCCTCGACCTGTTCGGATCCGAGGTCTCAAGCAACGGCGCTACCTTCTTCGCCAACAGCCTTAAGGGGCGGTTCCAAGAGCAGCGACGCTGGGACGACCACATCGGACTCGAAGGCTGCAAGGTGATGGACGTCGTCAAGGACGGCGCCGTCGCGCACGAGGAGGTGCCGCTGCGCAATGCGATGAACGAAGTGCTGCGCGATGAGTACATCAAAGACTGCCAGACGGTGATGACCTCATGGAATCGAGTCTGCAAAAAGGCGGGCATCGACTTTCAGTTTACGCTGCCGGACCGAAAGTTTCACCGCCACCAAGGCGAGTACGCAGGGCACTTCTTCAACCCGCAGGGTGAGCTGATCGACCAGGAGCAGTTCGAGGCAAACCAAGACACTTGGATCGCCTCAGATGAGGACCGTGCGTACGTTAAATCACTGATGGTTCAGGTCACCAAGCCCGGCGAGTTCGCTCACTGGATCGCACCGCCCAAACGCGGCATCAACGGGAACCCGATCGAATTCGAATACGTCAAGTTTACCCAGCACGTCCGGGACTAGTCGACTACGGAGCAGGTTGGGCGCAGCGAAAGCCGATGCGGTCGCTCGCTCGCCTGCCGTTGGCGCGCACATAGGCAGGGCCGAAGTCACCGCGCAGGGTGCCCGCCATGCCCTCTTCAAAGGGCACCACCGGATCTCTGAGCGGCAAGCCCTGCTCGACCTGAGAGCCGTAGACGCGGAAGCGGTAGCCATCCAATGTCCACTCGCGGACGTTGCCAATGAGATCACAGACGCCTTGCGGATTGTTGCCGTCTGTTGCGGAGCATGGTGGTTTCCACTGTCCGCCGCGTGCGCAGAGGTCCGCGTCTCGATCACTGTTGACCAGCTGCCGCACCGCGTAGCCACAGCTCGGCGTCGGCGCTGCACCCCAAGGGTAGGGGTGGGCCTCCGGTCCACGCGCCGCAAACTCCCACTGCGCCTCGGTCGGAAGCGTCTTACCGAGCCAGTTGCAGTAGGCGAGCGCGTCCGCACGCGTCACCTGCGTCACCGGTTTGAGCTCATCACCCTGAAAGCGCTGAGCGTCCTCGATGGTCTCACGCCAGCCGTCAGGCCGTTGATGCTCCGGGTGAATCTCAAGAAACTGCCGATACCGGCCGACCGTGACCTCCTTGCGGTCCAGCAAGAAGGTGCTCAAACACGTCTCATGCGCAGGGCCGTAATCGGCTGAGCCGTCTAAGCCGCGTGCGAAGCAGCCTGCAGGGATCTCAACAGGTAACAGGTCCTCTCGACAGTCGGCGGCGCAGTCGTCGAGGTCGAGGGTGTTGCCGTCATCGCAGCGCTCTGCGGGAAAGACCACCACCCCGTCGCCGCATTGCGAAGTGATCTGCTGGCAATCCGCCGAGCAGTAATCGCCATCCTCGGTGTTGCCGTCATCGCAGGCCTCATAGCCCTCCTCGCCCGGGGCGAGCCCCTCGCGCAAGAAACCGTCACCGCAACGATTAAAGACGCACCCTTCAACGCAGGCGTCGTTGTTACTCTCTTCGCCGTCGTCACAGAATTCATAGGCGCTGTTGGCACAGCGTCCCGCGACGCACCGCTCACCCTCAGCGCAGTCATTACCACCCGGTCGGCACACCGACTCGCTGCCGATCTCGACGTCTGTTCGCAAGACCCCATCACCGCAACGGGCGCTCAAGCAGTCGGCGCCGCAGGCGTCAGCGGGCTCCTCGTTGCCGTCATCACAAGCCTCGTAGAGCGGGTCGAGGCAGCGCCCGTCACGGCACACCTCTTGCCCCTCGCAGGTGCTGCTGTCGGCGCAGGGCGTCTCGCTACCGGGCGCACGATCCTGGCGTACGATGGCGTCACCACAGCGGTGGCGGTCGCAAGCGGTCGTGCAGCCATCTTCCTGGTTATCGTTCTGGTCATCACAGCTCTCATACCCAGGCTCGCCCGGCTGTTTATCGAGCCGTGTGATGCCATCACCG
Organism: Myxococcota bacterium; assembly: GCA_036338695.1. Lineage (GTDB taxonomy): Bacteria > Myxococcota > UBA4151 > UBA4151 > UBA4151 > CACGMS01. The sequence goes on from JAYZBQ010000048.1 coordinate 124,987, forward strand.
CATGCCGCATTCTCACAGGTGCTCCGGCAAGCATCGGCGTCGTTGTCGTTGGCGTCATCACACTCTTCGTCCGGATCCTTAACGCCATCACCGCAGCGATCGAACGAGCAGCGCAGGCTGCAGTCGCTGTCGAGCGTCGGCTCGCAGGCTTCGTAGTCAGGCGCGCCAGGATCGAGATCAATGCGCACGACACCGTCGCCACAACGCGCCAGACGACACAGGTTGGTGCACTCGTCGGCTGGGTCCGGGTTACCGTCGTCACACTCCTCGCTCGGGTCGACGACACCGTCGAGGTTGCAGACCGGGAGGTCTGGGATCGGGGTACACTGAACAAACACGAGCCACACAGGGACCCAGCGCAGCCACCTCATAAATCACTCCACGGGAAGCGCAGCGTAAACCACGACAGCGCCGAGACACCCACACCAACCAGCGCGTACCCGCCGCCCTCCAACCACTGACCCTGCTGAGCCTGTGTGCGCCCCTCCTCCATCTGCCCGAGGGCTCCGGCGATGCTGCGCTGACGGTTGGCGAGCTCATACGTGGCCACCGAATCGGCGGTGATCGAAGCCCCCGAATAGCGCGCCGCAGCGCCCACCCCGAGCGCTGCCAGCCCACCAAAGAAGAGGTAACGGCCGGCTTGTACACGATCATAAAACGCCGCGTTGACCATGCTCATCGGGACCAAGCGCCGAAAGTTCACGCTCGCCTCACGCCCGTTTTGAACCTCAACCTCCAAGATGCGCGGCGCAAAGCCATCTCGTTGCGCCTGCATCTCATAGAGCCCCTGCGGTAGATCATCGATCACGACCGGCGTGACGCCCATCGGGACACCGCCGACCACGATCGTAGCCCCAGGAACGACCGTCGCGACCTTGAGCTGACCGCGCCGGGTCAGCTTGGCGTTACGGACGCGCTCAAGCTCATCCATGGCGATGACGACGCGACGACCATAAGGGTTGTACCCTTTCTTGCGCACCTCCATCGAGTAGATCCCAACCGGCAGGTCTTTACGCAGAAGCGGGGTCTCACCGATCGATCGACCATCGATCAGGACCGTTGCGCCGACGGGGGTCGAGACGACCTCTAACCCACCCACCATCGCCGAATACGCCGGGTTGATGCGCGCAACACCTTTGTTCGCCACGGTGATCGACTGCTTAAAGGGCTGATAGGCTTGACTGTCGGGCTCGACGACGACCTCGTGATCACCCGGCTCGATCGCCACCTCAGCGGGCACTCGAGCGACCGCCTTGCCGTCGATCAACAGCCGCCCAGGCTGCCCTCCATCAGTGACGATCAAGCGCGCCGAGACGGCCTCGAGCTCACACTTGATCGTCACCTGGCGCCCGCGCCGCACACGCACGAACTGGCGCGTCGTACGGTGAAACGCGGCCTGGCAGGTAACCTTCGCTTTGCCGGGCGGGATCTTCAGGACCGTGCGCCCATCTTTCACCCGAACCTTTCGCCCTTTGGCGGACGCGGTCAGCCCCTCGGTCGCCCCCACGACCAACACCTCACCAAAGCGCTTACGAACCGGCAGGTTGAAGCTGAGTTTTTGGTGCTCGACCATCTTGAACTTGACCGGCTTGGACTGCCACGTATCGTCAAGAATCTGCAGGGTATGCTTTCCACTCGTGACCTCATCGATCAGCATCGGCGTGCGACCCACCGGGTCACCATCGAGCAGGATGCCGGCGCCCTTAACGGCGCTGGTGACCATCACCTTCCCGTAGCGAGGCAGCATCTCAGCGGCGATTTTCACCGTCCCACCGGGGACGCAGTTGATCTGTCGCCAGAGCCGGTAATAGAGCGGGTGACGAATCACCACCTTATGCGGCCCAGCCGGGCATCGATTGAAGGTCAGCGGGTTCTCCCCGATCCAGCGACCATCCAGGTACACATCGGCGCCGGATTTGACCTTCATGTTGACGCTCAGGCTACCAAACCGAGGCGTCCGCTCAGCGCCGACCTCAGCCGCCTCCGATTTAATCGCCTCAGAGCGCTTCGGCTGCAGCGACAGCATCGCCGCCTGCCCAGACGCCAGCTCAACCCGTTGCTGCGCCGGCTGATGACCGGGGAGCGTGACCTCGACCTGATAGCTTGCACCTCCGTTGCGCTCCAACCTCAAGACGTCGAGCTCGAGCACCTCACCCGCTGCCTCTCCGTCGATTGTGACCGCGGCGCCGGTCGGCGCCATGAGCGTGATCGCAGCGTCAAAGGCTGGCGCCGTCCCGTTGACCATGGGTGCGGGCGGCAGCGCGTAAACAGCCAGCCGAACTTGCCTGCGAAGGCTGCGCAAAAGGACCTCGCCAACGGCGCCGATCTGTGGGTCAGCACGCACCACAAAGTCAGCGGGTCGATAGCTCCTTTGTTGATCGACTTGATGCGCGGTTATCTGCACCCGCAACCCCTCGTTCGGCGCCGCTGAGATGCGCGTCCTGATGAACTGTCCGATCGCTGTCTGGTTCAGCGCTTTGTACAAGCATGCGTCATCGTTGCAGCCTCTCGCCTCGTTGAACAACTGCTCATCGTCGAGCTCGAGATCGCCCATCGTTCGCACCCGAAACGAACCCTCTTGCTTGAGCGCATTCTTGATGACGAGCTGCACCTCCACGCGCAGGTCCTCGGGGAGTTTCAGGTCGTCGGCATAAGTCGGCGCAAGGAAGAGGAGCCGAGGTGCGTAGCGACGGAAAATTTCTTCGGCGCTGAGCTCTTCGTCTGCGGGCTCAGAAGACGCCGCCGCATCTGCCTCGACCGGAGCTTCTGATTTGTCGCTCGCGGCCGGCTCCTGAGCCGCTGTCGGCATACTCAGCAGCAACCCGACCGCGAGCAAAGGCTCAGCGCGCAAAGATCACCACTTCACTCTCTGGCGGCGCCTCGGGCAGGTGAAAGCGGAAGCTGCTCACATAGTGCCCGGCCTCGTGACGAGCCGTCTGATTGGAGAACCCGTAGCTCCCCTCGTAGGGCTGTACTTGACCCGCGAGCACCTGCCCTTGACCGAAGGCGTCGTCGCCAGGCGCCTTCGTCGCATACCGCAGCGTATGATCGGTCGCATCCTGCCAATACAGGGTGAGCGTCCCATCCGGCGCCAGGTCGAGCGCCGTATCCGCCAGGACGTGCACCTCCGAGCGGTTCTCAAGCTGTCGAGCGCCGTTGTCCACGACCTGCTCGTTCGCGATCGTCCCGTCGGGGAGCGCTCGAACGTACAGGACCTGCTCGTTGCGAATAAAGGCGAGATGTCGGTCGGCGCCGCGGGCGCGCAAGGCGACGAACTGACCGCCCGTGGTTTGCACGTCGACGGCGCGGCCGTTCGGCTCGAGCAGAACCGGGCGGTCGTTGCGCGTATCGTACCAGGCGCCGAGAACCCGCCCTTGGTCATCCGTCATCAGCGTGTTGTGCGCGTTGACGACCACCTCACCGCCCCGCGGCTGCGCTGGAATCTCCGCAACGCACTGTCCCGACGCGCAAGCCTCACCGTCGCCGCAGCCGGGGTTGCAGTCCTCTGTCGGCGTCACGCAGCGGCTGTCCTCGCCGACACAGACCTGCTCGTCAGGGCACCCGCCCTCACATGCCCACACCGACAGCGGCGAGACCAAGCGGGGGTCGAGCGACAAGCTGCCGTCCATAAAGCCGAAATCCTCCGCCCCGTTGGGCAGATCGTTGCTGCCGGTGTAGCGGCGCCACTCAGCGGACTGGATGCCTTGATGATCAAAGCGATGCGCCGCTGAGAGGATGTGCGGGATCCCGTTGCGATCGAGCGTCAGCGCGTTGTGGTAACCGACCTCCCCACGCCCATCGAGCTCAAAGATCAGATACTTGTTCGGTCGCGCATCCTCTGCGCAGCTCCCCTGGAGGCACACAAGCCCTGGGGCGCAGACCTCATCACAATCGGACGTCGGCGTCACACAGCGACCGATCGCCGTGCAGACTTGACCCTCGTCGCAGCCTGCGCCGCAGAGCGACCGAGCGTAGACCAGCGAGCGCTCGTCGACGTCTTGATACACGAGGTGGACGGTGCCGTTGCGCGCCACTGCGACCGAGGGAAAGCGACCCGTATCTGCGCCAGCCGCTGACACGCCGAAACGCGGGCCGGAAGGACCACCGGTGACGTTCTCGGCGTCAGCGAGCGGCAGGCCGTCGACCCACTGCCAGCTCAAGCCCTCCTCGTCGCCGAGTCCGACCCAGAGATCGCCATAGGTGCTGTTGTAGGCTGCGACGATCGCCTGATCACCCTGCACCGCCACCGCCGACTGAATCCCGGTCACGCCGAGCGGCAGGGGCGCCTTCTCGATGCAGCGACACTCATCGCCGCTGCGTCCGCATTGCGACATCGACCACTCACCCTCAGCGATGACCTCGGTGTCATACCCTAGGCCACATTGCTGATCACCGCAGGCGCCAGGATCGTCGATGCACTGTCCGAACTGTTCGTTCCCGTCCTCACCGCAACAGACCGTCCCAGCACCGCAGGTTCCGCCGCATGGGTTGCGGCAGCGGCAACCGCGCGCGACGCAAGCTGCAGTCAGCCCATCTGCGATCTCGACAAAGGCGTCGCTGCACTGGGCGTCGGTCTCACAGACAAAGGGGACGCATTGACGCCACCCACTCTCCGCTTCGGCTTGGCAGGTCTCGATCGTCGAGCCCTGCTCGCTGCAGAGGTTAGTGCAGTCTGCGTCGGTGTCACATTGAGGCGGAAGACACAGCCCCGAGCGCGAACAGCGCGCTCCGTCGGGGCAATCGCTGTGCTCAGCGCAGCGCTGGCAGTTCTCTTCGATGACGCCCTTAAGACAGATCGGCTGCCCGTCGCGGCAGATCCCCTCGTCGCAGAACTGACCTGCGGGGCAGTCCGCCTGGACGACGCACACGCGCGAGACCGGCGTCTCATCGCAGCCACAGCCACCCAGCGACAACAACAGCCCTAGCCCAAGGGCGCGTAACGTTTGAATCACCGGCACACCTTCCAAGGGAAGGTTACCCTGCCTGACGCCGGACGCCAACCCGGCGACGAAGAACGATCGCAAGAAACATCACCCAGGCCACCGTGTCCAACGGCGCCGTCTGCGCGCAGGTGCAGCCGCTCACCGGGGCCACCTCACCCGTCGGCGTTATCGGTGGCGGCGCTGGGGGCTCAACGGGCTCAGGATCATCTAAGCGACACTCGCCCTCATCGTCACACCAGTGATCACGGGTTGGACAGTCCGCAGCCACCCTGCAACGCCCCTGCGGTGAGCGGCAGATATAATCCGCTGGGCAGACCCGATCAGAGGTCTCTTCCGGGTCGTTGAGGCAGAAGCGACGCTGCCGCCCATTCGCTGAGATGGATCGGCAGATCGAATCACCGGGACACTGCCGGTCCACCGGACACGCCACCAAGCAGACGTTGCGTCCATCAACCGGGGTGCACCAATTCCCCTGACCGCAGTCACTGTGCCGCTCACACGGGGCGCAAGCGGCGCAGAAGAAGGGGTCCTCTCGGCACTCATAGTCCACGCAGGCGTCGCCCAATGGGCAGTCTGAATCCGCCTCGCAAGGGCCCTGCTCGACCACATCTGGGAAGCAAACGGGGTTGTAGTTCCCGCGGCCTGTGACCTCCTCGCAGGTGGTCTCACGGCAGCCGCCTCGCCCCTGCCGCGTACAACGGCATTGCGGGGTCCCGCAGTGAAAGCCCTCGGGGCAGTAGCCGTCTGAACCTTGCGCCTCGCCCGGGTAGCACGGGCACGAACAAAAGGCCTGCTCCTGCGCATCAAGCACCCGCAACCCGCCGGTGCAACGCTCGTCACCCCATCGGCTCCCGCAGCCAGGAAAACCGGGCACGCAGAGCTTGCCTTGGTCACCCACCGGCGCACAGATCCAGCCGCCGGGACATTCCTCATTTTCAGCGCAGGTCGCCGAGCACAGATTGCGAAAGGTCTGCCCCTGCGAGACCACCCGGACGCATTGATCGCACGCGTCCGAGCAATTGGCGCCGATGCGTGTGTCAGCCGCCTCTGGCCACTGACAGGCTTTGACGCCCTCTTCATCCTCTAGGCAGACGCTCTGACCGGGGCAATCGAGGTCCTGGTCACAGCGGCTCGCACACTGACCGTTGCGGCACGTAAAGCAGGCGTCCGTGCACGCACCCATCAGGGTAAAAGACTGCGCCATCGCGACCGCGTTGGCGGCGTCTACGCGCCCGTACCCAAACCCGACCGAATGCCCCCGCTCATCGTAGTCGAACACCGACTCGAGATCGACGCCGATGCGCCGTGACCAGTCGACCTGATCGGCGCGGATGCGCTCGGCAGACGCCTGCAGCACCAACCGCACCTGCCTCGCCGACAACTCCGGGTTGGCAGCGATGATCAACGCGGCGACCCCGGACGCCACGGGACAGGCGCCTGAGGTCCCGCCCATGTCGTTGTGAAAGTCTCCCTGATTGTAGCCCTCGCCGCCCACTAGATCGGTGGTGCGCAGACCGGGCTCACCATCGAAACAACCCTTCGTCGGCGCCGAGATATCGATGGTCGAGCCGTAGTTGCTGTAACACGCAAAATCATCGCGGCGCGTCGAGCCCGACACCGTCACCGTCTCAGGGTGCGCCGAGTACGGGTTGCTCTCTGCGTTGAGGAGTCGATCATTGCCCGCCGCGTAAAGCAGCAACATGCCCTTGCCGCCGCGCCCTTGGGTCATCCCGTCCGCAACCGCTTGCTCCTCAGCGATCGCCATCGGAAAATACCGCGCGATGCTCGGTCCCCACGAGTTGTTTACCACCGCGGTGTTCTGAGCGATCAACCAGCGCAGGCCGTCCGCGTGGCTCACGCGACGCTGCGACACACCGACCATGCGAATCGTCACCAACCGGCACTCTGGGCAGACGCCCAAGGTCCCGAGATCATTGCTTCGCGAGGCCACGATCCCGCTCACCGCGGTGCCGTGACTCTCGCGATAGGGACGCTGCGACGGGCAGCTGTCCGCCCGGCCCCGGCCGTCCGGCCGCTCGATGCACTCGGGGCTTGCGTCGTTGTCACCCTCGACGAGGTCGTAGCCAGCGAACACCTCGAGGTCCGGGTGATCTCGCTGCGTCCCTGAATCGATCACGCCAACGGTCACGCCCTCGCCGCGTGTCGTATCCCATGCGGCGACCGCGTTGATCGAGCCCACCACACCACCACCGGCTTGGTGCCAGGTGTCGCCGAAGAGCGGATCACTCGGGTCCCACATCGCCTTCGGGTGGAAAATCCAGTCGGGCTCAGCCCAGTTGAAGGCGCCGCTTCGATGCAACCGCCGCGCCAGCGCGATCGCGTCGCGCTCACCGGGCACCCTCACGCTCAGCACACCCGGTAAATTCGGGTAGCGCTGCGCCACGCTCAAGCCAAAGCGACGCAGCAGCTTCGCCTCTTGAGCTGGGTCGCTCAAGCTCAGAACGACCCGCTCGTCGACGTGCGTGCGGCCGTCGGGGGGCCGCGTCCACACTGGGAAATAATCGCTGATCAGCCCCCGTCGCTCCAATCGTTCGGCCAGACGTAGTAAGCCCTGCAGGGTGCTCCGCTCACCGAGGTCGAGCTCGATCAGGCGCTGGCGCATAGGCCAGTGACCGGCGAGCCCGGTCGACGCCCCAAGCGCCGCAAGCTCTTTCTCGACGCCGGCGAGTCGATACGTCCCCGTCGGGCGCACGAGCACAAACCGGCCGGACGCTTTGAGCGCCACCTGCCGCTCCAACCTTTGGTAGCTCGTGTGCTGGAACCGAGGCGGCACCGAAGCCGGTGGCGACGGGCTCAGCGCAAGCAAACTTACAAACAGCACGGTCGTCCCCTCACACCTGAGCGTCTATCATGTGCCACAGGGTGACCCGGCTGTCGAAGTTGCGCGCCTAATTCGGCGAGGTCAGCTCGGTGACCACCGCATTCTTTGGGGCGTTGAACTGAAAGGTGGCCTCCGGCAGCTGGGCGTTGTACCGGACCCGGCGAAAAGCGAACCGGTTCTCGTTGCCTCGGTGATCCACCACGACAGAGTGGGTCACTCGGTAGGTGCTCAGGTCAACAGCGAGCCGGACAAAGCGGTAATATCCGACCGGCTGCTTTGGCTCGAGCTTGAGCAACGCCCGCTTCGCATCTTGCTTGATCAGGCTGACGTTGTACATCGCACGCAGGCGTCCATCCCCCCACAAAAACCGCAGGGCAGCCTTGAGGTCATCGCCATCATAGCGCCGGCGTACGAACACCTGACCGTCATCGAGCTGATGAATCCAGAGGTCTTTGCCATCGAGCACGAAGCGTCGCGGCGCCGGGTGATCATAGCGCCACTCCATCAAGCCGGGTCGTGCAAAGCGAACGTGTCCTGAGCTGCGCTGTGTTTTGCGGAAAGCTTTGTTCCGAAAGCTCTGCTCAAACGCGGCGTCGAGGGTCTTTGTGGCGTTGTATTGCGCCTCGACGCGATCGAGGATCGCGCCCAAACTCGGCTTAGGCGCAGCCGGCGCGGCGGGCGCAGCGTGAAACAGCGGGAGGATGAGACCGAGTAGCTGGCTCAACATAACCGTCATCCCTTCGTCGGCGTACGTCGGTCGCCGTCTGTCGGTTTAACGTCATTCACATGAAGCTATTCAGCGACCGCCTTTGAGGACATGGAGCGCAGCCGGTTCCTCGGCGACCTCAGCCGCAGGCTGCTCGATCGACAACAACGCATCGAGCTCCTCGCACAGCGCCAGCCAACGACGCTCTTCGAGCGTGACGCTCGATGCGAAGTGACGTCTCAAGCGCTCTTCAAAACTCTGCAGGCCTAACCGGCGCTGCTGAATCTTCTGCGCATAGGCTGTCTCATCGAGCGCGTGCATTCGCCGCTCGAGCTGGCGCAGCATCAGCGCAAACTGCTGAAGCGGGGCTAAGAAGAGGCTCGCGTCGCGCCGGCTCACATCGGCCTCATGGTCCGCCTCGTGACGCCACCGCTCCCAACGACGCCTGACGCGCTGCAGCGATCGCTCGAGCTCCTCAATGCGGCTCACGTCCGCCGGGCGCGACGCCGTGCGAGCGCGTTCGACCTGGTCTCGCAGCTGGGCGACGTCGCGCTCGGCGCGTCGTTGTGTGAGGGTCTGACGAAGCCGCTCGGCCTCCAACTCAGCCTCGAGCGCGTCCACGCGGCTCGCCTCCGCCGGCACATGAGGCTTGGTGCGCCGCCAGCGCCCCATCAAAAATCCGAGCGGTAAGAGCACGAACCACACCGGATGGACCGGCGTCGATGGGCTCGGCGGCGGAACCGCCGACGGCGCCACTTGCGGTTCGCCGGCGGGGAGCGGCGCCGCAGCGGCTTGGTTCAACGGACGGTCACGCCAGATCCACAGCACCGTCGATGTCCCGACGACCTCAAGCGCGAGGATCTGATGCTGGTCGCCTGAAAAGTCCCATCGCTTGCGCCCTTGAACCTGCCGCTCGGGGACTCGATCAGGCTTACTGGGCAAGCCCTCGCCGAGCACGCAGCCACGCGCAACGGTGCCGATGCAGGCTCGGTGATCCATCAACTCGAGCACCTGCTGCCCCTCTCCGCTCCACCAGAGCTGCTCGGGTGGGCGGCTCTGGGCGCGCTCATCGACCGCAGCGACGGCGAGCCGGTCGGCGGCCAGCGCGCCGCGCGCAACCCAGGCGTCCGTGCTCGACAAACTTGCGAACAGCAGCCAAACCATCAATGACCTGTCTCTTCCTTGCGCCGCACCAACCGTGCGCCGAGCAAGACATGCGCAGCGCGACACACCTCAATCGGTTGCGCCGACAGCCTCGAGAGCAGCTGGGCGAGGCTCCCCCCCTTGCGCAGCAACCCGAGCGCTTCGCGCTCAAGCGGCGCTAGGCGCGTGAGGTCGAATCCATTGATCACCAAGAGGTTCGGCTCGAGCTGCTCGTCCGGGCGAGGGAGCAGGCTCTGCAAGCGGTTCCACTCATCCTCGTGGCGAAAGCCCTCCATCAAAAGCTGCTCAACGGTCAGACCCAAGCCCGTCTCACGGCTGAGCTCGTCATGCTCGGGCTCGACCAAAACGACGGCCTGACCATCCCGCCAGCGCAAGAGCTCGTAGAACAGGCTCGTCGTCTGCAGCCGAACCGCCGCCAGCAGCTGGTCCGGGCTGATCTGCCCGGCGCTGACGAGCGCTTTACCCAGCGGCATCCCTTGAGCTGCGCCCGACTCGATAAAGGCCTCGAGCGCAACGCGATCGATGGCTTGAACCGACACCAGAAAGCGCCCCAGACGAAAACCAGAGCCGACCCCTTGCGCCGTCACAAAGTCGACCCGCCCGTGGCGCATGGTCACGTTGATCCGGCGCTCAGCGGAGCGAATTCGGATCTGCGCTTCCCAGCGTTGCGCCCTCAGGTACTGCAACAACTCGGGGAGCGGAAAGGCGCTGATGTGGCACCAGATCACCGGCTGCCCTCCCCCTTGCAACCACCCCGGGTCAAAGGTCCAGTCACGCGCCAACACCGGCGCCGCTGCCGCCTCACCGACCACCTCGTCGCCAGGCGCCAAGAGGGTCTCAACCGCGGCGATCAATCGATCGGGTGTAAACGGCTTGGTGAGGTGGGGGAAGCTTGCGCCCGTCCGCTCTTTGCCGCGCTCGATCAACATCAGCACCGGACAGTTTCCACCACGCCCGATAGCTGAGCGGAGCTCCTGCGCTTGTTCGCTCCATGAGTCGGCGGCGATGATCAAGACATCGATCTGCCCGGTGACGTGCGTCCGCGCGCTGGCCAGATCACCTGCAGCGGCCACTCGGTACCCCTTTTGCCCCAAAACCAGCTGCACGACCCGCTGAACGGTCGGACTTGGATCGATCACCAGCAGCGTACCCGCCATCATGCCCCCGTCGATTTCCTGACGCTCTGAATCCCCATTGCAAATTCTGCGCGCATCGCGTCCCTTAGGGCGAGTCTGCGATGCGGCCAAGGGGAATTCGATGGCATCCGTTTTAGGGATCGATCTAGGGACGTCGAATTCGGTCGTAGCGGTTTGCGAAGACGGCGCCGTCACGGTGATCGCCGATGATCAAGGTCACCAGATTCACCCCTCTGCGGTAGCGTTTATGCCCGATGGGTCCGTGCTGGTTGGGGCGCGTGCGCGTGCCGGCATGATTCAGCGTCCGCACGAGACCGTGGTCTCCGCAAAGCGGCTGATCGGTCGGCGGGTCTCGAGTGATGAGGTGTCCAAAACGCGCGCTCGAATGGGCTACGAGATCGTCGATCAGGAGCACGGCGTCGCCGTGCGTGTCCGTCAGCAACTGCACAGCCTTGAGACGATCTCAGCATTGATCCTGCGTCACCTGCGTGACCAAGCGGAGGCTTACCTTGGACGTCCAGCTCAAAAGGCTGTGATCACGGTCCCCGCCTACTTTGATGACAACCAACGCCAAGCGACCCGGCGCGCAGGGCAGATGGTCGGGCTTGAGGTCTTGCGTATCGTCAACGAACCGACGGCCGCTGCGTTCTCGTACGGCTACGGAGGCGCGCGCTCCCACCGGATCGCTGTCTTCGATCTCGGCGGCGGGACCTTTGACGTCTCCATCCTCGAGCTCGGAGAGGGCGCCCTTGAGGTGCTCGCAACAGGCGGAGACACCTTCCTCGGCGGTGATGACTTCGACCAAGTGATCGCCAACAGGGTGGCTGAGACGATCATGGCGAAGACGAGGCGCGACCCACGCACCGACGCCGCGGCACGTCAGCGCCTCTTGCACGAAGCGGAGCGAGCCAAGTGCGACCTGTCAGCTCAGACTGAGGTGACGCTCGACCTCAGCGTCCTCGCAGGCGTCCCGATGCAGGCTCGGATCACGCGCTCAGAGTTCAACGATGCGATCAAAGGGTTTATCGATCGTTGCCTCGCCTTGTGTGCGCAAGCTCTAAAAGACGCTGGACTGCATGTCTCCGAGATCGATGGCGTCGTCATGGTCGGCGGCTCCACGCGCATCCCGGCGGTGCGTGAAGCGGTCACAAAGTTTTTTCGCCGAGAGCCTGATCAAGGCATCGACCCGGACCTTGTGGTCGGCGTGGGGGCGGCCCTGTACGCGCAACAGCTCGACCAACCCGTCGGTCAAAAGCGCCTCTTGCTTGACGTGACCCCGATGACGTTGCGCCTCGCGACCGTCGGCGGCTACACCGAAGCGATTATTCAGCGCAACGCGCCCATCCCGACCGAGCGCACGCGCCTCTTCACCACAAGTCGAGACCGTCAAGAGATGGTCTCCTTGAGGGTTTACCAAGGTGAGGAAGAACAGGAAGAGGACAACACCCTTCTCGGCGAGTTTGTGTTCGGCCCGCTGCCACCAAGGCCGCGTGGAGAGGTTGAGATCGCCGTCACCTTCGCCATCGACACCGACGGCCTGGTTCAGGTGACCGCGCTCGACCAAGCCACCGGCCAGGCAGCGGTCGGGCGAATCAACCTGGCGGTCTCGAGCGAGGCGCCCGGTACGCGCGCAAGCGATCTCCCCACGGTTCGATCATGAGTAGTGAGTGGGCGCGCTGGCGTGAGCAAGTCCTCGACACCGCCGCCCGACTCGATGAGATCGACTACTTTCGCCTACTCGGTTGTCCGCCTGAACCATCTCCAGCCACCCTTCGGACCTGTTTTCGGCGCCTGGCGACGAGCTATCACCCCGACCGATACCGGCAGGTCGATCCAGTGCTCTACACGGCGCTCGAGACGATCTATCGGCGCATCACCGAGGCCTATGCGGTCTTGCGCGACCCACACGACCGCGAAGCATACAGCGCCGGCCTGAGCCAGGGCTTTGTCCGCTTCGATCGAGCGCGCGCACACGAGCTGCTCGAGCGCGCACGTCAGACGGTCGAGCCCGGGCAAACCGAGGCAGGCCGGCGACACTACCAACAGGCTTGCAACGCGCGCGACCGCAACGACCGATACACGGCGCGCGAGGAGATCCGTATGGCGCTCCTGTTCGAGCCGAGCGAGCCTCAATTTTTGATCCTCGCCGAGCAGTTGAAGGGCGGTTGACCGCCGAGACTGGCTGGCCCATGAAGGGGTCAAGGAGAAGGAGTCGGCATGAAGGTCCTGCGTCCGCTGCTGGCTTTCGGCATGCTCATCGCTGCGCTCCTTGCGTTCTCGGCACAACAGCAGGGCAGCGGCGCGTTGGTTGCGCAAGGCGCCTACCTCGGCGCGCTGCTCATCCTGATCATCGATCGCCTCGCCATGATGAAAAAAGATCCAAGCAGACGCGGACAGGCCGTCGGCGAGGTCGCCCTTGGGCTGCTGGTCGCAAGCCTTCTGTTCTCACCCGATTTTGCTAACGCCGTTCAAAGAAAGCGACCGGGGCTTCCGGTCGCCGAGCTCATCCAAGCGACCGAGAGCGCAGACACGAACGTCCGGGCGATGGCGCTTGAGATCTGCCTGCAGCGGCGCCTCTTCAAGGCGTGCAAAGCGAGCTTTGAAAAGGCTTCACAAAGCTCCGATGAACTGATCAAGGCGCTAGGCGCCTCGGGGCTGCGAGGGCGATCGGGTTTGAAACGATGAAGTTCTTTGTCTTGAGTCAGGTGGCTGCTGTGCTGATCGTGGGGCTCGCGCTGCGGTGGCTGTGCGCACACCAAGGGATCGGACAGAATCAACTGCTCTTGATCGACGGCGCCGTCGTGGCGCTCGCGCTCGCTGCCTTGGCGTATGGATTAAATCGGCTGCTGACCCCTTACGAGTTGATCAGGCGGCGAGTCGCCGAAGCGGTGCGCGCCAAGACGCCGCGCAGCGTCACCGTCGACGGCTTTGCGCCGCAGCGAGATCTTGCGCGCGAGATCGATACCCTTATGCGCCTTCTCGAGGAGCGTATGGAGGATCCCAACCTCGGCCCCGTCTACCTGCGCGGTGGCAAGCAGCGAGCGGACTCGTTTATCGAAGACTCCGTGCCCAGTGACGACGCCCTCGAGCCGGGCGAGGTCAGCCAGCCCGAGGTCCTCCCCTACAGCGAGTCGGAGACGCCGGTCGCCGCCGACCCCATCCTCGACTCGGTCGCGCCGCACGAACCCTTTCGGGAGCTGTTCGTCAGCTATGTCCAGGCGCTTCGCCAAGCAGACCGAGCCGATGAGGTGACGTCCTACACGGACTTCACGGACGCCCTCGACGAGGTGCGCGCCTCGCTCGTTGCGGAACATCCCGGCTACGACGTCCTCTTCTTTCTCGGTGATGGGCCCCAGATCAAGCCGCGCCTGATCCCGTCCGCACAGGACGCTCCAAGCTAAAGCCGGATGATCCGCTCCTTGCCGAGCACGTGACGATCAAGGTCCACCCGCAAGGTCCCTTTGGGGTGGCTCAATTCCGCTCGCCAAAGCGGCCTCGATGCGTCTTGACCGACCCACATACGCACCTTGTAACTGCGCCCACCGCGCTTGAGCCAAAGATCCACGCGCCAGGCTTCGAGGTCACCGACCGCAGTCGTGATCGTCTCTTTGCCGACCACGCGCCCGCGCAGGCGGTTCAGCCCCGAGTAGGCGTACATCCTCAGACACACGCTCTGCCCGGGCGTAAATTCAAGATCGCGCATCCCGTAAATCAGCTGCACGGGATCGATCAGCGCGCCGCGTAGGACGCCCTCCTTTTTGCGCTCACCCTTGGCATGCGCAAAGCGGATCACCCCGCCGTTGAGCACAGCACGATCCGAGATCACCTTCTTGGACTGGTTGAGGTTCGACCGATAAAAGCGTGACTCTTGTGAGCGGGGATCTTGCAGCGACAAAAACTTGCCGGCGAGATCGGTGGCAAAAGCAGCGTATGCGTTGGTCTCCAGATCGGCCCGAATCGGGTAGCCGACCCCGTAGGGTGTGCGCTCGAGCCCACCGATTTTGAGGTGGGCGCGTCCCGCAGCGACGCCACCAACGCGCATGCTGTAGCTCAACTCCTCGCCCGCGCTGTACGGCAGCGCCGAACCAGCTCCCCGATGCATCCCGCAGGGCGCAGCGAGCGCTGACGACGAAGCGAACGCGACGACGACTCCTAGGCTGTAGAGCGATCGCATAAAACCTCCAGCCGAGCTCAGGACACACACAAGCTAGACGCCGTGGCGCATACCCTATTCACCACACCAGCGCCGATAGACCGCAGCGGCGTCCTCAACAGGATAACCCCAGAAGCGCTGCGCCTCAACCGCTTGGCGGGCTAACATCAAGCGTCCATCCACCGCAAATTGACCCCTTTGAAGCGCATGTGCCACCCACGGCGTGGTGGCTTCGCGTCGATACACCAGGTCCCAATGGACGAGGCCGTCGACCTGCTCAGAGGCGATCGGCAGCGCGTCCGAAGCCCCTGCGCCGAGAGGCGTGGCGTTGATCACAAGCTGGCAGCCCTCGAGGTACTCAGCGGCGTGCGCATACGGGATCACCTCAAGATGGTCGCCCCACGGCGCCAGCCGGCGGCGTGCCGCGGCGGCGTTTCGGCAAGCGACCCAAAGCGGTCCAAACTCGCGCCGAACGAGCTCGTGAACCACACTCGGGACCACACCGCCCGCTCCAAGTATCATCGCTGCTCCCGCCGCACAGGGCAATCGATCGAGGGTCATCGCCACCCCATCAAGGTCCGTATTGTGCCCGATCAACGCGCCCTGCTCGACACGCACCGTATTGACCGAACTCAGCTGCTGAGCGCGCGCCGTGGCGTCATCGAGATGGGTCAGCACCTGCACCTTGAACGGCGCCGTAAGGTTGAAGCCAGCGAGCTCGTGGCGCGCCCTTTCAAGCGCCGCCTCGAACGCATCGACTCGGACCGACCACAGCTCGTACGTCGCCTCCGCGCCAAGTTGCTGCCAAATCTGCTCATGGATCGCCGGGCTCAGCGAGCCCTCAACTCGTCCACCCAAGAGGGCATAACGCCTCATCTAGAGCAGCGCCTGGCGCGCCGCCCCGACGTCCCGGGCAATCTGCGCCGCAAGCGCCTCAACCCCCTCAAAGCGGCGCTCACCCCGAAGCCTCGTACGCAGCTCCACACGCAAACGCTCGCCGTATAACTCGGCCTGGTGATCGATGAGGTGGACCTCCAAAACACGCGCACCCTCGTCACCACGAAGCGTCGGCGCGCGCCCTACATTCATCACCCCATCAACGAGACCAGACGGTGTGACCACGCGCACTGCATAGACCCCATCACCGGGGGTCATCTGACGCGCATCAAGCGCTAAGTTAGCGGTCGGAAAACCCAGCGAGCGACCGCGCCCCTGACCACGCACCACCACCCCTTCGAGGTCGAAAAAACGACCGGTCAGCCGCTTTAGGTGCTCAGCGTCCCCCGCTTGGAGCGCCTCACGCATCGCCGATGAGCGCACGCGATGACCGGTTGCGCCGACCTCTTCAAGCACGATCACCTCGAAACGATCGTCAGCGCCTAAGGTCGAAACGTCTCCTGCGCGTGCCTTACCAAAGCGATAATCTGGCCCCGTCACCAAAACCCGAGCCCCCAACTCATGGCGGAGGCGATCCATAAACTGTTCCGGCGTCTGTTGGGCAAAGTCGGTATCGAAGGACGCAAAGACCGTCCGGGCGATGCCGTGCGCCCGCAACAGCTCCGCGCGCCGCTCGGGTAGGGTGAGTAAAGAGCCCTCCGTGGCGCCCCGGAAAAAAGCGGCAGGGTGAGGTTCGAACGAGTAAGCGATCGGCATGAGGTCCCGCGTCGCGGCTTCAGCCGCGCATCGACGAGCCAAGGCCTGATGACCGAGATGAACGCCGTCAAACACGCCGAGCGCCACGCAAGCGCCGTTTGCGGCGCCCTCGCTGCCTAGCTGATTCACGGCGTCCCAGATGCTTTCGGCGCAGCTCCACCCCCAGCGGCGGTCTCATCCACAGGCGCCTCATCAGCGACGGACTCCGCGGGGCGCGGCGGCAAGATGAAGTCGCGCCAACCCTCTCGATCGCTCTTACCCAAGGGCTTCATGCGCACGGCGTGGGCTTTCGGGAAGGCTTTCGAAAGGTCGGCGGCGTCCGACTCGAGCACCGAGAACGTGGCGATCACCTGACCCAGCCCTGCGATCGTCTCGAGGCGGTCTTTCTGAAACGCCTCATCACCAGCCCTCGGCCGCGGCGGCAGCATCAGGTAGGCGCGCGGCGCAAGCACAGGGTAGCTGTTGTTTCGAAGGACTTGGATCCACCCGGGACCGCTTCGGATGAGGTCGTCTTTGCCGACATACACAAGGGTTGTACCTGCGTCATAAAGGGCTCGAAAGAACGCCTCGCCTCCGGCGCGCGGTTGATCGTCGGGGATGTACGCGTCCGAGTTCAAACGCTCGCCAAAACGGCGCTTGAGGAGGTCGAGCAGCTTCTCATCCTCGATCCCTGCCGCCCGAATGTAATCAGCCTGAGACCGCAGCGGCGCTCCCTGCTCCACCCGCTCCATCACGGTGCGCATCAAGTCGTTCTTTCCGGCCTCAGCCAGCACCTCAAGGAAGATGCGGCGGCTTCGACCGGAGGCGTCGAACAAGGTCTCACCGTCGAGCGCAATCACCACCACCGGAGCCGGCGTCTCTTTCGCCTGATCGATCAGCGCGTGACGCGCCTGAGCTGGGTCATCAGGCAACGCAGCCACCTGTGG
The DNA here is from genome assembly GCA_036338695.1 of Myxococcota bacterium. Lineage (GTDB taxonomy): Bacteria > Myxococcota > UBA4151 > UBA4151 > UBA4151 > CACGMS01. The sequence continues at coordinate 142,510 of JAYZBQ010000048.1, forward strand.
CTGCGCCGGCGCGTCCGATTTTTCGGGCGCCTTTGTGGACGCAGGTTGTGCCCCACAGCCCGAACAGCCAGTCACGCTGGCAACGCAAAACAACAACACAAGACGTTTCATTTTTCATTCACCTTGGGCGCATCGCCCCACGCCTGGGGCATAATCAGAACCCCTAAAAAAGGTCCACACGGAACCGGGCTTTGACGGTAAACGACCGATTACCGAGCGGTTGATTCCCTTTGAGCCGTAGGGAAATCGTCGTCGGCTGCTCAAGCAGCACCTTGAGGTTGGTCTCGGGCCCACTGAGAACGAGCTCACGCTCGCTCTGCCACAGCGCCTCGCCCTCGATCTGCGCCAGCTCAATCTCTTGATCGCCTGCGATCGCGACGAAACGCATCGCCTCGAGGTAGGCATACGGGTCGCGCACCGACTCAGGCTGCGCCGTGATCGTCAGGTCCAGCAGCGTCAGCGAGTCGACATGCTCAACGCCAACCCCCTGGTCCGAAAAGGACGGCAACTGCGTCATCTCAAGCCCGGCGAACCCGGGCGGCCTGAGCTGGTCGTAACCCTGCTCATCCGAACCAAACCCTCCATCAACGACGCGCCCCGGCGGCAGGGCGGCGCTGCTGCGACCTGGGATCTCAAAAGCCTCGTCGAGCTCAAAGTCAAACTGGGTCAGCGCGTCGCAGCCGGATAAGGCGATCAGCGCTACACAACTCCAGCGAAGGTTCGATGTATGGGGTGCATCGAGAAACATTTTATTCCTCCGATGCAGTTCTGATGGTCGGATCGTCATAGAAACGACAATACTTGAGTGGGGACGACGGTATTGTCTTAGGTTTCAACTGCGATCGGCAAGCCTGCGGCACATTCGCTGCGGGTTTGTTTTTTTTAGACATTTTCCGACTCCTCGTCGTGTTCATTGAAGAGCTTTTTGTAGCGATATCGAAAACTTCGAAAGCTCAAGCCGAGCAGGTCGGCGGCGCGCGTCTTGACCTGACCCGAGAGCGTCATCGCCTGCGTCATCAGGTCACGCTCATAGGTCTCGAGCGCCGTCTCGAGGTCCAAGCCGTCCTCGGTGACCACGGCGCCGCCACCTGAGGCGACATAATCCCCTCCGCCGCCGAGGTCCGGCGGCAGATCTTCGACCTCGATCCACTCACCGTCGCACAGGGTCACGCCGCGCTCGATCACGTTCTCAAGCTCACGAACATTACCCGGGAAGTCATGGTGCATGATCGCTTGCTCAGCGGCCTTCGTCAGGCCGCGCAGCGTCTTCGATTGTTCTTGGGCGAAGCGCTCAATAAAATGGGCGATGAGGACGGCGATGTCGTCGCGCCGGGCGCGCAATGCCGGGACCGGAATCTCGACGACATTAAGCCGAAAGAAGAGGTCCTCACGGAAGGTACCAGCCGCCACCTCTTCTCTCAGGTTCCGGTTGGTCGCAGCGAGGACGCGTACGTTAAGGTTGACGTCCTGACGCCCCCCAACCGGGCGAATTCGTCGCTCCTGCAACATGCGCAGCATCTTGACCTGCGCTTGGAGCGGCAGCTCGGCGATCTCATCGAGGAACAAGGTCCCGTTGTTCGCCTCCTCACAGAGTCCGACCCGATCACTGACCGAGCCCGTGTAGGCTCCTTTCGCTGAGCCAAAGAGCTCTGCCTCGACGAGGTTATCTGGTATCGCGCCGCAATTGATCGGCACAAAGGGGCCGTCCGCCCAAGGCGAGGCTCGATGGATCGCTCGAGCGACGAGCTCCTTACCGGTGCCCGACTCTCCGGTGATCAAGACGGTCGTGCGCGATGAAGCCACCTTGCCGATCAGGGTCTGCACGCGATCCATCGCAAGGCTTCGCCCCAACAGATCCGGGTCGCGCCGCGCCGTGAGCTGCGCCCGCAGCGCGACGTTATCAGCGACCAGCGTTCGGCGCTCGAGCGCACGATCCACGACGACCTCGAGCTCGTCATGATCGACCGGCTTGATCAGGTAGTGATAAGCGCCCGAGCGCATCGCCTCCACGGCAGTCTGAGCCGAGGCGTAAGCGGTCGAGATAATCACCGGCAGGTTCGGGTCCGCCTCTTTTGCAGCCTCAAGGACTTTGAGCCCCTCATCACCGTCTTGCATCCGCAGATCGGTCAAGACGATGTCTAGGGCAGGCTCAGGCGTCGCCACGCGCTTCATCGCCGCCTGCCAGTCGGTCATCGTCTCGACATCAAAGCCCCGTCGTTTGAAGCTAATCCCCAGCACAGTGCACTGGTGAGCTTCGTCATCGACGATCAGTATCCTCGGCATCTAGAGTCCCTCGACTAATCGGAAAGAACAGGTGGATCGTCGTGCCGTGATCGGGCTCCGAGTCCACCTCAATATGACCACCATGATCTACTACGATGCGCATGACAATGGCTAGCCCCAGTCCGGAGCCGCCCCCGCCTCGACGGCGCGAATAAAACGGATCAAAGATCCGCTGCAGGTCATCCTTCGGGATCCCGCAGCCTCGATCTTCAACCGACAAAACAACCTGATCGAGGGCGCCCGCCTCTCCCGCCATCCGAGCGGTTGAGGCGATGATCGCTGAGCCTGGTTCAGAGGCTTGCGCTGCGTTGGATAGGAGGTTGTGGAGCAGCTGATGAAGCTGCTGCACCTCCATCTCGACGACGTGTCGCCCGCCGGGGTCAAACTCGAGTGGGTTGTTGCGCCCATGGGGGCCTTGAGCGTAGGCGTCCAAGACCTCCTGGACGACCTCCTCGATCACCCTCGGCCTCAGCGACGGTCGGCGAGGGCGAGCCACGGTCAAGAACTCCTCGACCAGCTTATTGAGGCGCTCACCCTCTTGACGAATGATCTGGATCAACTGCTCGCGCTCGTCAGCGAGGCTCTGATCGGCGCAATTCCCAAGCTCCTGCGCGGCGCCCGTCATGTTTCCAAGCGGGTTGCGCAGCTCATGAGCAAGCCCCGCCGCCATGCGCCCGATACCGGCCATGCGCGACGCAAACATCACCTGCTGTTGCATCCCGTGCAGCTCGGTGATGTTCTCGAGGGTCACCAAGGTACCGCTCGAGAAGGGCGTAAACGCCGCACGAAAAACTCGCTCTTGCTCGCCGACGCGATGAACGACCTCACGAAAGCCCGACGTCGGCACGCGACCGAGCGTCGGCAAAGCCCGACCGACGCGCCGACCGACCAGACGGCCCGCACCGACCATCACGCGCGCGGTCGGGTTGGCGACGGCGATCACGCCCATAGTGTCGACCAGCAACAACCCATGGGGCAAATGCTCCACGACGCGCTCGTGCAGGTCGCGCAGCTCAAGCAGCTCGATTTTGACCGCACGCGCCTGAAAATCAAGCGTGGCGGAGAGCCAAGCAGCCGAGACAAAAGCGACGCTGTGCGTTCCCACAGAGCGAGCCTCTGCGGCGCTAAAGACGTGCCACATCACCGACCCATCTTCACCCATCGCAGCGGTGATCGTGGCGAGCGTTACGACCGAGATAATCGACGCTGCGAAGGCGCCCCGGCGCCCCATGACGTTCGTGCCGTTCATCACCACGAGGACAAAGAAAAAGCTCAGCGGGCTCTCTTCAGCGCCTGTCGCCAAAACGATCAAACCAGCCAGGAGCGGGTCGAGCATGACCTGCGGGAGCGCGAGCGAGCGCAGGTTCGGGTTCTGGCGCATCATCGCAAACCCGATGACCGTGGCCAGCGCCACGACGACCATGGCGATATCGAGCGCCAGTATCTGATGACGTGTGGTGATCTCGAAGCTTAACCCTGCCCGAAGGGCGCCGGCCATGACGAAGATCAGCGCCGTCCGGCCGATCAGGTACCGACGGTACCGCTCCGCCGTGAGCGTCACGGCACCGCTCGGCTCGGACACGACCTAGCCGACCTGGTTGATGATATCGAAAATCGGCAGATACATGGCGATCACGAGCGTCCCGATGGTCCCCCCGAGGAACACCATCAAAAAGGGCTCGATCATCGAGGTCAACCCATCGACCGCTGAGTCCACCTCGTCGTCGTAAAAGTCGGCAATCTTTGTCAGCATGATATCGAGCGCACCGCTCTGCTCACCCACTGCGATCATCGAACACACCATCGCCGGAAAAACGCCAGAATCCAGCAACGGCTCAACCATCGCCTTGCCCTCTGCGATCTGGGCTCGGGTGTTGTCGATCGCCTCGGCGACGATATCATTGCCCGATGACTCACTGCAGATCTCGAGCGCATCGATGATGCTCACCCCACTCTGTAGCATGGTCCCAAGCGTACGCGTAAACGACGCCACGGCGGTCTTACGAATGAGCGGACCAAGGACTGGCAGATACAAGAACATCTTGTCGGTGTAGTAGTGTCCCTTTTTCGAGCGTCGAATCAGCATCCACACCACCCAGGTCGAGAAGACACTCAGGAAAATCGTCGCTAAATTAGCCACCATCCAGTCGGACAAAGCCATCACCCGCTTGGTCAGCTCCGGCAGCGAGCCACCAAAGTCAGCGAACATCGACTTGAACGCGGGCAACACCATGGTCATCAGCAAAAATACGACGCCTAGCGCCACGAGGACCGTGATCGCCGGATACATCATGGCGCTCTTGATTTTTTTCGTCAGCGCATCGGCTTTCTCTTTGTACACCGCAAGCCGCTGCATCACGACGTCGAGCACACCGCCGGTCTCACCCGCCAACACAAGGGAGGTGAACAGCTTGTCAAAGATCGCCGGGTGCTCCGCCATCGCCTCCGACAGCGAGGCGCCCTCCTCCACCTTGGCTTTGATCTGCTTGAGCACCCGCCCAAACATCGGGTTCTCAGCTTGCGACCCCAAAATATCGATGCACATCACGAGCGGAAGCCCCGCGTCGATCATGGTGGAGAACTGCCGCGCAAAGATCACCACGTCGCGGGTGCTCACACCCGTTGCGCCTGGGATCATGTCCGAGATGTAGAACTCTTTGGGCGCCTTTTTGACCTCGAGGATCTCGCCGCCACGCGCCTCGAGGCGCTGGCGCGCCAGCTCGATGGTCGGCGCCTCAATATTATCCGTTTCCCGCATCCCGTTGGGGAGGCGGATCGTGTAACGCCATTCCATCGCCTATCGCCCCCGCATCCGCTGGGTGCCTGACCCGGTTTGCCCGGAAGCCTCCGAGAGCGCCTTGTCGAACTCTTTGACGTCCGCTGCTCGGGTACGAGCCTCGTTCGCCGTCACCTTATTGGTCAGCACCAGCTGCACGAGGCTCTGCGTCAGGGTGAGCGTCCCCGTCTCGCCTTGGTTGATCTGCATCTGACCATAGAGCTGATGGAGCTTATCCTCTCGGATGATGTTTCGCACCGCAGGCGTCGGGTTCATGATCTCCATCGCCAGGGCGCGCCCCTTACCGTTCTTGGTCGGGAGCAGCTGCTGGCACAAGACGCCCTCAAGGACGAAGCTCAGCTGCAGCCGGATCTGAGCCTGCTGTGACGCGTCAAAGGCGTCGACGATGCGCGTGATGGTCTGCACGCACGAGTTGGTGTGCAGCGTCGCCAGCGCCAAGTGACCGGTCTCCGCCATCTTCAGCGCGATCTCGATCGTCTCGAGGTCACGCAGCTCGCCCAGCAAAATCACGTCGGGATCTTGCCGCAAGGCTGACTTCAGGGCCCGCCCAAAGCTCTTGGTGTCGGCGCCCACCTCGCGCTGGTTGATGATGCAATTCTTGTGGTCGTGGACAAACTCGATCGGGTCCTCGATCGTGACGATGTGTTCCCGGCGCTCTCGGTTGATCCGATCGATCATCGAAGCCAGCGTCGTCGACTTACCCGAGCCGGTCGGTCCGGTGACCAAAATCAAGCCACGCGGCCGGCGCGCCATCTCCGCAACCACGGCGGGTAGACCCAGCGCTTCGAAGCTCAAAATCTCATACGGGATCACGCGAAAAACCGCAGCCACGTTGCCCCGTTGAACGAAAACGTTGCCACGAAACCGCGCCAAACCTTTGAGGCCGAAGCTAAAATCGAGCTCGTTGTGCTCCTCAAACTTGTGCTTCTGACTGTCCGTCATGATGGCGTAAGCCAGGCTGCGCGTGTCGTCACCCGTGAGCGGGTTCCCCGAGACACGCCGGAGCTCGCCGTGGACGCGCATACAGGGCTGAACGCCTGCGGTCAGGTGGAGATCCGAGGCGCCGACTTCGAGCATGGCGCGCAGGAGGTCAGCGATCTTCATCGATCAGTCCGCACCCGAGACACGCAGCACCTCATCAACCGTCGTGACGCCCTCGATGAGCTTATTCAGCCCGGCGCGGCGGATCGTGTCCATACCGCTCCGGATCGCCTGCTCCTTGAGCTCAGCCGTTGAAGCCCCCTGAAGCACGAGGTCACGCATGTCGTCGTCCATCTCGAGCACCTCATACAGCGCCACGCGGCCTTTGTAGCCCGTATCGTTGCAGCGCTTACAGCCCGTCCCCTTCTTGAAGACGAAGGTCTCGCTCTCGATCCCCTCCTTGGCTTCGGACTCGCTCATCCCAAGGTCGACCAACTCCTCGACCGTGATCTCAATCGGCGCAGCGCACTCCGAGCAGACGCGGCGCGCCAGGCGCTGAGCCACCACCAAGTTCAACGAGGCGGTCACGAGGAAGGGCTCAATCCCCATATTCACCAAGCGCGTCACCGTCGAGGGTGCGTCGTTGGTGTGCAGAGTCGATAACACCATATGCCCGGTGAGCGCCGCCTTAATGGCGATCTCACCCGTCTCGAAGTCGCGGATCTCACCGACCATGATGATGTCGGGATCCTGACGCAAGAACGAGCGCAGCGTGGCGGCGAAGTTCAAGCCGATGTCTTCGTGCTGCTGCACCTGGTTGATCCCCGGCAGGTTGAACTCCACCGGGTCCTCAGCGGTGCTCAAGTTCACCTCGGGGGTGTTGAGTTCCGACAAGGCGGAGTACAACGTCGTCGTCTTTCCCGACCCCGTCGGTCCGGTCACCAAGCACATCCCGAAAGGCTGGTGGATGTTGCGCTTGAACTTTTCAAGGGGCTTGGGCTCGAAACCCAGCTTGGTCATATCGAGCTGCAAGTTCGACTTATCGAGCAGGCGCAAGACCGTCTTTTCGCCGAACAGCGTCGGGCAAACGGAGACACGATAGTCCATCTCTCGCCCGCGACCTAGCTTGAGCTTGATGCGACCATCTTGAGGCAGTCGACGCTCGGCGATGTCGAGGTTCGAGATGATTTTGATACGGCTCGTGACCGGGACCTTAAGTTTGAGCGGCAGCCGCATCTGCTCGTAGAGCACACCGTCGATTCGATACCGAATGCGAAAGTCCTTCTCGTAGGGCTCGACGTGGATATCGGACGCGTTTCGCTTGATCGCCTCGAGCAAGATCATGTTGACGAGCTTGATGATCGGCGCCTCGTCAGCGTCGGCGCCGAGATCCATCCCGCCGCCTTCTTCTGCCTTGTCGAAGTCGACGTCACCAAACTCCTCGAGCACCTCGTCCATGTCGTAGCCAGGGAGCTGCTCTTGCTGTTCGCCAGCTGCCTCGCCGCCATAGTAGTTGTCGATGTGCTCAAGGATCTGCTGCTCGCTCGCCACCCCAGGGATGATCTGAAGGCGCGTAATAAACTTGAGGTCTTCGAGCGCATCCAGATCCGTCGGGTCGGCCATCGCCACCACCAGGCCGCTACCCGTCCGGTTCACCGGGATCACCAAATGCCTCAGCGCGTTCTCTTTGGTGATCAGGTTGTAGACGGCGGGCTCGATCTCCCAGGCGTCGAGGTCAATACTCGGGACGCCGTACTGCTGGGACAGGAACTGTGTGAGATCGCTCGCCTCGATGTACCCAAGCTTGGTCAGCGCATATCCAAGGCGCTCGCCCGACCCCCGCTGGCGCGTCTCCGCTTCCTGAAGCTGCGCAATGTTGATGAGGTTTTCTCGAACGAGGAGTTCGCCAAGACGCTGGTTCATGGTTACCCTTATAGACTCTGACGCGACGCCTCAGGATGTGGCGCCGTCGAATGTGCCCTGAGCTTACCGCTAGCGGGGTCCCACTGTCAAAATGCAGCGCAGCATGAAATCAGGGGGTCAGGTGTCTTTGATCAGCTTGAGCGCAGGCCGCGGTCTCGGCGGCGTTGAGCGCCCATCGCTGTGCCCTTCGAGGACCGTGAAATCAGGCGCCGGTTTGGGCTCAGGGACGTGGTCAGCCACGATCGCCAAAAGCGCCTCCCAAGGGACCAAACAGCGAAAGGGCGTGCCTCCAAAACGGAGCGTCGCCTCGATCCGTTCGGCTCCGAGCGTCAGGTCGATACCTGGCGCCTGCCACGCGATCACGAGCGGGACGCTCTCGCGATCCATGAGGTGAGAGGGGAGCGCGACGCCATGAACCCGCGGGTCTAAGTGGATATAGACTTTTCCACGCCCCAAGGCCTCTTCGAGCGCGGCGCGCAGCTTCTCAGGCGTCATCATGGGGCGCGCAACCGAGCCTGGACCTGATCGGCCCATGGCAGCGAGCGGTTGCTGCCGTCGGTCTGCACAAAAGTCACCTCACAGCGACAGATCCGGTGCCGAGGCCGCCCAGCCGTGGGGTTGACAAGCACCTGCACGGAGATCGTGATCGAGGACCGCCCCAGTCGATCCAGGCGGCACCAGATCTCAACCACGTCGTTCAGCTGCCCAGGCGCCTCGAAAATAACCTCACCAAACTTGACGGTCACGACGTCTTTCGTGTCGGTCAGGTCGATCACGTAGCCAGCCACCGCGGTGTCGACCCACTCGAGCAAGCGCCCGCCAAAGAGCCGTCCTTGCGCGTTGAGGTCAGGATACATGATCAGCCGCCGATCGCAGCGCTCAAAACCCTCGAGTTCTTCGCTCATGATTCCTGCCCTCGCCGCGCAATCTCTAGCTCGACTTCGTCGGGCGGCTCGTCGCTCGCGATGCGATACGACCCACTAAACCACCGTCCTAAGTCAACGTCTTGGCATCGCTTTGAGCAAAAGGGGCGGAACGAAATCTTGGCGTCATAGGTCTTTGAACAGATCGGACAGGTCGGCATCAGTGCACCATCTCGGCGTTGTCTCGACGCACCGCTTGCGGTGTGAACAGGGTGTATTGAGCTCGGAAGTCGAGCATCACGGCGCCGCGGTCACCGTGACGGTTCTTTAGGACCAGCAGCTTGACCGTGCTGGCGTCGTCGATGGACTCGTCGTCGTCCTCGTCGGCCTTGCTCGGTTTGTGCAGCACCAAGACCGAGTCGGCGTCTTGCTCAATGGCGCCCGACTCACGAAGGTCAGACAGGCGCGGCTCTCGATCCCCCTTGGACTTACCGTCCTCGCCGACAGCCCCCTCCTGCTCCACCTGGCGGCGCAGCTGACTCAGAGCGATGACCGTGATGCCGAGCTCCTTCGCCAAGCCCTTGAGCCCCTTCGAGATCTCAGCGACCTCTTGCTCACGGCTTCGGTTTTTGGATCCGCCCGCCGACGCCCGCATCAGCTGCAGGTAATCGATCACGATGACCCCGAGTTTCTTTTGACCGTCGATCTTTTTAACCTGTCGCTCCAGATTTCGTGTCCGGTGCCGGACATCGGCTAAGGTCAGACCGGGCTGGTCATCCACATGAATGATGGTGTTGTCCATGGCAGCGACGGCGTCGCCCATGCGCTCCATCACCTTGAAAAATCGATCCGGGTCGGTCTCAAAGGTCGGCATGTTCCGCTTGAGGTCGAGCATATTGACCTTCGCCGTGCTCGCGAGCAGACGCTCCACCAGCTCTTGCGCCGGCATCTCGAGGCTGAACACCCCGACGGCGCAGTCGTTGAGGCGAGCGACGTTCGCCGCCATAGTCAGCGCCAGCGAGGTCTTACCCATCCCAGGGCGCGCGCCGAGGACTACAAAGTGACCAGGCTGCAAGCCGCCGAGGTAGCGGTCTAAGCGCTCGAACCCCGTCACCAAGCCGCGCTTGGTTCCAAAAGTTCCCTCGGTCATCTTGCTGGTGATGTCTTTCATCACGTCGACCATGTCGATCATGCCCTGGCCGCTGTCGCGACGGTCCCTGATCTTCATGATCCGCTGCTCTGCGGCGTCGAGCTTGTCACCAACCTCGACCTCCTTCTCTTGCGCCGCCTGAATGATGTCTTGCGCCGCCTGGATGAGCTGTCGCAGCTGCGCCTGTTCCGAGATGATCTGCCCCGATCGCTGGATCGACGCTTTGGGGATCATCTGTGCGGCGACGATCTGTTCGATGTACTCAGCGCCTCCTGCGGTCTGCAGCGCCCCTTGCCGCCTGAGGCGGTCGATCACCACCAGGCTCGGCGCATCGGCGCCGCCCCCTTCAGACTCTTGGCAGATCGACTCGAAGATAAGCCGGTGCCGTCGGTCATAAAAATCTTCCGGCTGGACGCTCCGAAGGTGATCTTCGTTGAGCTCGGTGGCGAGCATGAGGCCGCCCAAGAACGTACGTTCTGCTTCGAGATCGATGGGTTGTTGACCCGCTTCCATACACAATGACCCAACTGGCGCGCAGCCAAGAACCGATAAATCCTTCAGATAGCTGAAGAAGCCAAGAGGCACCCGCCTTGCTTCTCAACCGGACGAACGACCTTGACGCCGACCCGCCACCCCCTCTTTTAGACAAGCCCATGGATCTTCCTCAAGCCCACCCTGCACGACTCGAAGAAATTCTTGAGCGACTCCTCCCTGGACTCGCTTGGCCAGCGCGGCTGAGCGTCACCGGCCTCGCGCACCTGTGCGCCAAAAACCCATCTCGGGACTCACGCCTCGAGGCGCTCCAGCAGCTGATCACGTACCTTTCAACGCCCGAGCCGACACCAGTCATGAGCGATGCGCACCAGGTCGACCAACTCCTCGCCGGTGAGCTCGCCTTCAGCGCCGTTGAGCGTGTCTTCGTGGTCCCACTCGACGGCCAGGGGCGCCCGATCCACGCTCACGAGCTGAGCCAAGGGACACTTGAGTCCTGCTCCGTCCCCCTTCGTGCCCTCGTCCATCACCTGCTCGACGTCGGCGCCAGCCGCTTCATCTTGGTGCACAACCATCCCAGCGGAGACGCCACCCCCAGCGACCAAGACCGCCGGATCACCGAGCGTTTACGGGCTCGCTGCGCGCCGCTCGATCTGACCTTAGTCGATCACGTCGTGATCGCCCGAAACGGGTACGGTTCTGCGCGCTTCAGCGAAGCCGTCACGCCGCGCGCTTGGCTTCGATTCGCTGGCTAGAACGGGACGGAGTCGTCGCCATCCTCACCGTCGAAGTTGAAGCCTTGATTGGGCGCTGGCTGCGGGGCGTTTGAGACCGGCGCTGCGGCCGGCTGTGCGGCCGGCTGCGCGGGCGGCGCCGTGCTCGCCTGAGGCGCCTGGCTGCCGTAGGCGTTGCCGTAACCGGAGCTCTGTGCCCCATAACCGCCATAGCCACCGCCTTGCTGACCGCCGCCGTAGCCGCCGCCTTGCTGACCGCCGCCGTAGCCGCCGCCTTGTTGACCGCCGCCGTAGCCGCCGCCTTGTTGACCCCCGCCATAGCCGCCGCCTTGCTTGCTGCCGCCGTAGCCGCCGCCTGATGAACCTGAGTAACTATCGGACTCGCCGCGCCCACCGAGAAACTGAACGATCTGCGCCACGACTTCGGTCTTGTAGCGCTTTTTACCCTCTTGATCGTCCCAACTGCGCGTCTGCATACGCCCTTCAACGTACACCGAGCGCCCTTTGGACAAGAACTTACCAGCGTTCTCAGCGGTGCGCCCGAAGGTCACAACGGTCACCCACTCTGTCTGATCTTCCCACTGCCCGTCTTGGGTCCGGCGGCGATCCGTACACGCTAAACGGAGCTCGCACACCGGCGTGCCCGAGTTCGTCATTCGGACCTCAGGGTCTTGCCCAAGGTTTCCGATCAAAATCACTTTGTTTACGCCCGCCATAATCGACCTCTCTGATGCGCTTAGGCACCCCATCGAACCTGTGCAGCGGCTCATAACGACTTTGACCGCAAGCCACCACTACCTTCCATCGCCTCATGATCAATTACCCCTCTGACACGCTCCATAGCGGCACGGACACCACCTGCTGACAAGCGGCGCAGCGGCGCTGAAAAAACGGTCCTAGCCGGATGAACGCACGACCCCTCGGGAGGGGCCCACAACCGGCCGAGATGGCCGTGTCTCGAATCGATCGACGGTCGAGTAAGGGGCGCAGTCGCTATTCTACTTTTTGGTTTTTGCGACCTTTTCGGGGCGCGTCCACGTCGTGGGTCCACCGTGGAGCGGCAAGCTCGAGAGCGCCTCGATGATCTGGTCAACCGCCTTGTTGGCGCGCCGCGTCGAGACGCTCAAGCCATTGACCAACACCGTAAACGCAACGACGACGCGGTCGCGGCTCATCACATAACCGCTCAACGCCGTCACGCCCGTCAACGTACCGGTCTTGGCGCGCACTTTGTGATGAACCGCCTCACCGGTCAGGCGCTTTCGAACGGTCCCCGTTGCGCCGGAGACGCCCAAGCTTGGGATCAGCTCGTAGGCGATCTCACGTGTCCGATAGATGTAATCGAGCAAGCGCACCACGAGCGCCGCCGAGAAGCGGTTGGTGTCGTTCAAGCCCGAGCCGTTGCGCATCAGGTACTGATCAGGCGCCACCCCAAGCTCCTCCTTGAGGAACCGCTGCACTGCCTCGACCCCGTTACTCCACGAGCCAGGCTCCTTGAAAACCACGGCGCCGAGGCTCTTGAGGATCATCTCAGCCACCAGGTTGTTCGAGTACTTGTTCAGATCATCGAGGATCTCAGAGAGCCGGCGCGACACAAAGGTGTGGAAGCGCTCAGCGCCTTTGGGGACCTGCCCGACGCGCACCGTACCCCCGACCTTAATGCCGCGACGCAAAAGCATATCACGGAAGGTAAACCCGGCGTAGAGCGGCGGATTATCGACCTTTCTCCAGATCACCTTCGGGTTCTGGTCTGCGCCGATCCAACCGCGCGCCCTAAGCGCTTGCCGCCCCTTGTTCGCCGCCGCCTTCGAGCCGACCATCAAGTACTGCCCAACCCCTCGGCGCGTGGCGATCTTCCCGTCGAGCTCGACGTAGGGGGTATCGGGCTCCACCGACACCACCGCAGAGGCGCCAGGTTTCTCCCCCGGTCGGATGTGCACGCCCACGGCGTTGAAGTTGACCGACATGGCGCCTACCGGAGCCATGTACGCAAAATCGGTGTTCTCCATATCAAAGCCGGGACCCACGCGCTCTTGATCAAAGAAGGACTCGTCGATGATCAGATCCCCCTTCACCTCACGCAGCCCCAGATGATGTAGCTCCGTGACCCAAAGCCACAACCGCTCCGTAACCAACGTCGGGTCACCGCCGCCCTTGATGTAGAGGTTTCCGTTGAGCACCCCCGAAGACAGCTGCTCGGGTTTGAGCCAGACCGTCGACTCGAATCGGTACTCAGGCTTGAGATAATGGAGCGCTGCGGCGCCGGTGAACAGCTTGACCACCGAAGCCGGGTTCAACAACGCGTTAGGCCGATACGCAAAGATCGTTCGCCCGCGGTTAAGATCCACGGCGACCATCCCGACCTTTGCCTTGCGCAGAATCGGACCTTCGAGCGCCTCGATGATCGCCTGGCCAGCGGTCTTGCCCTCGATCGCTGGCTGGCTCGCCAAATTGCTCGACGCATCCCCGAGATCGCTGCTGACGCTCTGGTTGGCCTGAGCCATTAAATCATGAGTGAATTCAGGTGTCACCGGCACACTCGGCGGAACGGGCACAGGCGTAGCGAGCACGGGCGCCATGACCGAAAGGCACAAGCCGACCAGTCCACTCATACGCCAGAGCCAATTGCTGGCTTGGCCCGCGGGGCGTTGCTCTGCTAACCAGCCGCCTATGATTCGCCTGCTCACCTTATGCTCCCTTCTTGTGAGCGCCTGCGCGCCGGGCCCTGCGGCTCAGTCGGAGCACCGCCTGAGCGTCTTGATCTCGGACCCGCCCGAGTCGCTGGACCCACGCCGAGGAAGCTCGGCGGTTGAGATGCGGGTGCAGGAGCTGCTCTTTCGCGGGCTGGTCAAAGTCGCCGACGACCTGAGCGTTGTCGAGGACTTGGCTGAGTCGATCCGCGTTGAAGAAGCACAGCACCTGATCATCACCCTCAAGAAGAAGATTTCATTCCACACGTGTTTTGACGGCACACCCGGCGGGACGCTTAAGGCGAAAGATGTCATCTACTCGTATCAGAGCCTGCGCGACCCGGCGGTGCAAAGCCGCAAACAGCGGATTCTCGCGGACGTCGATCGCATCGACACCCCGGATCCCGAAGGGCTCGAGGTCCACATCCACCTGCGCAAACCGATCGCGTCGTGGTTGGGCGAGAACGGCACCCTCGGAATCGTCGAGGCAGCCTGCGCCCAAAAGGACGCCAAGGCCTTTGCTCGAGCGCCGGCTGGAACGGGCGCATTCGCCTTTGAGCGTCGCGACGCTGATCGACGCATCTTGCTCAAGCGTTTCGACGCGAGCGTCGCGTTCGAACAGATCGAACTACGGGTCGTTGCGGACGAAACCAGCCGCATCCTCGAGCTGCTCAAAGGGCGCGCCGACGTGCTCACGGTGACGCCATCTCGGCCCCTGCTCGCGCCCCTGCAGCGACGCGACGAGCTCGAGCTGATCAGCGCGCCTGGCAACGGCTACTCCTACCTTGCCTTCAACCTGCGACTTCCGGAGCTAAGCGACGTGCGTATCCGCCGCGCCGTGGCGCTGGCGATCGACCGGGCGGCGATTATCGAACACAAGTACCTCGGGCTGGCGCGCCCGAGCGCTGCGATGACGCCGCCTGACCACTGGGCGCATCCCAAGGGGCTGGCGCCCACAGAGCACGACCCTCGCAAGGCAGCCGCCTTACTCAGCGCCGCCGGGTGGTACGCCAACCCCGAACTGCTCGATACGCCACCCACCACAAGCGAGCGACCGAAGCTGACGCTGGAAATGCGAACCACCCCTGAAAAATTTGGGCGAGCGTTGAGCCTGGTGCTGCAACAACAGTTGCGCCACGTCGGCATCGACCTGGTCCTGCGCGTCAACGACTGGGGGACGCTCTACAGCCAAGTCAAGAAGGGCAACTTTCAGCTCGTTCGGATGGAGTGGATCCCCGTCCTCTCGCCCGCTCTGCTCGACTGGGTTTTCCACTCGCATGCGCAGCCGGACCAAGCTGGTGCGTGCGCAACCGCCGCCGACTGTCCCGGCGGTGCGGCGCCCGGCGCCTCGACCAGCCACGCGCGTTACAACTGCTCGAGCGGTATCTGCAAACGCAACGGCGGCAACCGCGGAGGCTACAGCAACCCGCGCGTCGATGCGCTCCTCAACTCAGCGCTCCAAGAGAGCGACCCGGATCAGCAGCGACAACGCTACGACAAAGTACAGCGGATCCTAGCGCGCGAGCTCCCCTACGTCAGCTTGTGGCATGAAGACCGCGTCTGGATCGTTCGAAAGCCGTGGCAGGGTATCTCGCTCAAGCCATCAGGATCGTTCCACGGGCTCCTGACCGCCAAGAGGACGAAGGCGCCATGACCTTCATCGGACTCATCGGTCGTAAACTCCTGGCCCGCCTACCCGGTGTGCTCGGCGTCATGCTCGGAGCGAGCCTCCTTGTGAGCGCCACCTTACGGCTCGTACCCGGCGACCCCGTCACGCTGATCCTCGGTGAGCAGGCGACTGAGGCCGACCGAGCCCGGCTCGAAGATCGGCTCGGGCTCAACGCGAGCTTCGCAAGCCAATACGTCCGCTTCCTCAGCGACGTCACCAGCGGCAGCCTCGAGAGTTTCCGAAGCGACACACCCGTCTTCGAGGCCATCGGTCAAGCGCTGCCACAGACCCTTATCCTGAGCATCTTCGCGTTGCTGCTGTCCGCGAGCTTGGGGCTTAGCCTGGGCATCGCCGCGGCGCTCCATCGCGGCACATGGCTCGATGCGGGCGCGCTCTTTTTCGCCTCCATCGGGTTAGCGACCCCGCGCATCTGGCTTGGGCCGATGCTGCTCTTGCTGTTTGCGGTGCAGTGGGATCTCTTTCCCGTCGGTGGCAACGAGGGCTGGTCCTCGCTGGTGCTGCCGGTGCTGAGCCTCGGGACAGCGATGGCGGCGATGCTGGCACGTATGACCCGCTCGAGCCTGCTCGAAGTGCTCGGTATGGACTACATCCGGACGGCGCGCGCCAAAGGGCTGAGCGAGCGCGTCGTGGTCGGTCGCCACGCACTACGCAACGCGCTCATCCCGGTGATCACCATCTTGGGGCTCCAGCTGGGCTCCCTGCTCGCGGGCGCCGTGGTGACGGAAAAAATCTTTAACTGGCCGGGCATCGGGACGCTGCTGCTCAAGTCCATTCAGACGATGGACTTCCCGATGGTCCAAGGGTGCATTCTCGTGATCGCTGGGACCTACGTGATCACGAACCTGATCGTCGACATCATCTACGAGGTCGTCGACCCGAGGATGAAGACATGAACCTCCTCCTCAAAATAGGTCTCGGCGGCTTTGCGCTCATCGTCACCGCTGCGCTCTTGGGACCGTTCCTCGCGCCGTTTGCGCCCGAGCATATGGACATCACACGGGAGCTGCTCCCGCCCGGAAGTGGTGCCGTCCTCGGCACCGGCGTCAACGGAATCGACGTCTTCTCGTGGGTGCTGCACGGCGCTGCGATCAGCCTCACCGTCGGCCTCTCGGTCGTGCTCGTGAGCCTGACGATCGGCTTGGTGATGGGCGCGACCGCTGGCTACTTTGGTGGGCGGTTTGATTTCCTCTTAATGCGCATCATCGACGTCTTGCTCGCCTTTCCGGGGATCTTGCTCGCCATCTACATCGCTGCCGTGCTCCCGCCGAGCTTGACCAACGTGATCTTAGCGCTCTCGGCGACCGGATGGGTGGGCTACGCCCGCTTGGTTCGAGGTCAGGTGCTTCAGGTCCGAGAGATGGAATACGTCCAAGCTTGTCGAGCCATGGGCATGCGCTCACCGAGGATCATCCTCCGGCACATCCTGCCCAACATCGCTGGACCGGTCTTGGTACACGGCAGCTTCGGTCTAGGGGGCGCCATCCTCGGCGAGGCAGCGCTAAGCTTCCTCGGCCTCGGCGTTGCCCCCGGGACCCCGAGCTGGGGCGCGCTGCTCGACGACGGCGCCCAATACCTGCTCGTTGCGCCCCACCTCGCCGTGGCGCCAGGGCTCGCCATCTTGATCGCCGTCTTATCGTTCAACTTTTTAGGTGATGGTCTGCGCGATCATCTGGATGTCCGCTCATGAACCCTTCTCGTCAGCTCGCGATGCGCACACTTATGATCGGCTTCGACGGCACGTCGCTCCCCGAGCACGTCGGGTCATGGATCGATCAGGGGCTCGGAGGCGTGATCCTGTTCCGCCGCAACATCGAGTCGCTCGAACAATTGATCGCCCTGAACGGAGAGATCCTCGGGCGACAGCGTGCGCTCATGCTCGGGGTCGACGAAGAGGGCGGGCGCGTGCGCCGGCTGCGCGGCATCACCTCCGACCTACCACCGATGGCGGCGCTCGGCGCCACCGGCGACCCACAGGTGGCGTACCGCTGCGGCGCGCTGCTTGGGCGCGAGCTAGCGGCGCTCGGTTTTTCGATTAATTTCGCACCGATCCTCGACATTCACACTAACCCGGCCAACCCGGTGATCGGGGACCGCGCCTTTGCGACCTCTGCGCAGGCGGTCATCGACATGGCGCTACCATTTGCGCGGGGGCTTCAAGACATGGGGGTTGCGGCGTGCGGGAAGCATTTTCCAGGTCACGGAGACACCGACACCGACTCGCACTTAGCGCTCCCCGTCCTCGATCATGACGAGCACCGCCTAGCGACCATTGAATTGGCGCCCTTTCGCGCCGCTGCAGCGACCGAGATGGCGTCGATGATGACGGCGCACGTGGTCATCAAAGCCTACAACGAGGAGCACCCGAGCACACTGGACGGGCGCGCCCTATCGCTTCTGCGGAGGCAATACCGCTACCCCGGCGTGATCATCTCGGATGATCTCGAGATGGCTGCGATCGCTGACCGTTACTCGATGTCCGAGGCGATCGAGCGCGGCCTGCACGCCGGGATCGATCTCTTCCTCGTGTGCCGACGGCGAGATCGAGTCGAAGAGAGCATCGAGGCGGTCATCAAGCTCGCTGAGCAGCCCAAAACCGCTGCGCTCGTCGCCGCCGCCGCACGCCGCGTCGAGTCGATGATCAAGCGCTACGTCGGAAGCCCCGCACGCCCGCATCTTCGCGACGCCAAGCGCCTCCTCAAAGCGGTCCCGCTCCCGTCCAATCTCGCATCGACTCCGGGCGGTTATGACCCGACAGAGACCGCCGAGCGGGTGTGACACACGCAACCGATTCTGGTAGGCAGACCCTATGAAAAAGCCCCGGCAACACCTCCGCCTCGACTTTCAACGTCGCGCCGCGCAGACGACGCCGGCGACTCGCCTAGACGCCAGCCGCAAACGCCTTCTGGCGTTGGCGCTTGGCGCCTCGCTTGGCGGCGCAGCCGCGTGCGGCGATCTCGAGACCATCCCAGCGCCCGACGCCGGGGTCGTCGACCCACCCAGCGATACGGGTGCGTCATCGGACGCTGCGACGGCGCTCACCGACGCGGGCTTTCTGCGCGATGCGAGCGAGCGCAACGACGCCGGTGAATCGACCGACGACGGGGGCTTGACCGATGCAGGTGAACAGCCCCCCATGCCGATGCCAGAAGACGCCGGGGACGCAGAGGATGGCGACACCGGGGTGGTCCCGCCCATGCCGCCCCCACGCGACGCAGGGGTCTCGCCGCGCGACACAGGCGTCTCACCGCGCGACACGGGCACTTCCTCGCGTGACACCGGCGTCTCTCCTCGGGATACGGGCGTCGTCCCGCCGATGCCGCCGCCGCGCGATACGGGCATCTCACGTCGAGACATCGGCGAGTTACGGCGCGATGTCGGGCGCGAGGTCCCTTGACCAAAGCGCCAGAGCGCTGGCTGGCTGACCTGCTGCTTGAAGGCGCCCCGCTCGACGAGGTCGAGCGGCAACTCCAAGCGGCTGGGTTTGCGACAGACGAGGCGCTTCAAGCGATCGAAACCGTGCTGTGCTCACCGATCTTCCAGGCGGCGCGTCCCAAGGTGCAGCTCGCTCAGCGCCTAGCCGCAGCCGCCGAGCTCCACCTCCAAGTCACCGAGGACGGCGGCCCTGTACCCCGGTACAACCAGCTCACGGCGGAGCGCTTTTACAGCACGTGGCTGCGCCATCATCAGCCCGTCGTCCTCGAGGGGTTTGCGCAGCACTGGCCCGCCCTGAGTTGGACGCCTCAGAGCATCGCTGAGGCGCTCGGCGACGAACCGATCGAAGTGCTGTCGGGGCGCACGTCGGCAGACCATCCAGATCGCGACTATCGTCAGCTCAGGCACTCGATGGTCCCTCGAGATTTCGCGGCGCTGATCGAGTCGTCGGGCGCGTCCAACGACGTCTACCTCGTCGCCCGAAACCACCTCATGCAGCGACCCGCTGCAGTACGCCTTCTCGACGACATACCGATCTCGAGCGACTGGGTGCGGCGCGACAACCTGAGCACCTGCTGCAGCTTGTGGATGGGACCCGCCGGCACCTTTACCGCCGCACATCACGACACCTGCAGCGCCCTGTTCGTGCAACTTGTTGGGCGCAAGCGCTTTGAGCTGGCGTCGCCTCTTCAGATCGACGCCCTGAGCGAGTTAGAGCCTTACTACCTCAGCCACCGCAATCTGAACGACGTCTGCGACGGCGTTCGTATCGCCGAGCTTGAGCCAGGCGACGCGTTGCTGCTCCCCGTGGGCTGGTGGCATCAAGCGACGGCGCTGAGCGTCTCCGTCGGTATGAGCTTTAACGGCTTGCACGTGACCAACCGATTCGACGCCTACTGCCCTGGCCGGCTCTAGGCGACTCGGGCGCGATGATCGAGCAATAACACCCAAGCCTCGGCGGCGAGAAAGACCAGCGCGAGCAGCAGCAAGAGCGGCCACAGCGGCTGGCGCTCCGTCGAGCCGACACCGCCCTCACCCGCAGCTGCGACGACCTCGGCGAAGGGCAAGCTCTCACGCGGGTCCGCTCTGAGCTCAACGGCTAAGCCCTCATCACGCTGCTGCCACAGGCCAAGCGATGGCGGCTCAAAACTGAGCTGGTCGTCGAGCAACTGCCCGCGCGCCACGCCCCCTTCGGCGCGTCGAAAGACGGGATCATCCGTGACCTCAGCGACCGTCCACACCTGCCCGGGCACAACGCTCGGGCTCAGCTGAGTGGCGACGGCACCCGAGAGCCGGCGCAGCGCGCCTCTCAAAAGCGGCACGAACCCTGGGCGAATGGCGAGGTCGGCATCATCTCGGTCGATGCTCGTCGTCAGCAGCGCAACCTGACCAGACCCCACGGGCTGCTCAATCCAAAGCGGCCTGCCGTCGCTCATACGCCACCGCACACCCGCCTGTGCGTCGACGTTGAGACCCTGCCAGATCATGGTCCTGAGCAACCCTGCGCCTCGCTCAAGCCCGAGCTGGCGCGTCCACTCGAGGTTCGGCGGAGCAGCGCTCAGCGCCGCCCGCTTGCTGACCTCGCCGTCCGGATCCTTCGCGGCCCAGCGCGCACGCGGCACCGCAGGCAGGATCGGCCCGAGCGCTCGCTGCAGCTCCAGCGGGTCCGTGTTGGAGCCGACGCTGATCAACACCCCGCCACCTGCGCGGGCAAAACTCATCAACGCTTGCGCAAAACTCGGGTCAAGCCGGGCGACGTTCGCGAGCAGCACGACGTCCGCCTCTTGGAGCGGCGCGCGGTGCTCCTCACCCGCCGAGACCGACTCGAGGGTAAACGGGTCGTGATGATCAAGGGCCCGCGCCGCTTGACCGACATAATAGAGCTCGTCCGCATAGGCGGAGTCACGCGCATCGCCGTTGACCGCGAGCAGCCGCGTCGGACCGCTCGCGACCAAGAGGCTTTGGCGCCGATTGTCCGCTGAGCGTGGGTCCTCCGGGAGGCGCAGCTCCAGCCGGTACCGGCCGGGCTCAAGACCCAGGGTCAACTGAGCGACTGCGCGCCCGCTCGCCGGCAACGTCACGCGGGTTGCGGCGCGCGCCTTGCCGTCGACCAACGCCTCCACACGCACCGGACCCGGCGCGCCCACGACCTCGACCTTGAGCTTGTAGCTGTTTCCGCCGCGCCGGCTCAAGGTGACCTCACCCAAGCCACGATTGCTGGTGCCTTCGTCGGGCTTGGAGACCCGCTCGATCGGCGCATCACCGATAAACGACGACCAGCCGTCGGTGAGCACGAGCGCCGACTCGGGCAGCGACGTAGCGCAGGCGGAGAGACCGGCGACGCCGAGCGGCTCAAAGGACCCCACCTCAGCGGCGACGCGCACCCCAGAGCGAGGCTCGCCGACCAAAGGCTTCAACCCCTTGACGGTGCACAGTGAGAGGCTGACCGGGCGCCGGTCCGCCTGCGCCTGAGCGCTGGCGAGGGCGCGCTCAAAGAAGCTGCGTCCGTCCTCGCCGCGCGTGCCCATCGAGCCGCTCCCATCGATCAGGAGCGCCAGGGCGCTGCGATCCGCCTGCGCCGGCGTTGCGTCGCGCCCGAGCTGAGGCTGCAGCAGCGCCAAGATCAAGCAGAGCACCCACGCCGTTCGGAGCGCCAGCAACAACCATCGCCTCAGCCGCATACGCCGCTCTTGGCGCTTGAGCGCTCGAAGGAGCAGCCCGATCGGTGCGAACTCCATCGGTCGAGGCGGACGTCGCGTCAGCAGATGAATGATCAAGGGCGCGCTCACAAGCGCCAAAAGCGGCCAGAATACCAGGTTGAGGAAGCTCACCGGATGACCCCCTCAAGGAGCCGGCGGATGGGTTCGATCGGGCTTTGACCGGTCCGGCAGGGGACGAAGCGAACACCGGCGCTCGCAGCCGCAGCGAGGCATTCGGCGTCAAAGCGCGCCAGCTCCTCAAGATAAGCGGCTCGTAGCGCCCCGGCGTCAGCCACCAACGGCGCCTCACCCTCGAGCCCTGTAAAGCGGATCGGCCCTCGGTAATCGAAGCCGAGCTCATCTTCAGCCAAGACCCGCAAGACCACGAGGTGCCAGCCCCTCGACCGGAGCTCAGAGAGCTGCCGCCAGAAGGTCTCATCGACCGACAAAAGGTCACTGACGATGACACCAAGCCCCCGCTCAGAGCGCTCCGCAAGGGCGCCGAGCGCTGCGCTCAAGTCCGTCTGCCCCTCAGGCGTGATCTGCTCAAACGTTTGCGCTGCGGTGTCCAACTCGGCGATCTGTCGAAGGCGCAGCTTGGCGCGCGGCACGCCAGCGACCGCGTGCAGTTCGGCGGCGTCCCCACCGAGGCGAGCGCAGTAAGCCGAGGCCAAACCAAGCCAGCAAGCGTACCGCCACTTGGACACCGGCTCACCCGTGCGCATGCTCGCTGAGGTATCGATCAGGGTGTGCACGCTCAGGCGTCGCTCAGCGCGCTGCTCGCGCACGAGGACACGCGCCGAGCGTGCCGAGGCGCGCCAGTCCACTCTTGCGGGTTCATCACCCGAACGAAAAGCCCGGTGCTCCACGAAATCCCCGCCGCCTTGAACGCCGCGCGCGGCGTGCGCGCCCAGCGGCACCGCCTCCACCAAACGGCGGACCTGGAGGTGGAGCCGACCCAGCCGGCTGAGCTCCTCGATCAGGTCTTTGGTGGACTCGATGGGCACCGACTTTACGCGATCAGTCGAAGCGCCACGTCGGCGCCGGTAAGGCCTTCGGACTCCGCCCGGAAGTTCGGGATCAATCGGTGCCCGAGCACGGCCGGTGCGACCGCCCGAAGATCGCTCATATCGGCGGCGGGGCGTCCCTGCATGAGCGCTCGAGCGCGCGCCGCATGCACCAGGAACTGGCTCGCCCTCGGACCGGCGCCCCAGCGCAGGTAGGTGCGCACGAGCTCCGGAGCCTCCTCACCGGGGCGGCTGCTGCGCACCCAGGCCACGGCGCGCTCGACCAAGCCCTGATCGACGGCCACCTGATTGACCAGCGTCTGGATCTCCGCAAGGCGAGGGGCCGACCAGACCGGGTCAACCGGCGCCGCTAAGTCAGCCTGCGTCAGCGCCGCGATCCGGACCTCATCCTCTGCGCTGGGGTAGTCCACGTGCAGCTGCATCAAGAAGCGATCGAGCTGTGCCTCTGGCAAGGGATACGTACCCTCCTGCTCGATGGGGTTCTGGGTCGCAAACACGTGGAATGGCTGACCCAGATCATAGCTCGTCCCGGCGACGCTGACGCTGCGCTCCTGCATAGCCTGAAGCAGCGCCGCTTGGGTCTTAGGCGGCGTGCGGTTGATCTCATCAGCGAGCACCAACTGGGCGAAGATCGGCCCCTGCAGAAACCGAAACGAGCGCTTGCCCTCATGCTCTTCAAGCACCTCTGAGCCCAGGATATCAGCCGGCATCAGGTCCGGCGTGAACTGAATGCGCGAGAACGCCATGCCGGTGGCTTCAGCTACGGTGGAAACCAGCAACGTCTTCGCCAAGCCGGGGACCCCGACGAACAACCCGTGACCACCGCCGACCAAGCAAGTGATCAGACCATCGACGACCTGTTCTTGACCGACGATGCGCTTGTGGATGCGGGCGCGCAACTCGCGCACATCTGCAGCGACACGCTCGAGACTGTGTTGCAGTTCTTGGCTCATGGTTTTTCCTTTAAATCAACGGTCAGCGTGGTGGTTTTACCCAGCACAACCTGGACATCGAGGCTGCGCTCAAGGCTGAGCGCGGTGTTACGGAGTGTCACCCGGCGTGTCCCCACCGGGACCGGGTAATCGGTCAAGGGCGTGGCGCGCTTGAGCGGCTTATCATCGATGAGGACGTCGGCCCACGGGGTGCTCGTGATCGAGAGGAAGCCGACATCACCCTGGTGATCCTTCTCGCCGGTCGCGGGTAGCTCGCGACGCAGAACCTCGAGGGCGCGGGTCTCACGGGTGACGATCTCGTCGAGCTTGAGCTCGGTGGCGGCGATGCGCATCCCTTCGTGCACCTCAGGGTCGAAGGGGTTGATGGCGTTCGCCCGCCTGTAGGCGTCGAGCGCCTGCTCGTAGGCCTTGGACTGGATCGCTAACCTACCGAGCAGGACGTGAGTGCGTGGATCGTCTGGGTTACGCGTCGCGCTCTGACCCAGCACTTCTTGCGCACGCTCTAGCTTCTTTGCGGCGATCAGGCACGAGGCGAGGCGGTGCACCAGCCCCGGATAACCCGGCCCGGCGCGCTTGAGGCTGCGTTCATACTCGATGGCGGCGGCGGCGCGATGCCCTCGACGGTACAAGAGGTCACCGAGGCGCGCGTAGCGACCCGCCTCACCGTCCGGCCGATCAGGGTCGTCGTCGTCGACGGCGGCGCGGTTGGTGCCAAAGGCGATCGCCGGCTTCGTCACGCCGTCGCGTGTCTCAAAGGGTCGCTTTTTGAGCCAGGCGCTCCACCTCGACTCGAAGGTTTTAAGATCGGCGCCCGTGACGGCCCGAAACGCTCGATCGAGGTTGCCGCCGGAGGCTTTGAGTCCGTCGAGCAGCCCGAGGATCGCCTTGTCCGAGTAGGTCTCAAGGAGATACTCGATCGCCGTGTGCACCTCAGCAAAGGCGGTCGCCGTAGCCTCCTGGCTTGGCAAGTACGCCATCGACGGCGACATCTGCTCAAACGTGATCAACTCATCTTTGTTGACCGCCCTCGCCAGGAGCCCAGCAGAGCGCGGGGAGAGCGGCTCACCAAAGGGCTTACGCCAACCCGACTCGTGGTACTTGGCGAGCCCTTCGTGCAGCCAGACAGGGACCGTGTTGTGGCTCTTACGACTGATCAAGAGGTGGATCAGCTCGTGACTGACCGTATCCAGCCAGTCGTAGCCTCGCAACGTCACCCGCGGCGTGATGATCATCAAGCGATCAAATTTGCACAATGCGATCGTCCCTGAGGTCTGGATGGACTTGAGATCGAGCGTCGAGACGCGGCTAAAGGCTTTGGTTGACGGGTACACCTCCACCACCAAGGGCGCGTCGATCGTTAGACCAAAGCGCGGCGCTAAGCGATCGATGGCGTCATTCAGCCCAGCGAGGAGGTACGGAGCGAGCACCTCATCCGGACCCGGCGCCATCCGAACGATCGCCCGCCGGTCTCGATATTCCGTAAAGTCTTTGGTGACGAGGTACGTCTCACGGATCAGTGAGTACATCGCCGGCTCACGCCCCGTCGCCGCTTTGGCGCGGCGCATCAGATCCATTGCGTCGGCATAGCGCTGTTGGTGAAACTTCACGCGCGCAGCGGCCGCTTGAATCGCCGGAAGATCGGGGAGCGCCTCGAGCAAGGGCTCGACCGCTTTGGCTGCGGCGTCCACCTGCCAGGCGTTGAGCAGAGCCTGAACCTGGCGCTCAGGGCCCGCCGTCGCGACCTGCGAGACGCTCAACGCGATCAACAGCCACCATCTCATCGTACGAGCTCCCTGTAATAGCGATCAACCGCCGGCTTATCCGGCCCCGCAAAGCCCTCACGCCAGGCGTCCATAATCTCATCTCGCCAGGCTCCCGGAACCCCCTCATCAGCGTCTGGAATCTCGACGCGGTCACCCGAACGCCGACCGCGCCCGTCGCGTCCACCCGGCTGTTGTCCCGACCGCCCCTGAGACCCACCCGAGCCCCACGGCATCGGCATCCCGGAAGCGCCCTGGCCTTGACCGTTCTGCATCTGCTTCTCGAGCCCCTCAAGCGCTGAGAGCACACGCCCTTGGGCTTGATCTGCGCCTGGCGCATCCGCCTGCCCCAGCGCGCCGCCCGCAGCTGACGACGCCGCAGAGGCTTCGCCCATCGCCTTCATCGCCTCGTCCCCAAACATCGGCGCCATCTCGTTGAGCTCATTCATCATCTCAGCGAGCTTCTCGAGCCGGTCGCCCACGCCTTTCTGCTCGCGCTGCGCGCTGCGCAAGCGCTGGCGCTCCGCGCGGTTCATCAGCTGGTCTTCGTCTGGCAAGAGCCGCTCGAGCAGGGCGATCGCCTCACCCACCCGCTCCATCGCCAGCCGTTGGTGGCGCTTCATTTTGGGCTCCTCGATCATGAACGCCAAGGTCTCGAGCAGCCCCTCGCTGCGGCGCAGCACCTCGAGCGCCTCCATAAAGCCGTCGGCAGCGAGCGCCTTATCGACAAACTGAAGCCGCTCATCGACCCCGTCGACACGCGACTTCATCCACGGGCCAAGACCGCTCATCTGCGAGAGCGACCCGCGCGCTTCAGCGAGCAGCTTCTGGAGCTTCTGACGCAGCTGATCGAGCCCACCAAAACGCTCCAGCTGACGATTACGAGCCTCCTTGCGCAGGCGCTGAACGCCGGCGCGCAGCTTCTCTTGCTGATCGCGAATCATGCGCATCTGGTCTTGGATCGCCTTGCCCTTAGCGGCCGCTTCTCGCCACTCCTTGCCGCCAAAGCGCTCAGAGGCCCCTTTAACTTGTTTCTCGACCTGACCAAGCGCTTGGCTCATGGCGTCGAGCGCAGCGAGCGCCTCTTCCACCTTCCCTTGGCGCACCATCGCCTCGAGGTTGTCCAGCTCTTTCGCCACCGAGCGCTGCTCGAGGGCGTCGCGATTGATGTACTGGCGCCCGACGCGTTTTTCGAGCTTCGCCATCTTCTTTCCAAGCTCATCAAGGCGCCTCCTGATGGCGCGGATCGAGGCGATGATCTGCTCCTTGAGCCCCTCATCATCAGCCGACGCTCGATACCGCTCGACCAGCTTCTGCAGCGCCGCTCGCTCACGCTTGACCTCTTGCTGGAGCCGATTGAGCTGGCTCAAGCGGCGCTTGCTGACCAGGTCATCAAGGAACAGGAGGTCTCGCTCCATGCGGTTCTCCATCTGAGCCGCCGTAACCTGCCCGGCTCCATAACGCTCGGTCGCTTCGGTCAGTCGTGTGACCACCATCGAGACCGCCCGCTCGAGATCGCCGGCGTCCAAGCGTCGGTCGCTGAGCTGCTTGGCGAGCTTGTCGCCCTTCTTGAGCGCTACCGCCGTCGCCTTGACCCACGCCGGCGCCGGCTCGCTGCGCAGCAGCAACGGCGCCAAGCGATCGGTCAGCGACTCGACGAAGCGGTCGAGCTGAGCGAGCAGCTCATCCAGCCGCTTGCTCGGGTCGAACAGGTGGATGCGATGCCACCGGCTGCGCCCGGTACGCGGCCCCGTGACGTTGTTGTTGTCCGCCATCTCGACGACCCAGTTGAGCGTATCGCCAGGGCGCATCCCGAGCTCACTCAGGATCAGGACCCCCTTATGACGAATGTTGGCGCCCAATCGGTCGAGCTTGATCGGTCGCCGAACCTCCTCGGCGCTACCCTCCATCCGCGTGATCAGCTCGGCGGAGGCGATCCCATGATCATCCTGCGCCTCGATCAGGTACTCCACCTCCTTAGCGGTCTCGAGCTCGAGTGGCTGCTCAGGGAAACGGCGGAGCACTTTGGGCGGCTGATCAGGGTATACCTTCAGCCCATGCCCTTCTCGCTCAACCGCCTCCTCGCCGCCGACGGTGAGCGCAAAGCGATAGGTGCCGGAGGTGCGCGCCACAAAGCGCCCCGTCAGGGTGCCTCCCTCGTTCACATCAAGCACCACGCGCACGCCATCGACCAGCAGCGCAGCAGCCTCTGGGGCGCGTGCAAGACTCGGCGTCACGGTGAGCTCCACCTCAGTGCCTTCGGGGACCTCAAGCTCACCGTCGCTGCCGAGCAGCTGCTCGGGCGACCGGTTGAGGTAGGCGGGGTAATGGAGCGTGAAGTCGAGCTGGCGCAGCTGCGCGAGCCCACGCTGCGCCGCCGCCTGTTGCGCGCCCGTCGACCACTGATCGAGGAACCGCTGCGAGGCGCTCGGCCAGGTCAGCGCTGCGCTCACGGCGGTCACCAACCACAAACCGGCTGCGCCGATCACCCAACGACGGTTTAGATCATACAGAGGTTCTTTCTCGACCCCGCTTAGGTCGGTTGTCCCGCCACGAATCGCGAGGGCCACCGCCTCGTCACTGCCCGCTGCGATCCGCCCAAACGCAAGCTCGGTTGCGCTGACCTGAGCGGGCGTTAGCTGCCCGCTCACCACCAGCCGCGCTACCACCTCGCGTGCGCTCAAAGCGCCCCACCGGTTCCGCTGCAGCCGACGAAGGATCCAAGGCAGCGCGCTCAGCGCGACCACCAACGTCACCAGCATCACCTGGCGCCCAGCGATCCACTCAGAGGCTGTGACGAGAGCCAACACAAACGCAAGCTGAGCGAGCCCGAGGCCAGCGGCGAGCAGCGCCACGTGATCACGCCATGCGAGCCGTGCGCGCAGGCTGGCGATCCCTTTCCTTATCTGCTCAGCTTCGCTCTGCATCTTGCCTTTCCAACGCCTTTTGGGCGAAGTCGGACTTAAGCACAACACGGCAACTCAGACGGAGCTTCCACCGCCTTTGCTTTTCAGCCCAATCCACCTCACTTGGACGTTGTTTGAATAGGATGCTGCATGTCGTCGTCGATCTCTGAGGAGAAAGAACGCTCAAAGGACGAAGAGCAGGCGCTCATCGCCCGAGCCTCAAAGGGAGATCACGCAGCTTTTCAAAAGCTTGTGGAGCGTTACCAAGGGAGGATGTTCGCCGTGGCGCTGCAGTTTGCGAACGATCGAGATCGAGCCGAAGAGCTCGTCCAAGAGGCGCTCGTGCGCGCCTGGACTAACCTCCCTCGCTTTCAAGGCGGCGCCAGCTTTTTCACGTGGGTCTACCGGATCATGCACAACCTCAACATCGACCACCACCGACGCCAGCAGCGTCGCAAGGTCGGTGAGTACGACGACTCGGTCGGTCGCGCCATCGTCGAGCATGGGGTGGGTCACGCTGGCCAACCCCTCGAAGATGGCGCCCGAGCGACCCACCGAGCTCAGCTGCGCCAATTAATTTCGACCGGCCTCGAACAAATCTCAGAGGCCCATCGTCAAATCCTCGTGCTGCGTGAGATCGAAGAATTAAGTTACGAAGAGATCGCCGAGGCCATAGGGGTCCCCAAAGGGACGGTCATGAGCCGTCTCTTTCATGCGCGGCGTAAACTTCTGGAGGTGATGCAGCCGATGTTGGAGCGGGAGGATATCCATGTGGAAGGATGACCTCGAGGGGTTGATGCTGCTTCACGACGGCGTGCTCGACGGCGAGCACGAGGCGCTCCTACGCGCGCGCATTCAGGACGAACCTGAGCTCGCTGAGCAATGGCGAAGGCTCACCGCGCTCAGTCAGGCGCTGGAGCACGAGCTGCAGGTTGAGCCGCCGCCGGACTTCGTACAAGATCTCATGGAGCAGGTGCGCCAGACACCTCAAGTTGCCCCAAGCCTTACGAGCCGGCTCTTTGAGTTTTTGAGCCGCCCGATCGCCGTCCCGGCGGCGGCGGTCGTGGCCGCGATCGCCTTGTGGTCGCTGGGGTTACCCGATGCGGTCACCCCGAGCCACGTCGCGGCGCCCGCTTCGGCCGCGGTCGGCGCGCCGCCGGAGGCGCTCGTAGCCGGTGAAACAGAGATCGAGTCAATCGATAACCCAACCGATTATAATGTACTGGTCCTCGCCGCGCCGGGCAGTCCGAATCGCATGATTTGGATCTCTCAGCGGCAGATCAGCGATGAGGGATAAAATGATACGTTGCCTGACCCTTTCGTTCGCTGTCGCCTTCGGGTTCATGAGCTCGGACGCGGCGGCGCAGTCGCAGTACAAGATGAGCATCCGAGTGATCCACGCCACTAAGGACGGCACCCGGGTTGACCCAGGCGTCGTCGACCTCAAGGCGGACCTAGCTCAGCTCGCCTTTACCTCATTTAGGCTGCTCGATGGGCACACCAAAACGGTGTTTGACCGAGAGGTCGTCGCCTTGGAATTCCCTGGCTCGCGCTGGCTTGAGGTGCGCACGCGAGGCGTCGCTAAAGACGGCTCCTTGAAGGTCTCGATGAAGGTCCGAGACCTGAAATTCAAGGCCAAGGCTAAGGTCGGCGCAGGCAGCACCGTTTTGCTCGGTGGCCCGCCCCACCAAAACGGCTCCATCATCTTAGCGGTGACCGCCACCCAGCTGTAGCTACTGCCCTCGAAGGCGCGAGTTGGTCGAGCGCAACCGCCGCACCAGCACGCGGCTCACCAGCTCAAAGAAGATGGCGCGAAACTCGTGATCCGCCGCCTGCAGCGTGTCTTGGCGGACCTTGAGCAACACAGACGTCTCGGTCGCAACGGCGCGTGCCTCACGCGGCTTGTTTTCAAGCATGCCCATCTCTCCAAAGATGCCGCCGCTGGTGACCGCCTCAAGCTCCGTCTCACCCAGCCGCAGCGCGATCGAGCCGGCCAGGACGAAGAACATGGCGTCGGCCGCAGCGCCCTCCTCAAAAAGCACCTCATCTTCGTGAATCTGAACCGCGCTGGCACCGTGGAGTAGGTGCACCATCGCCGCTTCGCTAAAAGTCTGAAACCCAGGCGCCGCCAGCAGCCGAGATAAGAGCTGGTTCTCTTCGCGCGGTTTACGATAGCGCGCCACCGCCTGGGTCAGCGCCGCCGCCGTGACCGGTGGTGGAACAACCTCGAAGCCCTCGTGCCCGCCCGCTGGATCTCCGGCGTCCCAACCGAGGAGAAAAACAGGCGCTTGAGACGCCTCTCGAAGGCTCGTGACCACCTCTTCATCAATCGTCAAGCCGGGCAAAGGACCATGCAAGATGATGAGCCCATAGTCCTCGTTTTTGAGCTCGCTCAGGGCGCGCCAAAATTCAGGCAGGTAGACCAGGTTGTCGTAGCCGAGCGGCTTGAGCGCCCGCTCAAACAAGCGACTCAGCGCTGAGCCGCCGCTGACATAAAGGACTTGCCGGCTCATCGTCAGGACCCCTCCCTCTTGTAGAGGCTCACCATCGGTACCCCCTCCAGGCTCTCAACCGCAACCAGTGTCGAGTCACTGCGTCCTCGCACGGCGCTCAAGATCCAGTCGCTGTCCGGCTGATGAAACGCAAACCACCAATCCGCCCGGCTGAGGTTCATGGTGAAGCGGAGGTCGCTCCGTAAGAGCCCCTCTCGCTGGTACGCCTTGAAGGCGTCTTCGTTGGTACGGTCCCAGAAGATCACGGCCCCCTGCTTGGCCTCTTCATTGATCTGGGCGAGCAGCTGACGGCTTGCGCCGCCCCAGAACTGGCGCTGGAACCCGAGCGACGCCGCGCCACGAAGCCCCCCGGCGAGCTCCGTGTAAGCGCCGATGCCGTGCGGGTGTGCGCGCGCGGTGCTCAAGGCACCCGGGGCCACCAACCCGGCGATCAACGCCACACCGTACAGAGCGTGACGATGCATCAGCTGGCGCACAAGGGGCTGGCAAAACTGCGCAGCGAGCAGACAGCCAAAGGGCAGCGCGTTCATCCAATGCTTGGTGCCGCCGAAAATCGGGACGCTCGGTGCGGCGATCAAGACGACCGGGACCAACAGATTCAGAGCGATAAAGGCGGTGCGCCCGTCCTCTGGCTCGCGCCCCCACCACAGATCGCCCCACAGCGTCTTGAAGGCGCCGAACAAGCCGCCGAGCATCGTGACGACAAGCGGAAGCGACAGGGTCATCGCCCACATCACCCAAGGAAACCCCCGGGGAAAGGGCGGCTCCCAGAGGCTTTCGCCCCAATAACGCACCGGGTAGTGCTCATGGTGCAGATGAAAACCGAAATACCACGAGATCCGCCCGACGGGATCGGGCCACAGGTACGGCCAGTGCGCTAGAAACACGAGAGGACCGATCACGCCCATAAAGAACACCCACCAAGGGATGACCGGCAGCGCGAACCCATCGGCGCCATCGGCCTGTGCTCGGCGAAAGCTCGTGAGCCACCGCTCACGGTGAATCCAGAGCCAATGAAAGAACAGCAAGATCGGGAAGAAGAGGACGTTGTGCTTGGTGGCGATCGCCAGCCCGAAGACCAGACCCAAGCGAAGGTGGTGCCCCTCTCGATAGAGCCACGCGAGCGCCACCGCCAACCACATCGTGGTCACGCCTGCGTCGAAACAAGCCATCTGACCGTGATAAAAGTAGCGCGGCGAGCCTGCGAGAAAAAGCGCCGCCAACCAGCCGACGGTCGGTCCACAAAAACCGACCCCGAGGAGGTAGGTCAGCGAGACGCCCAAGGCGCTCATCAACATGCCCGGCAGGCGCATCGCGCTGATCTCGGACATCCAGCCGAGCGCCTCGTGAAACAGACCGTTCGATCCAGCGAACAGAACCTTCATCAGCACAGGGTGCTCGTGGTTGTAGCTCCAGTGGCGGTCGATCTCGGCGCGGGTGAAGGCTTTAGCTGGCGAGCTGGCGAGGACACGAAACCACCCTGAGTAGTCGTGCGCTGCTTTGAAGTAGTATCCCTCGTCGCGCGTCACGCCGGTCTGCAGCTGCGCCAAGAACAGCGCCAGCAGGTAGACGCAGCCCAAACCCAGCGCCGAGCGTCGATGCAACGAGCTGATCGCGTTCATCGGACCCACCCGGCGGCGAGACCAAGCTCCGCGTCCGTCCAACCGTCAAGCTGGACCTCAAGCTGGACGACCCCTTGGGCATCAGCGCGGCGCGCAAACGGCACCAACCCAGCGCGTCCACCCACATCCGCACGGATCGGCTCCGCGTCAATCCAGCGATACGACGCCTGGCCCCGAGCGTGTCGCCGACCGTGTCCCGTCCACCCGAACCCGCCGACGAGTTGAGCGTTTGGCGCGCCTTGAAACCGGAGGGTCATCCGCTGCGCCTTGACCGTCACCTTTTGACCCCACGCAAAACGCCCATCAAACGCCAACTCGGTGGACGCGACGCGTCCCGACGCGTCCGAGCAGCGCGTGCGCTGAGCGCTCAATTGGCAGGCAGCCAGCGCCGGAAAAGCCCTCGGCGTGACCTGCGAGTCGCTGCCATAGAGCCGAGCGACGAGGCCCCCCGCCTCGACGACGCGGCGCACGGAGAAACCAGGCACAGGCGCCCAGCCAGGCGCACCCTGACGCTCAAAAACCCACAGACGCTCAAAGGGGCGACGCAGATCCTGAAGCCCAAGGCGCTGAGGATGGCTCGGGAGCTCCTCGGTGAGCGCAAGCGCCCAGTCCTGCTCCCACCCTGGGAGATAAGCGAGCTCATCGCCGGGCTCGACCTCCGCGCGCACCCGCTCGATCAGCGCCGCCCGGTCGTCGTCGCTCGGACGCTCCAGCCACGTCCAGAGTTGAACACTCCAGGCGACGGCGAGCGAGCCCACGATCAGCGCGGTTCGCACCATCACCGAGCGCGGATCGCCAGCGCGCCGCTCAAGCCGACCATGACATCTACAACAGGCTCTTCGATACCGCCTAGCATACGTCGCATACGCCTTAACTTGAGCCAGGCAGCAAGCCCTTTAGTGATCTGCAGACGCCCTTCGCCTTGCGCATACCAGCTCGGCGGCTCGCGCCCGGTCTCCCAGCGACCGGCGGCAACGTAGAGCGCGCCGCGCTGAGCGACTGTCCAATTGAGGCGGCCCTCCAAGCGCTCCATGCTCTCATCGCCAAACGGGTCGCTCGAGGCACGCAGCGTCAGACCGTGACCTTCGACATGACGGAGCGTGACGTTGGCGCCAAACCCGAGGGCGTCGCTTGCGGGCGGTCTGACGAAGTGCTGCTCATGGCGAAAAAGGGCGTAGAGGTTGTCGTACGGCCCGGCGGGTAACCCATCCGGGCTCCGGCGGGTCTCAAGGCGCAGGTTCAGGCGCCATTGGCGCTCAAACCAGGTCGCCAAAACGCCGCCATGAAGTCGATGACGAGCCGCCCAGGCCGGCCCAAGGCCCATCACAGCGTCGAGGTAGAGCCCGACGCGGTGATCTCGCCAGCGCCACAGGCTCTCAACGTCCAAACCCAAACGTCCATCGAGCCCTCGCTCCTGAGGCGCAGCGGGGTCGGGATCGATCGCGACGGTGGCGGCGACGCTCGGGATCCAGGTGCTGGTTTGATCGAGCGCCCTGAGCGCGTAACGCAGGTGCGAAAAGACCAAGCTCGGATCGGTGACTCGGTCGAGCGCCACTTCGACGGCGACACGCGGCGAGCGCCAGACTCCAGACAAGCCAGCCGCCGCATGGTCGGGATGCCCGCCCGCTCGATAACCATCGATGATGCTGCCATGCCCCGCCGAAAGGACCAAGCGACCCCCGCGAAGCTCAAACTGGTCTCGCACCCACTCGAGCGACTCGAGCACCGACGAAAAGTCACCGAGCTGATCCCAATCGCTCTGGCGCAGCTTAGGGTCCGGCGTCAGGAGATAACGCACCGGAACAGCGAGCCGCAGCTTCCAGTCCTTCTCGACGAGACCGAGCTCTGCGCGCACCTCAATCCCAGCGCCTTGATCAAGATAGCCGACGCCCACACCCAACCCAGGCTGTGCGACGAGTCCGGCGACTAGAAGTTGAAGCGCAACGCCCACGAGTTCCTCCCGCTTAAAGGCTTGCATCGGCCCATCGACTGGCTAGGTTGAATGCAAAGAGGAAGAAATCATGTGGAATCAGTTTAAGACGCTCCTGCTCCTCGCGACCATCACGGGTCTCTTGGTCGTTGTCGGTGGGGTGATCGGCGGACGCGGCGGGATGATCCTCGGGCTTGGCCTCGGGGCGATGATGAACCTCGTGAGCTGGTGGAAGAGCGACTCACTCGTCATGGCGATGACCGGGGCGCGCGAGGTCCCGGAGGGCTCGATGCCCGAGCTCCATGCGATGGTGGGTGAGCTCGCGATGCGAGCCGGCATCCCACAACCCAAACTGCTCTACGTCGACGACGCGACCCCGAACGCCTTCGCCACAGGGCGGTCGCCTCAGAGGGCTGCGGTCGCTGTGACCCGAGGCCTCGTGCAACAGCTCGACGAGCGCCAGCTTCGAGGGGTCATGGCGCATGAGTTCGCCCACATTATCCAGCGCGATACGCTCATCTCGGCGATCGCCGCCACGGTCGCTGGGGCGATCACGCTGCTCGCCAATATGGCGCAGTGGGCTGCGCTCTTTGGGGGCGGACGTGACGGCGAGCGTCACCCGCTGGCGCTGGTCGCGACGGCGCTCTTGGCGCCGATCGCTGCCATGCTCGTTCAGATGGCGATCAGCAGGACGCGCGAATACCGCGCCGACCGCGTCGGCGCCGAGCTCTGCCGAGATCCGTTGGCTCTCGCCTCGGCGCTTGAGGTGATCGATCAGACGGCACGCCGCCACGCGCAGCGGGGCATGGTGCAAGCCAACCCGAGCACCAGCCATCTCATGATCCATGGTCTGAACTTCGGCGGCTTGGGGCGCCTCTTTGCGACCCACCCGCCGATTCCGGCGCGCGTGGAGCGGCTGCGACAGATGGCGAGTCGCCAAGCGTTCTAGGCGACAGCCTCGCCGCTCGATCCTACTGGAACACCACAAGAAGCGACTGAGCACGGTCGTTGCGACCACCGTGCATCATGCTGCACCTACCGCTCGTCCATCTACTCCTGCGCATCCCGCCACTGGTTCACCTGCTGTGGATCCACCCTCCGAGCGTCTGGCCGCTCGAATCGCTGGTGCTCATCTACCTCCAGATCAGCGCCACCACCGCCGGGCTCGTCTGGCGGTCAAACCCGTCCACACTGAGCGCCTGGCGGCAGCTCGAGGGGATGCACTGCTGCGGTTGGTTGATCGCCACGCTCTGGGGCTCCCTGGCGCTGCCACATGGTGGCGTCCTGTCGGCGCTGACGAGTCTGATTGCCGCTTGTCTGATCCCCTCAACGCAGGGCACGAGACGGTCATGATACCCACCGCGCTCTGGATCGCCGCCTGGACCTGCTCCGCTTTTGAGCCGCCTGAGCTGGTCGGTCGTTTTCATGACCTGGCGATTGACGAAGCCTCCGGTCTGACTTTTCAAGCCTCGGGTGCTGGCTTTTGGACCCACAACGACTCAGGCGACGCAGCGCACCTCTATGCGCTCGACCTCGAGGGTAAGCCGCTCGGCATGATCGAGCTCGAAGACACCCTCGCTATCGACTTTGAGGATCTCAGCGCAGGCCCGTGCGGCGACGAACGCTGCCTCTACGTTGGGGACATCGGAGACAACGCAGCGCGACGAGATGCGATCACGGTTTATCGCCTGATCGAGCCCGAACCACCCGGGCCGGGTCAGACCCTGACCCAACGTCCTGAGCGGCTGATCCTAAGCTATCCGGATGGACCCACCGACGCTGAGGGGCTGGCGGTCGATCCTCGAACGGGAGATGTCCTGATCATCTCAAAAAACCGCGACGAACCCACGAGCGCG
Source organism: Myxococcota bacterium (assembly GCA_036338695.1). Lineage (GTDB taxonomy): Bacteria > Myxococcota > UBA4151 > UBA4151 > UBA4151 > CACGMS01. Next base: position 178,752 of record JAYZBQ010000048.1, read on the forward strand.
GTCTATCGCCTCGCAGCGAGCGCTTGGGAGCGATCAGCGCCTGTTGTGCTTGAACGGCTGGGTCAGATCGCCTGGCAAGGTGAGGGGCTCGCCGCCCAAGCGACGGCCGCCGAGATCGACCCAACCGGTACACACCTCTTCGTCCAAACCTACACCCAAGGGCAGCGCATCAAGCTCGAGCGAACACAGGGCGTCATCGACCGTCTCGGCGATCGGGAACCCTTTACGCCGTGGAGCCTTGGTCAATGCGAGGCCATGACCATCAGCCTCGATGGCGCTGCGCTTTGGTTCACCTGCGAGTCATCACCTGCTCCCCTTGCGCGCGCTCGGTGCCTCAGCCAACCCAGCCCACCGACGACCCAGCCCACCCCACCGGAAGGGTGTTCGAGCTGCCACCAATTTGCCGCTTCGATCTGGGGCGCTCTTGCCATCATCGCTTTGCGGCGGCGCTCAAAGGGCGTACAAGGCAGGCGGAGGTCGATTTGAGCGTTCGATGGTCGGGACTCAACACCCGCTTCTCGCCAGGCGAAATTCTCGTCTTGCCCAAGCTCGAGGCGACCCCCAAAGAAGAGACCATCCGCATCTTGATCGCGGATGACGACCCGATGATTCCGGACATGCTGAGCGAGCGACTCCGGCTCAGCATCGGCGAAGACCGGGTCACCCTGCTCACGACCAACAGCGCCGAGAAGGCGCTTGCGCTCTTGTTTGAGCAGCCCGTCGACCTGCTCCTGACCGACTACGATTTTAGCCAAGGCGGCCGCGCCGAGGGGATGAACGGGCTCGCGCTCTTGCGCGCCATCGAGCAGCACCGCATCGTGGTCACGACCATCTTCATGACCGGTTTCGGCGACGAAGAGGTCGCGAAAAATGCGATCCTTGAAGGCGCCTCAGACTACCTGACCAAACCCGTCCTCAAAGGGCTCACACAGGTGGTCGAGCGCTGCATCGAGCGCCACCAAGACAAGCTGCAGGTCGCCGCGCTGCGCAACGCCGCAACCTTGCTTGAGATCTCCGAGGCCCTGAACCAGCCGGGCGGACAAGGGCGTGGCGCTGAGCTGATTTTGGAGGCGAGCCTCAAAGCGATCGATTGCGACCTCGCCTGGGTGCGTATGACCAGCCCGATCGAAGGCGTCCCAGAGCTGCGGCGGGTCCTGACGAAGTCGAACGAAACGCCTCTGCCGGATGCGGGCGGCGAGCTGGCGGACGACCCGGCTGCGCGCTTCGCAACAGCCGACGAGATCGCCGCTCGATTTGGCGACCGCTCGCCGACGCGCCTGTGGATACGACCGCTGGTCATGCAGCGCTCTGAGCAAGGCGAGCAGAAGGTGATCGGTGAGCTCTGCGTCGCCTATTTTGAGCGCGGTCATCGCTTCCACCCGGGTCGTCAGCAGACGCTTGAGGTCTTGGCGCACCATACCGAAGGCCTGCTCACACAGCGCTTTCTACGCCATGATCTTGAGCGGAGCTTCAGCCAAACGATCCAAGTGCTCGTCCAGGCGCTCGAGATGCATGACGAATACACCGCAGGCCACAGCGACTGGGTCGGGGTCTATGCTCGACTCGGCGGCCTGGCGCTCGGCTGGGATCGACGTGCGGTCGCACGCGCCGGGCACGCTGGGTTGCTTCATGACATCGGCAAGGTCCGGCTCGACTCGTCGATGATCAATCACCCCGGCAAACTGACCGATGAGCAGTTTGAACATTTTCGTGCCCACCCGGTCGTCGGCGCCGAGATGCTCAAACCCTTGACCAGCATGGAGGATATTCTGCCGGCCGTCTGCTGGCACCATGAGCGCTTTGAGGGTGGCGGCTACCCATCGGGCGTGGCGGCGTCGCTGCTGCCCCCCTTAGCCCGTCTCATGTGCATCGCCGACTCGTACGATGCGATGACCAGCCACCGAGCGTACCGCCGAGCTCGAAGCCACCACGAAGCGATCGCCGAGCTGCGCCAGTGCGCAGGGACCCAGTTTGACCCCGAGATGGTCGAGCCCTTTATCCTAGCGACCGCCGCCTTTCGAAGGATGCTCGGCGCCTGGGCGAGCGCCCTCATCCGTGAGCGCAAGATGATCGCACCTCAGGCGCTGGAGTCAGCGCTCGCCGGGCTCTTTGATACCCCCTTCAGCGATCACGAGCTCGGGCTCGACGTCTCGCAGCCTGTAGGAACCCACGAGGGATCGGTCGAGACGTCGCTCCCCTTCGACCTCGAAGACCTCGCGCAGGTGTTCTTTAGCTTGGAGTCGAGCCTTGAGCAGGCAGCGGCGCTTTTCCTCGCATCGAGCGGCGACGCGCCGAGCGCAACCGAGCTGATCCAACGCCTCGAAGAAGGCGCCCAACGCAGCGACCAACGCATCGAGCGATTGATCGCCGAGGTCTACTCGGAGCATCGCCCTGAGTAGCAGCGCGAGCGACCGCCTCATCCTCCTGGATGCGTATCAACGCGCCGCGCGCCTCGGCTGTGAGACGCAGTGGTACGCCGACCTCCTACAGAGCGATCCGCTCATGGAGGTCCTTACCCCCGCACAGAGCTGGCCCCACGCTGCGCTCACGCTCGTTGGGAGCGAACTCCTGGCTGCGTTTCGTCCCTACCCGCGCGATCTGGCGACCCAGTTGTTGCCACCTGGCGCCAACGACCGTGACCTTGAGGTCGCCGCTGAGCATCTGATCGCAGCGCACCCAGAGCTACTCGCTGAGCGGCTCGAGCAGGAGCGCCGGTACGGCATTGATTTTGCGCCAGAGGGGCATGCTCATCTGTCAGGGCAAGCGCTCGACCGCAGCGGCTTGGCGTCCTGTCTCAGGACCCTCTGGGTGAGCAGAAAAGCGCCGGAGACCTTGATCGGCTTTGCGTCGCTAGCGGACGCACAAGCTGGTCAGGTTTCGAGCGATTGGATCCTCATCCATGACCCACACGCGCCGGACCGGCTTCCGCGGTCGCTGACCTGCCCGCACACGCAGCGCACCCTCTCGCTCGCCGGTTCCGATCGAACGCAGCTGATCGATCGAACGCGCCCGCCCCTGTATCAGCTCTGGTCGTGGCTGGAGCCCTGCGTCGAGGCAGGTGGAAAGGTCCTGATCGGCAACGACCGAGAGACACTGCTCAAGGCTTGGGCGAAGGCTTGGTTTTAGCGGGCGGTCACCTCGGCCACCACCCGGCGGATCACCGTCACGTCGATCGTGCCCGGATAGGTGAGTTCACCCTCGATCCGCTCTTTCATCGAACCTGCGAGCCGCTCCATCTCTTCAGGGCTCACCTTGACGCGCCGGCCGCTGCGATCTTTCATCGCAAGCAGGACGCGCAGCTCTCGCCCGCCCCGCACGGTGTACGCGTTCTCGACCTTGTGCGGCTGACGACCGATGCGCTCTAAATCGCGCACCAGGGTCTCGTGATGTTCACCGCCTTGCACGCGCGCCCCCGGGCGAGCACCCGAGATGGCGTCACCCGCAGCGACCAGAAAAGGCTCAAGACCGATGGGTGGTTCATCGCCGTGGTGTGCGCCGATGCAGCTCGCTACTCGGTCGTCCTCGTCCTCGGCTCGCGCCACCTCAGCGCCGAGCACGGCGTGCCCCCCCTCGACCTCGTGCGTCATCGATTTGCCGATGTCGTGCATCAAGCCGCCGCGCCGAGCGACCTGAGGATCAAGGTCAAGCTCCCAGGCGAGCATCCCGGATAAAAATCCGACCTCTGCGGCATGCCGCCACTGGTTCTGGCGATACGAGTGACGGTAACGCAGTCGATCAAGCAATCGCCGGCGCTCACCGGTCACCGCGCCCGCGCCGAGCTCCTCGATCGACCGCTGTGAGCAGTCATAGGACTCCCGGCGCATCGCCTCACTGATCGTCTTTTTCAAACCGAGGAAGACCTTTGCGTCCACCGGACCTCGCAGCATTTTGGTCAAAATTCTCTGGCTCGTCTCTTTCATCAACGGGTCGGCGCCGCGGATCGAGATCATGTCCTCACGATCGGTCGTCTCGAGCGTCATCCCGAGCTCCGCCTCAAACGTCTCGCTCAGCGCCAACAAAGCCTCGCGACGCTCTGCGTCTTCGACCCGGATGGACGACCTGAGGCGGTCGACCGCGTGACTCTCGTTGTAACGCTGGACGCCCAGCGTGATCAGCTTACGGGCTTCATTCTCCACGTCGAGCTCGAGGCGAGTCCGCTGCTCGCGCTCCCGGCGAACCGAGCGGTCCTGCTCATGATCAACGAGGCGATGCGTCAGGCCGACGACGAACTCATCGGGCTCGACCTCGGTCATAGCGATCAGGCGCTCGGTCATCTCCTGGCGCGCCACATCGAGCCGCTTCGACGTACCGGAGCAGCGGTCTTGCAAGCTCTGAACGCGGCGGCGCTTGGCGTCGACGGCGCTCCGCGTCGCCTCGGTGTGCTGCACATCGACCGGGTCGAGGACAAGGTGCTCGAGCTCAGCGCGAAGGCGCTCAACCTGGCTCTGGCGTTGCTTCAGCTCTTTGCGCCGACGACGGAGACGAAATCGCCACTTACGCTGAATCCGCCGACGGAGCGCTCGCTCCGCCTCTTGGTACTCGCCGAGGGCTTCATCCCCCTCGTCAAAGGCCTCGCCCGAGCGCATCATCATCCCAAGCGCCAACCCGACACCCAGGGCGACCCCACCTGTCAGAAACAACACCATCAGTCCTCATCGGTCAGTACCGGTGGTAAATCGTCGCTGAACTCGTCCTCCGGCGCAAGGGCCGTTTCGTCCTGTGCGTCGGCGGCTGCTTCAGCGGGTCCAGGCTCGGTGCGGTGCGTCTCGACCACCACAGGTGCTGGCGCAGTAGTTGCCTCGACCGCTGGCTCAGGCTCCGCGAGCACCTCGACGATCTCAGGCAGCAGCGTCAGATCGGCGGCTGCCGACCTCGGCGTTGGCTTGGGCAGTTTGGGTCGCGGTGTGGGCTGAGGTATTGCGGGCACTTGGTCAAGAATCTCGACGGAGCCGCTGCCCGCCTCATCGGCGTTGGCATCCGCTGCGCTCTCATCGCCTTGAAACACACCCATCTTCTCGAGCGTCTTGCGCATCTTAGACATCACTTGATGCGCCTTACGCAGCCGCTCGTTGCTCTCCTTGAGGAGCCGCTCGCGGCGATGCCGCTCGGCGCTCAGTTGACGACGAAGCTCGCCCACCTCCTCGGGTTCGGCGACCGGCTGCGGGAGTTGACTGAGCTGGAGGTCACGCGTCGTCGACGCAAGCCGCTCCTCCACCTGCGAAAGCTGGTCACGCATGGCGCGATCCGCGCTCTGCGCGTCCTGTCTCGACGCCGCAAGCTCTTCTTTGAGCGCGGCGAGCTCGGCGACCTTTGAGCGCACTTTCACCTCGGCGGTCTCGAGCCGCTCGCGTAGGCGACTCACCTCGAGCTCATGCACCTCAGCCTGACGCTTGGCGAGACGCGCGGGTTCGGCGTGACTGCGCTGAAGCTCCTCGATGCGACGCTGCGCCTCGGCGAGCTCCTGCTCTTTACCGTTGAGTCGGCCGTGCATCTCGTCCAGACGACCTCGCACGTCGGTGACCAGCTGCTCGCGCGCCTGGCGGAACTGTTTGAACTGCGCCTCAAGCTGACCTCGGTCCTCTTGGTATTGCGCCATCGCCGAGCGCTGGTGACGCAGATCCTCCTCGGTGCTGCGGAGGTTGCTGCGAAGCTCTTTGATCAGGTCGGCCTGCTGCGCCTGCTCATCGCCACGCTTTTGGAGGTCATCGAGCAGCTCCGCGACCCGCTGCTGACCTTCTTCGGCTTGATGCTCGACCTCGCTCAGGGCCTGCTGTCGGGCGGCCAGCGCCACCTGCAGCTGACCGAGCTCGTCGCGATGCGCATCGCCTTGCCGCTGCAGCTCTTGATCGAGTTGACGCGCCCGCTCGGCGTCGACCTCAAGCGCCTGGATCCGCTCATGAGCGGCTCTCAAGCGTTCATCGAGACCTTCTGTGCGCGCCTCCTCGGCTGCCACTTTCTTGCGAAGATCGGCGACGGATTGGCGCTGCTCATCGGCCTGCGTCTGCGCCACCGTCGTCGCCTTCTCGGACTGACTCAGGCGCTCGTTCAGGTCGCTGCGCTGATGGCTCACTTCCGCAAGTTTACTCTCAAGCTCTTCCACGCGGCGACCAAGCGACTCGTTCTCCGCACGCGCTTGACCCAGCTCGTCGCGCGCCACTTGCGCCTGCTCACGGCTCGATGCGAGCTCACCTTCACGGCTCTCGATGGCGCTGCGTGCACGGTCAAGCTGTCCTTGAAGCCCACGATGGCGACCGTCGAGCTCAGCGAGCTGTTCGCGCTGCTGACGCGCCTCGTCGAGCTGAAGGTCATGTTTCGAGCGCAGGCTGTCGAGCTCATGCGTGACCTGATCTCGTTCGCTCTGCGCCGCGCGCAGGCTCTGCCGAAGGTCTTCGGATTCGACCTCGCGCCCCGCGAGCTCTTCTTCGAGCTCTCGGCGCTGGCTGCGCTGCTCTTCGAGCTCACCTTGCGAGCGTTGGTGCTCAGACTGGACAAAATTGAGCTGCTTCTCGAGATCGCTGATCTGGCTCTCGCTCTGCGCAAGCTCGGCGCGCAGCTCGATCAAGGCCTGCTCCTGCTCTCGCTGGTGTTCCTGCGCGCGCGCCAGCTCGTCGCCCTGACCGTCAAGCTGACCGCGTAAGCGCTCAACATCGGCTAGCAAGCTCTCGGCTTTGCCCTCCACCGAAGCGCAGCGCTCTTTCCAATCGTGAGCCTGAGCTTGAGTCTGCTCCAAGGCGGTCTCAAGCCCCGCGACCGTGCTGCCGAGCTCGTTGATCGTCTCATCGCGCCCGCCCAGGTCTTCTTCGATGCTCTCAATGTGTCGCTGCCGCGCCTCAAGGTCGCTGCGGTATTCAGCGATCTGCTGGCGGTGCTCCTGCGCCTGGCGCTCGATCTGATCGACGGCTTGCTCTCGGCCTTCCGCGGCGCTGCGCAGGCGCCCCTTCAAGTCGGCCTCGAGCGCTTTCGCTGCGGCGTTGCGTTGAGCCGACTCGTCGAGCCGCTCGCGCAGCGTGTTCATCGCCGCCTCATGTGCCTGCTGGAGCTCCTCAATCTGACGGCGCAGGGCGCTGATCTCGTCGCGGCGCTCTTGCTCGCGCTGTTGATGATCAACGACGGCACGTTGCGCCGCATCCCGCTCGCGCTGGAGGGTCTCGTCTTGACCTTCGATGCGCGCCTCGGCGCTGGCAAGCTTTCGCGTCAAGAGCGCGATCTCCTCGCGCAGGCGCTCTTCACGAAGCTCGGCTTGGTTGCCGCGATCCTCGATCTCGGTCACCAGCTGCGCCACCTCTTGGCGCGCCTCACCAAGCTGCGCCGCCTGACGCTCAAGTTCGGTCTCCAAACGAGTTCGCGTCGCGATCAGCTCCTCGCGTCGCTCCGCCAGGCTCGCCTCGAGTGAGCTCCTCTGAGACTCGAGGCTCTCAACGTGAACCCGAGCTTCATCGTCTGCGGCGCGTCGCTCCCCCTGCTCGTGGCGGAGCTGCGCGTCGAGCTCGGCGATGCGCGCAGCGCGCTCTTCTTTGAGCGTCTGCCACTGCTCCTCAGCGGCCTCATGCGCCGTCTGCTGAGCCTGAATCTGCTCCTCAAGCTGCGCTCTCAAGGCGCTCGCCGCGCTGATCTGACTCGATCGATCCGCCATCTGATCTGCGAGGCTGTCGATCTTCGAGTTCAGATCGGCGATGGTCGCTTGGTGGGTGTTGAGTTGATCGCGCTGCTCGGCGATCTTTTTCTCCGCGTCGTCGAGGTGTCCTTTGAGCGCTTGCTCTGTCGCCTGTTGCTCTTCTTTGAGCGCCTGAGCTGCGCTGCGCTGCTCTTCGCGGGCTTGGCGCTGCTCGGAGATCAGCTGGCTGCGCGCCTCCTCGGCGAGCTCGAGCTCCCGGCTGAGCTGGGCGATCTCGGTGTCCCGGCGCTCACGCTCAATCCGCGCTCGATCGCGCGCCCTCTCAAGGTCACCGCTGACCTCTCGTAACCGCTCCTCAAGCTCAGCGCGCAGCGCGCCGCTCGCCTCAAGCTCGCTGCGCCCCTGCACCTCCACCGTCTCGAGCTCCTGCTTGAGCCGATCGTAGTCGTGACGGAGCCGCTCGAGATCGACGTCCTTTTGGCGAAGGCTTCCGTCCGCTTTGCGCAGCGCCGTCTCACGCTCACGCCATGCTCTTCGCATCTTTGCGAGCTCGTCTTCCTGACCTCGAAGTCGCTCACGCAGCAGCTCGACCCGGCGGTCTGAGTCGCCCACGAACAGTTCATCGTCGAGCTCCGCAGCGCTCGGCGCGGGGAGTTCGCTCAGGGACGCAGGCTCCGGCAGCTCAGCCTCGACCTCGACGGGATCATTCACCGCCTGATGTTGGGCGGGTGGAACCGACTTATGGTCTGCGGGTCGCTGAGTCAGCTGCTCGATCGCAGCCTCCGTGAGTTCTTCAGGCTCTGGCCACGTCCTAAAATAAGCATCCACGCTTCCCTTTGCCTCCCGGTGTTTTTCGATCGCTTCATCCGTGAGCTGATCCACCAACAAAAAACAGCTGGGGCGGCGCTGCCCCAGCTCCTCAAGCAGCCGATTGCAGACCATCAACCCGCCTGGGCCGCGCCGATGCTGGCGGACCAAAACCAGGTCAAAGCCGCCGGCGACGAGGCGGTCAATCGGGTCCTCCTCCTCAAAGAAGTGGACCTCGATGCGACCGTCGCGCAGGCGGCTCGCCAACGCGTTCGCTTCGTGTTCATCGGACTCGACGATTGCGAGTTTCCAGCGTTCAGGTCGCATGGCTTGGGTCATCTTCTACTCTGCCTGATGCTGTCTTAACGCATACGCTATCGGTCGTCAGGTTTTCACACCTCTTTCGTGACCGGGTTTGCTTTGGTACCCGGAGGTAAGAGGCGGAGGTCGAACATGAGCAAAGCGTGGCGTCAGCGGGCCGAGCGCGAACTCAACCGCTTGCTCAGCAGCGCGGCCGCAGCCGGGCTCTTCGGGCTCACCAAGGCCGGACTCACGCTGGCAGCGACCTCAGGCCCTCTCAAACCAGGCTCGGTCAATCCGCTCGAGGATGAGCTGCAAGCTGCCCTACAGCGGGGGCAGCCCTGGGTCTGTGATGACAGCGCTCGATGGCGTCACCTGCTCGAGCCACAACAGCCGGAGGCGCCCTCGATCTGGTGGCCGCTGCAGGCGCGCGGCGTCAAGCTAGGCTTCGTCGTCGTCATCGGTACACAACTTGATCGCGACGCGGCGTTCCTTGCGCAGTTGAGCCGGACGGCGGGTCACCTCACGCAACTGCTCATCCAGCGCCTCGAACATGGACGTGGTCACGCGCTGAACACACCGTTTACCGAAGCTTCAGGGGCACAGGCTGTCGCCTGGCCGAGCGATCCACAGCGCCGCCTGTTGCTCGAGCAAGACGACCCCATGCCGACGGGCGGCGCCGCCGTCCGTGACGCTGACATGATGCTTCGATTAGCCCTCGAGAACCCGAATGGCTCGGCGGCGCGCTGTCTGAGCCGGCTGGACGATTGGCTGACCACTCCGCTGACCAAGCGGTTCTTGGACACGGCTCTCGAGGTGTTGTTGCCGGTCATGACGCAGCTGCCCAAAAGCCGGCGCCGGGTGCTCAAGCTCATGATCAACGCAGAAGATCAGCGCCTCCGACACGACGCGCTGCATTGCCTCGAGCGCTGGCCTGACGTCTCCATGGCACGCGAGGTCTTACCCCTCGCCTTCTCCGCTGAAGCGCAAGTCGCCACTGCGGCGGCGCGCGTGCTTGAGCGCTGCAAAGAGCACTCGAGCTTTACCGACGAGGTGCTCAAGGAGCTGCGTTCGCTGGTCAGCGACCAGCGAGCAGCGCACGCCCATCGCAGGGCGCTCGATCTCCTCGTGCGCTTCCGAGACCCTGACGCCGTCCCCTTGTTGATCAACGCGCTGAGCCGACAGAACCTCAAAGAGGCGGCTCAGCGCGGCCTCAGCGAGATTACCCTGATCCGAAACCGCTGGAGCCAGAACGCTTGGCGCAGCTGGTACGCAAAGCATGCCCACGAGCCCAGGAGCCTGTGGTTGCTCGATGCGCTCGACCACCGTGAGATCGAGGTCCGCTCTCAGGCGATCGCCGAACTCTATGGTGAAACCGGCGAAAATTTTGGGTTCGACCCCAGCGCATCCACCCGCCAACGACGAGCGGCGATCACGTTGGCGCGTCAAACGATCGCGCCGAGCTAAGCGCGCGGCCAACCCCGAAACAGCGCACCCAGCGCCCGGGAAAAGCTGTCCTCAGTGGGCACCGTCGACGCCTCATCGTTCCGGCGGATATGGCTCATCCCGAGCACCAGCGCACGCAGCGTGCGCCAGGCGTGCTCAGCGTCTGCGCCGGTCAGCCCAGCGTGCTCAAACACACGCTCCGCGCGCGCCTCTGCGCGCGCGCGCCCAGCAGCGACCGCGGCGCTGCCTTGCATCTCAGGTGCCTCTGCCGCAGCGAAGGCGGCGGGATGATCGAGGGCGAAGCGCCACCAGCGCCGCGCCAGCTGACGCGGCGTGCTGCCTGCCCGCCCGAGCTCTGCGAACACGTCGGCCAGACCCGACCACCCCCGCTGGGCCAAGAGCACCTTCACCGCAAAGAGGTCTGGAACGTGCTTATACAATGACGGCGGCTTGACGCGCAGCGCCGCCGCTAGGTCAGCCATCCGTAAGCCGTCCAGCCCGCGCGCCGCCACCAATCCCTCGGCGGCGTCAACGATCCGCTCTACCGTCATGGTTCGACGCATCATCCGGCTCCTGCTGGGCTAATTCGAATACGCCCTAGGTATTCGGTAACCTCAAGTAGAACTTTAAGGTTCAACGCTGTCAAAGGCGACAAAACATAATAAGATTATATCCAATATAAACTATAGATACAGTTATTTATAGGTATTTAGCTAATTAGAATAATCCCACTTGTTCGAAACCCCATAGGAGGAACAGTACAGGGTGCCTTGAAACAAGCTATGATGCGTAGCTGGCAAAAAACAAACAGAGCAGCCCAACGATGAGCTGCTCTGTTGTGCTGGTCGGGGCGAGAGGATTCGAACCTCCGGCCTCTTGCTCCCGAAGCAAGCGCGCTACCAAACTGCGCTACGCCCCGATCAACGAGCGCACCGGTTAGATGCTCGCCTCTTGGCCGTCAATCAGATTCAGGCAGGCGCCGACCCAAACGCGGTTTTGAGCGCCGAGATGGCCTCCGCATAATCCGGCTGATTAAAGACGGCTGACCCCGCCACGGCGACGTCAATTCCTGCCTCGGTGAGCGGCCGGATCGTGTCGGGCTTGACCCCTCCATCCACTGAGATCAGAGGGCGGCGTGATGAGTCCATCTGATCGATCATCGCGCGTAAGGCGCGCACCTTCTCGACGGCGCTCCCAATAAATCGCTGTCCACCGAACCCGGGATTAACGCTCATCAACAAGACCAGGTCGAGCTCCTCTAAGACCCACTCGATGCTCGATAGCGGCGTGTGCGGGTTTAAGCTCACGCCCGCCTTCATCCCGGCGGAACGGATCGCTTGTAAGGTGCGATGCAGATGAGGTGAGGCTTCGACATGGACCGTCAAGAGATCCACGCCGGCGGCTGCAAAGTCCTCGATGTACCGCTCAGGCTCAACGATCATCAGGTGGGCATCAAGCGGTTTGGTCGCCACCTTTTTGATCGCAGCGACCACGGGCGCACCAAAAGTGATGTTGGGCACGAACCGCCCGTCCATCACGTCGAGATGAAGCCAATCGGCCCCCGCCCTCTCGACCGCCTCCACCTCCTCAGCGAGGCGGGCGAAGTCGCAGGCGAGCAGCGAAGGTGCGATGATACCAGACGTCATGAGAACCTCTCCAACACGGCGACGTAGAACCCATCGCCCTCTCCGTTTAGACCAAAGCAGCCCTGACCCGTAGGAAGACTCGGACGCTCAACCAAGCGGACGTCCGCCTCAGCCAGCGCCTGCGCGATCACCTCTTCGCCCTCTTCGGGCTCAAGACTGCAGACCGAATACACCAAGCTTCCGCCCGGCTGCAGAACGTCGAGCGCGGCTTGAAGCAGGCGTCTTTGGGTCTTCGAGTGGGCACGCAATTCCTTGAGCCGGCGACGCTGCCCGATCTCGGGGTGCCGGCGCAATGTCCCGAGCCCGGTGCAGGGCGCGTCCAAGACGATGCGATCAAAAGGGCCGTGTTCGCCGCAAAGCGCCGCCGCATCGCCGACGATCACCTCCGCGCGAAGCTGGCAACGCTCGAGCGCCTGAGACACCAGCTCAGCTCGGTGCTCATGCAGCTCAAAAGCGAGGACCTGAGCGCTTGGGTGCAAGAGCGCCAGCTGCGTGGTTTTGCCCCCGGGCGCAGCGCACAGATCAGCGACGCGCCGCCCACCGGGTGGTAACAAAGGGACGATGCGTGCCGCGTTTCGGTCCTGTACGGTCCAGTCACCCGAGGCGAAACCCGCCAGAGCGCTCGGATCGCCCGGCGGCAGGCGCATACGATCGGGCGCGCCCGGGATCGGCTCAGCACCGAGTCGCTCACACCACGCCGCGAGGTCGCCTCGATCAAGTCGAGCATCCACAACCGCTGGCTCAGCGAGCCGGCGCTGCAGCGCGATCGCTCGGTCTGAGCCGAGACGCTTGACCCAGCGCGCAAACAAAGCCTCAGGGGCAGGTCCAAGCAGCGCGCCGCCCGCGTGATCTTCCACGGCAGCGAGCCACTCGCTCTTCTCGCGCACCACCCGCCGGAGCAGCCCGTTGACGAGGCCGCTGTACCGATGGTGTCCAGCCTTCTTTGCGGCGCGGACCGCCAGATCCACTGCGGCGTGATCAGGGACCCGGTCTAGGAACAGGATCTGAGCAAGAGCGAGATGCAAAATGCGCTCAAGCCCAGCCTTGACGCCCCCTTTGCGCGTGCAGCGCGCCACGACAAACCGGAGCGCAGGGCGGCGCCTCAAGACGGTCTGACACAGGTTCATCACCAAGGCTTTGTCGGGGCCTTCGAGACGTGCGCGTGTCACCTCGTGCCCAAACACCCGGCTCAACCAGGTGCCCTCCTCATCAATGCGCTCGATCAAGCGCAAAGCGAGCAGTCGAGCGGCGAGCCCGGGTGTCGGTTGAGCCGCCATCGACCCCTCCTTCTCTTCGGCTAGGTGCCGATGGCGGCTGCATCCGTCAACGCCTCTCGGTGTTACGGACGCCTCACCCTGAGGTCGGTGACCCCATCGACGCGCACATAGGGGAGCATTTTGAGCAAGGTGCGACGTCCAATCCCGCGCACTCGGCGCAGCTGAATCGCCCGACGAAACGGTCTCTTCTGCCGAAGCCGGATGATCGCCTCGGCACGCTTAGGACCCACACCGGGCAAGAGGGACAAGCTCGCAACGCCCGCTTGGTTAATATTGACCTGGCCCTCAAGCGCCGGCGCTGAGAGCGCAGGAATAGCCCACAAAAGGGCGATGAGGCTGAGGAGTCTCATGACGCCCCCTGCGTCGACGCATCCTGCTCGCGGCGCTCGAACAAAAAGAGGGTCTCTTGGATCGGCAAGGCGTCGAGCCTGAGCTTATAGCCGCCGCGGTCGCGACGCCAGGCTGCGCCGATGCGGGTGTAGGCTGCGCGCTCCTCGCCGCTGCGATCGGTGTAACCGCGGACGGTGACAACATCGAAACACGGAGCCAATGCGACGCTCGCCGCAGGTTCTTGATGAGGCATGATCTTCTCCTTCGCCGTTGAGTCGGCTGGTGTCGGTCTTGCGGCTTTTATGCCACATCAAAAAACATGTATTTTTAGATGTTTATAAGTATTTTACTGATTCGCTTGCAACGAGCTTGTGTCACGTCATCCTTGGTTGGATACAGCGAGGGACAAGGAGCGAGCCGTGAGCGATCCGTTTATTCGAATTCGTGGTGCGCGCCAGCACAACCTAAAGGGTCTCGACCTCGACCTACCCAAGGACCAACTGATCGTGATCACGGGCCCCTCAGGCTCAGGCAAGTCGTCGCTCGCCTTCGAGACGCTCTACGCTGAAGGTCAGCGCCGCTACGTCGAGAGCCTCTCGGCTTATGCGAGACAGTTTCTCAATCTCCAGCGCAAGCCTGACGTCGACAGCATTGAAGGCTTGTCGCCTGCAATCTCGATCGAGCAAAAAACCACCTCGAAAAATCCTCGCTCGACGGTCGGTACGGTCACCGAGATTCATGACTACCTGCGGCTCTTGTTCGCCCGAGCCGGGACACCGAGGTGTCCTGAGTGCAATCGAGCGATCGAGGGTCAAAGCGCCGAAGCGATCGTCGAGCGTGTTCTCGCTGCACCCCCAGGCGAGCGGCTGTTGATCCTTGCGCCCGTGGTCATCGACCGCAAAGGAGAGCACCGAGATGTGCTCGAAGCGCTGCAAGCCCAAGGGTTCGTGCGCGTCCGCCTCAACGGTGAAGTGATGAGCATGGAGGACGTCCCGGCGCTCGATAAGAAGTATAAGTCGACCATCGAGGCGGTGGTGGATCGGTTGATCCTCAAGCCCGGACGCGAAGAGGAGCAACGCGGTCGGCTCACCGAAGCCGTCGAGCTCGCGCTCCAAGTCGGCTCGGGCATGGTGCGGATTGAGGACCTCAAAGGCAACGGCGAACAGTACTCCGAACACAGCGCTTGTCCGGAGCACGGGGTCTCCTTCCCACCCCTTGAGCCGCGCCTCTTCTCCTTCAACAACCCCGCAGGAGCTTGCCCCTCCTGCGACGGCTTGGGCGAAGAGAGCCAGTTCGTTGAAGACCTGATCGTCGCCGACCCCAACCGCTCGGTCTACCAAGACTGCCTCCGCCCGAGCGGCTGGGGCGCCAAGCATGGGATCTGGGGGAAATCGGCGATGGAAGCGCTCGCTGCCCATGACGGGGTTGACCTCGACCAACCCTGGAAAGACCTACCAGCCAAGTTTCGACACCGGGTCCTCTACGGCGCGGGGCGCCAGAGGATCACCTACACCATGCGGCGCCGGAACCGCCTGGTGCGTTTCCAAAAGCGCTTTGAGGGCGTCATCCCCAACTGTGAGCGGCGCCTCCTCGAGACGAGCTCTGAGATGGTGCGCGCCGAGCTGCGAAACTACCAACGGCGGACCCCCTGCAAAGCCTGTGGCGGATCCCGCCTTCGACTTGAGGCGCGGCATGTCTTCATTGAAGACTATGACCTGCCCACGATCAGCAAAATGAGCATCGGCGACGCCCTTAAGCGGCTGAGCGACGTCAAACTGAGCGGTCACCGAGCGGAGGTCGCCGGGCGCATCCTCAAAGAGGTGGTCAGCCGCCTTCGCTTCCTCGACAGCGTCGGGCTCAACTACCTGAACCTCCTGCGCAGCGCCGGGACGCTCAGCGGCGGTGAAGCCCAGCGGATCCGTCTCGCCACGCAGATCGGGTCGGCGCTGACGGGGGTGCTGTACGTGCTCGATGAGCCGAGCATCGGCCTGCACCAGCGCGACAACGCGCGCCTGCTCGAGAGCCTCCAGCGCCTCCGAGATCTCGGCAACACGGTGATCGTCGTCGAGCATGACGAAGAGACGATGCGCGCCGCCGACGCAATCTTTGACTTGGGCCCCGGCGCCGGTATCCACGGCGGGAACCTGGTAGCGCAAGGCAACGCCAAACAACTGATGCGCTCCAAAGCCAGCCTGACAGGCGCCTTCCTTGCGGGTCGCGAGCGCATCGACCAACCCAGCCGCGAGCGCCCGGGCAATGGACATCACCTCGTGCTCAGGGGCGCTCGAGGGAACAACCTCAAGTCCATCGACGCAACCTTTCCGCTCGGTCAACTCATCGTCGTCTCCGGGGTGTCGGGTTCGGGCAAGTCGACCCTCGTACGCCAGACGCTTGAGCGGGCACTGCGACGCCACCTCGGTCAAGAAGGCGACAAAAAGCTGCCCGCACCGCACGATGCGATCGACGGGCTCGAACACCTCGACAAGCTGGTCCCGATCTCACAGGCGCCGATCGGTCGCACGCCTCGCTCGAACCCCGCCACGTACACGGGCGTATTTAGCGACATCCGCGAGCTCTACGCAGCGCTGCCCGAGGCGAAGGTGCGAGGCTACAAGCCGGGGCGGTTCTCGTTCAACGTCAAAGGAGGGCGCTGCGAAAACTGTGGCGGTGGCGGGATGATCCGCATCGAAATGCACTTCCTGCCTGATGTCTTTGTGACCTGTGAGGTCTGCTCTGGGCGGCGCTACAACCGAGAGACGCTCGAGGTGCAGTACCGCGGGCACTCGATCGCCGACCTCCTCGACCTGAGCATCCTCGAAGCGCGCCAGCTCCTTGAAGCCTTCCCAAAGATCTGTCGAAAGCTGGATACGCTGCTCGACGTCGGGCTCGGCTACATCGCCCTCGGCCAAGCGGCGACGACCCTAAGCGGCGGTGAAGCGCAGCGCATTAAGCTCGCCAAAGAGCTGAGCAAACGAAGCTCAGGGAAAACCCTGTACATCCTGGATGAGCCGACGACGGGTTTGCACTTTGACGACATCCGCAAACTGTTGATGGTGCTGCACCGACTCACCGACGAGGGGAACACGGTCTTGGTCATCGAACACAACCTCGACGTGATCGCCTCAGCGGACCACATCATCGACCTTGGACCCGAAGGGGGTGATGGCGGCGGCCAGATCGTCGCCACCGGTACGCCAGCGTCGGTCGCCCAGGCAAAAGGCAGCGCAACCGGCGCCTGGCTCAAGGGTGTGCTCGCCGCTCGCTGAGCCGTCCGTCTTGTCGGCCTGGGCTTGGCCGGGTATCTTCTTCGCCGCTGATTATCGGAACGAAGACCATGCGCACGACCAGCCTCCTTTGCTGTCTCTTTGCGATCGCTTGCGGATCGGGCGAAGACCCGGTGGACCCGACACGCGACACCGGGCGCACCTCTACGCGTTTTGACGCCGGCGACGCGCAGGCGGTCTGCGGAAACGGTACGGTCGAAGCCGGCGAGGACTGCGACGACGGCAACCGCTTCAACGACGACGGCTGCAGCAACACCTGCCAGCGCGCCAATTGCGGAGACGGACAGGTCAACCCTCTCGAGGAAGATTGCGACGACGGCAACCGCGTGGACACCGACGGGTGCCGAAACAACTGCAGCTATGCGCGCTGTGGTGACGGGGTCACGCGTACGGACCTGCCGACCGACGCGCCCGGCTTTGAGGCCTGCGATGACGGCAACGCCGTCGAGACCGACGCCTGCTTATCCAGCTGCCAAGCGGCGCGCTGCGGCGACGGCATCACGCGCACCGACCGCGCGCTGGGCGAGCTCGGACACGAAGCCTGTGACGACGGGAACCAAGACGAGACCGACGGCTGCCTGAGCACCTGCCAACTCCCAAGCTGCGGCGACGGTGAGCTGAGCGAGGGCGAAGCCTGTGACGACGGCAACCAAGACAACACCGACGCGTGCCTGAACAACTGTGAGCGAGCGCGCTGTGGCGACGGCGTCGTACGAAGCGACCTCCAACCGAGTGAGCCGAGCGGTGAGGCCTGCGACGACGGCAACGACGTGGATACCGACGCGTGCACCGCAGGCTGCCGGACAGCGCGCTGCGGCGATGGGATCGTGCGGACCGACCGCAGCCTCGGACAGGACGGATACGAAGCCTGCGATGACGGCAATGAGATCAACGACGACCAATGCTCCAACCAATGCGAGCAGTCAGCTTGTGGCAACGGGCGCATCGAGGCAGGTGAGGCTTGCGATGACGGCAACCAGGTCGACACGGACGCTTGTCGCAACAGCTGCGTTGCGGCGACCTGCGGTGACGGCGTCACGCGCGAGGACCTCAACGAAGGTCAGGTCGGTTTTGAGAGCTGTGATGACGGCAACCAAGTGGACTCCGACAGCTGCCTGAACCGCTGCCTTTTGGCGCGGTGCGGCGACGGCGTCAGACGGACCGACCTGCAGCCTGGTGAGGCGGGTTATGAAGTCTGTGACGACGGCAACGAGGACCCCGCAGACGCTTGCGACGGCTGCTTGACCACCTGCGCTCGTCACACCAACTGCCCGGGCGACTTTGGCCGCTGCCGAGTCCCCGAAGGGGCGCAGCGCGGCACCTGTCACGACCTGAGACACCACGCCTGCACGAACGAGACGGACTGCGACTTCACCGACGCAAACGGCGTCGAGACCTTTGCGACCTGCCAAGGGAATCGATGCAAAGCGAGCGAGATGAGCGCCTGCATCGAAGGGGTCGACTGCGAGCGCAACACCACCTGCCAGACGATCAACAACAGCCGCTATTGCGCTCAAACCTGTGCGCAAAATACCGACTGCCAGACCCGCTATGCGTCCTGCCAAATGGTCGAGAACCGCAGGCTGTGCTGGTACAACTTCTGCGGGAACCCGCGCGAGTTGAGCAATGGCTTCAACAACGTCAACAATGGCAACCTCGGCGGCAGCTGCGCTGCGGACCTCAACAACCCGCAGGACGGTCACTGCTACGAGGTCGGCGCCGGCAACAACGAGTGGGTCGGGCTTTGTTTCGAGGGAGGCACGCTGACAGCGGGCTCAGCTTGCCAGCTCGGCGTGGCGCGCAGCAACAACGCGCAGCAGTGCGGGCGCGGGACGATCTGTACGGGGTTTGACCAGGCTGAGCGCCACCACTGCCGCGCCACCTGCTCGAGGCCCGGCGGGCACGGCAGCATCACCTGCGCTCAGGGCAGCAGCTGCATGGCGGCGATCGAGAACGACTACTACTTCTTCGCCTGTATTCCTGCCGCTGAGCAGTGTGACATCACGGCTCGCTCGAGCTGCGGCGCCAACGGACGCTGCGCAACCCTCCTGACGACTCAGCGAACCAGCCACTGTACGCCGCTCGTCGCCGTCAACGAGCGCGTCGGAGCCGGTGAGGCCTGCACGGGCAACAACCAGTGCCCCGATGGCTATTATTGCGGCGAAGGGAGCCGGTGCATCAGGGTCTGCGCAAACGATGGGCACTGCGACGGCAACGACCGCTGCTCCATCGAAGGGAACGCACCCGTCGGTGTCTGCGCAGCGCCGTAGGTCCCGCTAGCCCGCTCGACGCAGGTGCTCGAGATAGTGGTCTTGAGCCTCTTGGCAGCGAATGGTCGCCTCGCCGACATACTTGTCAGAGACGTCGTAGCCGACAAAGTCTCGCCCCATGCGCGCCGCGGCGATGCCGGTCGTTCCTGAGCCCATAAAGGGGTCCAAGACCAAGTCACCCTCGGTGCTGCCATACTTCACAAAGAAATCAGCCAACTCCATCGGCATGAGCGCGGGGTGAATGTCCTTCTTGGGGCGCTTCGTCGCCTTGTTCCAGGTATCCCCCGAGCCCTGACCCGTCGCACCCTTTGAGTAGATCACATTGCCCGGGTCACGACCTTTGGGGTTGTACTTCCAAGCGCGCTTATCCATCCGGCCCGGTAGCGTCGAACTGCACAGCTTACAGGTCTGATCATGTCCTTGGTAGCGGCTCGGCTCGCGCACCTCATCCTTATAAACCGCATAATGGTCAGCGTCTTTGACGAAGTGGTAGATGATCTCGTTGACGTTTTTGAGGCGCCGCCGATAGTTGTCCGGTTTGGGCCGTGTTTTCGTCCAATAGAAGGGCTGGACGTAATCAAACCCAAGCTCCTCCACCGCGACGATCGGGATCTTCGCCTCGGTCAGGCTAAAACGACCATCGCAGTACTGTCCTTGAAAGTTCAAAAAGAAGTTACCGCTTGGCTTGAGTACCCGGTGACACTCACTCATGATCGGCTTGAGCGCGGCGATAAACTCATCACCGCGTAGGCGCCCGATGTCACCGTCAGCGGTGTGGTAGACCTTACGCGCCTCATAGGGCGGCGAGGTAAAAATCAAGTCAACCGAGGCGTCAGGCAGATCAGCCATCTGCGCGGCGGAACCATGAAAGATCGTGTTACGATAAGACAAAGTGAAGACTCCGATACCCGGTCGAGAACCCGGGGTTGTCGAAGCCATTGTGGAGGAGGATCACCCAAAGTGAAGAAACTGGCGCGTCGCCATAGGCGGCTCGCACCCTTTCTCCAAAAAATTTAGAGTTCTTGATATAACAGGAGCTTACGAGTTTAGAACGCGGCCGCGGCCGCTTGAATTTCTCGCTCGAGCCAGCGGACGGCGTCGGTCACCGCTTGGATATAGGTCGCCCCCTGACTTCGTCGCGCGCCGCAGGCAGAGGCGAGTCGACAGCCCGTGCCGCGGTGATGTCCGGGCACACGCGGGTGGCGATAGAAGTGGGGACCACCGTCACGATCGATCAGGACGTCCTCGAGAACATCGCCCTCGCCGTGACCTCCTTTAACGAGCACCCTGCGCGCGCCGAGCTGCTGGAGGCGACTGCCCAGCTCGACCGGATCGAGCGTAGTTCCGCCCACGAGCTCACGCGCTTCAACCAGGTTGGGGGTCAGCAGGTCTGCCCGCGCCAGCAGCCGCGCGTAGGAGGGCGCAGACCAGTCACTCTCGTAGACACGAACCCCCGAGGATGTGCGCAACAACGGGTCGATGATGAGCTCGACCTCATCACCGACCTGGCGCAACAATTCCGTCACCTGCGCCTCATCGCTCAGCCAGCCCACCTTGACCACCTGCGGGCGCGCCGCACGCAGCACCACGCGCAGCTGCTCGGCGAAAAAGGCAGGGTCGACGGGGTACACGGCGCAGGATGCATCATCCTGCGCTGTCAGCGCGCTGCAGACCACCTGAGCCTCGACACCGAAGGCCTGGCAGGCTTGACGATCCGCCAGCAACCCAGCGCGCCCAAGCGGGTCAAGCCCTCCGATACAAAGAAGGCTCACGCGGACTCCCAGCCTCGCACCAGCTCGCGCAGCGAAGCCACCGGATCCGGCGACGACCACACGGCCGAGATCACCGCAGCGGCCCAAGCACCGGACGCTTTGACTTGGCGCACGTGCGCGCCTTTGATTCCCCCGATGGCGACGACCGGCTTGCCTTGAGCCTGCAACACCGCCTCTTCCAGGGCGCGCACGCCGCGTGCGGGCAGCGCGTCTGCCTTGGAGGCGGTCGGATAGATGGGGCCAAAACCCAAATAGCTCACGCGCGTATCATCAGCAGCCACCTTGACTTGCTCAAGATCGTGTGTCGACCGACCGATTCGCTGCCCACCAACGCCGGGCGCAACGCCATCATCCTGGCCGAGATGAACGCCAGCAACGCCAGCAACGACCCACTCGGGGTGGTCATTAACGAAAAGCGGGACGCTCGATGCATTGCAGGCTTCAATGAGCGCGCTGAGTACCGCTGGACGCTGCCGTGCGCCCTTGGCGCGTAGCTGCACGGCGCAGGGCAAGTCCTGTCCCAGCGCCGTAAAAAATTCACGTGGTGCGGCGTGCGCAGCCGGCAAGTCCCAGATCAGGTAGATCCCACGCTTCATTTCTTGAGCATCCCGAGCGCTTTGAGCTTCTTGTGCAGGGTGTTGCGGTTCAGCCCGAGCTTGCGTGCAGCTGGCAATTGCTTCCCGCCGCACCGTTCAAGGACCAGACCGAACAAGCCGCGCTCTACCTCAGCGAGCACCTCGTGGTAGAGACGCTCTGGCAATTCCTCGTCGGCGGGTAAGCTCGCAGCCACCCGTTGGCGCACAAGGTCGGCGAGGGGCAGACGCAACCAAGGGCCGCCGACACCGGCCGGCTGGCGCTCAGAGAGCTCCGCATCCACCAGCGGCATCAGCGCCTCGCCGCTGCGCCGAAGCAGGGTAATCCGCTCGAGGAAATGCCCGAGCTGGCGCACGTTCCCCGGCCACGACTCTTGCTGCAGGCGTTTGATCAAGCGGCGCTCCTGCGCAAACTGAGGCGCCAGATCCGCCACCAGCTCAGGGACATCCTCAAGACGCTCAGCCAGCGAGGGTACCCCGACGCGATGAACCGCTAGGCGATGATACAGGTCCGCACGAAACTCGCCGCGCGCAACCAGCGCCTGAAGCGGCTCATGATGCGTCGCCATCACCTGAACATCAACGCGTACGGGCTGCCCACCAAGCGGCAGGACCTCACCGGTCTCGAGCACCCGGAGCAGGCGCGCTTGCTGCGCCAAGGGAAGATCTCCGACCTGGTCGAGCACTAAGACGCCGCCGTCCGCCTCGACAAAGCGTCCGATGCGGTCCTTCGTGGCGTCGGTGAACGCCCCTTCTGCGTGCCCAAACAACTCGGAGTCGAGCAGGCTCTCGGGGATGGCCGCCGCATTCACCGTGATGCAAGCAACGTGACGGCGGCGACCGAGTTGATGCAGCGCCTGGATCACGCGCTGCTTTCCGACGCCGGTCGCGCCGATGATCAAAATACGGTGATCGCCGCTGGCTAAGAGCCGGATCTGCTCGCGCAGTGCCCGCATGGCAGCAGAGCCTCCCGTGAGCCCCAGATCATCGCTGAGCTCAGCGGCGCCCTGCCCCAGAAGAGGTAAGGGCTGATCGGCGCGCAAAAACCCGGCCGCGCCGGCGCTGCTCAAGCGCGTGCGCTGCTCGATCGAATCGCAGCGGAAATAGATCGGGAGGTGGCTGGCGCGTGCGAGCAGCTCAATCCCCTCACCGTCCGCCAGCTCAGCGTCGCTCAACACCGCATCAAACGCGCCGCCGATCAGCTCTCGCGCGGCGCTCATGGTCCCAGCCGCCGACACCTCAAAGCCCGCCGCGCCGTAGGCGAGCATCATCGCCTCGCGCGCTGCCCCGTCGCCCACGACGATGAGTACAGCCTTGTTCGTTGCCTCGTTTTCGATCATGGACCTCGCCAAGACTTATGGAGTGTCCCTATGCAACATCAGGAAGTCGTTCTCGTCGAGGCCCTTCGATCACCGATCGGTCGGCTCGGAGGTCAGCTCGCCAATGTCCGGCCTGATGACCTGCTCGCAGAGGTGGTTCGCCAGGTCGTTACGCGCAGCGGTATCGACCCGAAACTGATCGACCAAGTCTACGCCGGCGCAGCCAATCAGGCAGGTGAAGACAACCGCAACGTGGCGCGCATGGCGACGCTGCTCGCCGGGTTGCCGGACAGCGTCCCTGGGGTGACGGTCAACCGGCTCTGTGCGTCCGGACTCGAGGCGGTCGTCCAAGGCTATCGCCAGATCGCTCTCGGCGAGGCGCAGTGCGTGGTCGCAGGGGGCGTCGAGAGCATGAGCCGGGCTCCCTACGTCCTGGCCAAAGCGTCCAAAGCCTTCCCCGTCGGCGGTCTCGAAGCCCAAGACACCTGCCTTGGGTGGCGGTTCAAGAACCCGAAACTCGAAGCCATTTTCCCGCTCGAGGCGATGGGTTGCACCGCTGAAAACCTCGCCGACGACTATCAGATCAGCCGCCGCGAACAGGATGAATTTGCGCTCGCGTCTCAGAACAAGGCGATCGCTGCCATCGACGCCGGCGACTTCAAGCGCGAGATCGTGCCCATCGAGGTCGCTTATCGAAAGCACACCGAGACGGTGGACACCGACGAGGGGCCGCGACGCGGCTCGAGTCTAGAGGCTCTCAGCGGCTTGCGCGCCGTCTTTCGAGGCGGCGGAAGCGTCACAGCCGGCAACGCGTCCACGCTCAACGATGGCGCCTCTGCGCTGATGGTGTGCAGCCGAACATTCGCCGAGGCGCATGGGCTCAAAGTACGCGCCACCGTGCGCAGCGTGGGCAGCGCCGGGGTCGATCCAACCCGCATGGGGATCGGGCCCGTCCCGGCGAGCCAGCAAGCGCTCAAGCGCGCCGGCTTGAGCGCCAGCGACCTTGACCTGATCGAGCTCAACGAAGCCTTCGCAGTCCAAAGCCTTGCATGCATCCGAGAGCTCGAGCTCGACCCAGCACGCGTCAACGTGCGCGGCGGCGCCATCGCGCTCGGACACCCCTTAGGCTGCTCCGGGGCGCGTATTCTCACCACGCTGCTGCACGCGCTCGAGGACCGCGATCAATCGCTCGGCCTCGCCACCCTCTGCGTCGGCGTGGGTCAAGGGCTAGCGATGATCATCGAGCGTTAATCGCCTCGATCAAGCGCTCGTGGATGCCGCCAAAGGCGCCGTTGGACATGACGACCACCAGATCCCCCGGGCGCACGCTCTGCGCCACCTCACGAACGATCGTCTCGACGTCTGGGCCAAACTCGGCCTCAACGCCGCGCAGCCGCAACCCAGCGACGAGGTCTTCGGGTAAAAACCGCTCCGCCTCAGGCAGCTCGGCGGCGCGCGCATTAGCGGCGATCCAGACCCGATCGGCGGCATCGAAGGCTTCGGTATAGGGCTGCTGAAAAACCTTCCGGCAGCTCGTCGCAGAGCGAGGCTCAAATAAAGCAAAGATACGCTGATCTGGATGCCGCTCGCGAACACCTTCAAGGGTCGTCGCCACGGCGGTTGGGTGGTGGGCGAAGTCATCGAACACGGCGACGTCGTGCGGTCGCCCGCGCAGCTCCATGCGGCGCTTGACCCCCCTAAAGGCGCGCAGTCCCTCGGCCAAGGTACCATGATCCACCCCGAGCGTTCGACACACCTCATAAGCCGCGAGCGCATTGGCGACGTTGTGCCGACCGTACACAGGAATCAGGAGGTCCCCGATCGGCTCATCGTTCCGCCAGAGACTGAGCGTGTACCCCTCATCGGTTGCGTGGAGGTCGCGCAGCTCAGGTCCTGGATAACCGCCGTACGGTCGCACCTCCAGCCCGGCGGGTGCCCGCTCGGCGGTCGCCATCGCGCCCGGATCGGTTGCGCAAGGTAAGAGGCTCCCCTGACGTGAAGCGACGAGCTGAGCGAGGAGATCAAAGGCGGCCTCGACCTCGGCGAGGTCGGCGTAGATGTCGGCGTGATCAAACTCGACGCTCGTCAGCACGGCGGTCTGAGGTTGGTAGTGCTTAAACTTGGGGACCTTGTCGAAGTAGGCGGTGTCGTATTCATCGCCCTCGAGGACCACGAACGGTCCCTGGCCGACGCGAAAGCTCCGGCCGAAGTTGAGGGGGATACCGCCCACGAGGAAGGTCGGGTCGAGCTTTGCGAAGTGGAGCAGATGAGCGACCATCGAGGTGGTCGTGGTTTTGCCGTGGGTGCCTGCGAGGACCACGGCATGCTTATCGTGAAGGAAGAGGGCACCGAGCGCGCGCGGAAAGCTCGTGTGGACAAAGCCTCGGTCGCGAACGGCTTGCGCCTCGGGGTTGTCACGACGGATCACGTTACCGACGATGACCAGGTCGGGCTGATGATCGAGGTTGGATGCTTTGTAGCCCTCCATCAGCTCAATGCCGAGCGCTTCAAGCTGGGTCGACATCGGCGGATAAACGCCTGCATCCGAGCCGGTCACTCGATACCCCTTAGCGCTGAGCATACCGGCAAAGGTACCCATCGCCGTGCCACAGATCCCGAGGATGTGGATCGAGCGGACGTGGCTCAGATCCGGCAAATCAGACGTATCGATGGCTTTGCTCACACGCACCTCCGCTCCCTTAGGCGCTATCGGCCCCTCGCGAGCAGGTCTTTACTTGAGCACGGCGTGCGTCGCCCTAGACCTCAAACCCCGAGAGCTCTGCGCCCATAAAACGCAGGTACAACATCACGTCGAGGGGGTCATAGGTCTGGCTCAGCGTCGAAGCCAGCGCCTGCGCGGCGTCGGCGTCGAGCTCGCTGATCCCATCGAGTTCGGCGTCGGTCAGACCGTCTTGGTGGTCGATACCGAGCTCATCGAGCGCAGCGCCGAGCAGCGAGCGCTTACCCATCAGGTAGACCCGAATCAGCTCCTCTGCGAGCTGTTGTCCGTTGCCGTCCTCATCGCCGACGCCTGCGAAGGCTCGCTGCAGCTTCAAGATACGCGCCGGGTCTTTGCCTGGGAGCAAAGACGACGCCGTCTTTTTCGCTTTCGGGATGGAGAAGCGAGCAAAAAGGGTCTCACGCGAGCGCCTCGGACAGGCAGCCAGCACCCGACCAAAAAACTCCTCGGGCATCTCTCGAATCAACTGCGAAGGGATCATCAGCCACTCCTTACAGGGAGCGACCTAACGGAAAATCAGCGTCGGTTCTAGCGCGCCTTGCCGGCTTATCTAGACCTCTTCGTCCACGCCCTGCTCAGCCTGTGCATCGAGGGTGGCGTTCTCTTGGGGCGCCACGCCATCAAGCCCTGTATCGGCCACCGTCGGCTCGGCTACGGCGGGCGCTACAAGCTCGCCGGCGTCAGCGATGGCCTGGTCGTACTCCGCGCGTTCGATGCCTCCGTTGCGGTCCGTATCGAGCGCGTCCATCCCGAGCTTGGCGGCGACCTCAGCGATGGTCGAGCGAAAGGAGGTATCTTCCGGGAGCCGGTTGAGCGTCCCACGCTCGAGCTCACGAGCCGAGATGGCGCCGTCTTTGTTCGCGTCGAGCTCGGTAAAAGCTGCGTCCGCGAGCTGGGGGTCGATCCGGCCTTGGGCGTCTTGCACGTCGCCGGGCATGACGTCCTTAGCGACGCCGCTGAACTCGTTCCAAGTGACCTTACCGTCTTTGCTGGTGTCGAGGTTGTCGATAAACGCGGAGGACGCCTTATCGTGTACGATCCCAAAGAGACCCGCTTTGACGCCCGCATCTTTGAGGTGGCTCTTCACCTCGCCCTTGGAGATCGCCTCGTCCTGATTGCGGTCCATCCGATTAAAGAGTCGGTCAAAGGTTTGGGGCTTGTTCCCTACGCGGTTCGGCATGGTCCCTCCGTCTCTAGGGAGCATTATCGTCACAACGGGGCATAAGTTGCCAGGGGTCGAGCGAAATTTCTGTGCCTGCGCTGCCCGCGCACGACCTCACGTCTTGTCGTCCTCAACAAAGGCGAGGACCTCCGAGAGGCGATCGATAGGCAGCGTCACTCGGTTGCGCATCCCACCGCCGAGCCCAAAGACCGCCGTCAGGTCAATGGGGTTGTCGAGCGCCGTGGCGACGCTCACGCGCCCATCACCCCCTACAAAAACGCCATACTCGGCACGCTCCTGCGCTAGCAAAAGCGCCTGCGTGCGATCAATTTTACGCTTCGCTTGACGGACATCCACCCACCACGCCCGCCCCACGCGCTCGCCCTTGAGCACCGACGCCACGGTGCGCTCGACTCGTTGCGCATACTTGGCCGCCGCTTCATCAACGGCGCGCGCAACCGCAACCGGCTCAGCAGGGCGGGTGAGGCTCGTGAGCACCATACGCAACATCGGCTCATCGTGACGTACAGCCAAGGCAGCTGCGAGGCGCTCCGCGCGTGCGCTCGCCACGCCGACGCGCGAGTCGATGGCGCGGGCGTCGGCGTCGCAGCCAGGGTAGGGCTCGACGCCCCCGTTTAGGAACTTGGCAGCGGACGCGATCCCGTCAAAATCCGAGTGGCAGACGATGGTGTCCACCGAGCCGGCTTGCGCCACGCGCTCAGGGGTGACCAGCTCCGGGCAGCCGGGGTGTGCCGCCCTCGGGACCAACACAAAGCGCGCATCCTCGATGTAGTCGCCATGGCGCTCATGGGTGTGGTGATCAATCCACAGCTTGAGGCGGTCCCCCAACCCTAGGATAAACGGCTCCGTGATCCGCTCAAAACTGCGGCTCCCTTGCGTGGCGCAAAAACCGATATCGAGCACGACCACGGCCTGTCCCAGCTCTGAAGGAGCAGGCAACCGATAAGGCGCCGCAAAGAAAACATCTGCGTCGATCATGGTCTGATCCTACCGTGCCAGGAAGCCGCTGACGACCTCGGCAAAGGTCTTTGGGTCCTCGACCGGCACGGCGTGCCCAAGCCCCTCGAGCGCGACGAACCCACCCCGCTGCAGACGCTGCGCGTTGCGCTGCTGCTCGACGGCGAGCGCAAAGCGGTCCTCAGCGCCGGCGACCACCAGCGTCTCCGTCACCAACGCCTCGAGCTGAGGGGGGTGATCGTTGAGAATCCCGAGGATCAGGCTCCGGATCCCTTCGGCGCTGTTGCGACGCACGGTCGCCTGAACCATCTGCGCCGGCTCCACGCCCCGCAGCAGACCATCACCGATAATCCAAGGCATCGCCGCCCACCCAAGCGCCTCGAGGCCGCCTCGATCAAGCGCCTCCAACCATGACTCAACGACCAACCGCGCGACCGTCCCAGCCCCCAAACTTGTGGAGGTCAGCACCAGCTTGTTTACCCGCTCCGGCTGACTCGACGCCATCTGCAGCGCCACGCGCCCGCCATACGAAAACCCGCACAGGTCGAGGGAGCGGATGCCGAGACCATCCAACCACCGCCAGACGACCTGTGCCTGCGCCTCGGGAGTCCCGCTAGGAAGCGGCTCCGTCCCCGCTTGGCCGGGAAGATCCGTGAGCAATACGCCGTGCCCGAGTGTCGCGAGGGCGCGGCCTGCCGTCGTCCAGTTCGCGGTCGTCTGGGTCAATCCGTTGAGGCAAAGGAGCGGCGGCCCCTCACCGAGGCGCCTGAGCTTGAGGGTGCGCTCAGTCATCTCGACGCAGATCCGGTGGGCTCTTGATCCCCTGTTCCACGCTTCGAGCCGGCGCAGCCCCCAGCTCGAGCGGCCGATCCAGCGTCACCCAGTCCATCCCGCCGCGTCCGTCTGCGACCACAAACCAGAGGCGAACCCGTGCGGGCACCGCCTCCGTGCGCCCTTGGGTGTTGAGCGCCCAGGTCACCTCGACCGGGTAGTATTCGGGCTCCTCGGCGGTCGAGTCGAAGGTACGCACCGGCTTCTGGTCGGCGCCGAAACGGCCGTCGGTTCGGTAAAACCTCATGTTCATGCGCTCGCGCCGCTCCTCGATGCGCACGCGCTCTTCGATCTCCTCGGGCGTCAGGCTGTCGGCTTGGCTCGGGTCAACGCCGGTAAAATCGATACGCAGCGCTTGGAAGTCTTGCCGGTGTACTTTGTCGATGGCGAGCCGAAACAGGTAATCCGTATTGGCTTGAAGCGCCGCCTCCTCGGCGACGGGCGTGAGCACATTTTGTGCATCGAGGGTGAACACCTCAAGCGGCGGCAACACGGGGTTACGGTTTCGTGTCATCTCAAAAAACTGATCGGCGGTCGGGTCGGCCGGGTTGGGCGCCGGTTTGACCACCAGGCGCTTGAACGCACGGTCTTGCTCACCGCCTAAGCGATCTTTGATCTCAAGCGTGAGCCGCTTCCAATACCCCGCGACGAAGTTGAATTGCTCGACCTCCTCTTGCGGCAGGGTCTCTGGGACCGCGTAGACGAGCTCATCGGCGGTGCTGATCACCCGCTCGCGGCTGCGATCACGGCACCAATCTCGGCTCTCACCCCCGTCGCCCCCCTCATCATCGAGGCGCTCACAGTCGAGCCAGGTCGAGTCGATCACCCCGTCAAAACCCACCGGCAGTGCCACTAGCGGGGTCACCCTGACGGTGTCGCCGATGCGCGCCTCGGGCGGCTCGATCTTCATGGCCAGCACGCGGGGGCGATAGATGTCCCCTTCCGACTCCAGCTCATACACCGTGCACGCGCTCGTCAGCAGCAACGCCAGTCCGAACCACCTCACCATGACCACTCGATTCCAAAGCTCGGGAAGAAAGGTACCCCAGCGATCCCCGAGTAGGCACGCTGGTCATACTGATAGATGTAGAACTCGATGTTTTGACGGTTGGTGAGGTTGAGCACGTCGACGTACCAGATAAACGCGTTGCGCTTCTCGGAGCTCTTTTTCTCGAGGCGCAGGTCCATCTGAAAGAAGTCCGGCAAGCGGTCACTGCGGCGCTCGCCGCGCAACGGACGATAAAAGCGGGCGTCGACATCGAAGCGGGCGCCAAAGCGAGGTGTTGTGGGGTTCCCCGTGATCCAACGAACCGTCGTCCCAAGCGACCAGCCACGACCCCACTTGTAGCCTAAAACCGATGACAAAATATGCGTCTGATCCAGCGCAAACAACGTCCACCCCTCGTCCGGGTCGCCGCGGTCAAAGCGCTCCGAGCGGCTCAAAGTGTAGGCGAGCCAGCCGTACAGGGGCCGCGGGCTTGGGCGATGCCTCAACATCACCTCAACGCCGTACGCCCGCCCGTCACCGTTGTTGATCAGCCCAGGCTCTGAGCCGCCGGCGACAAAGTCAGGGTTCCCGCCGACGAGGTCGAACATCTTTTTGTAAAACAA
This sequence comes from Myxococcota bacterium, assembly GCA_036338695.1. Classification (GTDB taxonomy): domain Bacteria; phylum Myxococcota; class UBA4151; order UBA4151; family UBA4151; genus CACGMS01. Next base: position 208,733 of record JAYZBQ010000048.1, read on the forward strand.
GGTGAGGTCCGCGTGAAAGAACGGGTCAGGACGATACTCGTACCCCAAGCCGTACTGCCACGTGCCTTTGAGCTTGAGCTCGGGGTTACCAAAACTATCCGACAGCTCTTGCGGCTCCGGCAGCTTGGAGTACTTACCGCCGCTCATCTTGAGCAGGTGGCGATCTTTGGGCGCCAACATCAGCCGAGCCTGAAGCCGAGGCTCCACCGAATAACGCCGCTGACCCTCCCAGACATAGGCGTCAAAGCGCACGCCCGGGAGCAGCGTGAGCCGACCGAACAGACGAGTCCTGAGGGTCGTGTGCAGACCATAACCCGCTCCTCGGTCCGACTCGTCGGTTTTGACGACGCCGAGATCCTCGGTGACGGCGCCGCCGGGGAACGTGCGCTCAAAACCTCCAAACACGGGCAGCTGCGTCTCGAGACCCAAGTTCTGAAAGCCTAGGTCGACGCCAGTGACGACATGCGTCTGTTTCGAGAAGCTGTACTTCAGATCCGAGCGGATCCCCAGCTCATAGATCCCAGCGTCCCAGTAGATGTCTTCGCCGAACTCACCGCCGGTGAACTGATACCCCAGAAAGACCAACCCCTTGAGCTCAAGCGGTTTGGAGAGCTTGACGCGCCCATCGGCGACGAGTCGATGGACGCCGCCATGGATACCGAGACCGGGCGGCTCACCGTTGCGCCGGGCGGCGTCATCATCGGTCGCAGCGAGCACGAGGACGTCGTCGTACCCGTACATACGAACGCCCGCTCGCGTGCCCCCCTTTTTGTAGTCGAGTCGCGCCTGATAATCCCAGTAGATCGGTTGGATGCTCGCGTCCGGACCGCCCACCACGCTGGTCGCGAGCGGCAGCAAGACGTCGATGTACGATCGTCGACCGCTCAAACCGAAGCTCAAGTCCTTACGGCCTGCGACCGGCCCCTCGAGGCGAAACCCTGAATCGAGAAGGTCAACGTCGATCTTTCCGGACAGCCGGTCGCCCTTGGCGGGGCGGGAGCGCACCTCCACGATGCCGGCGATCGAGCGCCCGTAATGCGCCCCGAAGCCGCCAGGCAAAAAGTCCAGCTGATCGACAAAGTCGGGGTGAATCACCGACGGGCCGCCGCCTAGGTGAAAGAGCGCAGGGATCGGCACACCGTCCAGGTAGTAGCCGCTATCTTGTGGCTCTGCCCCGCGCACGACCAGACCGCCGCCGCCGCCGAGGAAGGGCGTTCGGGCGACCCCCGGCAGACGCTCAACGGCGCGGATGGGGTCCCCGAAGGTGCCCGGGACGCGCCCGAGTTCTTCAGCCTCCAGGATGCGCCGCGTCATGTGCGTCTCTTCCTTGCGACCCCGCACCACGGTGCGCAGCGCATTGCTCGCCCGCGGGCTGAGATACAGGGTCAGCTCGACCGCCTCATTCGGTTTCAAGGTGATCTCTTGCTGACGCGGAAAATAGCCGGGCGCGCTCGCTTGAAGGGTGCACAACCCATCAGCGACCCCGCGTAACGCAAACCGCCCGCGCTCATCGGCTTGTGCGTCGACGTCTTGCCCGACGCAAGTCACATCAGCCGATGCGAGCACCACCCCCGTTCCACCTTCGCGGATCCTCCCACTGATCCTCACGGGCTTGGGCTTTTCAACCTTCGACGCCTCAGGCGCAGGGTGCTGAAAATCAGCCTGCCAGGTGATGCGAACGGGGACCGTCCCTTGGGCGGTGGCGCCCGGGATAAAGGTGTAGTGCGGCATCACCGCAAACGCAGCCTGCGCAAACGCTGGGTCGTCACAGGTCTGAACGGTGATCTCCTGGACTAACCCCGCGTCGTCGATGTCAACGATGAGGACACACGAGCCGTCTTTCCCTGTCCCGATGAGGGCTTGAGGGTATTCTGGGTTCTGGCCGTTGATCAGCTCGGGCATCTGGATGAGGCCGCCAGCTGGCGCTGGCGCCGCATCGGGGGCGCCGGCGTTCGAGTCTGTGTTGAGCGCCGCCAAGAGAGCGAAAACCAGCACCTATTCGACCTCCACGAGCGGGGTAGCCGCAAATGACAGGGCTTGCCAATTGAGATCGAGGACTTGTGGACGGCTGCAGGCTGCCTACGTTGAGACTCGCGCCACGCGAGGTGAGACGATGAGCCAAGACTATTACGAGGTACTCGGTGTTGACCGCAACGCCGACGCCCGGACCATCAAAAAGGCGTACCGCAAAATCGCGCTCGCCAACCACCCCGACCAAAACCCAGACGACGCCGAAGCCGAGGCGCGCTTTCGCGCCGCGAGCCAAGCCTATTCAGTGCTCAGCGATGACGAGAAGCGCAGCCTGTACGATCAATACGGGGAGGCAGGCCTGAGCGGTGGCGGACCGAGCATGCACAACATCAACATCGAGGATATCTTCGGCAGCTTCGGCGATATCTTTGAGGGCATGTTCGGCGGCAGCGGTCGGCGCCAGCAGGGACCACGGCGTGGCGCAGACTTGCGCATTCGCGTCCCGGTGACTTGGCAACAAACGATCGACGGCGCCTCTCGCAGCCTCAACATCCCTCGGCATGACGCCTGCGGTTCGTGCGAGGGGACCGGCTCGGCGAGCAAAGCGCCACCGACGCTCTGCGGTCACTGCGGCGGCAGCGGGCAGGTGGCAGCGCGCCAAGGCTTCTTTGTGATGTCGACGCCCTGTCCCCACTGCTCAGGACAGGGCTACGTCATCGCCGACCCCTGCTCGGCCTGCGCTGGGACCGGCAAAGAGCGGACCGAGGCCACGGTCAAGATCGACATCCCAGCGGGCGTCGACAATGGCATGCAGATGCGCCTACGCGGCGAAGGCGAGCTCGGCGATCCGGGTCAAGCGCGCGGTGACCTCTTGGTCGTCTTCCAGACCCAACCGCCTCCCGACGGCTGGGAGCGAGACCGAAAAGACCTGCACCACCTACTGCCCCTAGAGCTTCCGGATGCGGTGCTCGGCGCCCAACACACCATCGAGGGCCCTCGCGGCGAGCTCAAAGTCACCGTGCCCGCCGGCGCGAGCGAAGGGCAGACGATCACCCTGCGCGGCGAAGGGCTCGATGACGTTGAAGGCGGCCGGCGCGGTCACGTCGTCCTGCACGTGGGCTTGTCGGTCCCTCAAAAGCTGAGCCGGCAGCAACGCAAGGCGTGGGAGAAGCTGCGAGAGCAGTCGCGGTCGTCACGCCACTAGGCGGGCGCAGCGCAGCCCCGCCCAGACCGCCAGCAAACCGCCGACGACGCTGATCACGGCGTAGGTCAGCACCAGCGAGAGCGGCTTCGTCTCGAGCAGCTCGACCATGAAGGTCGAAAAAGTCGTCAGGGCGCCGCACAAACCCGCCACAACAAACAGATAAAGCAGAGAATCGTGGCGAACCAGGCTCATGATCAGGCCAGCCGTAAAACAACCGACTAGGTTGGCGGCAAGGGTGCCTACAGGGAGCGCCTGCCCATGGTTGAGCCCGCCGAGCGCCCACCTCAGCGCGGCGCCCATCGCCCCCCCCAACATTACAACAAGATACTGTTTTAACAGCAAAATAGACTGTCTCGCCGGGCTGGAAATAGACTTCTGATCGGACGCTAATGCTGGCGCAGATCGCTTGTCAATAGCGACGCGAAAAGCTCGGACTTCCGAACTGGAGGCCCGCCGTTTTATCTGCTATGCTGCCCAAAGCAGGGTGCCCTGGCACCAAGGAGGCTTAATGCAGGATCTTGAATTCGCTGTCGGTGACCTGGCGGTCTACCCAGCCCAAGGCGTAGCGAAAGTGGTCGCGATCGAATCCAGAGAACTGGGCGGTCAGGAGTCAACCTTCTACGTCCTGCGCGTGCTCGACAACAACATGCGCGTGATGGTCCCAGTGACCAAGTCGGTTCAGGTCGGACTGCGCGGCTTGGTAGGCGATGACGAGATCGAAGCCGTGTACGAGATCCTCCGAACTCGTGAGCTTGCGGTCGATCGGACGACGTGGAACCGCCGGCAGCGCGAGTACACGGAGAAGATCCGCTCAGGGTCGATCTTTGAGGTCGCTGAGGTGATGCGAGATCTCTGCCTGCTCCGCACCGGGAAAGACCTCAGCTTTGGTGAGCGGAAGATGCTCGATACCGCTAAGGGTCTGCTGCTCAATGAGCTCAGCGTGGCGCGCGACATCGACCCGCAGATCATTGAGGATGAGTTTGAAGAGATCTTCGTAGAGGCAGACCCGGAGGCGGTCGCCTAACGCATTCGAGCGGCTTAACGAACCGAGCAGACACGCGCCGACCGCCGGCGCGTGTCTTTTTTTAGCGTCGCTGTCGGACGATCTCGACCGCCTGATAGATAAGCACCAGCTCGCGCAGCAGCGAATCCGCTCGACCTCCCATCGCCTCGACCTCGGAGCGCACGGCGTCGATCACCGACCAGGCGAAGGTCTCATCGGCTGAGCGATCGACCAGCTGCTGCAGCGCGTCGATCACGTTGATCAACTGAGCGGCCATCCGAATCGAGGGCTCCGTCTCCTCAAGCGCCGGAACATCTTGCGGCGCGAGCGAGACGCCCGACTCATGCTCTACGCTCTGCCCGGCCTCGTCTTGGTAGACCACGTGACCAAAGAAGATGGGGTCACCTGGCTGGTCAGCTCCCGCCTCGAGCGCAAGCCGCAGGAACATACCGCCGCCACCGCGCGACAAGAAGACGGTCGGGACCGTCAAACCGATGCAGCGCCCGGCTGGCTGACCATCACAACGCCCTGTTCCAGCACCCGCCAAACCATACGCATCAACGATCTCATAGCCGGCCGGCGCCAAGAGGCTGATCTCAAGGTCATAAGCGAGCGGGGTCACCATCAAGTCAAAGTCACGCTCGAACACGCGACGAATCTTCTCCGGTGTCTCGAGGTGGAAATAGTTCCCGCCGCGCACCTGCGACACTTGGTTCGCTAGGTCCGCACCAAAATCGATGCCCACGCCAAAGCTGCTCACGCCGATCCCGTCATCGGCTGCCTCCTCAAGGATGCGGACGAACGAGCGCCCGTCGCGCACGCCCTGGTTCGGGTGCATGTCGGTAAAGAGCATAGCGCGATGAAGCGTCGTGGTTCGATTCTCCTCGGTCAGGTTCAGGCGCAGCTGCTCAAAGCTTGCGTCCAAACCAGCGCCGATGTTCGTCCCCCCGCCCGCTTGGAGGCGGTCAACGGCGTCGCGCAGGCGCTGTTTCTCAGACCCAGCCGTCGGGCCGATCAGGACGGTCGCCTCATTATTGAACGTGACCAGACTGAACACGTCGTCGTCGTTGAGCGAATCAACCAAGCTGCGCAGCGCGTCGCGCGTCGCGCCGATCCGGTCGCCGCTCATCGAGCCGCTGACATCGACCGCCAGGCTGAGGTTTAAGGGCTTGCGCTCAAATGGGGTCTCGATCCCCGTATCAAAACCGATCTGGACCAAGGTCTCCGAAGTGCCCTCAACGCCGATCAGGTCGACGGTTCCTACCCGCGCCTCAACGCACAAAGTTTGGCCGCTGAGGCAGGGCTCGGGGTTGGCAAAGCCTAGGTCATGCTCCGAGAAGATGCCTGCGTAGGTCAGCATCTCCCGGCTCGGCAAACTCCCCCGGTTCAACATCTGCCGCGCAGCGCCGATGTCTTGTTGCCCGCCGGGCGTTGCGCCGAGATCCGCCTCTGCGGCAACGCTCGCCATCCCCAAGTCGCTCGAGCCGCAGGCGGCCGCCAAACCCATCACGCACCAAAACCCGAGCCGTCGCATGAAAATCTCCTCATCAACCAACGGAACGTTTGCCAGACCCTGGCTGCGCGTGCAAACGCCCGGTCATGATCAAGCCGGTTTGGGGCATCGTCGCAGCTGCAGGCAAGGCGCGTCGCTTTGGGCGCGATAAGCTCGCCCGGCGCCTCGAGGGTGGCGATACGGTCCTCGTTCAGTCCTGCAAGCGCTTGCTCGAGGGCGGGGTCGAGCGCCTCGTGATCGTCGGCGACCCTGCCGAGGAACACGGCCTCGAGCAGCTCGAAGAGGCCCTTTTTGCGGTCGTCCCCGGAGGCGAAGAGCGCAGCGACAGCATCCGCGCAGGGCTTGAGGCCCTCCCCGATGAGGTCGAGTGGGTGGCCGTTCACGATGCGGCGCGCCCCTTCGTGAGCGCTGACTTGGTCCATGCGGTCATCAAGCAGGGGCAAAAAACCGGCGCCGCCGTCCCGACCCTTGAATGCGTCGACACCATCGCCGAGATCGAGGGTCATCACCTCAGGAAGCCGCTCAAACGCACACAACTCCGGCGGGTTCAGACCCCCCAAGTGATGAGGCGAGATTGGCTCGCACAGGTCGTCGAGCAGGCGGCGGCGACCGACGAGTCCAGCGTCCTCATGGCGCTCGGGCATCCCGTGGCCGCCGTGCCCGGTGATGAGGAGAACATCAAAGTGACCTACGCCCGAGATCTCGCCCCGAAGGCGCCGCGTAAAAGCGTCACCGCCATGGGTTTCGATGTCCACCGCTATGACCCTGGCCGCCCCCTCTACTTGGGGGGGGTGCACCTCGAAGGCGAGGTCGGGCTCGCCGGTCACAGCGACGCCGACGTGCTGCTCCATGCGCTCGTGGATGCGCTGCTTGGCGGGGTGAGCGAGGGCGATATCGGCACCCATTTCCCGCCGAGCGACGAGCGGTTTCGGGATGCGCCTTCGAGCCGCTTTGTCGAGCACGCGCTCAGGCTGGTCCGAGCGCGCGGCGCCGTCATCGACCACGTCGACCTCACCGTCATCGGCGAGCGCCCGCGCATGAGCCCCTACCGAGCGGCGATCCGCGCTCGCCTCAGCGAGCTGCTCGCGCTCCCCATCGAGTCCGTAAGCCTCAAGGCCACGACCACCGAAGGGCTCGGTTTTACAGGCCGAGGAGAAGGGCTTGCGGCGCAAGCGGTTGTCAGCCTAACGCTTCCGCTCACGACGGGAGCGTAGGCGATGGACTGCCCAGGATGCGGAGCACGGCTCGAAGCGGACGCCACAAGCTGCCATCAGTGCGGGATGCGCTTCGACCACGACGAGGAGTTCTCGATCGACTGGGGCGCCATCGACCGCGCCCACCGCCGCCAGCGCCGACCGCTCTCGAGCAAGATCATGCCGCTGATCCTGTGGACGATCTCCATGGCGATGCTGATCTGGCTCGCCAGCCCCTATCAACCGATCACGCAGTACATCCTCGCTCAGGACGAAGCGGTCGATCTGCGACAAGCGCTCAACGACAACCAAGCCTTCCCGCCTGACGGGACCTACGTCAGCGGCAAAGAGCTGGCGCTGGGTTACAAGGGTGCCGAGTGGATGCGCCTGCGTCGCTTCGGGATCACCCGTGAAGAGGTGGTCTACATCCAGATCATCGGCGCCGTCTGCCCGTACGAGATGCCGCGCGACCGCTGCCGAAAAGTGCTGATCGAGGTACCGAAATCGAGCGACGAGTTCGACAACTTCAGGCCCGCCACGGTGGTGAACGTGGACGGCCGGTTACGAAAAATCACGAAAGACAGCGAATTCGCTCCCTTGATCCCCTTTCTTGCCAGCGAGATGCTCATGGACGTCGACGGCGCCTACGTGATCGCGCACGGCGTCCGGCCCCGCTGGGGTCAAGACGCGTGGACCTTCTGGGGCGTCGTGGCGCTGATCACCCTCTTGCTGGGATTTTTCCTCTGGCGGCTAATCAGGAGCTGACACCAATTCAGCGTTCGCCAAATCGCAACTTTCTGGCTTTAGTTTTTATTTTTCCGCGCCTATGTAGCGCACGCTATGCGATAGGCTAATCTGTCGCCCGCAAGTTACGGATCGGCGAAGCGCCGATGAAAGGAAGTTGCCGATGAACTATCGGATGATGTGTGTTGTAATGCTGTCCGGTGCGCTCGCTGCGTGCCAAGGGCCTGCGGGCGCAGACGGCGCGGCAGGACCCGCCGGCGAAACCGGCCCTCAGGGCGAACAAGGTGTCACAGGTGACAACGGCGCCGATGGTCAAGACCTGGCGGCGCCCGAAGCGGCGATCGCCTCGGTTGCGCCCAACGCCTTGCTGGTCGGTCGCACCACCACCCTGCGGATTGTAGGGTACTTCACCGAATGGGATGAGACCACCACGGTCCGCCTGACGGACGCCGACAACAACGACGTCGAAGGTGTCGAGATCGAGACGGTGCTGGTCAGCGCGGTCGGTCTAGTCGCTAACGTCACCGTCGCAGACTCCGTAGCGCTCGGCGCCCTCAAGCTGCACGTCTTCACCGGCGAGACCTCCCAGGTCTACATGCCGGAAGGTGCCTCGGTCACCGTCACGGCGACGGCGACCTCCAGCCAGAGCGAGCTCCAAGCAGGCGAGACCTTCGACATCCTGCTCGAGACCGCCGAGTACATGGCGAGCCCGACCCTCAGCGTCGAAAACTGCGCCGGCGTGCGCAACGCCTCGATCGGTCGCTACAGCCAGTACAAATTCCGCGTCACCGGCTTCATGCACCCCGCCACCACGCTGGGTGATTGCGCCATGGTGCTCACGCAAGACCCCGACACGGATGACGCCTGGTCGAGCGCAGTGGTCGTCACGATCACGGCGCCAGACGTCACCACCTTCACCGAAGGTGCCGCAACGGGTCAGCTGACCGCCGAGCGCAACTTCCGCACCGTGGCGGTCCCCGCCGGTGCCGGTGAGGTCGTCAGCCTGCGCCACACGATCGACGAAGCCAACAACCTCGACGGCACGGGCGCCGACATCTACGTCTTTGTCGAGGGCAACTACGAGCCGATCGCCGTGTATGAGGGCGGCGATCGCTGGCTCGAGGCCGCCAGCATCGAGGCGCGCGAGCTGCTGGTCGTGGTCCAAGACGCCGAACTTGAAGAGGGCGACGATCCGGTCACCTTCAACCTGACGCAGATCACCCCGAACACCACCATGACCGCGCTTCAAGACGGCGCCACCCAAGGCCAGCGCCTCCCGGCGAACGACGCCGGCGCCAACGAAGCCGGGCGCGGCAGCTGGTACACCATCACCAACGAAGGTCCGGTCTGGACGACACTGACCATCGCCCCTGCAGACGATACGACCTTTCAGTCGAGCTTCGCCGTGATCAAAGATGACGTCGTCGTCGACACGGGCGAGACCACTTGGGAGGGTGTACTCGAAGCCGGCACCTACATCCTCGCCGTGCTCGACGACGAGCAGGCGGAAGAGGACGGCGTGCTCAGCTTTGGTGTCGAGCTCAACCGCACCGTGCTCCTTCAGACGGACGAAAACGGAGCGGCGACGGGCACGCTGCAGACGGACGCAACAGATTCTTATCTGGTGACCGTCCCCGCAGGCCATGTGGCAACCTTTAGCGCCACGCGCGACGACAACGCCGACATCAACGTGAGCGCCTCGTGGGCGGGCTCCAACGATGTGATCGCAGAAGGCTCGGGCGATGTCACGGTTCCGTCTGCCGAAGGTGGGCTGTTGTTGGTCCGTCTGTCTGCTGACGGTGATTTGGGTGAGGGGGCCGCTTACAGTGCCTCGTTCAGCACACAAGAAGCAGCCGTGTTGGACTTCGACAACGCCAACGAGGGCAGTGTCCCGGCGGATGGTCATGCATGGTTCATGGGATCACTTGAATCAGCAGCGCTGGTGTCGCTAACGGTTACTCCGGGGAACGCCGAGCACCTGCAAACCACAACAGCGATTTATTCGGGCACCGGTGCCCCGCTGATCAACGGTGCCGACACACTGGAAGCCTCGGTCGCCACCTCATTCTTCATCGCAGTTGGCGATGCTGAGTTCGTCGCGGAGCAGGACCAGTCATTCAGCCTCAATGTAAGCGCTGCGCCCAACTACATCGCGGACTGCTACGACGAGTCCACCTTGCTGGAAATGCCGGCAAACCAAACCAACACCTGGTCGGTTGAGGGAACGTGGACCAATACAACGGCCATCGGTCCCACCAGTTGGAATGGAGCCGCTTACCCGATGGTGCCGTATGCATTGGTGGTACCTCAGGCTTCGACGCTAGACGCCTATCTGGAGGCAGGGTTTGACACCCGGTTGGTGGTACTGGCTGGCTGCACCACCACAAGCTTCTACAGTGGCAACACGGTAGCTCACAACGACGATGGCAATGACTGGAACGGAAACGACCTCGGCCTCCGAAGTGGGGTTAACGGCGTCGCGCTCGAACCAGGCGTTTACCGTGTCGGCGTTGCTACCTACTCGGCTAATGGTGTCGCACCAGGCAGTGAGTTCACACTAAACTGGCGCTTGCGAGCGCAGTAGGGACTAGATCGATGAAATATTCATTCGTAAGCCTGCTTGCAGGCGCCGCTTTGGTCGCCTGCGCACCGGGCCCGGACGGCGCTGACGGCGCCGCGGGCGTCCAGGGCGCGCAAGGCGCGCAGGGCGTTCAAGGAGAGCCCGGCGCGCCGGGGGCGGACGCCCCCGCCCGTGAGGGGACCATCGTCTCGGTCACCACCGGGCCGGTCGTCGCTGGCGGCAGCGTCGAGATGCACGTCATGGGTCAATACACCGAGTGGACGGAAGCGCCGACCATCACCACCGAGTACGAGGGCCTGAGCGTCAGCACCGTGGTGACCAGCCCGGTCAGCCTGATCGTGACGATCACGGCGGCTGAAGACGTGCGCGGCGGCGAAGCGGACCTGATCATGGGTGACTTGCAGCTGCCCAAAACCGTCGAGGTGATCCCGGCGGCGCGTTTTGTCCTCGACGAGGGACAAGAGCAACCCTTGCGCCCCGGGCAACCCTTCACAGGGACCATCGTGTTCGCTGAAGGCTTTGGCGCGATCGGCAGCACCGGCGTTCGCTTCAACGCTACCGACGAGGACCCGGTCAAGGTCGTCCTGACCGAACAGCTCGCCTTTGAAGGGTCGTCCGATCTCGGGGTCTCCGGGATCACGGTCGAGGGCTTCGTCTCGCCCAGCGCGGCGTCCGGCGCCAGCGACTGGCGCGTGGTCACCATGGACCAAACGCAGACGATCCCCGTCTTCGATGCCATCCAAGTCGCTGACCAGCCGGCGGTCGATCTCGCCCTCGGTGGCACGCTCGACGCTAGCCTTGAGACGGGCTTTGGTCTGTTTCGCTTGGTGCGCGGTGAAGCTGGCGTGATCCCGGCCGGGACCGTGGTGCGCGTCGAGGCGCTGAGCGCGGACTTCCCGGTGACCATGGTCGCCTCGCTCCCCGCTTCTGGGGACGATCCACCGGTCGCGTGGTCGAACACCGACACCGTGGTCGACGTCACGACGAACACGATCGAGTTCATCGCCCCGCGCACCGCCGCCTACTTCCTGAGCATCGACCACGAAGAGGGCAGTGAAGGCGCTGAGTTCACCTTTACCGCCAGCGCCACCGAAGTTCAGATGCAGGTCGCCAACGGCGAGCCCACCGAGGTGACGCTTGAGCGCCCCGGCCACGGCGCCTGGTTTGCCCGCCAGATTACTGCTGGGCAACGCGTGACCTGGTCCGCCAGTGTACCGGACGAGAGCGACTACACACCTGCCGCATATATCCTCAGGAACTTCACCGATGATGACGGTGTCGACGTCTTCGGTCAGACTCTGCTCATCGGTGGGCAGAGCTTGATCACGGGATGGCGTTTCACCGCCTATGGTCGCGGCGTTGCGTGGCCGGAGCAATGGGGTGAGTCGCTGTTCATCTGGCGCGTCGTGGACGCTCAGCTAGGCGGCGGCGGCGGCTACACGCTGTCCTTTACGGGGAACGTCGAGTAACGCTCAACGCCCCCTCACCGACGCACAAACCGCTCGCCATTTGGCGGGCGGTTTGTGCTTTTGATAGCCGGTAGCGCCCCGGCACGAAGCGCGCTAACGTTCCGATATGATGATCCTACGCTCGCTTGCGCTCTTGTCGCTCCTTTGCTCCCTGGCCTGCACGCAGGCCGAGCCCAGCGTCGATGCGGGGTCGGTCGATGCCGGCGTCGCCGACGCCGGTCCCGAAGACGCCGGCCGTCAGACCATCGGTCCCAACCCGTGCGACTGCACCGGGCTGCAGCGCTGCGACCCAGAGTTCCTCGACTGCGTCGAGCCAGAGGTCTGCGAAGAGGACGAGGACTGCCGCGGCGCGCGGATCTGCGTGCGCGGCGGATGCTATGACTGCTGGGGTGAAGAGCTGGCTGCATGCGTCGGCGGGCAGCTGTGCAGCAACGACGGCACCTGCCAAAGCGCTGCGCAGTGCGAAGACGCCTACGACTGCATCGACGGCCTCAGCTGCGGAGAGGATCTGCGCTGCGGTCCACCGGAGCCCTGCGACGCCGACGAGCTCGAGCCCAACAACCGACCGCTCGAGGCGCGCCGTATTGGCAGCGTCCACAAAGGGCTTTGGACCTGCGGTCAGGGGGATTGGTACAAGGTCCGCCTGCGCAAACGCGCCGTGATGGTGCGGCTGCGTGCGAGCAACGGCGCGCTCGATCCAAACAACCTCCCGATGGTCACGATCTACGATGGCGCCGCTCGCCGCCCGCTGGCGGTCGGAGCGCAAGAGGGCACGCGAGTGATCGCAGCTCTGCTCGGTGAGCCCATCGGTCAGGATGTGCTGGTCCACGTGCTCTCGCCTGAGGCCTTTCGTTATGACCTCTCGATTAAGCACCTGAATGACTTTTGCCCCGTGATCGATGCTGAGCCGAACAACACCAGCAGCATGGCGCTGCCGGTCTTGCTCGGGGCCGAGACCCTCGGGAGCCTGTGCGGCGCAACAGAGGAAGAGGACGACGTCGACTTGTACCAAGTCTCGGTCGCCGAGGGGCAGCGGATCGGGTTTATGCTCGAGCAAGGGGGCGCGAACGAGGTGTATCTGAGCCTCCGTGACGCCGAAGGCGCGCTGCTTGGAGAGGAGCTGACGCTCAGCGAGCGCACCACGCGCGGTGAGCTCGGCGTAGCAGCACAAGCAGGGACAGCTTTTGTGGCGCTGCGGGGACAAGGCGCGGCTTACCGGCTCCGCATCGGCTTGTTCGGCGCAGCCGGAGATTGCCGAGACGACGCCCAAGAGCCCGACGACCAACCCGATTTTGCGCAAGCGCTCGGCGGCGACCCGGTAGAGGGCGTTTTATGCCCGAGCAGCACCGACCATCTCGCTTTTGACGCGCAAGGCGATGACGGCCTGCACCTGGTCGTTACCGAAGAGCAAGGTACCGGCTCGAGCTGGATCCTGCGCAGCCCAAGCGGTCAAGCGATCGGGCTGCAGCGGCGCCCGGACGGGTTGCGGCTCGATCGACAGCGCATGGGCGAGCCGGGTCGGTATCTTTTGATCGGAAGCGGCGGCGCCCAGCGGAGCACCTACCGAGTCGAGCTTGAGCTCGTCGCAGGTGGCGCCTGCACCCCCGACTTTAGAGACCCGCAAGACGACCAGCGCGCCGGGGCGACCGAGCTCTCCATGAACGCTGGCTCAAGCATCTATACAGCCTGTGCCGACGCCGACTGGTTCCGTGTGACGCTGCCGAGCGGCTCAGGCCGGGTCAGCCTCAGGCGCTTCTCGTCGACGAGCGTCCCGCTCTCGATGGAGCTCTTCGCCGCCGAATCCGACAACCCCGTCGCTTCGACACAGGTCGCTGGCAGCGAGGGCGACCGCGAGTTTTCGCTCGAGCAAGGCGGTGAGTACTACCTGCGCGTGCTCGGAGACGCGAACGTCAGCACCCGATATCAGGTCATGATCATGGGGCCTCCGCCGAGCAACGACACCTGCGCGTCACCCGAGGCGATCCGACTCCGCCGCGGCGAGCCGCAGGTGCTCATGGGGACGACCGAAGGCGCCCACCACAACGCCGAGAGCGCCTGCGGCGGCTCACGCGCCGGGGACGTTCAGTACTTTGTCCAGGTGCCCGAAGGTGGCGGCATCGTGCGCTTTGAGCTCGAGACCTTGGCGAATGAGCAAGGGCGACGATACGACCACCTGATCAGCCTGAACCGGCTCTGCGGAGAGGCGAGCGAGCTGCTCTGCGACGACGACTCTCAGAGCAATTACAACGACCGCATCGAGGCGCAGCTTGACGCGGGCATCTACACGCTCACGGTCGATACGCTCAGCAGCTTCTCGGGCGGCTCGCCGTTTCGCCTCACCGCCAGCATCGGCGCGGTCGACGAGCGGCTCCCGCTGATCGCTCCCGGTGATGGCTGCAGCGCCAACATTCCGACCTTACCGCTGCCCGAGAACGAGCGCGGGACGATCCGAGTCGCCTCCACGAGCGAGGGCTTATCCGACTCTGCGCGCGGGAGCTGCGGGTTCACCATCGAAGGCCGCGACGCGTTCTTCGCCTTTGAGTTAAGCGCGGCGGCGGCGGTCCGAGCGGAGGTGCCCTACGCCGGCCGCTCGACGCTCTACCTACGGGCAGCGGCCTGCACGCTCCCTGTCGACCTCGCCTGCAACCTGAGCTGGCGAGGCAACCAAACCTTAGCGCTCGGCAACCTACCCGCTGGGCGCTATGTCCTCATTTACGACCGCATGAGCAACCTTGACGGTCCCTTCACCCTCAGCCTGACGCTTAGTGACCCGTGAAACAGCCAAACCTCTACAACACCCTCACCAAATCCATTGAACCGCTCAACCCTCGCGACCCGGGTAAGGTCGGCCTCTACGTCTGCGGCGTGACGGTCTACAACCTGTGCCATATCGGGCATGCCCGGGCTTACGTGGCCTTTGACGTGCTGGTGCGTGCGCTGCGGCATCTCGGGCACTCGGTCAAATACGTGCGCAACTTCACGGACGTCGATGACAAGATCATCAACGCCGCCAACGCAGAGGGTGTCGAGGCGCTCGAGCTCGCCAACCGCTACATTAAGACCTTTCACGAGGACATGCGGGCGCTGGGCTGCGTCGAGGCGGACGTCGAGCCGCGGGTATCGACCCATATGGACGAGATCATCACCATGGTCGAGCAGCTGATCGAGCGCGGGCACGCATACGAGGTCGAGGGCGATGTGTACTTCGCCGTCCGCAGCTTCCCGAACTACGGTGCGCTGAGCCGTCGAGACCTCGACGATCTGCGCGCAGGCGCACGGGTCGCGCCCGGCGAGCACAAACGCGACCCGCTCGACTTTGCGCTCTGGAAAGCGAAGAAGCCCGGCGAGCCTTCGTGGACGTCGCCTTGGGGTGAGGGTCGACCGGGTTGGCATATCGAATGCTCGGCGATGTCGAGCACGCACCTCGGCTGTGACTTCGACATCCACGGCGGCGGCTCGGACCTCATCTTTCCCCACCACGAGAACGAGATCGCGCAGAGCGAATGCGCCACGGGGGAGCGATACGTTCGGCACTGGATGCACAACGGCTTCGTGAACATCGACAACGAAAAGATGTCGAAGTCACTCGGGAACTTCTTCACCATCCGTGAGGTGTTAGAGCGCTTCAGCGGCGAGGCGATCCGTTACTTCCTGCTGACCACCCATTACCGGGCGCCGATCAACTTCTCCGATGCGCCGCTGATCGAAGCTGCAGATCGGATCGTCTACCTCTACGAGACCTTAGCGCGTGCCGACGAGGGTATGACGTCGGGCAACCCCGAGCTCGAGCCGCTTGAGCTCGTCGCCGAGCTGCAGCTCAGCCATCGCCTCGAGCAGGCGCTGTGCGAAGACCTCAACACCTGCAAGGTGCTGGCGCTGCTCTCGGACGCGCTCAGGACGATCAACGCGCTCGCTGAGCAGCCACCTGCGACGAAGGCGGAGCGCAAGCGGGTCCCGGCCTCGCTTCGAGCCCTACGTCAAGAGCTCGAGCCTGTACTGTCCGTACTCGGGATCGGCGAGAGTGACCCTCAACGTTGGCTCGACGCTCGGCGCGACCAACAAGCCGAGGCGCGCGGTATCGACCCCGCCGAGATCGAAGCTCAGATCGCCGCACGGCAAAGCGCAAAACTCGAGCGAGATTTTGCAAAGGCTGACGCCCTGCGCGAGGCTCTGGCGAGTCAAGGGATTGAACTCTTGGACAAGCGGGCAGGGACCGTCTGGCGGTTTCTGACCTAACCGAGGAGCCGCCGTGAACGAGCCCAGCGAGCTGCGCCGAGATTTCCTGAGAAATCTGCCTTTGTTTGGCGGGGTCAGCCTCGAGGCTTGTGCGCAGCTTGCACAGGCGATTAAGCCCTTTGAGATCGATGACGGCAGCGCCGTGTATCAAGCCGGTGAGACCGGCGACTCCCTCTACATCCTCTTCTCGGGTGAGGTCGCGCTCGAGCAGGGACAGGTCGTGCTCAACGAGCTGTCATCAGGCGCCCATCTGGGCGACCTCGAGTTCTTCGATATGGCGCCGCGCAGCTTCACCGTGCGCGCCGTGGGGCCTTGCGAGGTCTGGCGTATCCCCTATCAAGCCTTTGACGAGCTTCGACGACAAGACCTGAGGAACTTTGCGCTCATCGCCATGAACGCTGCGCGTCAAATGAGCCGCCGTCTGCGCGAGATCGACACCGAACGCGTCGAGCGGCGCGCTGAAGAGGTGCGACACTAGGGGCAGCCGCCGGGGTCTGGTGACGGGACCGGGAGCAGGGTCAGGCGGATCGGCGTCTGCGCCTCGCCCTCCTCGACCACGAGGGTTCGAGAGCACGCCACCGCGACACGGCGGCTGACGTCGCAGCCATCCCCCTCGATGCACCCATCGATCCGCAGCGTAAAGGCTCGCCCCGCCTCAGGAAACGGGATCCGGATCGGCCCATCGCCGACCCGCTGCGCTGGATACACCACGGGGGTCTCTGAGGTGAACTCGCGCACAAAAACCCGAAACCAGACGATCCGCTCTTGCACCCCCGGGTCGCGCTCAAGCTCGACGGTCAACTCAGGGCCTCCGCAGCCCATACCAAGCGCCAGCCCGCACAGCAGCGTCCACGCTCTCATCGCAGCCCCCCTGGATCGATCACGACACCCGACCCATCCTCAAGCCACAGGGCCAAACCAACCCCAGAGAGCACCGCCACCACGACCCCCGAGGCGACGGCGCCGATCACCACAGGGCGCAGCTGATTCGGCGCTCGCCCCATCGCTCGCTCAAGAAGCTGCTCACTGGGAGGAGGCGCCGAGGCGTCACGCAAGCTGCGCAGCAGATCACCGAGCGGTTTGAGCGGCGCGTCCTGCGCGGTCAGGTTAGCGACAGTCAAGCCTTCAATGACGCCCGCCTCGCTGAGTCTCAGGCCAAACAGATCAAAGCCCTGGGCGGCGCGCACCACACCGACGGCGAACCGAACGCGTCCTTGCCCCGTGGTCGCCGCAGCGCGCGTCAAACGCTCGGCTCCTAGCCGCTCGCGCCACACCGAGAAGAAGGCGCCGGCGGTCTGTGCGTCTGCGCCCAAGTCGGCGCGCACCACGCGCCCCTCGCGGCCTAAATCTACAACCTGCTGAACACTCCGAGCCCCCGCTACCACCCGCAGGTAGTGACGCCCCGGGACGAGGTTCGAGATCGTCATCGGCGCTTGACCCTTCGGTTTTCCGTCGAGCCAGATGGTCGCGCCGGCTGGTCGGACCTCAACCGTCAGGCTGCGCCGAGCGCCTGCAAGCGTCGTAACAGCGAGGCGCTCATAGGCGCTGAGCACCTCAGGTCGGTACAAGCTCGGGTCTAAAAAGGCGTCGGGAAGGAGCGCGTGGTGCTGCTGAAACGCCGAGGCGGCGCCGAGCTCGTCATCGAGCAAAAGCTGGATCTGACCCAACATCAACAGGCTCTCAGCCAGCAGCTCGACGCTGTCGAGCCACGGGTGAGTGTTTGCGCTCATGGCTCCGATCAGCCGCTCAACAGCGCCTCGACTCGCCTCTAAATTGCCCCGCCGAAAGGTGACGTTAATCGCTGCTAGGCGCTGCTTCCAGCTCTCGATCTGCGCCGCTTGTGCCTGCCGCAGCCCCAAAAACTCGGCGGACTTCAGCTGAAGCCGCTCCACCAGAGCCGGCGGCACCTCGCTCTCGAGCGCGTCGACGCCGATCCACACGGGCCCCGAAGCCATCACGACCATCAGCGTCACTGCTAGCATGGTTCTCTCCACCGCCTACGTCACTGTGCCAAACGGAGCGCACATTGGTCCAGAAACTTGGAAAGAAACGCCGCGACGGCTAAATCGGTGGCACGACTCAAGGAGCGTTTTTGAGTTTTTCCGGAGGTCAACCGACCCACATCGGGCGCTATCGTATCCTTCGCCGGCTTGCGAGCGGTGGCTTAGCCGAGGTCTATCTCGGCGTCTCCGAGGGACCCGACGGCTTCATCAAACCGGTCGCTATCAAGCGCCTCCACAGCTACTTCGCTGAAAACGCTAGTTTCATTAACATGTTGGCGGATGAAGCGCGCGTCACGGCGCGCTTAGACCACCCGCACATCGCGCAGGTGCTCGAGTTCAACTACGACGAGGCGAACGGCGAGGGCTACCTCGTCTACGAGTTCGTGCCCGGGCGGACGCTGAGTCAGCTGCTGCGGCAAGATCCGCGCGGCGCGAAGGGCGCGCGCGGCGAGCGCTTTGCCCTCAGCGAGCCCGAGGCCATCGCCGTCACCATCGGCTGCGCACGAGCACTCCATTACGCGGCGCAGCGGGTCGACAACCGCGGCGAAAAGCTCGGCGTGGTGCACCGCGACCTCTCGCCACCGAACATCATGGTCAGCTTCTCGGGTACGGTGAAGGTGATCGACTTTGGCATCGCCCAAGCGAAACACCGAATCGAGCAGACCGAGACGGGGGTCGTGAAAGGTAAGTTCCGTTATATGAGCCCAGAGCAGCTGCGCGGGGATGAGCTCACGCACTGCTCGGATCTCTACTCGCTCGGGGTCGTCTTGTTCGAACTCCTCAACGGCGAAGCGCTCTTTCAAGCAGACGATGACCTGGCGCTGATGGCGAAGGTGCAGTCGGGTATGAGGGCGCCTTTTCATGAGAGCTTACCGGACACCAGCGCCGAGCTCATTGCGCTGCTCGAGCAGCTGCTTGAGCAGCCGATCGGCAACCGGGTGCCGTCAGGCGCTGAGCTGGCGCAAAGACTCCAACAGATTCTGATCCAGACCCATGAAGTCTTTGACCATGAGCAGATTCTGCACGCGCTCATGGAGCGGCGTTTTCCGGGCGCCGGCTCGGCCATCGAGCAAGAGCTCTCGCTCTCCAGCGCGCCGAAAGAGGCCGAGGGAGTGCGCCGCGTCCAGAAACTCGGTCTCGACCGCACCGCCGCATCGCCTACCCTGACGCTGGCAAGCGCACCGACGACGCCCTTTGATGCAAGCGGCGCACCGGACCACTGGTCTGATCAACCGACGATCGTGAGCCAGACGCTCGAATTCGAGGACGACGACAACACGGAAGGGCTGGTCACCGATAAGATCGTGCGCAGTGACCCGCTCCGACAGACGCTCATGGTGTTGGTTGTCTTTGTCACCGTCGCCATTTTGACCTTTGCGGCGGTGCGATGGCGGCAGGCGGCCGACCCACCCGAGCCGGCAAAAGCAGCAGCGATCGAACAGGTACCACTGGCGGTTAACTGTCCCCCTCAGGCGCAAATTGAGCTGAGCTCGGCAGGGACTCAGTTGATCAAACAGGGGTGCCCCTTCGCCGAGGTGCTGCCTGTCGGGACCTACGAAGCGGTGATCACGCGCGCCGGATACACCCCCAAACGCCTGACCATCACACTCAACGAGCCGACCCGATACCCGAACCAAGGCAGCATCCCGCTGCTGCCCATTAGGGGCATGCTCGAGTTAGCGATCGCGCCTCCAGGGCTCGAGTCGACGATCGAGATCGACGGCGAGCCATGGAGTCAAGGCCAAGCGCTCACGCCGGGCTCAAAAACGGTCACGGTCCTAGCCAAAGGCTTTCTTCGCCAGACCCTCACCGCCCATATCGTCGGTGATGAGACCACTCGCCTGGCGGTGACGCTCAAGCGCCCACAGTTTGGCAAACTCCACATCAAAGCCCCGCCTCGAGGCTGGTCGGATGTCTACCATGGCGGCAAGAAAATCTGTTCGATGCCGCCTGGCTGTGAACGCTTGACCTTACCCGGCGGAATCCAGACTCTAGAGCTCCGCTCCGTGGGTGCGCCGCAGCGGCGCCGGGTCCACATCCGAGCCAACGCGACCACCGTGCTGGATCTGTCGAAGTAAAAGGAGTCACTCGTGCGGCTGCTCGTCCTCCTTGGCCTCTCCTCCTGCGCTGCGCCCCTCATCGAAGCGGAGCGGCGTCACTGCTTGTATTCGCTCGAGTGTGAGCTGGATGAGCGCTGCATTCAGCAACGCTGTGTGCGGCTCGACGCAGGCGCCAGTCAAGACGCAGGACCGGTCTGCGAAGACCCAGACAGCGACGGCGCCCACCTCGACGGGCTCATCATCCAGCGAGAGGAGACGCAGCGCAATCGACACGTCTGCCCGAGCTCGCCCGACCAATACATTCACCAGCTCACCGTCGGTGCCCAGGTGCACGCTTGGGCGGTCGCCGAGTCGGGTCCGGCTCCCGTCCTGCACGTGATCGATCAGGACGCTGAGCTGCCCACAGCCTGCGCCGCTGGCGACGACCGCTGCAGCCAAGGGGGGCGACTGACCGGCCTGACGGTCACGCGCGTCGAGGCGAGCTCCAAAGTGATCGTAGCGGCTCCTGAGGCGCAGCTCACCCACTACGAGCTCGGCGTTCGCTTCGGCAACCCATGCGACCGCCAGACCGACTGCGGCGGTGACCGTCGCTGCGTCCAAGCCATCGCTGAGCGACCGGATCAAGTCGGCACCACGGGGATCTGTGTGTTCGCTCAAGAGCTCGAGATCGACAGCAATTGTGACCGCACCGACCCAAGCAGCGAACACGCCGAGAGCGCCCCGGATACTGGCTCGCTCGATGAGCTCACCCTCGAGGACGTACCCACCTGTCAACACGACAACGATTGGTACACCGTGCGGGTCGAGGCTGCCGGCGATGTGACCAAAACCGTCCGCCTCGTCAGCGTCGCTGCGACGGACAACGAGCTCAGCGGCGTCTCGCTGTTCATCGGGCTGTACAGCCCAGACGATCTACGCCCGCTCCGCTTTCAGGTGATCTACTTTCCGCCAGGG
The DNA here is from genome assembly GCA_036338695.1 of Myxococcota bacterium. Classification (GTDB taxonomy): domain Bacteria; phylum Myxococcota; class UBA4151; order UBA4151; family UBA4151; genus CACGMS01. The sequence goes on from JAYZBQ010000048.1 coordinate 229,664, forward strand.
ACGCTCGAGCTACCCTTGAGCCTGAGCAACCTCGCCCAAGGCGAGTATCGGCTCCGCATCACCCAGATCAATGCGCGCTCGGTCCCGAGCACCTACAGCCTGTCGAGCCCTTAGACCTCGTCGAGTGGCGACCACTTCTTCGTCGGCTCGTTCCGCTCGAGCTCCAGCTCCAAGTCGCGACCGATCAGTCGGTCTTGAACCATGCTGCGCAGCTCGGCTAAGCCCTCGCCCGTCGTCGCGCTCACCCGCACCGAGTGTCCGCCGATGCGGCCAGCCGAGTGCCCGCTGGCGTCGCATTTGTTGCGAACGATCAGGCGCGGGATGGCGCCGCACCCGATCGCTTCAAGCACGTCGTGAACCGCCGCAACACGTCGCTCCTCACCATCCTGTGCGTCGTCGATAACGTGAAGCAACAAGTCGGCGTCAGAGGCTTCCTCGAGCGTCGCTCGGAAGGCTTCGATGAGGTCTCGCGGCAGATCTCGAATAAACCCCACCGTATCCACCAGCACGACCTCTTTCTCAGCGGGCGCTAAATGAGCCGCCTCGGGGCGCACCAACCACTTGCGGTTGGTGGTATCAAGGGTCGCAAACAGCTGATCTTCAGCGAGCACATCGGCGCCGGTCAAGGCATTCAAAAGGGTCGACTTTCCAGCGTTTGTATAGCCGACCAAGGCCACCTTCCCGAGGCCACCACGCTGCCGCTGGCGCCGCTGAAGGTTGCGCTGTTTCTTGCGTTGATCGAGCTCTTTTTGGAGCCTCGACAGGCGCTCCCTGGCGCGGCGCCGGCTCACCTCGATCGCGGACTCGCCTGGTCCCCGACCGCCGAGCCCACCCGCCAAGCGAGATAAGCCGCTGTGTCGCTCGATCAGGCGAGGTAGGCTGTACCGTAGCTGCGCCATCTCGACCTGTGTTTTAGCGACCGCCGAGGTGGCCCGGCGCGCAAAAATCTCTAAGATCAACTGCGTGCGATCGAGAATTTTCAGCTCGGTCTTCCGGCTCAAATTAAGGAGCTGGCGCGGGGTGATGTCGCGGTCAAAAATCATCCCTTCGGTGTCTTGGTCAAGGCACTCGAGGATCAAGTCCTCGAGCCGCCCCTTACCCAAGATGGTCTTTGGATCGATCCGGCGACGACGCTGAATCGCTGTAAAGACGACCTCGACGCCTGCGGTCTTAGCGAGCTCAACGAGTTCTTCCATCCGCCGCTGGTCATCCTCTTTGCGGCCGGTGTGAACGCCAACCAACGCCCACCGAGGTCCCGTGATCTCTTGCGCCCGCGTCTGCCGTGCGACCTCATGGTCGATGCGCTCAAGCTCTTTGGCGTAGTCGAGCTCGTTGAGATGGCGCGTCGAAGCGTCTGTCCGCTCGACGCTGCGCACCGAGCCGTCCTGATGATACACCGGCAACGCCAGAACGGCGGCGCCTAGGCTGCCGTCACGGCGCGCCTCGATGTAGGCGAGGCCATCGAGACGAAGCCGGGTCAGGTCGGTCCTCAGGTCAGCCGGTAAAACCGGCGGAGCTTGCGTCGGCGGCGTCATCACCACCAGCCTCAGACCGCGTGTTCGACCGACGCCGCCCCCTAAGCGACCCAGGTCCGGCATCCAAAGACGGCGCGCCTCACCGAGCATGATGTGCCGGACGTGCCCGCGCCGATCGATGAGCACCCCCACGACGCGCCCGAGCTCACGAGCGACGTTTCCCATGTTCTTGCACAGACTGGGGCTAACGAAGCGATCCGGCTCCGTCACCCCTCGCTCGAGCCGCTGCAGTTGATTGAGCTGGGTCGGACGGACCTTCTCGAAATCACCGGTTAATTGTGCCAAGTGTACCCCACAAGCGTTCAGCGGCTAGCTGCTCATAGCAACTCCGCACACGAAAGGAATGCCGATGCGCCTTTGTTTGTTCCCCTTCGCCTGCTTTGTGCTGGCCGTCCAGGCCCGTGCCGAGGTGACGTTGACCGTGTCCGACGCCACGGCGGAGTACAGCGACGACGCCTTCTTGGAGGCGCGCCTGATGAACGGTGATGTGGCGCTCAACAACCAGATCATCTCGTTCTCGCTGGAGCGAGAGGACGCCGAAGGCAACTTCCGCCCCGTCGGCGCCTCCGATACCGCTCCAACCGACAGCAACGGCGTGGCGCGCGCCTCGATCCGCTTGGTTAACGGGATGACGGCGCAGACGACGCATGAGCTCAAACCCGACCGCACGGACGAAGAGCGCTTCGCCGCCTACTCAGCGGGTGACTACCGAATCGTAGCGCGCCGCCAAGGGGGTGACTTCAACATCGCCTACGGCACGCTCACGATCCGTCGCGAGCAAGCGGCGCTCACGGTCCTGCCCGTGACCACGGTGGCGGGGTTCTCGCCGACGCTCAAGATCACGCTCGAGGACAAGGGCGACAACACACGCGACTGGGACTTCGTGGACGGCGAAGCGGTCGAGAGCAATAAGGTCGGCATCCAAGGGCGCGTCGTGAGCGTCTGGATGGATCGCAACGGCGACCAACAGTTCTACAACTGTACGGCGGGTGGGCGCTGCGTCGACGGCCACTGCGTTCAATGTCAAACCGACGACGATTGCCCTGGCGCCGTGTGCGACCAGGGCTTGTGCGTGGCCGAGCTCGGCGCCAACCAGTGCAGCGCCGACGAGGACTGTGCGCCCTTCTTCGGGGTGCAGGGTCTGCACTGCCTTGAGGGCGTCTGCGTCGCCGAAGCTTGCGACTACCTCGGTGAAGCGACGACGGACAACAAAGGTCAGGCGTTCATGAGCTTCTCAACGGCGCCCAACGAGTGGGGCGAGCCCACCGTGGGCTACCATCAACTGATGCTCCGAGCCGAGTTTTCGGGGGACGAATTCTACGCCGGTGGCGGCAGCAAGGGCGATCTTGAGATCGCCCCCGGTCCGCTCGATATGAGCCAGGTTCCGCTGACGATCACGCGCAACAACGAGCAGATCACCGAGGTGGGGACGACCGAAGCGGTCGCCCTTGAGGTGCGCGCCTACCTGAGCGACGGGCTCGGCAACCTGTATGGCTTTAATGACAAACCCTACCTGATCGGCGAGGGTGACTGCGCAGGCTGCGCCGAGGACCTCTGCCAAGACGTCATGCATCCTCAGTGCTTGCTCGAGCTCAACCCGGCGGACCTCGTCTTTGAGGCGAGCTCCGGCATCTTCATCACCGAGACCGAGCGCAACGCCAGCGACGGCGCCTTCGTCCGTCAATGGCGGCCTACCTACAGCGACGACGAGCAGGTCGAGTTCCGCGTCTTGCTCGGCGAGCTCTCGAGCCAGCCCAAAACCATCCGCTTGTTCGACACGAGCGGATGTGGCTGCACCAGCGCCAACCCCGCGCCTTTCTTGTGGTGGATTGGGCTCTTTGCGCTGTGGCGGCGGAGACGCCGTTGAGTGCGCCGCTGGCGCGGATCGCCGAGGCGATGAACCAGCTCGCCACGCTCACGCCCGCTGACCAATACCAAGCGCTCGTCGAGTCCGAACACACAGCCGAGCTGGTGCGCGCCATGGCGCCGCAAGACCTCCACGCTATCGCGCTCGCGGTCGGGAAAGAGGAGGCGCACGAGCTGCTCCCTCACTGCAGCGGGGAGCAGCTGGTCGGCCTCACCGACCTGTCGGGCTGGCAGGGCTACCGCTTTGACCTGGTCGGGTTTGAAGACTGGCTCACCGCCATGTTTGAGGCGGGGCATGAGACCATCGCCACCTACCTCAAAACCGCTGACATCGAGCAGCTGCTGCTCTACATGAACCACCGCTTCCGAGTCCACGAGGCGGACGAAGAGGGGGACTTCCCCACCCTACCCAACGCCGTGCCCAACGAGGCGCTCTGGTACAGCCCGGATCGCAAGTTTTGCTTGGAGATCTTGGACTGGCTCAAAGACCACGACCGGCTCCCGAATGACCCCATCCGGCCGCTGCTCAAAACTCTTGAAGGCATGGACCCCTTTCGGCTCTCACGGGTGCTCGCTGCGCTGCGCTGGGAGCTGGCAACCCCGCTCGAAGAGGACTGTCTGCAGCTGCGAAACGCACGCATGGAAGAGATGGGCTTTCCGCCGCTCGAAGAGGCGGTGGTGTTGTTCGCACGCGGGCAACCGCGCGCTATCCTGCACGCGGGCGCACGCCGTTTGCCTGCGGCTGAGCAGACGGCGCCTGCGCTCACCCTGAGGGTGCGACGTCGAAACGACCTGCTCGCCACCGGTTTAGCCGGCTTGAGCGACGCGCACCGAGGGCACGTCCTGCAAGAGCTTGCGTACGCAGCCAACCAGTTGATGGTCGCTCAAGGTGCGCCGGTCGGTGACCCTGAGGCCATCAAATCGACCTGGCTGACCTTACGCGCCACGGTCAGCTTGGCGCTCGAATTTGCGGTACGAGGGCGGTCCGAGGACGAGGCTGAAGCGCTCAGCTTGACCCCGGATGTTCTTCGGCAGCACAGCGTTCAGGCGCTCTTTCGCGCCGGGTACAACCTGACCGTCCCGCTCCAAGATCTGGCGCGCCGGATCCGGCGCGACCCGCGCAGCGGCATCGAGCGCCGAGCCACCTGGCTCGCCGAGGAGACACAGCTCCTGGTCGACGGTCTCAGCCAGAACCAGCCGGTGCGGCTGACGACGGCGCATGAGCCGAGCCCCCTAGAGCGCCTGAGTGAGCTCCACGAGCTCGCCCTGCGGCTGCAGCAACAGCTCGACATCATGGCGGGCGTCTTTGAGGACCCAAATCAAGCGCACTTGATCCTGCGCCGCAGCTGCGAGGGCACCAATTGCAGCGATCACGAGCAGCTGAACTTAGTGACGCTGCAGCGCACCGCGCAGGTCAATGAACAGCTCACCGGCCAGGCTCACCTGCAGCCGATCGCGCTCAGCGCACTCGAGACCTTGCGCAAACAACTCAACGAGGCGCATCCTCTGACACCGTTGCTGCGAGAGGCGGCGTTGACCCCTCACGCAGCGGCGCTGTGGATTGACCTGGAGAGCTGAGTGATACGCGCGCAACTCGTCGAGCACCCCGAACATGGGATCCTGCGCCTCAGAGACGACTACTATGCGCGCCAGCGCGCCCTCATCGGCGGGGTGATTTTGGCGGGCGCATTAATCCTCGGTCAGATTCTAGCGCAAAGGATCGGCGAGAACGTCTTCGCACAGCTGACGCAGATGGTGGTGAGCGCCGCCGGGCTCGCGTACGGCTTGATCTACGCGGCCTGGCCAAACAACCCACGCCAGACCTCGCTTGCGGTGGCCGGCGGCACCGGAGCGCTCTGCCTGCTCACGCTCGCTGGCGGGCTGCTGGTGATGGTGCTCATCAGCGTCATCGGGTTTCTCCCGAGCATCGCCGGTGGACTCCCGAGCATCGGCGGCGCGCTCTTGGGCGTCTTCTCGGTGCTGCTCGGCTCGGTCGTGGGCGCGCTGATGGTCGCGGGTGGGGTCCTGATCGTCTGCCTGGCTGGCTTCATCACGTTGCGCATCGCCGCTGGCGGTCAACTCGACGATGAGCTGATCAACGAGACGATCGACGCGGTCAAAGACAAGACGCTGTTTATCCCGGCGGTCAGCTGGATCACCGTCGCGACGCTCCTCGCCATCGCCGCCGTCGCCATCTTATACCTTGGGACGACCCGCTTGTTCGCCGAGGCTTCAGCGAGCTCGGGGATGAGCGAGCTGGCGTCGGGGCTCGATTACCTCCTCGGCTTCAGCGACGTGGGCATTACGCTCGCCTCGGAGGGCTCGGCGAGCCTTTCCGATCTGTTGGCGGGCGTCCTCACCGCTGCAGCCGCTGCGCTCGCGCTCGGGGCGCTGCTGGCGCTCCCGCTTGCGGTCACCGCGCGCAGCTTGCTCATCTACATGCGCATCGGCGGCGCGGACTTCAGCGTAGCGCACGCAGCCTCGGTCCGAGCGCGCCCGCAGCGCACGATGGAGCCCGTCGTCGTCGCAGACGAAGAGATCGAAGACGAGCTGCCGCCGATCGCCGACGACGAAGAGAGCCTCGCCAACCTCGACCTGCGCGAAGCGATTCAGCGCCCTGAGGGCTGGGACCACGAGACAGGACACACGGCGCCCTCCGAGCCTGAGCCGCTGCAGATCGCAAGCACGGGGACAGAGGTTGAGCTCGAGCAACGCGGCGCCATCCCGCGCGTCGACGAGTAGCGCTCGGCGATGAACTTCGATGACCCCGCAGCTCAGGGCTCGGGCTGGTTTGGCTGCGAAGGGACGCAAGGGATCTACGCGCTGATCGAGGCGCCGTTTGACGCCACCAGCTCGCACCACCGGCGCGCCAGCGCCGGACCGAGCGCCATGCGCGCCGCCTCACACCAGGTGGAGCTCACGCTCATCGACGGGCGCTGCCCGATCGCCCATGGGCTCGTCTCGACGCGGCTGGAGCTTGCGGAGCTTAACCAACTCGCCCTCGAGGCGATGAACCAGCTCCGCGCCGGTCAGGCGGATGCCGCCAGGCGGGTCGATGACGCGGCCAGCGCGCTCGCTTCGCAGCTCGAGGCGGCCGTCGATGCGCACTGGGCGCAAGGGCGCCAGGTCGTGATCGTCGGCGGAGACCACAGCGTAAGCTACGGCGCGCTCAAGGCAGCGCTGCAGCGCTCGCCCGAGCTCGGCATCTTGCACCTCGACGCACACGCCGACCTCCGCAGGGCGTACGAGGGCGTGACCTCATCGCATGCCTCGATCATGGATCGCGTCAAGACGCTCAGCCCGAGCACGCCGATCACACAGGTCGGCCTGCGCGATCTCGGCAACGCCGAGCGGGCGCGTATCGCATCCGACGACTCCATCGTCGCCTTTTTCGATGAGGCGCTCGTCCACCAACAGTTCTTGGGCATGCCCTGGGCTGAGCAAGCGCGCGCCATCATCGCGACGCTCCCCGAGACGGTCTGGGTCTCGTTCGATGTCGACGCGCTCGACCCGAGCCTATGTCCGCACACGGGCACGCCAGTCCCTGGTGGGCTGACCTACTACCAAGCGATCGATCTGCTCGACCGCGTCCAAAAGAGTGGCCGGACGCTTCTCGGCGTCGACTTAACGGAAGTCGCGGGAGACCCCTACGATGCGTTGATCGGTGCGCGGCTCGTCTACCGAGCGCTCGCGGCCTTCGAGTCAAAAAAATAAAAGGGCGCATCGAAACCGATGCGCACCTTTCGAGTGAAACGTTGCGCCCGACTTAGCGTCGGAAGGTACGCGAACGCTTGCCCTTGCCCTGTTTGGCTTTCTTGATCGCCTTGAAACGGCGGCGTTGTGCCTCACGTTCCTTTTTACGGCGCTGCTCGCCCGGCTTGAGGTAGTACTCACGCTTGCGGACTTCCTTGCGGATCCCCGCCTGCTCTACCTTACGGCGGAACTTACGAAGCGCCTTCTCAACCGGATCGCCATCCCTGACTTGAACAACGGTCATATGCCGTCACCCCTTTCTGTTAGTACTCGCACGCCCAAGCATGCGGCGAGGCGGTCCCTACGGGGCCGAGCGCCCCGGCGCAAGCGAAAGCCGACGTTGTCTCGTCTAGGGGACCGTGTCAGACAGGGTGTGTAGAGTGATCGAGCGAGGATCGAGGAGATCGAGCGATGGCGCGCACCCAGAAGGTCGAGTACCACTGCACCGCCTGCGGACAGACACACACCAAATGGCACGGCAAATGTCCGGCCTGCGGCGAATGGAACACCTTGGTCGAGCGCTCGGTCAGCAAGCCGACGCTCGAACGCCATGCGCGCCGAGTGGGTGCCCAACAGCACGCCAAGCGGGCGGTCCCCATCGCGCAGGTCGACCTGAGCGATGCGCAGCGTCACCCCGTCGGGCTGAGCGAGCTTGACCGCGTCCTCGGAGGCGGCGTCGTGCCCGGCTCATTGGTCCTCGTAGGGGGCGACCCCGGCATTGGAAAATCGACGCTGATGCTGCAAACCCTCGAGCTCCTCGCTCGCCAGGGCCAAACGACGCTCTACATCAGCGGCGAAGAGAGCGCCGCACAGACGCGGCTACGCGGCGAGCGCCTCGGCGTCGCGCACGAGGGCGTCTTGCTGCTTGCGGAGACCGACCTGACCAAGGTCCTCGCTGAGGCGGACCGCGCCAAGCCCTCCACGCTGGTCCTCGACTCCATCCAGACGCTCTTTGCGCCCGAGGTCGACTCCGCCCCTGGCTCCATGGCGCAGCTACGCGAGGTCACGGCGCGCATCTTGATGTGGGCAAAGACCCAGGGTGTAGCGTGCTTTTTGATCGGACACGTCACCAAAGAGGGTCAAGTCGCTGGACCGCGTATGCTCGAGCATATGGTGGATACGGTGTTGTATTTCGAAGGCGAGGCAGGGGGGCTGCACCGCCTCCTGCGTGCTCGCAAAAACCGCTTTGGCTCCACCGATGAGATCGGCGTCTTCGCCATGACCGGCCGCGGCCTTGAGCCGATCTCCAACCCCAGCGAGATCTTTTTATCGCAGCGCCCCGATGACGCCGCAGGCTCAGCCGTCATCCCGGCGCTGCAGGGGAGCCGACCGATCCTGCTTGAGGTCCAAGCGCTGGTCCACGGCGGGATGCCCTCGGGACGGCGCACAGCGCTCGGGCTGGACCGCAACCGCATCAACCTACTGACCGCGGTGCTCGAGCGGCGCGTCGGCTTAGCGTTTGCGGATCATGATCTGTACCTGTCGGTGGTCGGTGGCGCCCGCTTGAGCGAACCAGCGGCTGACCTTGCGCTCGCTGCGGCCATGGTGTCGAGCTTTCGCAACCTGCCGATCGAGCCCAAAACGGTCTGCTTCGGAGAGATCGGTCTCGCCGGTGAGTTGCGCCCGGTACACGCCACCGAGAGCCGCCTCAAAGAAGCCGCCAAGCTCGGGTTCCACCACGCCGTCATCCCGCACGCCAGCGAGAAGCTGACGGTGGACGGGATGCGCATCACCCCATGCAAGAGCTTGAGCGACGCCCTCGATGCCCTGTTTGGCTAAAGCCCCTAGCGCGTCGGTGGGTTGCCCTCAGCGCTGTACTCAAGCCCCGTCAGCGGCGTAATGATCTGCTGATCGTCGGCGGTGACGCCGTCGTAGACCAACCCGCCGGCGATGTACCCGCTGCGCTGCTCACCCTCACCCACGATCACCGGCGTCGGAAAGGCGCGCGGCATGCTCATCTCGGCTTCCATCATCGAGCTGTTCAGGGTCTCAAGGTTGATCATCTCAACGGTGTAAAGCGCCTTGACCGGTAAACCCGGGATGTCCGCCGTCTCTTGGTTACCCCCTGCGATCATGACGAGATCATCGCCTGCGGGGACCACCGCGGGGCCGCGCCGGCTCTGCGCTAGATTAATTGGCGCAAAGGCGCCCGAGGTGATCACATAAAGGTCGGCGTCGGTCGCCGCCCGATAGCCGCCTCGCCAGATCTCACCGCCGGCAAACAACACCTGATCTGCGTTGCCGACACGCACGCCCAAGTGCCCATGGTGCCGGCGTGCATTTTGTGGCGCGTTGCCCGTCGCCACGCTCAGATCTTGCGGGTTAAACAGGTCCACAGGTGCGGCGTTGCGTTGCGGATCGGTACCCCCGTGGAGCAAAATCCGCCCGTCGGGCAGCGGGCTCAGACTCGGTCGGAACCGGCCCGTGTTCATACGCTGTTCGACCTCGGTCCACTCCTGCGTGAAGGGGTCGTACAGCTCGAGCGTATCGGTTGGGTCGGCCTGGTTGGTAAGCCCACCAGCGACGACGACATCGCCCGAGTCCAGTAAATAGGCGGCGTGGTCCGAGCGAGCCAGGTTGAGCGAGCCGGTTAAGCGGCCGCCATCTTCACTGTTCCAGATCTCAACGCTGCGCAGCGCCTGACCCTGCTCGTCGCGCCCCCCGATGATCAGGTAGGTGTCGTCGTCACCCGGCAACCGCACGGCGGCGGCGTCTGCGCGCGCAACCTGCATCGGCGGAAGATCAGAGAACCCGGTGCTCAAGCTCCGCACTCGGTCGCTGACGCGCCCGGTGTGCAGGTCGATCCCACCAAAGAAGGTCATGTCCTGACCGCTCGCCGCCTTGGCGTGCCGCGGCCCGAGCAGCCCGTACGAGCTGAAGCTCGCGTTGCTGAGCAAAAATCGCTCGGCGTTTGTGTGCGCCGTCGGTCGACCCACCATCGATGACCCGCCGATCACAAAAGCGCCGTCCTCGCCGAGTCGACCCGCGAAGGCGTGGTAGCGCCTGCTGCTCATGCGATTCGCAAGAGGCAGCCATTGCCCGAGCAGCCCGACCCAACGCTCAGCGTCCTGACGCGCCGCTTCAGGCCCCTCTTCAGGGACATAAATACGATCCGCACCCCCCATCACGAGGATGGTCTCGTCGCTCAAGACGACGGCGTTGTGGCCGTAGCGAGGCGCGGTCATCGCCGTCCCCTCGCTCAGAGAACCCTGCCCCGGGACGCCCGTTGGGGTCAGCCACACGACGCTCGAGTGTACCGTCTCGCCATCATGCCCACCGGCGATCATCACCTTGGTCTGCCCGGCCTCGACCACGACGGTAGCTGTGTGACCCAAGCGAGGGTTGCCGAGCGTGGTCTGGAGCGGAACCAGCGCCTCACCCGAGAAGAATTCACCGTCGTCTCGGATGCCCTCATCGCCCATACCACCGAGCAAGAGCACCTGGTCTCCCGGCAGCACCGTGGCGGTGTGGAACCAGCGCGGGGCGCTCGTGACCTCCAAGCTACGGACCTGACCCAGGCCTGGGCTAAACAGCTCAACGGCGACGGCAGGCTCTTCGCTGTAGGGTTCCCCCGGCGCCTGACCGGGCGTGCGCGTCAGCCCGCCCAAGATGACCACGTTGGCGCCGACTCGGCTCGCCGTGTGACCGTAACGACCGATGTTCATGGCGCCCGCAGGTGCGATGGTCCCGTCGTCGGGGTTGAAGATCTCAATCGATGTGCTCGCCGAGGCGCGGTCGGCGAGCGCGTTGTCCAGTCCGCCCGTAATCAGGACCGTCCCATCGGGTAAGAGCGCAAGGGCTGGATGAATCCGCCCGGTCGCCATCGGACCGTGCCAAGTCGGCGCGCCACTTCTCGGGTCGAACACCTCGATCGTGTTGTCCGCAGCCCCTTGCCGGTTCACACCGCCGACGAGGACCATGCGCCCATCGTCGAGCTGAATCGCGGCGCCGCCCGCGCGCGCTTGCTGCCCCGCGTACGCCGCCTTGAAATGGCCATCCGACCAGAAAGGGAACCCGCCATCAGGTCGCACCGGCGGACCGTAGTCCGGTCGGCCGGCGTCATGAAAGCCGGTATCTCGAACGTCCGGCGATGGACCTGCATCGGTGACGCCCGCATCGGGCGGCTGCGTCTGCCCCTCGTACGAGGTGCCCACGAGCGAGACGTCCTGCGGGGGCGGGCAGCGCACCTGCTCGTTGATGTCAGGGTGGCTAAAGCGCACCGTGCCGCGATGGCTCTGTCCGCCCGCCGAGACCGCCGTGATCGGGGCGTAGGTCACCGTCACGTCAACGACGGCGCCGGTGCCGATGGGTTCGGTGATCACCGGCAAGCTCTCAAACTGAGCCTTCACGTTCTCGCCGGTCCCATCACGCCACTGAATCTCGAATTGCGGCAGCGCCGTGTTGCCCACGTTCTCGATACGGATGGTGGTCTCTTCTCGGGTCCGCACCCGCACCCGCTGAAAATCGACCGTTGCGGTCCCGGGCGGCGCGCTGAGTGCGGTCACGCGATACTCGCAGCGCTTCTGCGTGAACTGCGGGTCGTCGCAGTTACAACCCCAGAGTGAGAGCATCACCAGCATGGACGCAGATCGGCGCATGGACGACTTCCTTCCTCAAGCGGCGCACGACTCACTCGCGCCCCAGGTCAGCTTAGCGGCTTTGCGGCCTTTCGACCACCTCGCTCACTCAGCGCTCGCCCCGTGCGACCGCACCAAAAAAGTGGCGCCTGAGCGCGCCGATGCCGCGGTCCTGACCGTCCGGCCAGGTGCGGTTGGTGAGCAGCACGGCGGCGCGGTCGGCGTCTGGGTCGATCCAAAACGCGGTCCCGGTGTAGCCGAGGTGTCCAAAGGCGCTCGCCCCCCAGCCACCGCCCGTCGTTCCACCCGGCGTCGGCACGTCAAAGCCCGCCGTACGCCCACCGTGCTGTGGCACGATCAGGGCGCTCGCGGCGCGCGGGACGCTCGAGGGACGACCGCAGGCGAGATCAAGCCACGAGCGCACCGCAGCGGCGGTCGCCTCGATCCCTCCAAACCAGCCGGCGTGACCGCAATTCCGGCCCCCGGCGCGCCGGCAGGTCGGGTCATGGACCCGCCCTTTGAGGGGCATCTGGTCGGGGTCATAACCCGTGGGGATGCAGCGCTCGAGGTCAGCGCCACTTGGGATCAAGAAACCTTGCGGAGCCGCCAGCTCATCAACCGCCATCCCAGCTCGCTGGCAGATCCACGCGCAGAGGATAAACCCGAGATCCGAGTACACGACCGTCCCGGGGCGATGCTTAAGCGGCAGCTCAAGGACTCGGCGCCTGAGCTCACGCAAGCGCCGCTCCGGCGCGCCGATTAACCTGTCGGCGAGCCGCTCTGAAAAGGCGAGCAAGCCCGCTCGGTGATGCAACAGATCCGCAAGGGTCGCAGCGCCAAGCTGGGCAGGCGCCTCGGGCAACCACTCGCCCACCGACTGCTCGAGTGTGAGCGCCCCGTCCTCGATAAGCTGCGCAACGGCTCGCACCGTCCCAAGTGGCTTGGTCAAGCTCGCGAGATCAAAGAGGTCGTTCGGTCGGCACCCGATGGATCCCAACCGTGTCGGCTCATCACCCTCGATGAGCGCATAGCCGAGCGCCGTGCACACCCGCCCCTCGCCGACAAAGCGCTCAAGCCCAAACGGGTGCGTCACGCCATCACTCCGCTGAGCTCCATGTGACCGCCCTGACAGCGCACCGACTCACCCCAAATAAAAGCGTGATTACGGATGCCGTGACCAACAGGAGCGCCCGTCCAACAGGGTATCCCAAGCGCCTGCAACCGCCGCTGATGGCGCGTGACAGAGCCCTCTTCACAGTCGACGAATTCACCCCAGACCACGGCGCACGCGCGGGCTAGATCCGTTGCGTTGAGCAGATGAGTCAGCGCGCGATCGCTGCGGTACCACGGCTCACCGACCTCCTCGAGAACGACCACCCGGCCTGCAAACGAGACCTGGTTCGGGGTCCCGATTAGGCGCGTCAGCACCTCGAGGTTGCCCCCGATCAGCGGTCCTGAAAACGCGCCCTCTTGGGGTGTTAGTCGCCAGGTCCGAGGCGCTGCGCGCACCGCATCCATCAAGGCGCTCACGCTGGCGTCGTCCGCTTGAGCCAAGCTCGTCACGACGGGCCCATGAAGCGCACGCCCACCCGCCTGAAATACCGCTGCGAGCAGCGCGGTCACGTCCGAAAAACCGATCACCGGCTTGTGCGTCAGCGGCAGGCCGTCGAGGTCGAGGCGGGTGACCCCATACCCCCCACGCACGGCCCACGCCACCGCGGCGTCGGCGTCAAGGGCTTGGCGCAGGCTCATCACACGCTCATCGTCGTCACCTGCGAGGTACTGTCCAGGCGCTGCCACCGCGCTGCGCGGCAGCTCACCCGGGACCCACCCCAACTGGCGAGCGCGCGCAAGCCCCGCCTCGATACGCTCCGCTGGCGCGCGCCCAGACGCAGCAAACAACGCGGCACGAACCATCATAAGCCCCCTCGGCCAGGTTTGAATGAATCCCTCAAACCAGCGTTTAGCTACTACACACCTCTTGACTGTCTCATGCCGCCTTGTCACCCCCTTCAAAACCTGGCCACATGTCGGTAACGAACATTTTCCAGCCCTTATCAGGACCCTGACGCCATGCGCTTGACCCTTATCTTCGCCCTCATCGCCTCCCCCGCCATGGCACAGAGCCCCTTCGGTGCAGACAGCACACCGAATTCGTGGCGCCAGCTCACGGAGAAGTACCGCTATAAATGCCCCGGGCCGTTCACCAAGGTCAAAGAGCCGGACACGGTTAAGATGGCGGGCTTTGACGTCGAGCGCAACGGCAGCACCTGGACCATCAAGGGCAGCACCAAAGCAGCTGGCACGCTCAACATTGGCGTCCTCGGTGCCATCAAAGACGCCGGGCGAGACACCAAGAAAAACCTTGAGACCTTCGCCAACTGGTTCAAGCAGAACAAGGTCGATATCGTGGTCGCAAACGGCGATATTGCCCTCGACGAGTTCGACCTCGAAGAGGTCTTCCTCGAGCTCGGCAAACTGAATCTCCCGGTGATCGTCTTTGCGGGGAACTCAGAAAGCCGGACGAGCTTTAACCGCACGGCAACCGAGGTCGCTCGCAAGGTGCCGCAGCTGATCAACGGGAACTGGGTGCGCGAGATCCGCTGGGGTAAGTACAGCCTCTGGACGCTCCCAGGATACCACGACAAAAAGTTCCTCTATGGACGCAACGGTTGCCTCTACGAGCGCAAGCACATCCGCGCCTTAGGCAAGCAGATCGGCAAGGCGAAGGGTCAGGTCAACGTCCTGCTCGCGCACGGTCCGCCTCGCTACACAGGCAAGGTGGCGCTCGATAAGATCACCGACGGCAAGCACGTGGGCGATAAATGGATGGCGAAGCTGATCAAGGATTACTCCATTAAGTGGGGCATCTTTGGTCACATCCTCGAAGCGGGCGCCACGCTGGCGACGAAGATGGGGAACCGCCCGGCGGCCGCTGATTCACGGCAAAAATCGCTCTACCTCAACGCCGGCTCGGCGAACGGTCTACCGTGGGGTATGAACGACGGCTCCACCCTGCGTGGGTTGGCAGCTGTGATGTCACTCGACGGCAAGTCCGGCGTCATCAAGCTCAAGAAGATCAAGTGATCGTAGCCGTCCTTGGGGCGGGCAGCTTCGGGACGTCGCTGGCGATCCACCTCGCCCGGCTCGGGCACACGGTCCGGCTCTGGGGCCGCCACAAAGACCACCTCGAAGCGAGCGCTCGGGCCGGCTACAACACCCGCTACCTCAGCGGCGTTGCGTTTCCGGCGGGGCTGACCTGCGAACCCGACCTCAGCGCAGCCCTGTCTCAAGCGGAGCTCGTCGTCTCGGCGATCCCCACGCAGGGCGTGCGCGCCTTTTGGGAGGAGGCGGTTGATCACCTCGAGCCGGGCGCGCTCTTGGTCAACGCCGCAAAAGGGATCAGCACGGACAGCCTCGAGACGATCGACGAGATGCTGCGCTCGATCCTGCCGCGTGCCGAGGCGGGGCGCATCGTTCACCTGAGCGGGCCCTCCTTTGCGCTTGAGCTCGCATCGGGCAACCCCACGCTCGTCGTCGCCGCCTCTCGTCAAGTGAGCGCCGCTGAGACGGTCCGAGGCGTCTTTAATGGTCAAAACCTCAAGGTCTACTGCAGCGACGATGTCATCGGGGTCGAGCTCGGAGGCGCGCTCAAGAACGTCATCGCGATCGCGGTGGGCATCGCAGACGGCATGAACACTGGGCTCAATGCGCGCGCCGGGCTCATCACGCGCGGCCTGCACGAGATCAACCGCCTCGCCACACGCTACGGCGCCAACCCGCTCACCCTCGCAGGCCTCGCCGGGATGGGTGACCTGGTCCTCACCTGCACCGGAAGCCTCAGCCGAAACCGAACGCTCGGCTACGCGATCGGTGAGGGCAGGAGCACGCAAGAAGCGATCGAGTCGCTCAACGGACAAGTCGCCGAAGGGTACTATACAGCGCAGGCGGTACGGCGTCTGGTCGAACGCGACGAGGTCGAGATGCCCATCTGTGAGACCGTCGCGCGCATCCTAGCTGATGAGATCAGCTCGGCGGATGGCTTAGCGGAGCTGATGGAGCGCGACACGCGCTTTGAGCGCGCCTAAGTCAGCGCTTACGCAACACCTTGAGCTCAGTGGTTTGAGCTAAGGCTTCGGCGGCTCCCGGTAGCCCGTACGCGACGCCGCCATCAACGCCCATCGGCGCATGATCCGAACCCACCGATCCATCAGGTAGGTAACCAACCGCTTTAAAGGCCGCCTTGTAGGCCGCGTAGTCACCGCCTCGCCGATGCGCCTCAAGCACCGCCTCGCCAACCGCCAACCCGCCGCGCGCCAACACCGACTCCACCCAGCTCCAGCGCGAGCTGACGGGGCGAATATTAACCCGTCCTTTGAGCAGTCGGCGCAGCAGCTTAAGCCGCCGATCGCTCTCTTTGACGCCGATAAAAGGTGCGCAATAAAGCGGCGTGTTGCGTTTGGGCACCAAGGGGCTCAACCCCACGTCAATCGGGAGGATCTTGCTCAGCTCGATCAGCTCATGCGCCAAGTTTTCAAGGTCCTCATCGTGTTCGGTAGGCAGGCCGAGGACCATATAGATCTTCATCTTCATAAACCCGACCGACTTGGCCTCGCGCGCCACGCGCTCGATGTGCTGGTCTTCTGTTTTTCGGCGCACGACCCGGCGCAGGCGCGGTGAGGCGCCATCGAGCGCCACCGTCACCGTGCGGTAGCCGCCGCGAAAGAGCGCCTCGAGCAGCGGGCGCTTGAGCCGGTCGGCGCGCAGGCTTGAGATCCCGATGGAGAGGTCGCGATCAGCCAGCGCGTTAACCAGATCCGTGATCTCTCGGTGGTCGGTGACCGCAGCGCCGACCAATCCAACTCGCTCAACGCCTTGCGGGATGGCGTCGAGTACCGCTTGCGCCGGCACCGGGCGCATCCCCCCGTTGGTCGAGCGCCTCATCACGCAGTACGTACATTGCCGAGAGCAGCCACGCTCTGGCTCGATCAAAAACATTTTACGCAGCTCGGTCGACTCCGCCACGATCGCCGAATGCGCCGGCAGCAGTACATCATCAGCCTTAGCGACGGGCAGCAAGACCGGCGCACGCTCGGTCGCTACCACGACCCCTGGCAGCTCCGATAAGAGCGCACTGAGCGAGGCTTTGTCTTCGCCCTCGATGCGCTGCAGCACCTCTTTGATCAGCCCCTCACCCTCGCCGCAGATGAGCACGTCGACGAAGGGCAGCAGCGGAGCCGGGTTTGAGAAGGTCAGCGGGCCGCCGGCGATGACGATCGGGTGGTCGGGCTGCCGCTCACGCCGAAGCGGCGGCAACCCAAAACGCTCGAGCATGGTGATGACGCCGGCGAGCTCGAGCTCATAGGCCACGCTCAGCGCGATGGCCTCGACCTCGGGCATAGCGCGGTTGAGCTCATAGGCGAACGGGCGCTCGCTCGGCTCATCGTCGTCGTTAAACGCGCGCAGCGGCGTCCAGCCGTCGGTCGCGAGGATGGAGCGCCAGATCTGCTGAAAACCCAGGCTGCTCATGCCGACGTGGTAGCCGCTCGGATAGACCAGCGCGCAGCGGTTGGGCGCGTCCGACCAGCGCTCGAGCTGGAGCTCGCCGGCTAAACGTCGCTGCGGCCCCGAGCGCTGCCGACCACCACTCAAAGACCGACCTCGTCGACCACCGCGTCGAACAAGTCCACAACCGCCTGCGTGGTCTGGTGCTCACGCAGCGCCAACTGCTCACGAAAAACAGGGTCTCGATCGGCTCGAAGTTGTCGCATCATGGCGCGGTGCCTCGGCGCCGCCTCGGAGCCGACGAGCTGGCTGCGCAACGACCGCACGCTCTCGTGGTTGAGCTGTACCGGCTTGAGCAGCTCGCTGACCGTATCGATCAACCCTTCAGACTCACTGCCGAGCACCAAGGTCCCTTGCTCGATCTCGACCGGGGCAAAGGGGACCAGGCGCCCCTTGAGCTCATCGGGAAGCGAAGGAAAAATCGAGGTCCAGAGCGTCAGCAGGCGCTTCGCCTCGTCGTCAAGCGCAGGTAGCTTCTCGTCACGCTGTGGCGGCGACGGAGGCGCCGAGGTGCAAGGCTCAGGCGCCACTGAGACCGGCGGTTCAGCCGGCGCAGCCGGCGGGTTGACCGGCTCGGGCGCAGCGGGTGGCGGGCTCACTTCTTGGGTGGGATCCGGAGCCGGCGCAACGCCTGGAGGCGGCGCCGAGAGCGACGGTTGTGCGCTGCCTGAGCTCGCCTTGATGTTCAGGTTGCCGATCACGAGCTCAACGAAGCCGTGCTCAGCCAGCGCGGCGGCGACGTCACTGCGTGACCGCTCTTGCCGGCAAATGGCGAGGCGGGCGTCGTCCAAGCGCCCGACGAGTCGCTGCCCATCGATACGAAGCCCTGCCAGGGCGAGCGTCGCCGCAAGCGGCTGACTCGAGCGCGCCACGGCGTGCAGAAAGGGCGCCGTCGGAACGACCTCCGGCTTGGGGGGCTCACTGACCGGCGGCGGCGCCATCTGCGGAGCGCTTCGCTGCTGCCTCTGGGGAGCGGGCGGCGGCGCTGGTGGCGCCGGGCGCTGCGCAGGCTCAGGCCTCCGAGGAGGGGCCGGACGCAGACCAAGCGCCTGTCGGCTGTCGTGAGCGGGCTTGGGGCGCTGTGCCCGCGGCGCGCCGCTCGAGCCGGACCGTGGGGCAGCGCCACCTTGAAGCTGATGAAGCAGCTGACCGAGCGCTTGCGCGCCGGCGCCATCGGCCATCCGCAAGATGGCGAGCTCGAGCACGGTCCGAGGGTGGCCGGTCCGGCTGATCTCGGCGGCGGCGTCCAGCGCGACACGAAGCCAGCGCCGACCATGAACCGGGTCGAGCAGTCCGGCTAACCGGTTGAGCTCGGCGAGATGCTCAGCGTCCGAGTCGATGAGCCCGTCGCTTTGCGCCACCTCACCGCAGATCACCAAACCGCGCACCTCAGCCACCAGCGCATCAGCGAAGCGGCGCAGGTCGGCGCCGGCGCTGTACAGCGCATCGAGCTGCCGCAGCGCGCCGGCGCGATCCTGCTCAGCGCACGCGCCGAGCAACGCCATCACGGCGCGCCGGTCAACCAACCCCAAACAAGCGGCTGCGGCGGATCCGTCGACATGATCGCCGGTGTAAGCGATCACCTGCTCAAGCAAGCTCAGCGCGTCGCGCATCCCCCCTTCAGCCGCCACCGCAACGACCCGCAGCGCCTCACGCTCAACCGACAGCTGCTCGCGCCCGCAGACGTGCTCGAGCTGCTCCATGATCCGCCGCGTCGGGATCCGCTTAAAGTCGTGCCGCTGACACCGCGACTTGATGGTATCGAGCACTTTATGTGGCTCGGTGGTCGCAAAGATAAAATGGACGGCAGGCGGCGGCTCTTCGAGAAGCTTGAGCAACGCGTTGAACGCCTGGTTGGTGAGCATATGCACTTCATCGATGATGAAGATCCTGCAGCGCAGAGTCGCTCGAGTATGCGCAGTCTCTTGCAGCTGGCGCACGTGGTCGACGCCGTTGTGGCTTGCGCCGTCGATCTCTTGGACATCCAGCGAATGCCCCCCTGCGATCGCCACGCAGGATGCGCACTGACCACAGGGGTCTGCCTGTGGCCCGACCTCGCAGTTGAGCGCCATGGCCAGGATGCGTGCTGCGCTGGTCTTACCCACCCCTCGAGGGCCGCAAAATAGGTAGGCGTGATGAACCCGCTGACGGGTGATCGCGTTGGCCAGGGTTCGCCCGACCACTTCCTGACCGACCAACGCGTCAAAACGTTGGGGCCGATAGGTTCGCGCCAGCACCTTGTAGCTCAACCGTCCTCCGGCTCGCCCCTACGGGGCGTACTCCAGCGATGGCGTATCGCGGCAGCCGGTGCAAGCCTGAGCCCCCTGAAGGGGTCGATCTTTTTGTCCGACGGCCAACGATTCGACAGTACCGCTTGCTCCCGTCACCGCCATTGGCTAAGGCGCCGATCGAAATGTCCCTTCGGCGCGACGTCAGGGAGAAATGGCCGAGAGGTCGAAGGCGTCGCACTCGAAATGCGATGTGGGGAAACCCACCGTGGGTTCGAATCCCACTTTCTCCTCCATAGCGCCGAAGGGAAATTTAATGGAGAGGTGACCGAGAGGCCGAAGGTGCACGATTGGAAATCGTGTGTGGGGCAACCCACCGAGGGTTCGAATCCCTCCCCCTCCGCCATGAAGTCGCGCGACGGTCAAACTGCAAACCCCGCCAGGCCCGGAAGGGAGCAACGGTAGTCAGGGAGACTGGGTGCGCGGCTTCTTCTTTTTTTGACGTCGCGCCTTGAAAAACCCACTCAGTTGCGACGACGCCTGCGCCTGAAGCACGCCGCGATCGACCTCGAAAACGTGGTTTAGGCGCGGGTCTCTACCGATCGAATACAAGCTCTCGACCGCGCCCGCCTTCGGGTCGTCGGTGGCATAGATCACTCGGTCGACACGGCTGAGCACCAAGGCGCCGGCGCACATCGCGCAGGGCTCGAGCGTGACATACAGGGTCACGCCGTGCAGGCGCCACGTCCCGAGGGTCTGCGCAGCCATCTTCAGCGCGTCGATCTCGGCGTGTCCTACCGGGTTCTGGTCTCGCTCACGCGTGTTCGAGCCCACCCCGACGATGCGCCCCTCAAACACACAGAGCGCACCCACCGGGACCTCTTCGCGCGCCTCAGCCTGCGCTGCCAGCTCAAGGCAGCGTTGCATGTAGTACTGGTCGACGATGCGCACCGAGCAACCTCCACACGGCAACTGACATCAAATCGATCCGTTGCGGCAGTAAAAAAAGAACAAGGCAGCCAGTAAACTGACTGCCTTGGCGCGGGAGGAGGGATTCGAACCCCCGACCAACAGGTTCGTAGCCTGGTACTCTATCCAGCTGAGCTACACCCGCTTTGCGGACAGCCTGTTAGGAACTGGCCATCCATATGTCAACGCCGGTGATTCGTCCTCTGGCGGAGAGGGAGGGATTCGAACCCTCGGTAGAGTCTCCCCTACGACGATTTAGCAAACCGTTCCCTTCGGCCTCTCGGGCACCTCTCCAAAGGGACGAACTCACCAAGCGACGAGGCAACTAGAGCCGAGCGAGCCGGGCGTCAAGAATGAAAGCGGGTAAATCAATCGCAGGCGGCGCTCTCGTAGGAGAACGAATAGCTCAGCGGATAGCTCGCCGTGCTCCCTTCACCAAGGCTCACGCTCAGATAGAACAAGGCGGGCTCCTCAAAGCCGACTCGCTGCTCCCCCTCACCCGGCGCCGTCGCCAGGACGCGCCCTTGATCGTCGAGCGCTTGGAGCTGCAACCGCTCGCCGTCTTGACCTGGCCAACCGATGCAGCCAGCGCCGTCGCCAAAGATCGGACCATAAAAATCAACGTCGCCGCGGTACTCAAGCCCGCCTTCAAACGGTCCGGCACCGTCCGGTAGGAGCGCCGCCGCGCTGAGCCGGTTTCCAGCGGGATCCTCGAGCTCTGTGTTCATAATCATCAGGTCAAACTCATGCGCTGAGCCGCTGACCTCAAGAACCGCGTCGCTCGATTGACCGTCGTGACGATAGTGATCACCCCGAGCGTGAGCCCAGACAAACCCCTCGTCATCGGCGCGGCCGCCTTGGACCAAACCGGCGCCGTTGTAGACCACGCGGTACACCTGATTCGCCTGCGCCGGGAAGGCGAACCAGTCTGCGCCCCCCTCCTCGAGCGACCCCTGAACAATCTCACCGCGCCCGACGCTGATCGGAGTGGCCTCCTCAGGGCGGTCGCCGTGATCATCGTCACTGAGCAAGCGCACAAACAAGGTCCCACTCACCAAGCGCCGGTCGCGATGATTCAAGCGGATCGAGTAGGTCGTCGCCTCGAGCACCTCGTGGCGGGCGCGCCCAAAATATCGGCGGTGATCATTCCCACCGACGGACCCCACGCGCAGCGAGATCGCGCCGGTCGCCTCGGCGACCTCGTTGAGCGAGACGCTCACCAACAACGCGCCGGCGCGCTCGGGGGTGATGTGCAACGTGTCGGTGTCCTCGCGCGTCTCGAGGATAAAGGGCGTCTCGCCTTGCTCGATCGGTGTCGCGCCCTCGTCTCCGTCGGCGTGATCATCTTGTGCGGTCGCAGCGACCTCGAGGGCGTACTCAACCGCTCGCTCGTCGGCGTCATCGATCCGCACAAGCACCACGGCGCCCGCCTCGACCTCGGCGCTCAGAAGCCGGACAAACCGACCATCATCTTCCACTCCGTCACGCGGCACGGCGCGCGCAGGAACCTCGACCTCGGGGGCTACGAACAGCTTGATGTTCGGCACCACCGGCGGCGCCTCGCCCTCTTCGCGCACCGCGTCCGGCCCGGAGTCCCCGATCAAGCGCACGCTCACCCGCTCAATGCCGCCGGCGCTCACGCCGTCGAGGCGGTACCAGTCGCTGCCGTCCCCGCCGTTGCGATTGAGGGTGCCCTCGACCGTCGCGCCGCGCGCCACCACCATCGCACCACCGACGCAGTCGCCGTCATCGCATGTTTCGAGCGGGAGGCAGACATCCCCCACCGCCTGTGCGCCCTCATCGCATGAGCAGACCGCTCGCCCCTCAACCGCCGCGCACTGCGTTTTGAGCGCGTCTGTGCACGGGTTGGGCTCGCACGGGTCCACCGGCGCGACCCCAGCGTCCGGGACCACCTGACCTGCGTCAGGCAAAGGCACCGCCTCGGGCGTCGAGAGCAGGCTGCAGCCCGCCATCATCGAACACAGAATCAATCCTCGGATGCTCACGCACGCTCCTCCGCCTCAACAGAGACCAACAAAGCGCCCTTCTCAACGTTGTCGCCCACCTCGGCGCACAGCGCGCTGATCCGGCCATCGCCGCTCGCCGTCAGCTCATTCTCCATCTTCATGGCTTCGACCACAACCAAGCCCTGACCAGCGACCACGCGGTCGCCCGGCGCCACCAGATAACGCAGCACTTTTCCAGGCATCGGGGCATGAACTGCGCCAGCCTCCGCTTCATCCTCTCCGCCCACGGCGTCACGCATCCGCACGCGCCGCTGATCCAAGACATCGAGCGCGTAGACCCGGTCACGTACGAGGACGTTAACCCGACCGTCAAAGGGGTCTGATCCATCGCCAGCCCACTCGACGACTGCGTCGTATGAGTATTGCTCATCGACCAGCATATGCATCATCGCGCCCGGCAAGCGCCGCAGATCGAGGCGGCGAACGACGTCGTCATACGAGAGGATCAGGTCATCCCCGTCCGCCTCGACGCCCACCTCGACGGTCTCCCCATCTGCGAGCCGAACAACATAGGTTTTCATGATCCGCTCCTCGAACCGACCAGCGCGTAGCGTCGCCATGCGGAGACGCCGGACCGACCAGCAGCTCCTGCTGCGCCCTGCGACTCAAGTTTTTGGTCTCGCAGAAACGCGTCGGCGACCGCCGCCCAGACAGCTAGGTGTTCGTATTCAGAGTCCTCAGGCGCAGTGCCTTGGATCACATTGCCGACGAAACCGGTGTCGAAGTCACCGCTGCGAAACTCGTCGGTGACGATCGCTCGCCGAAGAAAACGGATGTTGGTCGTAATCCCGACCACCTTGTACTCGGCGAGCGCGCGATCGAGTCGCGCAATGGCGGTGGCGCGATCGGCGCCCCAGACCGAGAGCTTGGAGATCATGGGATCATAAAGCGGGGTGACCTCGGACCCGGCCGAGACCCCTGAGTCATCGCGCACGTAGGGACCGGAGGGGACGTGCAGATGCTCGATGGTCCCAGGCGCCGGCATAAAACCCGCCGCCGGGTCCTCGGCGTACACGCGCGCCTCGATCGAGTGTCCCTCGAAGGTGAGCTCGTCTTGCGTAAAACCGAGCGGCTCACCCTGCGCCACCCGGATCTGCCACTCCACGAGGTCCAGCCCGGTGATCCATTCGGTCACGGGATGCTCGACCTGGAGCCGTGTGTTCATCTCGAGGAAGAAAAAGTTCCTCTGGGCATCGGCTAGAAACTCCACCGTCCCGGCGCCGACATAGCCCACCGCTTTCGCCGCCTGGACGGCGACGGCGCCCATCGCCCGACGCATCTCATCGTCCACGAACGCGCTCGGCGCCTCCTCGATGATTTTTTGGTGGCGGCGCTGGATCGAACATTCGCGCTCAAAAAGATGCACGCAGTTCCCATGCGTATCCGCCAAAACCTGGACCTCGATGTGACGCGGTCGGTCGAGGAAACGCTCGAGATACACTCGGTCATCACCAAAGCTGTTGCGTGCTTCGCTCTGAGCCGCCGCAAAGGCGCTGTGGAGCGCGCTCGGGTCGTCCACCCGGCGCATACCCTTACCGCCGCCTCCGGCTGCCGCCTTAACCATGATCGGAAAGCCGATACGCTGCGCCTCGATGACCGCCTCATCTGGACCCGCGACCGGACCGTCGCTTCCTGGAACGACGGGCACTTGCGCCGCGATCATCACGTCGCGTGCCTTGGTCTTATGGCCCATCGCCTCCATCGCCTCAGGGCGCGGACCGATCAGCGTGATCCCAGCGGCCTCAAGGCGCCGAGCAAACTCCGGGTTCTCCGACAAAAATCCATAACCAGGGTGGACCGCGTCGGCGCCGGTCCGCTGCGCCGCCTCGAGGATCTTATCGATCACCAAGTAGCTCTCAGCGGAGGTCGAGCCCCCCAGCGCGATCGCCTCGTCCGCATAGCGCACGTGCAGCGCGCACCGATCAGGGTCCGAGAACACAGCGACGGTCTCGAGCTGCAGCTCACGACAGGTCCGCATGACTCGCAAGGCGATCTCGCCGCGATTCGCCACCAACACTTTCTTGATCGGGCTCGTCATAACGGAATGTTCCCATGCTTTTTCGGCGGCAAGCTCTGGCGCTTGTTCCCCAGCACGTCGAAAGTGTCGACCAGCCGACGGCGCAGATCTTCTGGCCGGATCACGGCGTCGATGTAGCCCAGCTCAGCCGCTTTATAAGGGTTGGCAAACTGCGCACGATAATCCGCTACGAGCTCGTCTTTACGCGCCACCGGGTCCTCAGCCGCCGCGAGCTCACGACGGAAGATGATGTTGACGGCGCCGTCCGGTCCCATCACCGCAATCTCTGCGCTCGGGAACGCGAAGTTAAAATCCGCTCGCAAATGTTTTGACGCCATCACGTCGTAGGCGCCGCCATAAGCTTTGCGCGTGATCACCGTCACCTTGGGCACCGTCGCTTCGGCGTACGCATAGAGCAGCTTGGCGCCATGACGAATAATCCCTCCGTGCTCCTGATCTTTGCCCGGCAGAAAACCCGGCACATCGACCAGCGTCAGGAGCGGAATGTTGAACGCGTCACAAAAGCGGACGAACCGAGCCGCTTTGACCGACGCGTCGATGTCGAGACAGCCGGCGAGGACGGCGGGCTGATTCGCCACCACCCCCACGCTCCGACCGTTTAGGCGGATGAACCCCACGACGATGTTCGCTGCGAAGCGCTCAGCGACCTCGAAAAAGAAGCGCTCATCGGCTGCAGCTCGGATAATCTCGCGGATATCATAAGGCACGTTCGGGTTGACCGGCACCAACTCACGCAGCTCGTCGCACAGTCGGTCCGGGGCATCGCCGCTCGGGACGACCGGCGCATCCTCAGCGTTGTTGCTCGGCAGGTAGGCGGTGAGCTCGCGCACCATCCGGAGCGCGTGGGCTTCATCATTGGCGGCGAAATGAGCGACCCCCGAGGTGCCTGCGTGCGCCTCCGCGCCCCCGAGGTCCTCTTTTGTGACCTCTTCATGCAGCACCGTCTTGATGACATCAGGGCCGGTAATAAACATATGCCCGGTGTTTTTGACCATCACGATGAAGTCGGTGATCGCCGGGCTGTAGACCGCGCCGCCTGCGCAAGGTCCGAGCACCACCGTGATCTGGGGGACAACGCCCGACGCCAGGGTGTTGCGCAAAAAGATGTCGGCGTAGCCAGCGAGCGAATCAACGCCCTCTTGAATGCGCGCGCCGCCCGAATCGGCTAACCCGATCACCGGCGCGCCGACCTCCATCGCCCGGTCCATCACCTTGCAGATCTTCTGAGCATGCGCGCCCGAAAGCGAACCACCAAACACCGTAAAATCCTGCGCATAGGCGAAGACCACGCGCCCGTCGATACGACCGTAGCCAGTGACCACCCCGTCACCCAAGGGTTTGTTGTCCTGCAAGCCAAAGTCTGCGCATCGATGCGTCACGAAGGCGTCGATCTCGCAGAAGCTACCGGGATCAAACAAGAGCTCGAGCCGCTCTCGAGCGGTCAGCTTACCGGCGGCATGCTGACGCTCGATGCGAGCAGCGCCTCCGCCGAGTTGGGCGGCCTGCTCACGGCGCTCAAGCTCCTCGCGCAGTCCGTCATGACCCGTTTCAGACATGGTCCGCTCCTTTGTTTTTCCGATTGTCGTCTATGCTACTATATAAGGGCAGGAAAAGAGTGGATCGTCATGTCAGATCATCTGAGTTTTGCACGCCAAGTCCTCCG
The DNA here is from genome assembly GCA_036338695.1 of Myxococcota bacterium. GTDB lineage: Bacteria > Myxococcota > UBA4151 > UBA4151 > UBA4151 > CACGMS01. The sequence goes on from JAYZBQ010000048.1 coordinate 255,885, forward strand.
CATCGAAGGTGAGGCGATTTTACGTCTTGAGGCGCGCCTCGGCGACGAGATCAACCGAGCGGTCTCACTGATCGTCGCGTGCAGCGGGCGGGTCGTGGTGACCGGGATGGGTAAAGCCGGCTTAGTCGGGCGAAAGATCTCCGCAACGCTCGCCTCAACCGGCGTGCCAAGCTTCTTTCTTCATCCAGCCGAGGCGGCGCACGGTGACCTCGGTCAGGTCGTCGACGGTGACCTCATCCTCGCCCTGTCCAACTCGGGCCGAACAGCGGAGCTCCTGCGCCTGCTCCCTGAGCTCGATCGCCTAAGCCTACCCCTGATCGCCATCACAGCGGCTCATGACTCACCGCTCGGAGCCGGCTCGACGGTCTGTCTTGAGCTCGGGCGCGTCGACGAAGCCTGTCCGATCGGGCTTGCGCCAACCACCTCGAGCACCGTGATGCTCGCGCTCGGTGATGCGCTCGCGATGGCCGCGGCCGAGGCGAAGGGCACAAGCCGTGAAGACTTCGCGCGCGTGCACCCCGGGGGCAACTTGGGGCGCAGCCTGACGCCGATCGGCGAGCTGATGAGGCGAGGTGAGCGGCTGCCGAAGCTGAGCTTGCCTGCGACGCTGCGCGACGCCGTCTCGGTGATGGGCGCTACTCCAGGGCGGCCTGGCTGTGCGCTGATCGTCGATCCGGACGAGCGGCTGCTCGGGGTCTTCACCGACGGCGACCTCAGGCGACTCGTCGCCGCTGAGCGGGCGCAGCTCGATCAACCGATCGAGCACCTGATGACCCGTCAGCCCCTGCGCCTTGCGCCCGACGACCGAGCGCTGGACGCCGAGGCGGCTCTGAGCATGCGCTCGATTGACCAAGCGCCGGTCCTCGACGCACACGATCGCCTGGTTGGCTTGATCGACATCCAGGACCTCGCCAAAGGCGGCGGCTAGCGGCGCGTCGCTCGAAATACGAAGTCGCCGCTCCAGCGCTGGCCGGATCCGAGCTGAATGGGGATCAGCGCCATCAGCTCAATTCCTTGGAGGGTGCTGCGCAGCGCGCCTCGATCGCGATGCTCGGTGTGAACGGGCTGCGTGATCAACTCTACCCGCCCTGGGAAAATCACCGAGAACTGCAAACGGGCGCTCGGCGACGCCCACTGAACGCTCGCCGCCTCATCACGCACGGGCTCATCCCAGTCGCGGACCTGATCACCCACGCGGATTTTGCTCCCCTCTCCCGGCGGTAAACTGACCTGCAAGGTCTCGACCAGGTAACCTCTGACCGCATGATGAGCCGGCGTCTCGATGGTCAAAGACATCGTCATCTCAGCGCCCGACTGCGTCGCTTGATAGCGCTTGTTGATGACCACGTCGTGCGCCGCACCCACCGGTCCTGACGTCGACAACTCCAGCTCGTCATCACGAACCTCAGCGGCGTACTCGCACCCCGAAAAATCACCAATAAAATTCGATGAAAAAACATCTTCAGAGCGGTTCACAAACCGCTCCGTGAGCGACCACCTCGGACCGCTCAGGTCGCTGAGGTCATCGTAGTGCTCTGGGTACCTGCCCATCGTATGCGCTACATCCCAGGGCAAGCCCGAGACCTCGATCCCGACCAAGGCTCCGCCAGCGCTCGGACAAAATGTCCACCGCCCGCGCGTCCCCTTGAGCGTGATGCCTTGCGTCCCATCGGGCAAGAGCTGCCGGCGCTCATGACGGATGCCGTTGAGCGCCTTGGGGTCCGCTTTGGCGGCGGACTCTAAGTAATCCAGATACTCTTCGATGTCGCGCAGTCGACCGTGGACCGCCTGGCGCAAGACGGGGTTGTAGATCCCGCTCCGATCACCATGCTGAAACGCCTCGTGCCCTTGAGCCTGCAGGATCCCTGCCCACATACGCTCGCGCCAGTAGGTCGGCAGCTGGGCGCGCTCCACCCGCTCAGCGAGCTGCAGCGCCCGGCTGTACATCGCGCCCGCCTCTGAATACCGAGCCAAAAAGCTGCTCCAGCGACCGCCTGCCACCAGATTAAGCCCTTGGTGACCACCCTTTTTAGCGGCGCTCTCGAGGATCCGAGCGCGCCGGCGGCCTGCCTCGACCGGCAGAGACCAAGTGCCCATCGCACGATGGCTCCCTAAGCCCGGATACACCAGCGGCCCGGGCTCAGACTCGATGAGGGTTTTGGGCAGCACAAACTGCAGCGAAGGGGCGGCGTCGAGGTCGGCGATGAACCGCTCGATCTGCGCCCCCTTCGGAAACGCTTGAGGGTCGCTCGAGAGCGCCAAGAGGTCGCCAGACCAGACCAGCAACGAGCGCCCCGCCTGAGCCTGTTCGGACCAAGCCCCCAGGCTCTGGACGAGCTGCGTCTCATCGCCCCGCTCACAGGCGAGGCCCAAAATGGAGACTCCCCCTTGCTCAAGACGCAGTGGGGCGCTCAGCCCACTCGTATCGCACCCAGCGGCGTCGATGGGGTCCGTCGGGCACAAAACATAGCGGTAACCCGCGGCTTCAAGGAGTGAAATAACCGAAGGCTCAAACACCTGCTCGGGCAACCAAACGCCGCTAAGATCGAGCCGGAGCTGATCAGAAAAAAATCGATGCGTTCGTGCCAGCTGAGCCTGAGCCGAGCGCGCCGGCAAGGCACATAGCACCGGGTCGTAATAACCCCCACCGACTAACTCGATCTGCCCGCTCTGAGAGAGCCCTGCGAGCTGGACCAGCCGTTCGCTGCGATGGCGGAGCAAGAAATCGAGGACATGTCCGCCTAAGTGCAGACCCAGCCGAACATGCGGACGGGTCTGCAGCGCATCGAGCAGCGCGCTCAGCGGACCATCCACCGCCTGCGCTAAGCGAAGCTGCGGTGTCCCAAGTGGCAATCCACAATGAAGCACCGCCGCACAACGCATTACCCTAAACCCAGCCTCGCCTTTGCGATCACTTTACCAGCCTCAACACCGGGCTGATCAAAGGGGTCGAGATCTAGGTACGACCCAAGCAATGCCGTAGCGCGCATCCAATTCTGCATGCAAGCCGCTACGCTCTGCGCAGTCGGCTCAAGCCGAAGACGAAGCACCGGTCGACCTCGATCACTCAGCGCTTGGCTGTTGGCGTCAAACAGGATCCGCTCCATGGCGGTCAGGTCGGTCGCGCCGAGACCTAAAAGGTCAGGGCCTTCTCCCGGCGTCGCTGCCGGGCGATCCCAATGCGAAAAGATCAACGCTTGGCGATCAGCGCCCTCCATCAACAGCTGCAAGATCGAGTGCTGGTCGCGCGGCCCCTCGGCGGCGGCGACATAGAGCGGAAGGCCCTGTTTACCCAGGCTCTCGCTGAGCAACTGAAGCCACCAACCTGCGAGCCCGCTCAACGCCTTTCCATAGAAAAACCCGAGCCAGCGATCGTGGCCACCGGCGAGCAGGTGATGGAGGTCGCCGGCCCACTGGAAAGCCTGCGCAGGGTCGGCGTTGCGCGCACCCTCGAGCAGGTCCTCGACCGGGAGCTTGAGCGCCGACGCAGGCAAAAGACCGCAAGGCGTCAAGACAGAGAACCGACCGCCGACGTCATCTGGGATCGACAGCGTAGGCCACGCCCGCTCAGCGGCGAGCCGCCCGAGCGGACTGTCCGGGCTTGCGGTCACCGCCGCAACCCGCTCGAAGCGCCAGCGCCCGAGCAATTCACGCAACCACGCCATCACCTCCAAAGTCGTCCCGCTGCGGCTGATGACCATCAAGCCCAGCTTGGCGCCTTGGGAGCCGTCGAGCTCGTGCTCAAGCGTACCGAGATCGAGATGATCGAGCAGAACCAGGCGGTCCGCCTCGCGACGATCGGCGAGCGCGTCTACCAAAGCCCGCAGGCCCATGGCAGAGCCGCCGATCCCGAGGACCACGAGCTTATCACAGTCATGAAAGGTTGCGCCCAGATCGATCGCCTCTTGCTGCTGCGCTCGGTCACGATCCAAACAGCGCTCATAGCCGCTCGTGCCGCTAAGAAAGACCTCGGCCGTAGGCTGCTGACTCAGCGTACGCATCGGCCAGCGCGTCATGGGTTCGACGTGAATCGTCATCGAATCGGCTCCTCACTCATGCCATTTTCGGAAGACGCCTACCGGCAAACGTAAAAGAACGCTCGTTCTTTAATGCGGCATCTGTGTGACTTCTCGCTCAAGCGCTTCGACCAAGCGCTCAAGGTCACGCTGCGTGGTGTACTGCTGACAGCTAAGACGCAAAATGCGCCGCCCCGAGCAGCTCATCACCGGCACCTCGATCTGATACGCCTCGATCAAGCGGCGCTGCAGCGGGTCCGTCGCCAAGTGGTGCAGCTTAGGCACCGTCGGGAGCGGCAAAACGACGCTCACCATCGCTGCGAACATCGAGCGAGGAGCGGTCGGTTCAAAGCCGAGGCGGTCGCGGATCAAGTCGGCGCCGGCTTGAGCCATTGCGTTGTTCCGACGCATCAGCCCGGTCAACCCCTCGGGGTGACACGCTGCGAGCGCATCGAGCGCCAACGGGATGGAGAGCCACGCGCTCGGGTCGAACGTCCCCGTCCAGTCATAGCAATCGTGCCACCGCTCAGCGACGGGGAGGTTCATGCCATGGCTCAGCGCACAAGGAAGGATCTCGTCTCGGAGGTCTTTGCGGACATGAAGGAAGGCTGAGCCAAGCGGGGCGCAGGTCCATTTGTGCAGGTTCGCGGCGGTAAACGCGGCGCCACAACGCGTCAGCGCCATCGGCGTCAAACCCGGGCTATGCGCTGCGTCGACCAAGGTCTCAACGTCACGCTGTTTGAGCTCAGCGACCAAGCGCTCGATCGGGAGCACCCACCCCGTCGGGCTGATCACGGCGTCGAGCAGGGCGAACCGTGTCCGCTCGGTCACGGCCTCGAGCACCTGCGCAACGACCGCCTCATCCGACGCGATCGGTACCGGTAGCGAGACCACAACCACGCGGGCGCCCGCTCGCTCCGCGACATAATCAAGTGCGGCGCGACAGGCGCCGTAGGCTTGATCGAGGACGATCAGCTCGTCACCTTCCGACAGCTTCAAGCTGCGCAATACCGAGCTCACGCCGTAGGTCGCGTTGGGGACGAGGACCACCTCATCGGCTGGCGCCCCCGCAAGCTGTGCGACCCGTCGCCGCACCTTCTCGAGCTCGGGCAGGTACTCATCGAGCATAAACCGGAGCGGCTGACGCTCGAGCCGCCGACGCCAACGCTCTTGCTCGGCGGCGACGCGCTCTAAGCGAGCGCCGAACGAGCCATGATTCAAAAAGGTCCACTGCGGGTCCAGCTGCCAGACCGGTTCCATATCGAAACCCTCCTCAAAAGAGGCTAAACACACCTCGTGATGACTCGACGCTCTCTTCAGCTCTGCCTTTTGCTCGCGTTCTTCGGCTGTGCGCAAGAGGAGCGAGGTCAGACCATCCCCTACGCCGAGACTCCCAGCTCCATGGGCTGGCTGGACGTCCCGTGGCCGAGCGATCTGCGACTCAACGCAAACGGTCGGCCGCGCCTGTTCTCTTATCCCGACCCTCAAGCCTCCGAGCTCGTGCGCGCAGCGATCGCGCTGGCCGAGTCGCGGCGCGGGTTTGCGCTCCAACCTACGATCTATCTCGAGCTCGGCGCTCAGGCGGCGCCCGAGCTGCTTGCGCTGGACCCAGAGGAGGCGCTCCAAGCGGACGCTCCCATCCAACTGCTCGCGCTTGACGGCCCTCCTGAGCGACGCCCCCTGTTGATCGCTCAAGGAGGCGCTAACGACTGGATGACCCCGACGACGCTGCATGCGCGCCCCTTGTTCGGATGGCCGCTTCGCCCGAGGCAGCGCTATGCGCTCGTGGCCACCAAGGCGCTCCAAGCACGAGACGCCAGCGCGCCCTTCCGTCCGGTCGAACTGATCCAACAAGGGCTCGCAGGTCAGGGCGCGCAGGCGAGCTATCTTGCGCCCTTGCGAGCACGGCTCACCGATTACGGTCTAGCGACCGATCAGATCCTCGTTGCGACGGTCTTTACGACCGCCGACCCGCTCGAAGAATTCCGCTCGCTGAGCGACGCGCAGCGGGCGCTGCCGACCCCGGCGCTGAGCGCGCCCTGGGCGCCGCCCGAGCCGCCGGCGCCGCGTGTCTACGAGGCCGAATACCGAGCGCCTCTTTGGCAACATGGCGCCAAGCCCTATGCCTCCGAAGGCGGCGGCTTTGTGTTCGAGGGCGACGCGCCCGTTCAAGCGACGAGCGACGAGGTCATGCGGCTCGCGATCTCCATCCCCCAGGGCGAGCCGCCCGAGCGGGGCTGGCCGGTCGTCATCTACCATCACGGCACTGGCGGCAGCTACCGCTCATTCCTCGAGAGCTCAGGGTCGTTTGCCCAAGACCTCAACCGCCAAGGTCTCGCCATGATCGGGCTGGATCAGCCGCTGCATGGCCTGCGTGCCGTCGCCGGGACCAACACCGAGTGGCACACCTTCAACCCCTTTAATCTCGAAGCGAGCGCCGCCAACCTAAGACAAGGTGCGCTCGATCTTTTGTTGCTGCATCGCATGATCCAAAAGGGGGCGCTCAACAGCGCCGAGCCACGCATAGCGCTCGATCCCCAGCGCATTTTTCTCTTCGGTCACAGCCAAGGCGGCCTAACGGGCGCGCTGGCGCTTCCAGAGCTTGCCGAGCTCCCCTGCGCCATCATGAGCGGAACCGGTGGTGCGCTCAGCCTCACCCTGCTCGAGCGCAAGGACCCCATCAACATCGCCGAGGCGCTCGCTGGCTGGGGCGGTGCGCAAACGCCGCTCTTTGCGAGCCACCCCCTGATCAGCCTGATCCAGCACGCCTTCGAGCCCAGCGACCCCATCACCGCGGCGCCAGCCTGGCAGACAAGCGGTCAACACCATCTGCTCCTCACCTCCGGACAGCGGGATCAACAGACCCCTGCTTCGACTGCCGATGCGCTTGCGATGGCGGCGCTCATCCCCCAGATCGAGCCCATCGCCAACGACCTCTGGCGCCAAGAGCTCGAAGGGATCTCGCCGCAGTCAGGGTCTCTTTCAGCGAACGCAGTGATCGGTGACCAGCGCATCACCGCCGCCTACCGACAGAGCCAAGGTGGTGACCACTTCGTCATCTTTAACTCGACGCCGCTGCGCCGGATGGTGACGCGCTTTCTCACCAGCTGCGCGGCCGGTCAACCGACCGTGAGCGGCCGATGAACGCCCAGCTGATGCGGCGCGCCCTGGCGCTCCCCGCGCCGCTGCTGCGCCCGCTTCACAGGACGGCTCCGATCGGCGCTGCGGTCCCGCCTGCGGCGCGCCAGCTCAACCTCAGCCACCCCTCAGGCTGGCTCGCTGCCGCGGCCGAGCTCCAGACCTATGCCGGTCCACACGGTGAGGTACATTATGAACGCAACGGGGTCACCGCCTTTGCGCTCGGAACCGAAGGCGTCGACGCCCGAGCGCTCAGCGACTGGTCGCGCGCGATGCGCCGACAAGGGGCTCGCCACACGCTGCTCTTTCCCCTGGCGCTCTGGCAACGCCCTGCGCTCCATGCCTGCGGTTTCGACACGCTCACCGTCGGTCAAGAAGCGGAGGTCTACCTCCCCGCTTATCACCGCACGGGCGGCGCCTATGCCAACCTGCGCCACATGCTACGCCGCGCCCACCGAAACGGGCTCCAAGCGGTCGTGAGCGGCCAGCTTCCCGGGGCAGCTCAAGCGCTCGAGCGCCCCTGGCGCGCCGGCCGGGCGCAGCCCGAGCGCATGCGCCTACTCGTCGGCTTGCACGGTGCCTGCGACCGAGCGCTCTTCGCCGTGGTTTCGACCCGATGCGGCACGCCCGTCGCTTATGTCGAGGCTCGGCCGGGCTTTGACGGGCGCGGCTATGGTGTGGACGGGATGGTTCGCGCGCCGGGCGCTCCGGCGGGGGCGATGGAGCTCGCGCTCAACAGCCTGCTTGAGCACCGACGAGAGGCGGGAGACACGTGGTTCAGTCTCGGCGCCGTCCCCCTGCAAGGTATGGACCGCAGCCGGCCCCTTCTCGCCCTGATCTGTCGCGGGCTGCGCGAGACGGCGCTCGGCAACCAACTCTTCCACTTCTCAGGCCTGCAGCGGTTCAAGGCGAAGTTTGCGCCCCAATGGCGTCCGGTTCTGATCGGCGATTACCGCCGCGTCGGCATCCGCTCGCTGTATGAGGGCTGTCGGCTTTGGGGACTTTTCTAGGCTCGAGGCTTAGGCGCAGGTTTTGCCTGCGGCGAATTCCCCGCTAAGCTCTGGTTGGGACCGATGAGGAGTCTGAGATGCTGCAACGAATCGCCTTGTTCGGATGCCTGATCCTTGGGGGCTGCGACCAGACGGTCATGGTGCGCAACCCACCGGCTGAGCAGTGCGGTAACGGTGTCGTCGAGGCTTCAGAGGCTTGTGATGACGGCAACACCGTCGATGATGACGCGTGCACCGCTGGCTGTCAGGAGGCTCGCTGCGGTGACGGCATCACCCGCGCCGACCTCGACGCGGAAGACGCCGGCTACGAATACTGTGATGACGGCAACACCGAGGACGCGGACGCGTGCTTGAGCAATTGCGTGCTCGCTTACTGCGGCGACGGGATCACCCGGCTCGATCTCGATGAAGACGACCCAGATTACGAAGCCTGCGATGACGGCAACGATGAAGACGGTGACGGCTGCCTGACCAGCTGCCAGGCGGCGCGCTGCGGCGACGGTGTTGTCGGTCCTGGCGAGGGCTGTGATGACGGCAACGACAATCCCCAAGACGCCTGCGACAACTGCCGCCCGACCGGCTGCGGCGACGGGATCGTTCAGGCGGGTGAGCAGTGCGATGATGGCAACGAGGACGAGCTCGACGGCTGCCTCAACAACTGCGCCAGCGCGCGCTGCGGCGATGGGCGCCTGCGCACCGACCGCGCCGAGGACGCAGTCGATTATGAGGCCTGCGATGACGGCAACACCGACCCGACAGACGGCTGTCTACCGAACTGCGCGTTCGCGCGCTGCGGCGACGGCGTCCTTCGACGTGACCTGACCCCAGAACAGGCTGGCTTTGAGGCCTGTGATGACGGGAACCTTCGCCCTGGAGACGGCTGCTCCGAGCGCTGCGATCTCGAGGCCTGCGGCAACGGCAGGCTCGATCACGGAGAGCGGTGCGATGACGGCAACGGCATCGCCGGCGACGCGTGTCTCAACGACTGCCAACCGGCGCGCTGCGGCGACGGCGTCCGCCGCAATGACCTGCGCCCAGGCGATGAGGGCTACGAGGAATGCGACGACAGCAACCGCGACGCAGGCGACGGCTGCGACGCAGACTGTCAGCGCGAGGTCTGCGGCAACGGGCGCCTCGACGCCGGGGAGGCTTGCGACGATGGCAACGAGGTCACCCTCGACGCCTGCACCAACAGCTGCACCCTGGCTCGCTGCGGCGATGGAATTCGGCGCCAGGACCTTGCGCCTGAGCAAGACGGCTATGAAGCCTGTGACGACGGCAACGAGGTCGACGGGGACGGCTGCAACGCCGACTGCAGCTTTGCGCGCTGCGGCGACGGCCGATTGGACCGCAACGAACAATGCGACGACGGAAACCGGACCAACTTTGACGCCTGCACGAACGCCTGTGAACGTGCGCGCTGCGGCGACGGCATCATCCGAGAGGACCTCGATGAGAACGACGAGGGCTTTGAAGCCTGCGACGACAACAACGCCAACGACCAAGACGCGTGCACCAACAGCTGCGCTCGGGCGCGCTGCGGCGACGGGATCGTCCGCCGCGACATCACCAACTTCGCAGGTGGCTGGGAAGAGTGCGACGACGGCAACATCGTCCAGGATGATGGCTGCACACGCTCTTGCCGGTACAGCTCCATCGCCGACGCAGACGGCTACATCTGGGACCCGACCAGCCCCCACGGCTACCTCTACAACGGCACGAGCGACGCCTGGGACGGCTTCGGTTACCTCAGGGTCAACAACGTGGCGTATCGAGCCGGTTTCGAGTCCGTCGATTGGGCTCGCCAAGTCTACACGGGGCAAGTCCATGAAATGAACGGCTTTCGAGTGACCAGGCGCTTCTACGCGGCGCGACCAAACGACGACCCCAACCTACGCAACTTCGGCCGCTTCTACATCCGCATCGAGAACCCTTCTGAGCTGCCGCGCTCGGTCAATATTCACCTGACCGGCAACCTAGGCAGCGACCGCAGCACGGTCCTGGTGACCAGCAGCAGCGGCGATCGACGCCTCACGACACAAGACCAGTGGCTGATCACCGACGACGCCGACGGTCGCGATGACCCGAGCATCTCGATCGTCTATCAAGGCGCGAACCCGAGCGTTCGTGTCAGTGAGGTCACCCTCAACAACGACATCTTCGCGGTGCGTTGGAACCCGGTGTCGGTTCCGGCGCGCGGCCAGGTCGCGGTCGTCGTCTTCGTGGCACAAAACGGCGACCGCGCAGCGGCGACGGCTGAAGCCCGAGCGCTGGAGTCCTTCCCCGAGGCGGCGCGTGCGAACCTGAGCGATCAGGACCGAGTCGGCTTGCTCAACTTCTGATGGCAGCTCGAGTTCAGCCACCTCAACGAGCGCGTGAGCGCCCAAAGGATCGGTGATGAACGACGCGAGAACCCCTTCGCTCAAGCTCGACGCCGAGACGCTCGCTGCGATGCATGCCGCCGACATTGCGGACGTTTTTGAGCACACAACGCCAGATCAACACGTCCTGATCATGAGCGTCCTGGGCGCGGAGAAGCGCGCCGAGCTGTTGGTCTACCTCGACGCGAGCGAGCGGCGCGGTCTGCTCGACCAGCGGAGCCCAGCGCAGATCGCTGCGCTGGTCGGGGCGCTTGAATCCGATGACGCCGCCGACGTGCTCGGCGAGCTCGAGGAGCAGACCCAGATTAAGGTGCTCGCGGCGATCGAGGATGAGGACCCTAAAGAGGCAAACGAGGTGCGCTCGCTCCTGCATTACCCGGACGATACCGCCGGGGGTTTGATGCAGGCTGAGATCGCATCGATCACCTACAATGCGACCGCAGCCGAGGCACTTGAGGCGCTCAGAGCCAGCCAAGATGACGCCGACTCGATGCACTTCATCTTCGTCACGGATGAGCGAGGAAAATTCATCGGGGTCGTGCGCATGGCGCGCTTAGCGCTCGCCGAGCCCTCCTCGCCGATCGCCGAGATCTTTGAGCCCAAGTTCGTCGACGTGGAGGCGCATGTTGACCAAGAAGAGGTCGCGCAGCTCTTCGCTAAGTATGACATCATCACCCTCGCCGTCGTCGATGAGCACGAGCGCTTGCTCGGGCGGATCATGGTCGATGATATCCTAGAGGTTTGGGCGCACGAGGCGGACGAGGACGCCTTTCGCATGGTCGGCTCGGACGCCGACGAGCTGCAGCACCAGCGCAACCCGGTCCGGCTCGCTTTTATTCGTCTACCGTGGCTGCTCATCAACCTCGTCGGCAGCGCTGCGACCGGCTGGATGCTCTTCTTGTTCCAAGGGACCCTCGTCGATCACATCGTGCTGATCACCTTTGTCCCCGTGATCACGGCTATGGCCGGGAACGTCGGCGCCCAGAGCGCGATGATCATGATCCGCAACTACGCCGCTGGGCGCGACCTCGAGCGCAGCATCTGGCGCCACCTCGGTCGCGAGAGCGTCACCGGGCTCTTTATCGGCGCGCCCTGCGGCGCGCTGCTCGGCGTCGGCGCAACCGTCTGGCACGGCAACCCTTCCATCGGGTTGATCGTCGCCATCAGCCTGTTCCTCGTCATGACCGTCTCAGCGATCATCGGCAGTCTGGCGCCGAGCCTGTTTCGACGCCTGGGTATCGACCCTGCGATCGCCGCCGGTCCGTTTGTGACCACCGCCAACGACCTCATCGGTATTGCGATCTACATGGGCGTCGCCGCCGCCATCCTGAGCGCCGTCTAGCTCAGTTGCATAAGAATTCTTCCTCGAGATCGGCGCCAAGACGCAGCTCGATACGACGCTCTTGACCGCCGCGCCCCGTGGCGCACTGGACGCGCAAGGTCCAGGCGCCGGCGTCGAGATCAAGCGCTTCGCCGCTGACCCCTTGGCGCGGGGCGCGCTCGCCCGCTCGTAGCGCCTGCCAGACGCCTCGAGCCCGCTGCCCGCCTTTGGTCAGCGTCACGCGCAGGCGGCTCTGCTGCCGTTGCAGGTCGACCGTCTCTTGGCCGCCCTCTCGAACGACCAGCGGCTTGCTGTAGGGGATCATCTGCCCATCGCTTGCGAGCACCCTGAGCGGCCACCGCCCCGGCGCAATACGAACCAGCTGGCCAATAGCGAAGCGGCCGACGAGCTCGCCATCAGCCGGATTGAGCAACTCAACCTGACCGTATTGCGGGGCTTGCCCGCGGCGTAAGCGGACGACCGCCTCACCGTATTTCGGCTGCCGCCCAAACCGCGTCGCTTTCCCTGATCTCACCTCAACGGCCTCGGCTTTGGCGCCCACGTCAAGGCCCAACACTTCTGCCGAAGGGAGCTGATAACTCAAACGGTACAGACCCGGGCTCACCTTCCAACGCTCGCCCTGCAACCCATCAGCCAACATTTTGTCGCCGCTCGCGTCGTACAAGCGCAGCTCACCGAGCGGCTCTTTAAGCGCCCACTTCAAGATACCCAGCGCCGGGTTGGCGCGCCGCTCGACGGTGGCGCCGGATTTAAGCACGAACTCACCCACGGCGTGAGCCTTCTGCGCCAGGTCCTCGCGCCGCGTCACCGTCATCGTGTACCGATTCGGCGGCAGCTTAATCCAAGCGCCAGCGGGCCCATACCCTGCCGTGCGCCCGGAAGGGTCCAACAGCTCGACCTGCCCCTCGCCCCCGGCGAGGCTCAAGCGCACCTTCCCCGGCGCGAAGTCGACCGTTCGCTCCAGCGTAGCGCCCTGGCGCACCTCGATTCGGTCCTGACGCCATCCTTTTTTGGCGTCATCGAAGCTCTCAAGCGCCCAAGCCCCGGCGATCAGCGGCGTCTGCGCCCCAGGCTTCGTCTCGACGCGCTCATCACCGCCGAGACGCCTGAGCACCAACCGGCCATCGATTCGGTCCCCTTCACGCTCCGTCCACACGATCGCAAACCCCATCTTGAGGTCGATCTGCTGCTTACCGCGCACACCCTTGACGATCTGGACGAGCTCGCCGGTCGCGCGCCGGCAAAAGATGCGGACATCCACACCACGCCCTTGATCCCAAGCGACGGGCTCTCCGCTCGCCGCCTCGGCTTCGGTCTCTAGGTTCTGCAAGCGACAGGTTCGCCCGGACTCAATACCGTTGACCGTGACATCAACCTGTATCGTGGCCGCAGCGAGCGCTAAGGCGACGATCATGCCTTACTCCACAGGGGTAACAGTGAGCGAGTAGCCCGCTTCCGGGCGTGTATCGATCGAATAGACCCGAAGATAATACGAACCGGAGCTCGGGAAGCGCATCATGATCTCTTCATGATTGAGCAACCCCTCCGAAGTCGCCAGCACCGTGTCGCGATTGGGCGTCAACAGAGCCATATCGAGGTCGCCGTCGACCGCATGGAAATCGAGATCGATCCGCAGCCGCTGTCCGCGCCGGACATCAAGGCGGTACCAGTCATCATCGCCGTCGCACGCCACCGCCTGGATCGCTCCATCCGTCGTCAAAGCGCTGGCCGCCTCGGCAGTATCGTTCGGCTCATGGACGTCCGGTCGGCAGTAGTGGTTCTCGCTGCTCGAGAACTGAACATCATAAGGACCGACGCCGTCATCAGCGGAGTACACCTTCGCCAGCACCGTCGTGGTCTGAGTCGTCGCAACGACCGCCTCTGTTTGCCCCTCAGCCGTCCAGATCCGGCCCAGCGGATTGTTCCCAGCCTCATCGTAAAATCGCACGGCGACCTGCGCCTCGCGTGTCTCATAGCGGGTGTTCGCGTAGACCCGTCGGTTGGCAGGGACGGTCAGCCGGTACCAGTCGACATCCCCTGCGCACAGGCTCCGTTCGGCGCGCAGCGCCTCGGGCAAAGAGACCGGCGTGGCGGAGGCCGGGAAGTTGTTCGACGCCTGCCCCTCATCGACGTCCGGTAAGCACTCATAGGGACCCTGCAGGTTGTAGGTCAGGTCGTAGCGGAGCGCCGCTCGATCCAGCGCACGCACCTCGACGATCAAGCTCTGCTGCCGTGCGCTCCGGTAAAAGATGCGCTCACGATCGCTGCGCACACCGCGGCTCGCGTCGAGTTCGGTCTGGCCGTCGAGGGTCAACAACCGAAGGTCGATATCACCGAGTTGGTGGTTGAAATCGGTCACGAACTCGAGCGCTTCTCCCGCCTGAAGATCGATCTGATAGTAATCGACATCGAACTGACACAGCGTCACACCGTTGTACGTGCCCGGCTCAAGGACGCTCGCAAGGTCGGCGCTGTTGTTGCCGCCGTCGCCTTCAAAGCGATCCGCTTCGCAGGGCTGACCAGGCGCTAGGTTGAGCTGCAGCTCATACGGCGTGTTCCCAGCCAGGTGCGCCACCTTGATAAAGTAGAAGGCTTCGGCGCCTGCGACGAAATTAAACGCGGCCGGACCGCGCGGCGGACCCGGCGCGTAACGCAGCGTCGAGATCCCGTCTTGCGCCACCAAGAACAGATCGAGCATGGCGCCCTCTTCCATCCCGAGCGCTTGGACCGTCAGCTCCTCGCCGCGGTTCAAGCGCAGGGCATAGAAGTCGTTGTCGTCAGGGCAGAGGGTCAGGTGGTCGAGGCGCTTATCCTGACCATCCATCACGATGTCCGTCGCCGATGCGAAGGTGTCGTTGTCTTCGTAGATGTCATCTCGGCACGGACCGCCGATCGGCTGACACAGCCCGGTCACCACGTCACAGCGCTCGGCGAAACCACAGTGCAGATCGGACGTACATGGGTCGGGCTTGGGGATGCAGATGCGCGCCTGAGGGTCGCAGGTCTGATTCTCGGGGTCGGGGCAGTCGTCGTCGGTCCGGCAGATGTTGTCGCTCTCACACAAGCCGGAGCGGCGATTGCACTTCAAGCCGGTGCCGCAATTCTCATCGCTTATGCACTGCACACAGTTACCGATGGGGTCGCAGAACATCCCCTGCTGGCAGTCCTCTTCTTGCGTCTCCACCGTACACTCTGCGGCGCCGGCGCGCTGACAGCGACCGGTCGCCTCGTTGCAGACCTCACCCGACTCGCACGCGGTCTCCGGGAACTGCTCCGCCAGCGCACAGCCGACCGACTCGATGCAGTAGAAGTGGACCCGGTCGCAGTCGAAACCGACCGGACAATCCGATCGACGAGCGCACGGGAGTGACTCGCTGGCGTCTAGGCAATTCCCGAGCGCACAGAATTTGTTGAGCCCGCACTCGGCGTCTTCCGAGCAGTCCGAGCCGAAGCCGTCGCGCGTCCGGCAGATCCCCTCGCTGACTGAGCAATACTCGTAACGACGGCATTCGCTGTCGAGGCTACACGGCGGGATCTCTTCACACGCGCCGGTCGGCGAGCAGCGCAAGCCCAGATCGCATTCGCTGTCTTGCGTGCAAGGGTCCTGGACGATGACGCCGGCGTCCGGCGGAGCAGGGTCGGTCGTCTCGCAGGCTGCGAGCGCCAGAGTCGCCGCTAGCGCGCCCCAGAGATGCTTAGAACGGGCGTTCATACGCAAACATCTCCTCTAAGTCCCTGAAGTTCAGGTCCGGCCAGTCGAGCTGAAGCGCCTTCCACATCGTCTGGTCCTCTTCGTAAGCCATGTAGGTCTCGTGCCGGAGCATCCCGTGGACGTAGACACGGACCGTCCCCGTGACGGGTGTGCGCGCCTCGCCCTGCTGGTTGTCGTTCCAGTAGTGAACCCAGATCTGAAAGGTGTCGTTGGCGGGCTCGCGCAGGTTGATGTTCTCAGGTCCAAAACCACGCTGATCGTCGATATCGAGCCTCGGGTGGTTCGCCTCTTCCGGATACCAATCATCCGGAAAACGGTTCGAGAAGTACGCGTCGTAGTCCGGATCAAACGGGTGATATTCAAGCGCCTCATCGCCGCGCAAGAAGTGGAGGTCGAGGTCCGCTTCAGGGTGATCCCAAGTCAACTGGATGTGCAGCGCGTCGCGCGGCACAGCAGTAAAGGTGATCACAGCCGGCTCCACAGAGCGAACACCCATGGTGTCCACCACGTGCAGCTCAACGGTGTAGTCGCCAGCGAGGTCTGCCGTGATCCCCGCCTCGGCTTGGTCGGCGTCCTCGATGGTCGCCGTCGAACCCGGCGGCCGCCTCAAGAGGGACCAATTGTACGATGCGATGGTCAGCCCCTCAACCGGGCTGTTGCTGGTGCGGCCATCAAAGACGATCTGATCGAGGGGCTCGATCCGGTCCGGGTCGTTGACCAGCTGCGCTTGAGCGATCGGCGGCTGATGACCTTGCCCGATGATCGGCACCTCAACCTCGGGTTGGTTGATGTCGTTGCTCTGGATCCTCAGCACGCCGCTGTACTCGATCAGCTCGACGGGCTCAAATGCGATACGAAATTGAGCCGTCAACCCCGGCGCAATCGCCTGATTGACCATGCTCGCTGAGCCGATCGCTCGAAACGGGCAGACGTCAGCGTCTGGACACGCCACGAGCACGTCGCCGACGAAGAGGTCGTTCTGCCCAAGATTGCCGACGGTAACCGGCAACAGGCCGGTGTCGCCGACGGCGGTCGGTCCGAAGTTGAGGGCCTCGGGTGTCACCGTAATTTCCGGCGTCCCGAGGTCGACCCCGACGCCTCGCAGCGGCACCTCGATGGTCCCGATGTCCGCGTCGAGCGTCTCGAGGATCAGCACGCCCTCCGCGTTGTCCTCAACGACAGGCGCAAAGGTGACGTCGATCAAGCGGGTCTGCCCACTCGGGATCAAGGTCGGGCATTCGCCGATCGTAAAGACAGGCTCGGTGTCGTCCGAGCGCTCACAGCGCACGATCTCCACCGCGACGATGCTGGGATTCGCCAGCGAGATCTGGACGGTCTTGGACTGCGCCAAACCCACCTCGCCGAACTCGACCGGGTTCGGGGTCACGTCGAGCTGATGCGGGACCTTGATGATCTCGTCGTCGCCGCAGCTGCAGCCACCGAGTGACGCCCCGAGAACGAGCGCCGCGATCACACTGCGGCGAAACGTGATCATTGCGCCGCCGTCACCGTCAGGCTGTACTCCGTGCGGCCGTCGGCGCCCTGAATCTGAAGGCCGTAGTAGGCGAAGGCTTGAACCCCCTCAAAGGTCAGCTCGTGCGTCTCACCGTCGCGCTGGCTGGTCGCCACCGCGTCGCCGGCGTTGTTCTGTCCGTCGAGCTCATGCAGCGTCATCGACAGCCCCTCGGGTCCCGTTGCCCGCACGGTGATGGTCTCACCCGCAAGCACGATCATACGATACCAGTCCGTGTCCGAACACAGCACCAGGTCACGGCTCCAGTCGAAGACACCACCAGCCGGCCGGATGGTCACAGCGTCTGCGCTGCTGTCGCCACCGTCGGCTTCGAGCTGATCGTCGCGACACCCTTCGGTGTACTGACTCCTGAGCGTGTACGCCTGGACCGCCTGACCGCCCGCAAAGCGCTCGACCATGAGGTAGTGATCCCCACCGTCGGTGCGATCGAGCTCGATGCGCTCGTTGTCGTCCATGCTCCCGCCCACGGCGATCGCACGCTGAGACGAGTTGAACAGGTAGAGATCCACGTCACCCTGAGCGTGGGTGAACTCCGCCTCAATAACGACCGGTGTGTCCGCCACGGTGTTGAGCATGTACCAGTCGATATCGGTCGGACCACACAGGTGACGCTCAACCGGTTGAGCCGACGGGCTCAGGTAGGTTGAGGTGAGGCGCGAGTCATTCGGCTCACCTTGCGCCTGCGGGTCAGGGCAGAGCTCGCCCTGCTCCACCTGGACGCGCAGATCAAACGGCACGTCCGTATTACGCTGCTCCTCGGTCGCCGACTCGTTCCAGCCCACGTAGATGTAGTACGGCGCAGACTGACCCGATGCGTTCACCGCCTCGGCGCGCTTGAAGCCTACCGGCCCTTCGCCGTAGTCGATAATCGAGGCGGCATCGAGGATGCGCAGGTCGAGCGGGAACCTCGGGCTGTTGTTGAGGCGCACGTCAGCGGTCTGCCCGGGGTCGAGGTCGATCCGATACAGGTCGACATCGGCGCCCTCACACATGGCGCCGTCGCCGACCGTACCGGTGCCATCTTGGTTCGGCGTAATCACCTGCGCCGAGTCCCGGTCGCCGCCGACATCCCGAAGGCCACGACAGCTAAACGGCGGGTTCACGTCGATGCGCAGCTCGTAGCGGTTGGCGTCCTCGGGCAGCACCGATTCCGGCGCAACCGTCACCACCAGGTAAACGTTTTTGGCGTCCCCCTCGTTAGTCCACTCCAAGCTCGGGACGTCCTGGTCGGGTGAAGACTGAGCCAGGTTGTCCTGCGCGTTGGTGCCGAGCAGGCGGATCGCCAGATCCGCTTCGGCCGCCATGCTCACTTGAACCGTATGCCCCGACGCCACTCGGAACGAGTAGGTGTCGATGTCATCGGCGCACAAGAATCGGCGCATCTGGACCGTGTGGTCACCGACGCTCAGACCGGTCGCCTCTTGCCGCGAGTTGTTCGGCTCGTCGATCTCGCAAGGCGGCGGGGTCGAGAGGTTCACCCGGAGGCTGTAGGGGAAGATGTCGGCGTCGGTCGCGCCGCTTCGAACTCGGAAGTAATAGGTCCCGGCGTTGAGCGCCGTCGCCGTAGCGGTCCCCGTCCAGTTGCCGTCGCGAAGCCGCGCCTGACCGACGATCTCGCCGGTCTCAGGGGCGATAATCTCAAGGTGAAAGGGAGCCGACGGTGGCAGCGCTGCGTGGCAGCGATTGTTCAGACAGAAGGCGTCATCTTGCAGCTGACGGCAGTGCGACTCGCGGGTGCACTCGAGCTCATCGTCGAGGATCCGAGCAAAAGCCGCCTCATCGAGCGTCAGCGTGGCGTCGATGCTCTGCCCGTCATCGATCGTCAGCCGATACATATCGAGGTCCCCACGACACAGGATCTGCGTCGAGGTGTAGTACGACGGGCTGTCTTCGCCCTCTTGGAAGGGCTCGAGCGAGGTCGCCGTCGTGATCCCGTTGTTCGGCTCATCCTGACCGTCCCCGTCACAGCGAGGTTCGGGCAAGGCGCAGCGCCACATCTCGGTGTCGCACAGCCAGCGCGTGTCGCCACCATTTTGGGACTGACAGTCTTCGTCTAGGTTGCACAGCGGCAAGACGCACTCATTGGTCCCCGCCGCGCAGCGTCGCCCTGTCGGCGCCAAACACGTGCGGTTGGGCTCGTCGTTGGTGCCGATGTTTTCGCAGTAGGTCTCCGGCGGACACTGGATGTCCGTCTCGCAGCTGACCGGGTCAGGCAGGGGCGCCATGCAGTCGACATCCCGCTGACAACCGCTCGAGCCGATGCACTGACCGAGCGCGAGGTTGCAGTGTGTGCCCGTGCTGTAGCGGCAGGTTGAGACCCCATTTCGATCCGACACACAGAGCGTGCCTTCCGAACAATCTGCTTGCGACTGACAAGGCGTCCGGTTCGCCTCCGTCGTGCACTCAAAGTCGCTCATGCACTGAACGCAGCGACCGTCCGTACGCCCCTCTGGGACATGGCAAAGCTCTCGCTCGCGGCAGACCTCAGCTTGGTTCGCCTCGGTGCATTCACCGACCTCGATGTCACGGCAGACGTTGGAGTCTCGGTCGCACTCTTGCCCTTCGCCGCACTCGAGCTGTGGGAAGTAGTTGGCGAAGCGACAGCCTAAGTCTTCGACGCAGGCGTTCGCCGTCGGATGACAGCGCTGACCTGAAGGACAGTCGCCGTCTCGGGCGCAGGTCGGGCGCATACACGCCAAGGTCTCACAGCGCCCTGTCTCACCGTTGCAGGCGCTGCCCGCACAGTCGGAGTCGGTGACGCAGTCGGTCCCCATATCGACCGGAGTGCACTGAACCACTTGGACCGGCGCGCCGGCGCGGCTCGGGTCCTTCGCACAATCCGAGTGCTGTAAGGTCCCGTTGTCGTCACGGCTGCACTCGCGCGTCCCTGCGTTCAGACAGTTTCCGCCCCAGCAAAAGCTGAGCGCCGGACACTCAGCGTCGACCGTGCATTCGCAACCGATCCCTCCGCCAAGGTCACAGGGCGGGCGGCAGACGTTGCTCTCCGTGTCGCAGGCGAAGCCCTCTTCACAGTCCTCGTCGTAGCCACACTCACCGGCTTTGCAGATGCCGTCGACCCGGTCACACCAGCGCCCGCGGCCGCAGGCGAAGCCGAGCCCCTGATCGATCGCCGCCTGATTGTTCGACGAGACACAGCGCGCCGACAACTCGCCTGCATCGGGCGTAATTTGGGTGGTATTGCCTTCGCAGGCGACCAGCGCGGCGAGCGCCGCGCAAACAAGAAGACGCGAGGTCATACTGTCTTCTCCTTAATTCTGGGGTGGGATCGGATCGACCGGTCGCTGCGTCGGCTGGCAGATAAAGCGCGACCCGCGGCAGAGCCGCTGCTCGCAAACCCCATCCACGCTGCAGCCGTAGTCGGCCGGGCAATCCTGGTCTCCGTTACAAGCCAAGGCGGTCGTGTCGACCGCGCAGGTCTGTCCGTTGCGGCAGTCGCTGTCGTCATTGCAGAGGCCACCTTTCTCGGTGGTGATCAGCACAGCCTCCCACCACGCGCCCGTGTCTTGCATCAAAGCATCCACCTCACAGCTCAGCAAGCCGTACAGATACACGCGCAAGGTGGCGATGGTCTCACGCACCCCGCCGTTGGTCGGTCGCGCCGTGAAGTAGTGCGCGCCAACCAGGTAATCAAAGCGGTTCGGTTGATCGACGGTGATGTTCTCCGGGCCGTACCCGTTCACGTCATCGATATCGAGCTGAGCGCCCCAGTCGAGCTGCTCACGGCAATTTCGATAAAAGCAGTCGAGGTTCGTGTCGCGGTAGACCCGTGAATCACCGCCACGGAGCATGTGCACGTCAGCGTCTGAGGTCGGGTGATCCCAGATGAGCTGTACCGCGATGGCGTCCTGCGGGATCGCCTCAAACTCGACGACGCAAGGCTGCGAGCGCACACCATAGTTATCCCGCACGATCAGCTGCACCGCGTAGGCACCTGCCAAGTCCACACCCGCGCGCATCCGCCCCGAGTTCTCGAATTGGAACCCGGGCTGAACGGCGCCCGGGTCGTCGAGGTCTGCGGTCGAGCCATCCGGCGCCGACAGGATCGTCCATTCGTAGCGCTCGATCTCAGCCCCTTGGACCTCGGTCTCGCTCTCTTCACCCGTCAAACGCACGTCCGAGAGCGGCTCGATGTCCTCTTCGGGGATAAACTCGGTCTCGCCATCGACGGAGTAGATCCCGCAGCGAGCGATCGGCGCCTGATGCCCAATACCGCGCAAATCGATCTCCACGCCGTCGGGTCGCGGGTAGCGCGGGTCGTTGGTCTGCAAGCTGAGCTTACCCTCGTAGCTGTTCAAGCCCGGAGGCGAAAAACTCACCACCAGGTTGGCCGCTGCGCCCGCTTCGATCATGATCGGCGTGTTGACGCTGCCACCAAACTTAAACACCGGGACCGGCTCGGAGTCGGCGTCTGGGCGGGTGCTCGGATTGTTCGGATCGAACAGGAGATCGTCGAGGGTCAAAACGCGCTGACCCACGTTACGGATCTGAATTCGACAGACGGCCGTATCACCCTGCCCCACAGCGCCGAAATCGCAGGCTGCGTTGTTGCCATCGGCGGCTTGAATCCCCGGCATCGGGATGAGCACCATCTGCGGGACGCCTAGGTCCACGCCCGAAGCGACGACCTCGATCCGGGTGATGTAGCAGCTCTTCGGCGGGGTCAGCGGCATCTGCTCCGGGTCCCCTTCCCAACCAAAGTCGGGGTAGCTGCAGTCCTCATCCATCGCCTCACCGTTGGTCGCATTAGCGATGATCTCAACCGTCCCGCGCACGTCGGTCTCGACGCTTGGGCGCACGCGCACGGTGAACTGCTCCGTCAAGCCACCGACGATCAACCGAGGGTCCGCACCGACCAGCTCAAAGGCGGGGTCCGAGTCATCGCTCATCCGGATCTGGGCGATCTCAAGGTTGAGGTTGACCGGGTTTTTGACGTTGACCACACGCTCCGTCCAGGTGGCGAGCGGGACCTCTCCAAACGCCAGCTGGCAGTTGGTGTTGTCTCCCTCACACAGCGGCGAGACCTGATCGCCATCCGGAACGCTGAGCTGGATGCGCGCCGCCACCTGCACCACGACGACCTCGTCACAGGCACAGTTGGTCAAGCTAGCCGCCAAAAGCAGCAAGGGGAGAACGTGTAGGCGCTTCGCCATATCGAACCTCACTTTCAAGTCAGAGCTTAGCAGGAAAAATTGCCTGTGCTCGTCCGGCTTATGAACGGAGCACCTGCGCGACCTGTTTCAGCACCTCTTCGTAACGGAATGGCTTAGCGAGGACAAGCGACGCGCCGGCCTGCTGGACCTCTTCGGGATCGAGGGTGGCCCCCCATCCCGTGATGAACCCGAGAGGGACCTCTGGGTGCGCCTGCCTCATCGCCTCGGCGAGCCCCCAGCCATCGAGCTCGGGCATTCCGAGGTCCGAGAGCACCAAATCGGGCGACAATTCGGCGATCATCCTCAGCGCTTCGCGGCCATCGCAGGCTGCGTGGACCTCATAGCCGCCATCGCGTAGGATATGGACGAGCAACTCGCGGACCATATCGTCGTCCTCCGCGATCACAACCCGGCCACCATGGCTGACTTCATCGGCTGCTGGCTCGGCGGCGACTTCCGCCGCCTCTACCGGGCGCTCCTGTGCTAGGGGAAAACGCAGGGTGAACACCGTGCCGACGTCCGCAACGCTCTGCACATCGAAGGTCCCGCCGCGCCGCTGAACGATCCCGAAACTCACGGCGAGGCCGAGCCCCGTCCCGCCGCTCCCTTTGGTCGTAAAGAACGGGTCAAAAATCCGCTCTTTGACCTCATCCGGGATCCCGGCGCCGTCATCACCGCAAATCAGGACGCCATGCTCCGACTCCACGGCGGTGGCGAGGCGCAGCGTGCCCCCGCCCTCCATGGCGTCGAGCGCGTTGTGGACTAAATTCGTAAGGACCTCTCGCAGCTCACGTGCGTCAGCGTGGACCCACACCTGCTCGCAGACGTCGAGCTCGAGGGCGACGCTGCCGCCGCCGCGAGACTCCCAGTTTGAGCTCGTCTGCGCGACCGTGTCGCGCACCACCTGCGTCAGGTCGGCGAGCACCTGCTCGTCGCTGGTGTCGGTCGTCTGGCGCGAGAACTCTTGAATGCGCCGAACCGTCCCCGCCCCATCGAGCGCCGCTTGCTCGATCACCGAGAGCGACTCGATAAACTCAGGGCTCGTGGCTTGACGCTTGAGGAGCTGCGCTCGACCCAAAATCGACGCAAGGACATTGTTGAAATCATGCGCCACACCCGCCGAGAGGCGACCGAGCCCCTCAAGCTTCTCCGACTCAAACCGCTCGCGCAGCGCCCGGTCCCGCTCCCGCTGCACCTGCGCATGCTGGTTGGCGAGCGCGGCGTGGCTTGCGAGCAGCTCGAGACTCTCGACGCGTGCGGCGAGCTCAAGCGTCACGCGCTGCCATCGAAAGGCCATGGCGCCGAGCAAAACCTCGCCCTTGCGAATCGCCACGACCAAGCGCCCGTCGCTGTCGAGCCAGCTCGGTCCGTGGTGGAGGCTCTGCAAGCAACGCTCGCTCAAGGGGACGCGCTCGCTCAACCCGCGCTGAAAACGAGGCTCGAGCTCACCGTCGTCATTGCACCACCACAGCGTGCACGCGTCGCTGTCTGAGATCTCAAACGCGGTATCGGCGATCCGTTCCAAGAGGTCATCGGTTGACCCAAACTCAGCGATCGAGGTGGCGAGCTCGTCAAGACGACGCAGGTGACGAATCTGGCGCTCCTGCTCGAGATGAAGTCGGTTGCGGTACATCGCCGGCCCGAGCTGATTAGCGACTCCGGCGATCAAGTCGGCGTCGCGTGTGTCAAAAGTTCCTGGATCCCGGCTGTAAGCCTGAAGCGTCCCCATGGCCCGCTCGCCGTGAAAGATGGGAACGAGCAGCTTGAGGCGAAAGTACTGCGCTATGTCGGGGTGGATGAGCACCGCCTCTTCGTTCGCCTCACGCAGATCAGGGAAGACGACCGACTTCTCCGAGACACTCGCCTGCCGAGGGACCTCGTACGCCTCTTGTTTGGCGATGTCCGCGCACATCTTTGGCGGCAAACCGCGCTGCGCAACGACCCGGTAAAGCCCGTCGCGCGCCTCGGAGCGGGTCGCCATGAAGGCGTCGAACTGAAGCTGCTCCGAGAGCAACTCGAGCGTCCGGTCCAAGACGGCGTCCAGCTCGACCCCTTGATTGACGACCGTCGCGACGTCATTCAAAATACTGAGCTCTCGGTTCTGACGCTGCAGCGCACGGCGCACCTGCTGCTGCTCAGAGATGTCGCGCAGGATCCCGAGCGTGGCGACGCGCCCGCGAAAAACGATCCGCGCGGTGTTCACCTCGACCGGGAAGTAGCGCCCGCGGCTGTCGGCGGCCTCGAACTCATACTGAGTCGGGATCTCGCCCCCCTGCTGCAGCACCTCCTCGCGCGCCTCGATCACGGTCATCCCGAGCGGTGACACCAGGCGCGCAAACTCAAAGTCGGGGCGACAGACCTCTTCGAACGCCAGCCCAAGCAAGTCCTGAAATCGGCGGTTAACGAACACGAAATAGCCCTGCTCATCGAGCAGGTAGATGGCGTCGTTGGAGTGATGGCGCAGCGCCTCGAAGATCAACCGGTCAAAGACCTCGATCTCGCGCAGCGACGCCACGCTCTCGATCGCCTCTTGCAGCCGCTCAGCGCTCGGATCCTCGAGCACCTGTAACCACATGCCGCGCTCGCCCCTTGCAGCCTCTCGATGCCACCCGACCATGGGCAGGAACGGGTCCGGCTGAACCGGCGGGTCCGGACGGCAAAAAACGCCTAAAAGTGCCTCGTCCGGCCGAGCGGCGCGCCAACACTCGGCGCCGAGCGCCTCATCGAGACGCTGCCTCAGCTCCGCCTCATCGCGCGGGTCAAGCCAAACATCCGGGACACTCTTTACCGTGGACATCGCAGGTTGACCTACTTCCTTGGGGGCTTTGGGGCGGCGCAAGGATACGCCATCCCTTCCGCTCGCGCTAGGAAGCGAACGACGCAAGCCCATCTCACATCTTGTCAGTTGCTGAGGACCGCGCTTTGATCCGCGCGACGGAGGATCGCGTATGCACGTACTCGCCATCGACCAAGGGACGACCGGGACGACCTGCCTAATCGTCAACGAGCGACACGAGGTGGTCGCTCGAGCCTACCGTGAATTCCCGCAGAGCTATCCGCAACCGGGCTGGGTAGAGCATGACCCTGACGCGGTCTGGTCGAGCGTCACTCAGACCATCAAAGCTTGCCTAGAGGCTGCCCCGGGGGTGGACATCGCCGCGATCGGGATCACGAACCAACGCGAGACAACGGTCGTCTGGGAACGCAGCACCGGCGACCCCATTTATCCGGCGATCGTGTGGCAGTGTCGGCGCACGCACGCGCTCTGTGAAGAGCTCAAAGCCCGTGGGCTCGAGGCGGACTTTCGTGCCCGTACCGGGTTGGTTCTCGATCCCTATTTTAGCGGCACGAAGGTGCGCTGGATTCTCGACCACACGGGCAGTCAGGCGCGCGCTCAGGCAGGTGACCTTGCCTTCGGTACGATCGACTCGTTTTTGATCCACCGACTCACCGCCGGGCGCGTCCACGCGACCGACACGACCAACGCCAGCCGCACGCTCCTGATGAATCTGGAGTCCGGCGCCTGGGATAATTGGTGCCTCGACCAGCTCAACCTCCCGCATGAGATGCTTCCCGAGATCCGAGCCTGCGACGCGTATTTTGGGGTCACCCAGGGCGTCCCAGGCCTGCCTGACGGCTTGCCGATTCACGGCGTCTTGGGCGATCAGCAAGCCGCCTTGTTCGGGCAGGCCTGCTTTGCTCGAGGCGACGCGAAATGCACGTACGGGACCGGGGCTTTTCTCCTGTGCAATGTGGGCGAACAGCCCATCCACTCAAAAAACGGGCTGCTCGCAACGCCCGCGTGGAATCTAGGCGGCACCATCACCTACGCGCTCGAGGGCTCGACCTTCATCGCCGGCGCAGCGGTTCAGTGGCTCCGCGACGAGCTCGGCCTCATCGAGCGAGCGCCAGACATCGAAGCGCTCGCTGCCTCGGTTGAAGACGCCGACGGGGTCACCTTCGTGCCCGCGCTGGCAGGGCTCGGCGCGCCGCATTGGCGAGCCGAGGCGCGCGGTGCTCTGTTCGGCCTGACACGCGGCACCAACCGCGCCCACATCGCCCGCGCCGTGCTCGATGGGATCGCCTTACAGATCGTCGATCTGCTCGACGCCATGGCGGCTGACTCGGGCGCACCCCTGCAGCGACTGCGCGTCGATGGCGGCGCCGCCGCGAACAATCTTCTCATGCAGATCCAAAGCGACCTACTCAAGGTCGTGATCGACCGCCCACCCATGCTCGAAGCCACCGGCTTAGGCGCTGCCCTTATCGCCGGGCTCGGCGCCGGGGTCATCCCATCCATTGAGGCGCTTGAGCGACGGTGGTCCGCTGAGCGGCAATTTACACCGCGGCGAGATGATGCGTGGCGCCAAGATCAGAAAGCTCGGTGGCTGGTGGCCACTCAATCCTGCTAGCTAAGCCCACCGACCGGGTCTGCGTCCTCGCTGGTCTCAGGGGTCCGCCGCACCAGCAACCAGAGGTGCTCGATCAGGCCCCAGGCGATGTATCCGGCGGTGAGGATGATCAACATCAACCACGGCTGCCCGAGCGCAAGCGCAATGGCGATCGGCGCGGCGAGCCCGAGCACCAGCGCAACGCCCGATAGAAACCCAAGCTTAAGGCTCTTAAAACTCCTAAATCGAACCGTGCTCACCTGCAAAACAGACAGCAACACGACGTACACCGCCACGCTCGCCTGGTGAGCTTCGATCGCAAGCTCGAGCTTGACGCCGGCGACGACCAAGCTGACGACAGCCACCGCCGCCAGCGGGATGCTCAGCCCAACGAAGACGTTGCTCGGGTTGTCGCCGCGAGCGGACATCACGTTAAAGCGAGCCAAGCGCGTGGCACCCGCCGCCAGATAAGTGAAGCTGGCGAGCAAGCCACCCCAGCCCAGCCCCGCGAGCGCGTATTCATAGATCAGCAGCGCCGGCGCAACGCCGAAGCTGATCAGATCCGCGAGGCTGTCGAGCTGCACGCCGAAATCGCTCTGAGTCCGTGTCAGGCGCGCCACGCGCCCATCCATTCCATCGAAAAATCCAGCGAACACGATGGCTAGGCTTGCGCTCAGGAACACAGACTCGTCCCGCTGCCCCGACGCCAGCGTGGTGATCGCGTAAAAGCCACACAAGACGGCGCTCATCGTGAACAAGTTGGGCAAGACGAAGAGCAGCTTGCCGAGGTCGGGAACCCGCCGCCTCATGGCGCCTGCGCCAGTCCACACGCCTCGATCCGGCCGAGCGCCAGCGCATCACAGTCGCACTGGTTGGACTCGATCACTCGCTGGCAGGCGGCGCTGTCTTCTTCGGAGGCGGGGTGAACCTGACGGGCTGCTTCGACCTCGCTGAGGCAGCTTCGCTCGCTGCTTTGATCGGGTTCGCACGCGCAGACGATCTCCGCCACCTGGCGGCACGGATCGGCGCAACCGACGCCCCAACCGATGAGCAGCAACATTGCGACTCTCAACACCGTGAGCCTCCCGCCAACTGTGCGCCTATCTACGTTATTCATGGCGGCTTCGCTAGCTCGTTATTGAGCCAAAACAAGCAAGTTTGCCCCGTCGCTCGGCGGCAAATCGAGCCAGCCTTCGCGGACCCAAACCGGCTCCGCTTCGCTCATCAGCGAGCGAAAGGGTTTATCGGGGTTAAAGCGCCCCACAGCGAGTGGCAGGCTGAGGGCGGCGCCTGCCTCACGCCGGGCGATGACCAGCAAAGGGCGCTCAACGCGCTCGTCGGCGCGACCAAAAGCCAGCACCTCGGGCCGATCCGCTGGCGTCATAGGCACGAAGCGCCCCCACTCGAGCACCTCAAGCTGTCTGCGCAGCTGACCAAAGGGTCCATAGACGCGCTCGAGGTCATCGGCGAGGGCGTCATCGACCATGGGATAACCACGGAGCATGTACGCCAAGCCGATCCCGATCGGTGCCGCCTTCGCCGGCACATCCAAGCGCTCAAGTGGGTTGAGCACGCGCCCCGCTAGGTTGATCCCCAAGCGATGCTGCTGACGCACCAAAAACTGCTCGAGGTCGTAGCCGGAGCATCGCCCGGTCAGGAACCGGCTAATCCCCGCCACACCCACAGGGTCAACGACCCCGTCCACCTGACCATCGAGCAGCTCATGATCGGGTCCTACGCCAT
Organism: Myxococcota bacterium; assembly: GCA_036338695.1. GTDB lineage: Bacteria > Myxococcota > UBA4151 > UBA4151 > UBA4151 > CACGMS01. The sequence continues at coordinate 284,323 of JAYZBQ010000048.1, forward strand.
GATCGACAAACAAAACAGCGCCCTCGGTCAGTCGAATAAACCGCTCGAACTCCAAGATCGCATCGGCTGGCCAATCGCCCGCTGATCGGATCACCACCCCTGCCAGATCGAGTTCCCAGAGCGGATGGATGTGTCGGGCGCGAAACTCGGACAGATAGCGCGCCGTGTGCTGACCCCGACCCGGCGAGGGCAAGCCGACCTCTAAGAAGACGCCCAAACGTGCTCGCCGAGCCGCGCCCACGCACGCGTCGAGTTCGGCGCGATCCATCGGCGGATGACCGAGGACCGCCGCGACGGAAGGAAGCTCTCGCCAAGGCGTCGGGATCAGTATGGCGTCGGCGTGCAAGCGCGCTGAACGCCCGATCGCCTGTCGCAAACGATCTGGGGTGTCACCGCTTATGCTGAGCAAAATGGATGGAAAATGGCGTCGACGGGTCATCTTCGGCTATGCTCCCTCAGGTGATCCCAGCAATTGCTGCTTGTGGTTGGGTCCCACCCTGCCTTATCGAGCCGCTCAGGAGCCGTCCATGCTGCAACGTGCGATCTTCGGACTCGGAACCACCGAACTGGTGATGGTTCTCGCTGTCGTTCTGATTCTCTTCGGACCCAAGAAGCTGCCCGAGCTCGCCAAGGGTCTCGGAAAAGGGCTGCGCGAATTCCGCAAAGCCTCGGACGAGGTAGGGCAGGCGATCCAAGAGGCCAGCATCGAAGAGATCGAAGCGCCGAAAGGGAGCGTGACCCCGACCGTCACCGCCGTGACGACCGAGCCCGAGGTGGTGGAGCAAGCGGAGCAGAAGTGAAGGGGATCGACCCCCACAACGCCTCATTTTTTGAGCACCTCGAAGAGCTTCGGGCGAGGCTGATTCGTTGCGTGGTGCTCGTGCTCATCGGGACCATCGTTGCGTTCTCGTTCAAGGAGCAGCTGTTCCGGTTCTTTATGATCCCGATTCAGCCCTTAATCGCCAAAGAGCCCGGCTTGCTCGCGGTGCTCAGCCCGCTTGAGATGTTCATCGTCTACCTCAAGCTCAGCTTGGTCGCGGCGATCGTCGTGACCTACCCGATCATCTTGTACCAGGTCTGGTCGTTCCTTGCCCCAGCCTTACGCGGGAACGAACGACGCGCCGTCTTCCCGTTCTTGTTCTTCGGCAGCGGAGCGTTTGTGCTCGGCGCCGCGTTTTGTTTCAGCCTGGTGCTGCCGACCGGCCTTGAGGTGCTCCACGGCATGCTCCCCGCCGAGGTCGAGGCGAAGTACTCCACGGCGTCCTACTTCGGACTGGTCACGCTGATGGTGCTTGCGTTCGGGCTGGTCTTTGACCTGCCTGTGCTGATGGTCCTGCTCGCAAAGGTCGGGATTTTGCACCCGCGCACGGTCGCCAAGTACCGACGCTACATTATCGTGGGGCTCTTCGTCGTCGGCGCGATGCTCACACCACCTGACCCCTACACCCAGGTGATGCTCGCTTTGCCGCTGTGGCTTCTTTTCGAGCTCGGCTTGATCGTCTCAAGGATGGTGATCAAAGCGTCACCGCCTAAGCCTGCGTCCAGCGACTAGAACTCAGCGCTCAGATCGATGTCACCCGATACGGACACCTGGTAGGCGCTGACGCGCCGCTCAAAGAAGTTCGCCAGCTCTTGGACGTCCTGCAGCTCCATGAAGCCAAAGGGATTGGTCGAGCCGTACACCGGGGTCATGCCCAGGTTGGTCAGACGCTGATCGGCGACGAACTGCAGATACTCTCGCATCGAGGCCGGGCTGAGCCCAGCGACGCCGAGGCTGAGCAGATCATCGCTGAAGGTCATCTCACACTCGATGGCTTCAGCGAGCATGGTCTTCACCTTCTCTTCCATCGCTGCGTCCATCAGGTCGGGCTCTTCCTTGCGCACGATCCGGATGACTTCAAAGGCGAAGTTCATGTGGCAGCTCTCATCACGGAAGACCCAGTTCGTGCCGGTCGCCAGACCGCTCAAGAGCCCCTTCGAGCGCAAGAAGTAGACGTAGGCGAAGGCGGCGAAGAAGAAGAGCCCCTCGATGCAGCAGGCGAAGCAGATCAGGTTGAGCAGGAACTTCTTGCGGTCCTCTTTCGTCGTGAGCTCCTCGAGCTCGTCGACCGAGTCCATCCACTTAAAGCAGAACTCTGCCTTTTGCTTGATGCTCGGGATGTTGTGGATCGCAGCGAACGCCGCCTCGCGCTCCTTGGGATCCGGTACGTACGTATCCAGCAAGGTCAGATAGAACTGAACGTGGAGCGCCTCTTCATAGAGTTGGCGCGACAGATACATCCGCCCTTCCGGGCTGTTGATGTGCTTGTACAGGTTCAGCACCAGGTTGTTCGCAACGATCGAGTCACCGGTTGCGAAGAAGGCAACCAGGCGGTTGATCAGGTGCTTCTCGGCGGGCGTCATTTTGTGCTGCAGGTCGGCGATATCCCTAGAGAAATCAACCTCTTCAACGGTCCATGTGTTCTTAATCGCGTCGCGATACATCTCATAGAGTTGAGGGTAAGCCATGGGGCGAAGCGTCAGATTGAGTCCGGGATCGAGAATCACGTTGAAGTTACCTTATCGTGTCAAAAGGTGGTGCTGATGGAGGCGGCGAGGCTACTGGCAGTAGTCGCAGGATTCAGGGTTTTCGAGGCTACACAGTAGAGCGGCTTGGCGCTCATCTTGTTCCGACGAAGCGCTCGGTAATCCCGTCGTCGTCTGAGCGATTCGGGTCGCCGGGCGAGAGCGCAGGTAATAGGTCGTCTTCAGACCCGACTTCCAAGCGTAGAAGTACATGGAGCTGAGCTTGTCGATCGTCGGGCTCTCCATGAAGAGGTTGAGGCTCTGGCTCTGGTCGATGTACGGCCCGCGCAAGGCAGCCATCTCGACCAGCGGCTTCTGGCTCAGCTCCCACGCCGTTCGGTAGCGCACCCTCAGATCGGCTGGGATCTCAAAGATATCTTGGATGGAGCCCTCGGCGAGCTTGATCTTGTTTCGGATCTCGGGGGTCCAGAGGTTGCGCTCGCGCAGCTCGGAGACGAGGTAGTTGTTGATCTGCAGGAACTCACCCGAGAGCGTCTCGCGCTTGAACAGGTTCGACACCTGCGGCTCGATGCATTCATAACATCCGACGATCGAGGCGATGGTCGCCGTCGGCGCAATGGCGACGAGCAGGCTGTTGCGAAGGCCGACCTCAGCGATCCGAGCTTTGAGCGCTTCGAAGCGCTCCGGCTGACTCGGCCTGGTGCCCCACAGGTCAAACTGCAGCTGCCCCTTCGCCGCACGCGTCTCCGGGAAGGTCTCGTGAGCGCCAAGCTCTTCGGCTAAGTCGGCGCTCGCCTTGAGCGCATGGTAATAGATCTCTTCAGCGATACGCGCCTGCAGTCGCTTCGCCTCTTCCGAGTCGAAGGGCAGGTTCAACTTGAAGAAGACGTCTTGGAGGCCCATCATCCCGAGCCCAACCGGGCGCCATTTCATGTTGCCGCGCCCCGCCTTATCGATCGGGTACCAAGTCCGGTCGATCACACGATCCAGCTGGCGCACAGCGACGTCCACGGTCTCTCCGAGACGGGCGAAATCAAACCGACCGTCGGCCACGTGGTTGCTCAGGTTAACCGAGCCCAAGTTGCACACGGCGGTCATGTCATCATGGGTGACCTCGATGATCTCGGTGCACAGGTTCGAAAGGTGGACAACCCGCCCCTTCTCACCGGTCTGGTTGCACTTAAGGTTCGACGCATCCTTAAAGGTCATCCACCCGTTACCGGTCTGGGCGAGGCTCTTCATCATCCGCGAATAGAGCTTGCGCGCCGAGATCGTCCGGAGCGCTTTTCCTTGAGCCTCCGCCTCGAGATACAGCGCACGGAACTCGTCGCCGTAGGTATCGCAAAGCTCCGGCACATCTTTCGGGTCAAACAAGCTCCAGTCCGAGCCGCTCGCAACCCGCTCCATGAAGAGGTCACAGACCCAGTTCGCCAGGTTCAGGTTGTAGGTCCGGCGCGCCTCGTCACCGGTGTTCTCACGCAGATCGAGGAAGGCCTCGATGTCGCCATGCCAAGGCTCAAGGTAGATGCAGCAGGCGCCTTTACGACGGCCACCTTGGTTCACCGCCGCGACCGACGAATCGAGCGTCTTGAGCCACGGCACAATGCCGTTGCTCAAACCGTTGGTCCCACGAATCAAGGACCCTGCAGCGCGCACTCGATGAAAAGCGATGCCGATCCCCCCACCATGCTTGGAAAGACGCGCCACCTCTTTGTAGCGATCATAGATCGAGTCCAACGAGTCCTGAGGCGAGTCCACCAGGAAGCAACTCGACAGCTGCGGGTGCATGGTGCCGGAGTTGAACAGGGTCGGTGAGCTCGGGAGGTAATCGAAGTTCGAGAAGGTATCGTAGAGGCGAATCGCCTCCTCCGGCGTCTTCGCCAGCCCACAGGCCACGCGCATCAGCGAGGTCTGAGGGGTCTCGATCACGAGCCGCTCGGTCGGGTGCTTCAAGAGGTAACGATCATAGACCGTGCGCAAACCGAAGTACTGAAAGAGCTGGTTACGCTCCGGCTTGATCGCGCCATCGAGCTGCTCGCGATGGGCAGCGACAAAGGCTGCGAGCGAGTCATTGATGATGCCGAGCTCTTGCCCCTTGAAAATGCCTTGCGAGAAGGTCGTGATGCCCTGCTCTCGAACCTCCTCCTGGATGAACTCGGCGAGCAAGCGCGCCGCGAGGAACGAATACTCAGGCTCCTCGCCGATCAGCAGCGCCGAGGTCTGGATCGCCAGCGCATCGAGCTCCTTCGTCGTGGCGCCATCGTAAAGACCGCCAATCGTACGCGTCGCGACAAACATCGGGTCCACGTGTTTGAGGCCGCCCGAACACTGCGCCACACGATTCACAATCCGGTTCACATCGACGAGCTCGAGGCGACCGTCACGTTTTTTGACGCGCATCGTGACGGGTACCCCTGTAGGGTGAGGCGTTGCGTGATTCGGCTGGTTTTCGGCGCCTTCAACGAGCTGTGCGGATTGGATATCTAAGGTCATGATCGGCTGGTTCCCCCTCTGAGTCTTCTGTCACAGCAAAACCTGTTCCTAACGCATGGCGCACGAACCATGCCCCCAGACGACACTGAGGATGCCAAAACAGTTCCTGATGTGAATCGACGGCAAGCGTTTGTTTACCGCCTAAAGCCAGTGGTATCGAAAGCAAATCGGCCGGGTCAACGATGCAATTTGATGTCTCGAATGAAGCGCTCGCCATTCAACCACAAAAACATCGCATTTTCCGTAACCAAGCGCGGCTATCGCAACCCTAATTGAGCGCGGCCCCGGGGCCGCGGCCGCCCCCTTTATCACGCTCAATAGCCGACGAGATGCTTCCAGCGACTTCCGTTTCTAAGGGTGCTTCGGGGATGAGTTCTATGCAAAATCAGGATGATCGAACGGTGATCTAAAATCTACTCGAACCCCAAAACAGGTGAGTGTGCGCAAAATCACTTTTGAGGCATCCGCAATTTTCCCCTCAACTCGCTGTGCGTTCGCGCCGCTGGGTCAATAATTTGGCACGCTGATCGACCCGCTGCGCTTGGACAAGCAGCTCCCGCAGCCACTGCGCGCGCGTCATCTCAGCGTCCCACGCGCGCTGACGAAGCCACGCCTCCAACTCGATCGGTATCAAGACCTCAAGGCGCGCCTGCCCCGGAACGAGCGAAGGGCCGCAGCCGCGATCGTGTCCCGTCTCCCAAAACTCCTGCTGATCCGCTGTCCAATTCACCCTCTCATGATCCATCGCTCCACCCTCCCAAGTGAACAACTCGCTCGCTGTAAACAGCCATCGTTTCGCTCCAACCGCCCCGCTCAAGCGGCGCCGAACACACCCACATGGCGCGGCTCCGATGCAGGGCACCGAGCGCCCGTCGAAAGACACGCTGCGCCGCAGCCGACGGTGGCTCGCTGTCAAACAACGCATCCAAATGATCAAAAACCACCAAACCCCGTCGGCGCAGCCGCAACCACGCCAGCAAGAAGTTGAGGGCATGCTCCATGCCGGTCGGCCGGTAGGCGCGAAACAGCGGATCTGCGCAAGCTCGCTGCACACGCCGGTCGAGGTGCCCGCTGACATCACCGTCGAACCAAACCACCGGCAGCGAGTGAGCGCGTGCGCGCACGCTCTGCGTCATACACCACTGCGTCTTTCCAGCCCCTTCCCCCCCAACGACCAGCGTTAGGCGGCCGCTGCTGAGTTCCGGCGTGGTCATACAGCCTCACCCAATCCCGCGACGCGCAGTTCAAACGCCTCGGCGAGGTGCCCAGGCTCGATGCGCTCTGCGCCGGCGAGGTCCGCAATGCTGCGAGCCACCTTGAGCAACCGAGTGACCGCCCGAGGTGATAGGTTGAGGCGATCCGCGCTGCGCTCTAAGATCGCCAGCGCCTGCGACGTGGCGTCCACGGTCTTGACGATCTGTCCGCTCAGGTTTGCGTTGGCGCAGCCCTGGCGCTGCTCCGCGCGCCGGCGCGCCGCAGCGATCCGTGCGCGCAGCTCGATCGGGTCGTCGCACCCTGCCGCTGGCTCATCAAGAACAGCGCCTGCGCTCGGGCGCTCCATCCGCACCTGAAGGTCGATTCGATCCAGGATCGGGCCGCTGATTTTGGATTGATAACGAGCCACCGTTGATGGAGCGCATCGACACCCGCGCTCGAGCGAGCCGTAGAAACCGCATGGACAGGGGTTCGATGCGGCGACGATCATCACGCACGCAGGGAAGCGAACTCGGCACCCTGCACGCGTCATCGTCAGGTGACCGTCCTCAAGCGGCTGACGGAGCGCCTCGAGCGCCCCGCGAGGAAACTCTGAGAATTCGTCGAGAAATAAAATCCCGCCGTGAGCGATGGTCACCTCACCTGGGCGCAGCGGGTTTCCACCGCCGACCATGCCCGCCGTGCTGATCGAATGATGCGGCGCCCTGAAGGGGCGCGCCGGGATGGCGGCCGGCGCTTCGCCCTCGACGACCGAGCGAATACGTAAGACCTCGAGCAGCTCTTGCCCCTCAAGCGGCGGCATCAGCGACGGCAGCGCCCGCGCCAAAAGCGTCTTGCCGGTTCCGGGGGGGCCAACGAGCAACAGATTGTGACCGCCGGTCAGCGCAATCTCAGCGGCTCGTTTCGCTTGAGCCTGCCCCCGAAGCTCCGCCCAAGACACCGCCTCTTCGACAGGGAGCGGTTCCGGTTCGGCGGGAGGAGCTGGGACGTACCGCCCCGTTTTCAGCCAGGTCAGCGCCGACTTGAGGTCGGGGCAGGCGATCACCTCAAGCCCGTCGATCAGACCCGCCTCTCGGGCGTTCTGCGCCGGGACCACAGCGTAACGGGCGCCGGACTTTTGAGCTCGCTCCAAAATCGGAAGCACGCCACGCACGGGCTGAAGCCGTCCATCGAGCGAGAGCTCGCCCAAGCAGACGCTTTGGTCGAGCCGGCTCTGGTCGATCGACTCGCCCTCGGCCAAACACGCGACGGCGAGCGCCAGGTCGAGCGCGCTGCCCTCTTTGCGCAGCTCGGCAGGCGCGAGATTGAGCACAATGCGCTTCCTTGGCCACGAATAACCCGAGGCGCGCACCGCCTGCTCGACGCGAATACGCGCCTCTTTGAGCGCGGTGCCCGCTAACCCAACCAAATCAAAATAAGGAATGCCCGGGCGCAGGCTCGCCTCGACGCAGACGCGCTGCCCATCCACCCCCACCACAACGCCTGTGTACACAAAATGGGTCATCGGAACCTCCGAGTCACCATCTCGCACGGAGTGTTCCAGATCTTATCTGAAGTATTTTCAGCTAGTTAAGTTATGCCTGCTGGCGCGACCTGACCCAAACGCAACGCCCACTCAACCGGGTTGAGACAGGCCGATGGCTCGGGCGTGGCGCAGATCTTGACCGTCCCGTTTGTAAAACCCTGCATAACGCGCCGCCAACGCCTGCTCGTCGTCAGGGAGGGCGCGCTGTCGGACAAAACGAAACTGCGCATCGATCCCGATGAGGTCGCCTTCAGCGAGAGGCTCCCAGATGTCCTCGGTCGAGATCGTCTCGCTAGCGATGAGCAGGTGGTTCACCTCTTTGGCGCGCAGCGGGTGCATGCAGGGAAGCTCCTGACCATCTCGCCAGCGAGAGCAGTCGTTCATCTTTTCACAGTAGCGCTTCTGCGTGGAGAAAAACAGACCACGCCCCAGCCGGTTGGCGACCATCGAGCGACCATCCGTCGCCAAGAAATTAATCAAGGGTGGCGGCGCGCCGGTCTCTTGAGCCAAGCGACAGAGCGTCCCAATGGTCGCTCTCATGGCGTCGAAGGCGACGATCCCCGGCGCCGGGGACTCGGGCGCAACACCTCGCAACCCGAGCTGCGTCAAAAACAAGTAAAAGCAGCGCTCCGAGTCCGTCTCACCTTGAACGAGAGGCCGAAACTCCGGGTCGATCTCATCCATCAAGAGGCGCTCGTAGTGTTCGAGCCCTTGCAGCGTCCCGTTGTGCGCAAACACCCAGCGCCCAGCAGAGAACGGGTGCGTATTCGTCAGGTCATGCCCACCGACCGTACCGAGCCGAACATGTGCGATCACCGTCTGGCTCCGCACGAAGCGGGCGAGGTTCGTGAAATCGCCATCACCGATGGCCTTGCTCAAGCCGCGCCGCAGAATGGGCGTGGTCCCTTCGAAGAACCCAATCCCCCAACCGTCGGGGTTGCTCTCGCTCTGCTGCGCAAGCGCATTCTCGGCTAACACTAAGCTGTGGTGGACGCCGATGTTCACGGCGCTGCGAAACCCAAAAAGACGACACATGGACTAATGACTCACGACATACCAGAAGGCACCAATAAAGAGGGTTATCCCCAAAATGGCCACCGTTATCCACAGCCCGAGCGGATTTTCAGGCTCGACCTCATCGTCGACACCCCAGCGCTGCTCTTCCGAGCGGCTCTTGAGCACATGCGTCAAGGTCACCTCGCCGGTCACCGAGTCCTGACTTGCAGGCGGCTCAGCGCCGAGATGCTCGGCGAGCCGATGCATCAGATGGCGCAGGTAAAAGTCGCTCTGCTGGACGTGGCAAAGCAGCCCGAAGGCGGCGAAGAAGAGCTCGCTGCTTGGACCCCAGTCTTGAACCGTTTTTGAAGAGGGCACGGAATGGTCTCCGCCACCTTGCTCGGAGCCCGAGATCACCCCTCGCTCCCGCTCCCAGCGAACGACCAGCCCACCAAAGGTGAATTCTTGACGCATGATCTGCCCCTGCCGGTCGACCCACGAGACCACATCGGTCGTGTTCTCGCCACGATGCCAGATTCGACGCAGACCATCCCCCCGGAAGGTGGAGTCACCTACGAACACACGCTTTAAGCTTCCCGCCACACGACGCATCGTGCCTTCGTCACCAGCAAGAAGCAGTTTGCCAACCTGGCTGATCAGTTTGCGTTACTCCACCGCGGTCCATCCAAACGGATGCGCCTAGGCTACGCTGACCTGAACAGAACTCAAAAAACGGACCACCTGAGACAACCTTGGCGCAGGCTGGTCTCCTTGTAAGTGGATCAGCCTGCGCCGCCGACCGCCATCGACGTCACACGCAAGGTGGGGCAGGCGGTCTTTCGATCCCAAACCAGGTCGTCGGCGACGGCATCGATGCCGCCAAAGAGCTCATCAAAACTCGCCGAGACGGTGAACTCAGCGATGGGCTCTGCGAGCTGCCCCGCCCGAATCATTCGACCAAAGGCGCCGCGGCTGAAGTCACCGGTCAGCGAATTGAACCCAAACCCGATCGTCCCTTCGACGTAGATCCCTTCGTCGATGTCGGCGATCAACGCCTCGGGCGTAAGCGGTCCAGGAGCCATGTAGAGATTGGTTGTCCCTTCGCCCGGCTGGCTCGCCATCGGGCGCGACGCGCTCGCCGTCGGTGGCAGGCCGGTCCGGTTCGCCCCATACTGAGCCGCCAAAAACATGCTCAGCTCGCCGCCTTCGACCAGGACGTTTCGCCGTCTGGCGCGCCCCTCCCCATCCACAGCAGAAGACCCCAATAAACCCGGAATAAGCGGGTCATCGATCAGAGTCACCACCGAGCTTGCGATCGCGGTGTTGAGCCGGTCAGCGAGGTAGGTCCGCTGACGCCAGAGCGCCGTTGCGGTCGCACAGCTCGTGAGCAAACCGATCAAGGCGGGTGAGGCCTCGCGGCTAAACACGACCGGGTAGCGACCGGTCGCTGGCTTGGCAGCGCCGAGCCGAGCGAGGGCTCGGCGAGCCGCCTCTGCGCCCACTTGGTCAGCCGGTTTCAGGTCGGCGAGGCGACGGCTGGTCGACCCATAATAACCGTTTCGCTTCTTGCCTTCGTGGTCGTCGCAGATGGCGTCAGCAACCAAGCTCTGCCACCCGCCCGTGATGGCTCGACGCAACCCATTCGACGCGGCGGTCACCGAGGTCGAATACGCAGCGCCAAAGCTGGCTCCGTCGGTGGCGGTGATGCGCGCATCAAAGCCTCGCACCGCCCGCTCGGCTTCCAGCGCACGCTGCAGCCGAACCGGCGCCTCCTCGGTGACCGTCGCTGGGTCAAAAGTGCCTAGGTCCACGGCTTTGCCGTCGAGTTCATCCGCCGGCGCAAGGGTGTGGTGCTCGTCGGGGTCGACATGCGGGGCGGCGTCGATCAGATCGCGCATCAGCGCGTCCACGACCTCGGGCCGCAGATCACTGCTCGAGCCTGTCACGACGCGCCCGTCAACAAACAGACGCACGCCAAGCCCCTGATTGCCAGCCTCTTCGAGCTTATCGAGCGACTCCCCGCGATAGGCACACGAGAACTCTTGCCCGGCGCCGAGCGTGATCTCGGCGTCATCGGCGCCGAGTGCGAGCGCCCGATCGAGCACCTCTTCCGCCTGTGTTAGAAGCTGCGCTTCGCGCTCTTGCGGGTTCATACGTTGCTCCCACCGATGGTCATCTTGGCGACACGAATGCTCGGCATTCCGACCCCAACCGGGACGCTCTGACCGTCCTTTCCACAGGTCCACCGCCCATCAGAGAGGGCAAAATCGTTAGCGACCATATCAACCTTACCGAGCGCATCCGGCCCATTACCGATCAAGTTGACGTCTTTGAGTGGCGCCGTAATTTTGCCGTCTTCGATCAGATACGCCTCCGTGGTGGAGAAGACGAAGTCGCCGTTGCTGATGTTGACCTGACCACCGCTGAACGAGACGCAATAGATCCCCTTGTTGACGGAGCGGACGAGCTCGTCGTGGGTGCTCTCACCATCGAGCAGATAGGTGTTCGACATACGCGGCATCGGCAGGTGACGGAAGCTCTCGCGGCGACCGCTCCCGGGGCGTGCGCCAAAGTGCTTCGCCGAGATGGAGTCGTGCATGTAGTCGGCGAGCCGACCTGCGTCGATCAAGACGCGCTGGGTGGGGTCGTTCCCCTCATCGTCAACGTTGATGGCGCCGCGATCGCCGACGACGCTGGGGTCATCGACGACGGTGCAGAGTTCCGACGCGACGGGCTGACCGATCCGGTCCGTGTAGGTGCTGGTCCCCTTGCGGTTGAAGTCGGCCTCGAGACCATGGCCGACCGCCTCATGCAGAAGGATGCCTGAGTCGCCGGCTTTCAGGACCACTGGGAACTCACCGGCTGGGGCGGCGACGGCGTCGAGGAGCGTCAGCGCAGTTTGAACCGCGCGCTGAGCGTGAAGCTCCGGGCTGACCTCGTCGAAATACTCGACACCCTTTCGCCCGCCGCCGCTCTCCATGGCGCGCTGCTGCTGAGTTCCGTCATCGACGACCACCTGGATCGAGAACCGCAACATCGGCTGGTGGTCATCGACGCGCAGGCCATCGGCTCGGACGATGCGGATCGTGCGCGTCGACTCAGCGACCATCACCTCGACCTGTTTGACCCGCGGGTCGGCAGCGCGCGCCGCGGCGTCGGCGCGCCGGACCAACTCCATCCGCTCTTTGAAGCTTCGGTCGACCAGCAAAGACTCGGCGTGGTAGCGGTCGTGCGCAGCGGCCTTAGGCTGCACCGCTTGGGCTGACACCTGCGCCTCCCCGGTGGCGATGCAGGCGGCGGTACGGCACGCTCGCCGAATCGACTCCTCGGTCAGCTCTTCCGTGTAGGCGAAGCCGCTGGCGTCACCCCGTAAGACGCGCACGCCGACGCCCTTGTCGATGTGGCGGCTGAGTTGCCGAACCTTGCCGCCCTCAAACACGAGGGAGAAGGCGCTGGTCGCCTCAAAAAACAGGTCGGCGTCGTCGCCGCCGCGCCCCAGCGCGACGCTGAGGAGACGCTGAGCCGTTGCGTCGTCGATTGAGAATGGGTCTGTGGTCAAACCGTCACCTTTCACTTAGCGATTGCTGTCCTTTCAGCGCGCTTTGGACTAACACACAAAGCACGAGAACGATCGCCTGATGGAGGTACGATGCCGCAGCAGGACCGAGGCGACAAGCGTGGGTATGTCCTGATCTGTGAGGGGCCGTCCTGCGGGACCACACACCAAGGTCAACTCCCAGGGCATGCGCATGAACTTCTCGACGGCTGCGCTTGGCGAACCGGCCCTTGCCTCGGCATGTGCCCCGTCGGCCCCAACGCCATCGTCCGGCGTGAACCGATCGAGGAGCGACGCGCAAACCAACAGATCGGCGCAGCGGACACCATCTTGTGCGGCATCGCTGACCCGGAAGACCTGGCGCGCCTTGTGGAAGAGAGCTTAGCGCCCGAAGAGCCCCCGCGCCTGCTCAAAGGGCAAGCCACCCCGCAACAATTGAGGCGCTAGGTCACGAAGCCGAGCTCGGTGTGATCACCGAGCGGCACCCAGCGCCGAACGCGGACACGGCGGCGAAGGCGAGCAGCGAGGGGTAACGGCTCTGGCTCGCCCCCTTGAGCGCTCAAGTACGCGAGAAACGCTTCATAACTCTCATCCTCACACGGATCGAAACGTCGACCGATCGCGCGCAGCGCCTCGGCGAACGCGCCGCAGTGCTCATAGCGCGCATCAGGATCTCGGCTGAGCGCTTGATCGAGCACATCGACAAGCGGCGAAGGGAGCCCGATGGTCACCTCAGTGATGCTCGGTAATTCGGTGTACAAGACGCGGCCGAGGGTGCGCGCCGGCGTCGTGTCAGCGAGCAGACGCCGACAGGCTAACAGCTCGAACAAGACGACCGCCAAGCTGAACTGATCGGCGCGATGATCGACCCGCTCAGCTGACGCTTGCTGCGGCGCCATATAGGCTAGTTTGCCGCACAAGCTCCCGTTGGCGGTGATGCGTTGGTTGCAGTCTGCCTTGGCGACGCCAAAGTCACCCAAATGCGCGCGTCCGTGCTCATCGAGTAAAATATTGTCGGGGCTGATGTCGCGATGAACCAGGTGCAACGGGCGCCCCTGGGCGTCCTTGGCTCGATGAGCGTAATGAAGCGCCTCAGCGACCTCGGCGGCGAGCCGCAAACACAAGCCCAAGGGCAACGTCGTGCCCGCCCCGTGGGCGCGCTCAGCGAGCTGGCGCAAGCTCAAGCCGTCGATGTAATCAAGGACGATGTAAGGCGCCTCGTCGACGTAGCCGTGGTCGAGCTGGCGTACCAAGCCGCGGTGCCTTAAGAGCCGGCCTAGGCGCGCCTCATCACCAAAACACAGGCGCACCGACGGGTCATCACTTAGATGGGAAAGGATCCGCTTAATCGCCACCAACTTGCCGTCATCGCGTTCCGCGAGCCAGACCTCGGCCATCCCGCCAGAGCCGAGACGACGCTTCATCCGATAGCGTCCCGCAAACCATTTGCGCTTAGACACTGAAGCGATCAATCGTTGAAACAGAGCGTTCATCCCGGCCTCCTCTCAAGCAATGCGCTGCGGCGTTGCTTTGTTGGGTTTGTTGGCCGGTTGCGTTGATCCGTTCGGTGGTTCTTCAAACCGTGCGCCGTCAGGCGTTTAGGTCAGTAACTTTGCGAGCTTGGGTTTCCCTCAAGGGTGCCGTTTCGCTGCAATCAGCCATGCTCCTCTCGTCCCTGTTATCGGTAGTCTAATCGATTTTCTTTAGGGTGCAACTTGAAACAGACAAATGTCTGGTTTACAAGACACCTGTCTGGAGTCTTCATGCGCGCCTCTACCGCCCACCTTCGCAAACGCATCCTCAGCTACGTCAAGCGTCGAATCCTTGAAGGTCAGCCTCCGACGATACGCGAGGTCCAAGAGGCCTTTGGATTTGCGGCGGTCGAGAGCGCGAGACAACACCTCAAAGCGCTCGTCGAAGCAGGCGAGCTGCTCCAGGTATCCGGTCGCTCGCGCGGTTACGGGCTCCCGAAACAGCGCTACATCAAGCGCAGGGCGCTCCCCATCCTCGGCGCCGTTCAAGCAGGCGATCTGACCACCGCGCTCGAGGATCCAGAAGGTTTCCTTGAGCTCCCTGTTCGCAACGTTCATGACGAGCACTTTCTCCTGCGGGTCGAGGGAGAGAGCATGATCAACGCAGGGATTCACCCTGGCGATCTGCTGCTGGTGCGTCGCACCTCGGTCGCCCCCAACGGAGCGATCGTCGTGGCGATGATCGACGACGAGGCAACCGTCAAAAGGATCAAAATAACACCGAAAAGTATCAAACTTGTGCCAGAAAACCCCAATTTTCCAACAATAGAGACAAACGATAGAAACCTAAGACTGCTCGGTGTCGTCAGTGAGATCCACCGCTACCTTGAAGGCGTCCCGAGTACCGATGTCTAACGCAGCGCTCCCGCTCAGCCTCCTCAAGGCAGGGCTGCAAAGAGGTAGCGAGCTGACGCCCGCGCCCCGCCCTCAAGAGGCTCCTTGGACATACCAAGGGCTGCTCGGCCGCCTGGCTCTGTTCACGGGCACAGGGCGCGTCAGCGCCGCAGTACAGCTCATAGCCCAAGCGCAACAACACAAAGAGCCCTGCGCCTGGATTGTAGAGAAAGGGTTTGAGCCCTTTGCTCCAGACCTTCAAGCGTCAGGGGTTGCGCTAGACAGCCTGATGCTCATTCGCCTCAAGGAGCACCCACAGCTCGCCCGCGCAGCGGACCTCTTAGCTCGAACCGGCGGCGTCGGGCTGGTCATCATCGACAGCCGCTCGCTCCCCTCGAAGGGCGCTTTAAAACGCCTCGCAAATCACGCACAGCGACACCACATGTCCGCTGTGATCCTGAGCGATCAAGCGCATACAACTCACGCTTTTTCGCTGGTTGCTCGCGCCGCTCCTAACGAACACAAAGCGCAACATATCCGCGCGCTCAAAGACCGCCTCAACCCAGCGCTCTGGAACCACAGCGAACCCTATCATGATGTCCCCGGTTGCCCTTAGTTTTGCCGATGATGTCCTTGAGCGCGATGAGCTCATCGCTCGGCTTCACACCTTCAGCCCGCTGGTCGCGCACTGGCAAGAACTGCCTCATGTTTTCTGGGTTGAGACGGCGGGTGAGCCCATTAAGGGATTATCCACCGCAGCCTTTATCCGCAGGCTCATCACGGAGCTAAGACGCGCAGGTTATTTACCTTCGGCGGTGTGGGGCTGCGCGCCCTACGCGGCGGCGCTGCTTGCCCAGCGACTCCCTGTAACCCATACGCTCCACCTCGACCGCAGGCAGCAAAACGGTGCGCTAAGCGGACTCCCCATTGCGGCGCTCAACCTCGAAGAGGCGACCGTCAAAAGCTTAGAGCGACTGGGTGTCACCCACCTAAGATCACTCGGTAAAGTCTCCCAGGACGATCTGGAGGCGCGCTATGGAGCCCCACTCAAAATCCGCCTCAGGCTCCTCGCTGGCGCCAACCCACCGTGGCGGATCGCCACCCCACCGCCTAGCTGCTCGCGCACGCTGCTGATCGAGCATGCGCTGACGCGCCGCGAGGCGCTGCTGTTTGTGATCGCCGCACCTCTTGAAGAGGCGCTTGAAGAGCTCGCAAGCCAAGGTCTCGCCTGTCGCGCCATGCTGATCTCTTGCGCCTGCGATGATGGCGAGCGCATCCGCTACGCTGTTCGCCCTGCGCGCCCGAGCCTTGACGCCCAATGGCTCGTTGAGTTGCTCCGACTCAAGCTCGAAAACTCAGCGCTTCATTCGGCGATCATCAGCGCAGACCTTGAGCTCCAGAGCGCCCCGGCAGACGCACAACAGCTTCACCTCTTTGAGATCGGTCGACGAGATCAGCGTCAGAGCGATGAGGCGCTCGATCGCATCCGAGCAGAGCTCGGTGAAGACTGTCTTTTTATCGCCCAGGCCTGCGCCGAGCACCACCCACAAGAGGGTACAAACTGGCAGCGTCATGACAGCGGCTGGCCTACTGTTCAACCGCTCAAGCCGCGCCCATCATGGGTCCGTAGGCAGCTTCAAACACCGCAAGCACTTGCGCCCCCGCCGCCCGCAGGGGCGTGGTCGGTGCTCGGCAAGCGGGTGCTCGAGATCGGAGGTCCCTTCCCGCTGCTGCAGCGCTGGTGGTCGAGCGAGCGCCGAGAGGAAGAGTACCTCCTAAAGGTCGACAGCGGAGAGGTTTTTTGGGTCCTACATGACCCACAAGCGGGCAGCTGGTCTCTGATCGGATGGGTCGCCTGATGAAGCCGTACGTGCCGCTGTGGTGCAAGAGCCACTTCTCCTTACTTGAGGGCGCCTCCGCCCCTGAAGAGCTGGTCACCCGCGCCCACGAACTCGGTCTACAAGCGCTTGCGCTAACGGACCGGGACAGCTTGGCCGGAGCCCCTAGAGCGGCTGCGCACGCACGAAAGCTCGGTCTCAAGCTCCTCTATGGCGCCGAGGTCCGCCTCACCGCGCAACGGCGCATCACCCTGATCGCAAAGGATCGCTTGGGCTATGGAAACCTGACGCAACTGCTCAGCAGAGCGCCGAGCCAAGAGGCGAGCTCCGCGCTGACCATGGACGACCTGTACCGGGCTGCGCAGGGCTGTTTTGCGCTGATCGGTGGGGCGGATGGCTGGTTTGGCGCAGAGCCCGAGGTCTGCTCGCGCACGGTCGATCAACTCAAGGCGTCGTTTGCGGACCGCCTCTTTGTTCGGATCAGCGATCACCGCTACCCCGCAGAGGTGCAGCAGCGCCGACTGCTCGCGGCGCGCGCCCAGGCGTTTCAACTGCCCCTGGTCGCCGCTAACGAACACCTCTACCACCACCCGAGCAGGCGCCGGCTCTGCGATATCCTGAGCTGCACCCGGTTCAACTCGACGCTCGATGATGCAGGCCTCAACTTAAGACGAAACGCAGACCACGCGCTGGCGTCACCCGAGACCTTCGCGGCGCGCTTTCAAGGAAAACCAGAGTGGATTGAGCGCAGCTTCGCCATCGCACAAGCCTGCTCCTTTGATCTGTTCGCTTTGCGGTATCGATATCCGTGCGAGCGGCTGCCCCAAGGGGTTCGCGGCATCGATCACCTCGCTCATCTTGCGCAGGTCGGAGGCCAAAAACGCTACCGAGGTCCGGTGCCCGATGCGGTTCAAGCGCAGCTCGCCAAGGAGCTCGAACTCGTTCAAGAACTCGATTATACCGGCTATTTTTTAACGATGCACGACATCGTTCAATTCTGCCAAGCGCAGGGTATTTTATGCCAAGGACGAGGATCGGCGGCGAATTCAGCACTGTGTTACTGCCTCGAGATCACCGCGGTGGACCCCATGAAGCACCAGCTGTTGTTTGAGCGGTTTTTATCCCGAGAACGCAGCGAGCCACCCGACATCGACCTCGATATAGCCCACGAGCGCCGCGAAGAGGTGATCCAATACGTCTACTCAAAGTACGGTAGACGCCACGCAGCGATGGTGTCCGTAAACATACGTTATCGCGCTAAATCAGCATTAAATGACGCAGGCAAAGCGCTTAAAATTGATATAAAAGACATTAAAAAAGTCACGAAGCTGACCCACCGCTCGCTGCGCACCTTGTCACCCGATCTCCTTGAGACCGCTGGGCTCGACCCAGCCCAACCCACCTACCAAACCTGGATCGAGATCGCCGAGCAGATGCTCGGCACCCCCCGACACCGATCGACACATCCTGGCGGTTTTCTCTTAGGGCATGAGCCCATCGACACCTTCGTCCCCGTGCTCCCCGCGGCGATGCCAGGGCGCACCGTGATCCAATGGGACAAGGAGGACGTCGAGACGCTCAGCCTCTTCAAAGTCGACCTGCTCGGGCTTGGGATGCTCAGCCAATTACAGCGCTGTTTTGAGCTGCTCAGGCGCCACCCCCCGCCCTCGATGGTGGCGCTGCGCGACGCGAGTGACCACGACCTGCTCGCGCGCATCCCGGCCGATGACGAGGCGACCTATACCATGCTCAGTTGCGGGGACTCACTCGGCGTTTTTCAGGTCGAGTCGCGCGCACAGATGAACATGCTCCCGCGGCTCAGGCCCCAACGATTTTATGATCTGGTCGTGCAAATTGCGATCGTTCGCCCCGGACCGATCTCTGGGGACATGGTCCACCCTTATCTCAGGCGCAGAAACGGCGAAGAGGCCGTGGTCTATCCGCACCCCAGCCTCGAGCCCATCCTCGAGCGCACCCTCGGTGTACCCCTGTTTCAAGAGCAGGTGATGCGGATCGCGATGGTCGCTGCTGACTACACCCCCGGCGAGGCCGATCAGCTCCGGCGCGACATGGGCGCGTGGAAGCAAACCGGTCGCATGGAGGGGCACGAGCACCGCCTCATCGAGCGTATGAAATCAAAGGGTATCTCAGAACAGTTCGCCGAACGCGTGTACGAGCAGATCAAGGGTTTTGGAGAGTACGGCTTTCCAGAGAGCCACGCAGCAAGCTTTGCGCTCATCAGCTACGCCACAGCCTTTCTCAAAAGGCATTTCCCAGCGCACTTCTACGCGGCGCTGATCAACGCACAACCGATGGGTTTTTATAGCGTGTCGACCCT
The DNA here is from genome assembly GCA_036338695.1 of Myxococcota bacterium. Lineage (GTDB taxonomy): Bacteria > Myxococcota > UBA4151 > UBA4151 > UBA4151 > CACGMS01. The sequence goes on from JAYZBQ010000048.1 coordinate 303,176, forward strand.
CGTCTACGGCGCACAACGCGAGGGCGTCACCGTGCTCCCCATCGATGTCCGTTTCTCAACCTGGGAGAGCACGCTTGAGCTCGCCGAAGGCCGGCTTGCGATCCGTATGGGGTTCCGGTCAATCAAAGGGCTCGGCTCGCAGCAAAAATCAAAACTCGACCCACCACCTCGCCCCGAAAGCAACGAAGCGCTCGGCGTATTCGCTCGCCGCCTACAGCTCGCTCGCCCCGCCCTCGAAGCGCTGGCTGAGGCGGGCGCCTTTCATATGTTCGGCTCACGGCGAGACGTCCTGTGGCAGATCATGGAGCCGGGTCTCGTGCGTCATGAACCGCTGATGCTCGCCGAACACAACGCGAGCTCCTCATTCGCTTACCTCAGCGAGCTTGAGCGCATCGTGTGGGACCAGCGACGAACCGCCCACAGCACGAGAGGGCATCCCTTTGCCCTGCTTCGGCGAGCCTGCGACCAAAAGGGGTTTATGAGCTCGTCTCAACTCACACGCTGCCGCCATCAAAGCCGCGCCAGCTGTGTCGGTTTAGTAATCTGCCGCCAGCGCCCGAGCACCGCCTCAGGGGTGACCTTCGTGACCCTCGAAGACGAGGACGGCTTCGTTAACTTGGTGATCTGGAAAAAGGTCGCCGAGCGCTTTCAGGTCACGCTCAAGGGCGCTTCCGTGCTCGCTGCGTCGGGACGCGTGCAGCGCGAGCAGGAGATCACTCATCTGATCGTGCACCGCCTCTGGATCCCCGAACTCGACGCCGCGATCGAGCCCGTTGCGAGCCATGACTACCGCTAGCGGCGCTCGACCTGGATGCTCCCAGCCTGCGCTTGCGCCTGCCGCTCAAGGGCGAGCACACTGAGCCGCCCCGCCACGTTCTGCGCCACCTCGAGCAGCTTGAGCGCAATGGCGCTCTGTGGATCCGCAAGGACCATCGGGGTCCCCTCATCGCCTTGGCTCGATAGGCGCGGCTCGATCGGCAATTGACCCAACATCGGCACCTCGAGGCGCTCAGACGCCTTCCGCCCGCCGCCCTCACCAAACACCGGGATCGGGTCGCCGCCGCCCGGCGGGGTAAAGCCCGCCATGTTCTCGATCAACCCCGCAACCGGTATCTTGAGCGTATCGAACATCGTTTTTGCGCGCAGCACATCGGCCACCGCAACGTCCTGAGGAGTCGTCACGATCACCGCTGCGCCGACGGTCACCATCTGCGCAATACTCAGCGGGACATCGCCCGTTCCCGGCGGTAAATCGACGACTAAATAGTCGAGCTCGCCCCACCGTACGTCACCGAAAAACTGCCGCAGCGCGTTGTTGAGCATAGGTCCTCGCCACACCAGCGCAGCCGTGTCATCGACGAAGGATCCCATCGAGATCACCTTCATGCCGTGCGCTCGCATCGGCAGGATCTTCTTGTCTGCGCCCGCTTGCGGCTTTTCGTTGAGCCCCAGCATCGTCGGGATCGACGGGCCGTAGATGTCGGCATCGAGGAGACCGACGCGCGCACCTGAACGGCTCAGCCCCGCCGCGAGGTTGACCGCAACCGTCGATTTCCCCACGCCACCCTTACCGGCGCCGACGGCGATCACATACTTGATCCCTGGGACCAGGCTCTGCTGCTCATGGCGCTGCCCGGCCATCTGAACACCCCACTCGATCTCCACGCGCTCGGCTCCGACCCCCGTTAAGGCCTGCTCGATATCGCCTTGGATCTTGCCCTTGAGCGGGCAGGCGGGGGTCGTCAAATTGATGACGGCACGGACGAAAGCGCCCTCAACCTGGACCTCGCCCACCATATTGAGCGTCACTAAATCCTTACCAATTTCAGGGTCATTGACCGTCTTTAGGGCGTCGCGAACGACGCGTTCATCCAGAGCCATGAGCGCCCCCTTGTCCGTTTCATGAGGGCTCTTAGAGCAGCCAGCCAGCGCCCGCAACATCGACCGGTGCCGGATGTCGCTCGCGCGCGTGCGCTCTCGCGTGCGCGAAACCCCTTGACCTTTGAACGGCTTATTCTAGAAGGTATTTCGAGTTTGTGGAGAATCCGATGAGCGACGACATCACCGAACACGACAACGAGCAACCCATCGCGCAGGGCGATGGCGGCCAGTCTGATCCTCCCGCCGCATCGGATCAAGGCGACAGCGGCGATCACGGGCGCGTCAGCATGGTCACCATCGAAGACGAGATGCGGAAGTCCTATCTCGAATATTCGATGTCGGTGATCGTAGGTCGAGCGCTGCCGGACATCCGAGACGGGCTCAAGCCGGTGCACCGACGCGTCCTCTACGCCATGCAAGACCTCAGCAACACCTGGAACCGCCCGTACAAAAAGTCGGCGCGCGTCGTCGGTGACGTCATCGGTAAGTATCACCCGCACGGCGACTCGGCGGTCTACGATACGCTCGTGCGCATGGCCCAGAGCTTCTCGCTGCGCTACCTGTTGGTCGACGGCCAAGGCAACTTCGGCTCGGTGGACGGCGACTCCGCCGCTGCGATGCGTTACACCGAAGCTCGGATGACCAAGCTCGCTAGCTACCTGATGTCCGATATCGACAAAGAGACCGTCGATTACGGCCCGAACTACGACGAGAGCCTCCAAGAGCCGCTCGTTCTCCCCGCCCGCTTTCCGAACCTGCTCGTCAACGGCTCTGAAGGCATCGCGGTCGGGATGGCGACGCGCATCCCACCCCACAACATGACCGAAGTGATCAACGCCACGCTGCACCGGATCGACAACCCCCAATGCAGCGTCGACGAGCTGATCGCCCACGTGCCAGCGCCCGATTTCCCCACCGGCGGGATCCTGTGCAGCGCGTCAGGTGCTCAGCAAGCGTACCGGACCGGGCGTGGGATCGTCCATGTGCGCGCCCGAGCCGACTTCGAACCCATGCCGAACGACCGCTGGCGCATCGTCATCGATGAGCTGCCCTACCAGGTCAACAAGGCGCGCGAGATCGAGCGCATCGCTGGGCTGGTCAAAGACAAGAAGATCCTGGGTATCTCCGATCTGCGTGATGAGAGCGATCGGAAAGGGATGCGTCTGGTCATCGAGCTCAAGCGCGACGCCATCAAGGAGGTCGTCCTCAACGCGCTCTTCAAGCAGACGCGCCTTCAAAGCAGCTTCGGGATGACCTTGCTTGGGATCGACCAAGGGCGACCAAAGATCTGTACCCTCACCGACCTGATCGACGCCTTCATCGCGCACCGCCGCGACGTCGTCAGCCGTCGCTGTCGCTTCGAGCTGCGCAAGGCGCGTGAGCGTGAGCACATCCTCGAGGGCTTTGTGATCGCCCTCGACAACATCGACGAGGTCATCGCCCTGATCCGGGCGAGCCGGACGACTGAAGAGGCGAGCGCCGGGCTGCAAGATCGCTTCGCCCTCACGCACCTTCAGGCGAAGGCGATCCTCGAGATGCGCCTCCAGCGCCTGACAGGCTTAGAGCGAGAAAAAATCCTGGACGAGCTCGAAGAGATCCGGGCGACGATCGAGCGCCTGCTGCAGATTCTCGGCGATGTCCGCGAGCTGCTTGGGGTCATCAAAGACGATCTCAGGCTGGTGCTCGACGAGTTTGGCGACGCACGCCGCACCGAGATCCAAGAGATCTCGAAAGACTTTAACGCCGAAGACCTCATCCCGAACCACCCGATGGTGGTGACGGTCTCAGGCGCTGGTTACATCAAACGAACCGCCCTCGACACCTACCGAACGCAGCGCCGAGGAGGTCGTGGTAAGACCGGCATGAGCACTAAAGAAGAGGACGCCGTCGAGCACCTCTTCGTCGCCAAGAACCACAGCCGCCTCCTGGTCTTTACGACGCGCGGGGTGTGCTATCAGATCAAGGTTCATCAGCTTCCCGAGTCCGGCGCGAACGCCAAGGGCCGACCGATCGTCAACCTGCTCGAGCACATGGGACAAGACGAGCAAATCTGCGCGATCCTGCCAGTCCACAAGTTCCAAGAGGACCGCTTCCTGATCACCGTGACCGAGCGAGGACGCATCAAAAAGACCCCGCTGATGGCGTACGCTCGACCCCGCTCAGTCGGTCTCAAGGCGCTCGTTGTTGAAGATGGCGACCGCTTGAAGTTCGTGCGTATGAGTCACGGCTCGGATCACATCATTCTAGCGACAGCGAACGGCATGGCGGTGCGCTTTAAAGAGTCCGATGTGCGCTCGATGGGACGTGGCTCGCGCGGCGTGCGCGGCATCTCCCTGAACGCCGGGGATCAAGTGGTCGGAGCGGTCGTGATCGACGCCGAGTCGACGGAAGATCTCTTGAGCATCACCGAGAACGGCTACGGAAAACGCACGGCGCTGGATGAGTACCGGGTGCAGCGACGCGCCGGCAAAGGGTTGATCACCATCCAATGCAGCAAGCGCAACGGAGACCTCGTCGGCATCCTGGCTGCGAGCGACGACCGAGAGCTCATGATGGTGACATCGGGCGGGGTCATCATGCGGACCGGGATGGATCAAATCAGCCGCATCGGACGAAACACTCAAGGTGTGCGACTCATCGACCTCGGCGCCGGCATGCAGGTCGTGCGCGCGGTGGGACTCAAGCAGCTCGAAGAGGAGCTCGAAGAGGCGCAGCATGAGGGGCTTGATGACGCTGGCGAAGAGGTCGACGAAGCGGCGATCGCCGCCGCTGAATCAGCCGTCGATGGCGCAGGTGACGCAGACGATGACCCCGCTGAAGCATGACCCCAGAGAGCATCCAGCGGCTTCATGATGAGGCGGTGGCGCAAGGGCGTCACGGCTACATCGACCCGCGCTCGGGGTACTGGGTCACCACGACGCTAGGTCACACCCAGCGCGGGTCCTGTTGCGGCAACGCCTGTCGGCACTGCCCCTTTGATCACCACGCCTGCGCTTCCTGACGCAGATCGCCAGCGAGTAGCGTCTCGCAGAAGCGCTCGGTCAGCGTACCGGAAACGATAGCTCCAGCGCGTTAGACGTCGATGTTGTCGACGTCGAGCGCGTTCGCCTCGATGAACTCACGACGAGGCTCAACCTGGTCACCCATGAGCGTCGAGAAGACTTTGTTCGCCTCCTCAATATCGGCGATCTGGACGCGCACGAGCTTGCGCGCCTCGTAGTCCATGGTGGTCTCCCAGAGCTGCTCTGGGTTCATCTCACCTAGCCCTTTGTAGCGCTGCAGACTCACGCCTTTTCGCGCCCCGCTGAGCAGGTCATCCAGCGCTGCGATGCCGCTGCCGTAGCTGGTCTCTTCACCTTTCGGCGAGACCCCGACCGCCGGCTGATCGCTCGAGCGCAACAAAGACCAGAGCCGGGCGCCCTCAATCCAGCTTTGATGTTGACGCATGTCACTGTCGATCACGGTGTCGACTACCGCCCCGTTGTGGCGCGTCGAGATCCGCAGCTCCGTGCGCGTACCGACCTGATCGCCGGGTACGAAATTCCCCTCTTCATCAACGCTTGGGTCGCCAAAGACAGGGACCTCATCGATGAAGCTCTCGACCGGACAGATCTCGGGGAACAGCGTCTCAATCTGCTGACAGATCGCCCCTTGCAGCTGGTCGAGTTGGTCCACGTCGTCGAGCATACCGGGCTGACCCGCGCCGGCTCGTAGCGCCGACTCGACCACCCGCGCATCCCAGCGCCGCCCCAACCGACCGATGTCCTGCCGGAACCCCGACAAGCTCCGACACGCCGATTTGAGCGGCTGATCGACCAACTCGCTCCCGTCGTCAAGCTTGAGGCGATAGTTCTCGCAGCCCATCGTCGTGAGGTACTCCTCGAGCGCATCCTCATCATCGAGGTAGGTCGCACGCTTACCTTTGCTCACCTTGTAGAGAGGCGGCTGCGCCAAGTACAGGTGCCCATGCTCGACCAGCGGACGCATCTGCCGGAAGAAGAACGTCAGCAACAACGTCGAGATGTGACTCCCGTCCACGTCGGCGTCCGTCATGATGATGACCCTGTGGTAGCGCAGCTTTGCGAGATCAAACTCGTCCGAACCGATCCCCGTGCCGAGGGCCGTGATCAACGTCACGATCTCCTCTGAGCCCAGCATCCGGTCGATCCGCGCCTTCTCGACGTTCAGGATCTTCCCACGAAGCGGCAAAATCGCCTGACCTCTTCGGTCGCGCGCCGACTTCGCTGAGCCACCTGCAGAGTCGCCCTCGACGAGGAAAATCTCGGACTTCGACGGGTCCTTCTCTTGGCAATCTGCGAGCTTGCCGGGCAAGCTCATGGACTCGAGCGCGCCTTTCCGGCGCGTCAGGTCACGAGCGCGCCGCGCCGCTTCTCGCGCCCGGCTCGCCTCGATCGCCTTCATGATCACACCCTTGGCGGTGCGCGGGTTCTCGGCGAAGAACTCCCCGAGCGCCTCCCCTAGGATGCTCTCGACAGCCGACTTGGCGTCCGAAGAGACCAGCTTGGACTTGGTCTGAGAGCTAAACTTCGGGTCGGGCATCTTGACCGAAATCACCGCGGTCAGCCCCTCGCGAACGTCCTCCCCACTCAGGTCGGTTTTTCCGCCCTTCGGCGCCAACGAGTTCGCCGAAATGTACTTGTTCACCGAGCGCGTCAACGCGCCGCGAAACCCAGCCATATGGGTCCCACCATCTTTGTTGGCGATGTTGTTGGTGAAGCAATCGATCTGCTCTCGGTAGATGTGCGTCCACTGCATCGCGATCTCAGCGTGGATCGTGACGTCGTTCTCTTTGGAGTAATAATCGCCTTCGACATGGATCACGTCGGGGTGCAGCGCCTCTTGCCCCTCATTGATGTGGTGGACGTACTCGATAATCCCGCCCTCGTAGTGAAACTCGGTCTCTTTCTCCGTCCGACGGTCCACCAAATGGATCAGCACGCCCTTGTTCAAGAACGCCTGCTCCCGCAAGCGACCACCGAGGATCTCGAACTTGAAGTTGGTGTCTGAGAAGATCTCATGATCCGGGATGAAGGAGATCTCAGTCCCGGTGGTCTCCGGATCACAGTCGCCGATGCGCTCAAGTGGCGCAACGGGGTCACCTTGGGCGTACTGCTGACGCCACACGCCGCCATCACGCCAGACCGTCAACGTCAGCTGCTTGCTGAGCGCGTTGACGACAGAGACGCCGACGCCGTGCAGGCCGCCGGAGACCTTGTACGAGTTCTGATCAAACTTACCGCCAGCGTGCAGCTTGGTCATGATGACCTCAGCGGCGCTCACGCCCTGCTCGTGCATGGCGACCGGGATACCACGCCCATCATCTTTGACACGACAGCTTCCGTCTAAGCCCAGCTCGACCTCGACACGCGAGGCGTGACCAGCGAGCGCTTCATCGACCGAGTTATCCACGACCTCAAAGCACATGTGGTGCAGACCGCTGCCATCGTCCGTGTCGCCGATGTACATCCCCGGACGCTTTCGGACCGCCTCGAGCCCTTCAAGGACCTTGATTGAATCAGCGCCGTAGCTGGCTTGCTCTTGAGTTTCCATCAGATCGCTCTCACGTGATAGCGCATGAGCCTAGCGCGCACGCGCACGCGTGTAAAGGGAGGAAACCACCCCGCATCGCGATCATGGACACGCAACAAGGCAGCCCTTTTAGGCGGTCTTTGGTGGCTTCCAGGCGCCGGGGATGAGGTGCCCCATCCGGTCCCGTTTGACCTCAAGGTATCCATGCGCCAGGCCGTGGACATCACAAAGCAGCGGCTCGTGCCCCTCAACGGGGACACCCGAGCTTGCTAAACCCTCTATTTTCAGTGGGTTATTCGTCATCATACGGACCGATTCGACCCCGAGCTTGCGCAGGATCTCACCCGCTATTTCGTAACTCCTGAGGTCATCGGGCAGGCCGAGCAGTCGGTTCGCGTCGACGGTGTCGACGCCTTCATTCTGCAGCGCATAGGCTCGAATTTTGTTGGCGAGACCGATCCCGCGCCCCTCTTGGCGCAGATAGATCACTACGCCGCCCTCTTGACCGATACGGGTTAACGCCGCCTCGAGCTGCTCACGGCAGTCACACCGCAAACTCCCCATAATCTCCGAGGTTAGACACTCAGAGTGGATGCGACACAAGACGCGCCGCTGTCCGGCGACGTCGCCGGCGACCGCCGCGACGTGCTCTTTACCCTGGGCGTCAGTCACGACATGCAAACGCAGGGCACCATACCGAGTCGGTATGTCTGCCTGAGCCGGTAGTTCGCTGCGCTGATCGTCCGTCATACTCTCAACCCTTAGGGCGCCGAGCGTGTGACACATGCTGCGGTTAGGCGCAACGAAAACCCGAACACTACAGGACTTTTGCGAGCGCGAACCGGTGCACATCCTCACGCCCAAGCGCTTTCGCTGCGCGCCGCAAGGTCGTTCCGGTCGTCACCACATCATCGACCAAGACCACATACGCTGCGTCGGGGACCGGCGTTCGCAAACGAAAGCTGTCTTCGGGCAACGCGCGACGCGACGCGGCGTCGAGACGCGCCTGCCGCTTGGCAAAACGCCCTCGCGTGAGCGCGTGCTGAACCGACCCGCCAAACCGCTTAGCGAGGGCTTCAGCGATGCAGGTCGTCTGACAGCCCCGGCGCCGAAAACGGCGGTGCCAAGGCGTCGGAACAGGGACATAAAGCGCACCCTTCGGCAGCTCAAAATCGACCCCGAGTAGGAGGCGATAGATCGCCGGCTCCAGCGGACGCTTAGCGCGTGCGAGTAAGGTCTCGAGCGCGCCTTGGTAGCGGTACAACGCCGTGGTGTGCTCGCCGGCTTCAAGCGCTTCGATCCGTCGAACCGAGACCCAGCAACCTTGGCAGATCCAAGGGTTCTGATCCGCCTCCACCTCATCGCAATGCCAGCAGGTGCCATGAGGGATCAGCGCGTCGATCAAACCCGCTCCAGCAAGGACTGACCGGTCATCTCGTCGGGTTGAGGGATCGCCATGTAATCGAGCAACGTCGGCGCCAGATCACACAAGGCGCCATCGCGTACGGCGGCGGCGCCCATGCCGATTAGCACCAGAGGCACCGGACCCGTCGTGTGCTGCGTGTGGGGCTTGCCCTCGTCGGTAAGCATCTGCTCGATGTTGCCGTGATCGGCCGTGATCATCACCCCGTACCCCCCCCTCTGGGCAGCCCTAAGGACGCGGTCAAGGCATTGATCGAGCGCACGCATCGCCTCGACGGCCGCCTCGAGATTGCCTGTGTGACCCACCATATCTGGGTTGGCGAAGTTACAGACCAGAAGGTGATACCGCTGCGCATCGAGCGCTTCGATCAATCGATCCGTGACCTCAGGCGCGCTCATCTGGGGTTTGAGATCATACGTGGCGACGTCGCGCGGGCTATCGATGAGAACGCGCCGCTCGCCATCAAAGACCTGCTCGCTGCCGCCGTTGAAGAAGTACGTGACGTGCCCATACTTCTCCGTCTCGGCGATACGCAGCTGCTCCAAGCCTCGCTCGGAGACGAGTTCACCGATGGTCTGAGACGGGACCTCTGCGTCAAAGAGCACGTCAACTTCGAGGTCTTGCCGATACCGAATCATGCTCACGCAGGCTGATAAAGCCGGCAGCCTGCGCGCAAAACACCCTTCCTCATCAGGGCGGGTCAGGGCGCCGGCAAATTGGCGCATTCGGTCCGCTCGAAAGTTGAGGAACCAGACGGCGTCGCCATCGAGGATCGGCGCAGCCTCGAGCACAACCGGTTCGATGAATTCATGGGTCTGTCCTGTCGCGTAGGCGCGCTCGCGCGCCGCATCGATCGACTCTGCGCGCGGCCCGCGCCCTTCGACGATCACCTCCCAGGCGCGCGCAACGCGATCCCAGCGACGGTCGCGGTCCATCGCAAAGTAACGCCCGCCTACGGTTGCGAGAAAGGCGCCATCGACGAGCACCTCTGACAGCTCATCGAGGTAACGCTTCGCTGAATCGGGGGGGGTGTCGCGACCGTCCGTCAGCGCATGAAAAGCGATCCGCTCGACCCCTAGACGCTGAGCGGTACGAACCGCCTCTTTGAGGTGAGCCATGGCGCTGTGCACGCCGCCGTCACTCACCAACCCCACCAAATGGAGGCAGTTACCCGGCTCAAGCCGCTGCGCAAGCCGCTGCACATGAGGATGATGCGGCAGCTGATTCTGAGCCACCGCGTCCGAGATCCGCACCAAGGTTTGTTTCACTACGCGGCCTGCGCCAATGTTGACGTGACCGACCTCAGAGTTACCCATCTGGCCATCGGGCAACCCGACATGCGCGCCGGAGGTGAAAATCCGGCTGCAGACCCCTTGATTACGCCAATCATGATACCGAGGCATCCCGGCGAGGTGGATCGCATTGTCCTCAGCGGCCTCGCGCAGGCCGAAACCATCTAAAATGAGCAAGAGGGCTCGATTCTCCATGACCGCCTCCAGTTGCCGTTGACGGCGTGTGGTCGCGCCGTTACGGGGGCTACCCTTGCATTTCAGGAGGGTGCATGACCCGCAAGCATCTTTTCACAAGTGAGTCCGTCGGAGAAGGACACCCAGACAAGGTGTCCGACCAAATCTCGGACGCAGTCTTAGACGCCATGTTGACGCAGGACCCGAACGCTCGTGTCGCCTGTGAGACGTTGGTGACGACGGGCATGGTCTGCCTCGCGGGTGAGGTGACCACCTCAGCCTATGTCAACCTTCCAGAGGTCGTACGCGAGACGATCCGCCAGATCGGCTACAACGACCCAGCGCTCGGTTTCGACGCCGAAGGCTGCGCCGTGCTGACCACGCTCGATGCGCAGAGCGATGACATCGCTCAAGGCGTCGACAGCGGGCGCGGTTTGCACACCGAACAGGGAGCGGGCGACCAAGGGCTGATGTTCGGCTATGCGTGCGACGAGACGGACACGCTGATGCCGGCGCCGGTTCACTACAGCCACCGCTTGATGGAGGGCCTCACGGCGCTGCGTAAATCGGGGCAGCTGCCGTGGCTCCGCCCCGACGCCAAGAGCCAGGTCACCTGCGCTTACGAAGGGGGTCAGATCACGGGGATCGATACGGTCGTGATCTCCACGCAGCACACCGAAGAGGTCACGCTTAGCGAGATCCGAGAGGCGGTGATCGAAGAGCTGATCAAACCGAGCCTTCCGGCGGGTTTGCTGACGGCGGACACCACCATCCACGTCAACCCAACCGGGCGCTTCGTGATCGGCGGCCCGAAGGGTGACGCCGGCCTGACAGGTCGTAAAATCATCGTCGACACCTACGGCGGAGTCGGCCGACACGGGGGCGGCGCGTTCTCGGGCAAAGACCCGAGTAAGGTCGACCGCTCGGCAGCCTACATGGCGCGCTACATCGCCAAAAATGTGGTCGCAGCAGGGCTCGCCAAACGCTGTGAGGTGCAGCTCGCTTACGCCATCGGTGTCGCCGAGCCCGTGAGCGTCTTCGTCGACCACTTCGGCACTGGCTCGGCGAGCGCTGACGCGCTGGAGCGGGCGGTGCGCTCTGTGTTCGAACTGACGCCTGCGGCGATCATTCGAGATCTCGACCTGCTGCGTCCGATCTACAGCCCGACGGCTGCCTACGGACACTTCGGTCGCCAAGCCGAGAACGGTCTGTTTACCTGGGAAGCCACCGATCGAGCTGAGGCGTTGGTGGCCGCGCTCAACTAGGTGGACATCGTCTGGGCGGCGCTGCTCGGTCTGATCCAAGGGCTGACCGAGTTTTTGCCCGTATCGAGCTCAGGGCACTTGGTGTTAGCAGGCTTTTTGATCGGCCTGCCGAGCACCGGTCTCATTTTTGAGCTGCTCTTGCATCTCGCTACCCTCGCGGCGGTCATCTACTATTATCGAGCGGACGTCTCGGGGTTGATCGCTGCGATCCCTCGAGCGATTCGGCAGCCCGTCGAGGGGTTTCGCAGGGACCCCGAGGTGCGCCTCGGCGCTTTGGTGATCTTGGCGACGCTCCCCACGGCGATCATCGGGCTCGTGCTCAAAGATCAATTTGAGGCGCTCGCGCAGCGCCCCCAAGCGGTCGGTGTCGCCCTGTGTGTCACCGCCTGTCTTTTGCTCGCTACGCACTGGATTCGACCGGCTGAGCGGGCGCTGACTTGGTGGATGGCGCTCGCGATCGGGCTCGCGCAAGCGATGGCGATTACGCCGGGCATCTCGCGCTCGGGCGCAACGATCGCGCTGGCGCTTTTGCTCGGGGTGAGCACCCTTCATGCGGCGCGCTTTAGCTTCCTGATCTCGATACCGGCTATCGCCGGCGCGGCGATCCTTAAGCTGCGCGATGGGCTCGGAGCGCTTGACCTGCTGCCTGCGCTCATCGGCTTTGTCGTCGCCTGCGTCAGCGGTTACCTCGCGCTGCGCTGGCTCGTCGCCCTCGTCCAGGCGCGTCGGTTTGCCGCGTTCGCCCCCTACTGTGCGGTCGTCGGCGCCTTGGCTATCGGGCTGTCGCCATGAGCCTGGCGCGACTGCAAGCTGGGCTCTCCCGAGCCCGCCGACAACACGAGGCTCAAGCGGGCGCGCGCCGCGCCGCGGTGCTCGCCTTGTTTGACCCGCACCACGAAGGGCTGAGGCTCTGGTTTATTCGGCGCGCTGAGCTCGGTGACGACCACAGCGGTCAGGTTGCGTTTCCTGGCGGGCATCTCAACCCGGACGAATCCCCCGAAGAGGCTGCTCTGCGAGAGTGCGAGGAAGAGATCGGGGTCCCATCGGACGCCATCGAGCTCCTCGGCGGGCTCGACGACGTCAAAAGCATCTTTGGCACGGTCGTGTCACCTTTCGTCGGCAAGCTGCTCACGCCGGTCGAGCCTGTCGCCGATCAACGGGAGGTCGCTCGGGTGTTCTCCGTCTCTTGGGAGGACCTGACCGAGCGCAGGGGATACCGACGTGAGACCTGGGGTGAGCGGAACTACCCCATGCACTTCTGGCAACTTGAAGGGGAAACGATCTGGGGTTTGACCGGTTTCTTCGTCAACACACTGATTGAAATGGAAAAGAACGTATGAACAATCGCCACGCTGTGATCATGGCCGGAGGCGCCGGCACGCGCCTGTGGCCGCTCGGGCGCCGCGAACGCCCGAAACAGTTCCTCCCGCTCGTCGATGAGCGCAGCCTCCTGCGCGCCAGCGCTGAGCGGCTCGAAGGGCTGCTGCCGGAAGAGCAAGTCCACATCGTCGCTGGCGCCGACCAACGCGACGAAGCAGAGAAAGCGTTTGGGGTCATGGGTGACCGCTTCATCGCAGAGCCAGAGGGGCGCAACACGGCGCCGTGCATCGGGCTGGCTTGTCAGTGGCTGGTGCACCGCGACCCTTCGGCGATGGTCGCGATCTTGCCGGCCGACCACTGGATCACCGATGAGCCGATCTTTCGCTCGACGCTCGAGCGAGCCTTCGAGTTGGCGCGCGTCTCAGGCCGCATCGTCACCATCGGCATTGTCCCGACGCACCCTTCGACCGGCTACGGTTACCTCCAGCTCGACGGTGAGGAGGACGACCGCGGGGTCCCCTTGCGCGCCTTTATCGAGAAGCCCGGCGCGCTTGAGGCGACGCAGATGCTGACCAGCGGTGGGTACCTGTGGAACGCAGGGATGTTCGTGGCGCGTGCGCAGACGCTGCTCGACGAGATCGAGCGGCAGATGCCGGAGACGGGCGCTGCGCTCAAAGCGATCGGCGAAGCGATCGGCACCCCTGCCTACGAGGCGACGCTGAGCGAACATTACGCGAACTGTCGCGCCATCAGCATCGACTACGGCGTCATGGAGAACGCAGCGGACGTCTGGGCGGTACCCGGTCGCTTCGGCTGGAGCGATGTCGGAAGCTGGGATGCGCTCGGTGATGTTCGCCCCTGCGATGACAGCGGAAACGCAACGAAGGGCGAAGCGCTCCTGATCGACTGCACGAATTGCGTCGTGGACGCCGAGCCAGGCATCACCGTCGCCGCCGCCGACCTCGAAGGCTACGTCATCTCAGCGACGAAAGATGCCGTGCTTGTGCTGCCGCGCCGGTCCAGCCAACGTGTCAAAGAGCTCTTGTCGGCGCTGGTCGACGAGGGTCGAGAGGACCTGAAATGACCATCCCTCATCATGTATTCCGAGCCTACGACGTGCGCGGCTTGGTCGACATCGACCTCACGCCAACCCTCGCCACGCTCCTCGGTCGAGCGATCGGCAGCGAAATCATCGCGAAAGGCGGGACGACGGCAGCGGTCGGTCACGACGCACGCGCCAGCGGCCCCGTGCTCGCGGAGGCGCTGATCGCGGGGCTCTGCGCAGCGGGTGTGACGGTCCGCCACATCGGCCAGGTCGCTAGTCCGCACCTCTACCACGCCGTGGTCCACGGCGAGCTCGGCGGCGGCGTCATGGTGACGGGCTCGCACAACCCGCCAGAGTACAACGGCTTTAAGATCATGGTGGGGCCCGGGAGCCTTCATGGCGACGGGATCCAGCGGCTCTACGAGCGCATCCAAACCAACGACTTCCACCATCCCGATCAAGCAGGCGAGGTCCAACCCTTTGACGCCATCACGCCCTATGAGCGCGACGTGCTTGAGCGCCTCTCGCCGCTGAGCCGGCCGCTCAAGGTCGTCGTTGATGCCGGCAACGGATGCGGCGGGCTCGCCGTCCCTGTATTGCGAGCGCAGGGTGCCGAAGTGGTCGAGCTGTTCTGTGAGGCCGACGCCACCTTTCCAAACCACCACCCGGACCCGACCGTCGAGCACAACCTGATCGACCTCAAAGCCGCAGTCGCTGAGCATCAAGCCGACGTGGGCATCGCTTTTGATGGCGACGTGGACCGAATCGGGGCAGTCGACGAGCGCGGGCAGGTGATCTGGGGTGATCTACTGACCCTTTTGTTCGCACGCGCGATCCTGAGCGAGCGCCCCGGCGCCGCCATCATCGGCGAGGTCAAATGCTCTAAGCTGCTCTACGATGGGATCGCTGAGGCGGGCGGCGACCCGGTCATGTGGAAAGCGGGTCACAGCCTGATCAAAGCCAAAATGAAGGAGACCGGAGCGCTGCTCGCCGGTGAGATGAGCGGACACATCTTCTTCGCTGACCGCTTCTATGGTTTTGACGACGCCATCTACGCAGCCGGGCGTCTGCTCGAGCTGCTCTCCCAGGAAGATCGACCTTTGTCCGCGCACCTCGCCGGGCTCCCCGAGCTCTACTCCACCCCCGAGATCCGCCGAGAATGTGCCAGCGAAGAGCAAAAATTCGCATTGGTTGAGGCGGCGGTTAAGCACTTCAGCGCACACTACCCCGTCAACGATGTCGACGGGGCACGCATCGACTTTGGTGACTCGTGGGGCTTGGTGCGCGCCTCCAACACTCAACCGATCCTCGTGCTCCGATTCGAGGCGCCGAGCGAGGAGCGTCTCGAGGCCATTCAATCCCTCGTTGAACGCGAGTTGGTCGCTCTGGAGAAGACGCTCTGAACTGGCTCGGTGTCGACCTCGGGGGGACGTGGCTTCGCGCCGACGGCTTCCCGCCTGAACGGATGGCGCAACGCTCAGCGGCGGCGGTCATGGACCTCCTCGCCGAGCGCGCCCTACAAGGTGGTTTTGGTGGCCTCGCCATCAGCTTTGCTGGCTGGATTGACGCCGACGGGCGCGGTATCAGCGCCGGCCCGAACATCGGCTGGGGCGCTGAAGCGCTCGCAGACTACGCAGCGGCGCACGGGCTGCGGTGCCATCTCGAAAACGACCTCGATGCGCGCGCATGGGGTGAATGGCAAGCCCTCAGCCCGGAAGCGCAGCGCCAAGGCGACCTGATGGTGATCAACGCGGGCAGCGGTTTTGCGCTCGGTATGGTCATCGGCGGTCAGCTGCTGCGCGGTCACCACCGTCGCGCCGGCGAAGTAGGTCACCTCCGCGGCGCGGCTAGACGCTACCCCGAGCACAGCGAGGTCGACATCGTCGAGGGCATCTTAGGCGGCGCTTTTCATCGCCCAGGCGACCTCGACGATGAGGCGTTCAAGGCGCGCTGGCTCGACCAAGCCGAGCAGACGCTGGCGCCGGTCATCGCAGCGCTTGACCCGGCGCATCTCATCGCCACCGGCGGGATCCTCGATAACCGCCCCGACCTCCTCGGCGCGCTCAACCAGCGCTTGATCCAATGCCTCCCGAAGGCGTGGTGGGGCACGCTCGAGCTCAAACCCTCGAGCGCCGGAGAGGCGCTGGCGCGGCGTGGCGCGGTCGACCTCGCCGAGCGCGCAGTTCAGACGGAAAACCGCTGATGGCTTGGACGCGCCGGCGCTGCAACGCCTGTGGTCAGGTCCTCGTTGAAGAAGAGGCCGTCGTTGCGTCGTGCCCCGCGTGCGGCGCGCCCGTCGGGATGGACTCAGTGATCCCGGAGACACCCCCTGAGCCAGAGGAGCCCATTGCAGCCGCGCAAGAGCCCGATGAGCCCTCCAGTGAATCAACGCCAGAGCCTTCGCTGCCTCATGACTGGAACCTCGGCGAGCCGATGCATCGCGTGTTCTGGTTTTGTCTCGCTGCGCCCGATCGCGTCCCGCTTGCGACGATGTTTCGAAGTTTGCGCTGGGTGTTCTCCATGGCCTGGATCGGTCAGGTGGTCCTGCAGATGAGCTTCCTGATGATCGGCGCAGCGATGCTGCAAGCTGGTGCTCAAGAGCTTAGCCTCCTGCGCGAGGTCTCAGAGGCGATGAGCGCTTATGAACAAGGCGGACCGGAGGCGAGACGGCAGCGAGTCGCAAAAGAGCAGATGTGTACGCTCACGATGCTCACCCCCGAGCAGCGCCTGCTCTGCGCGCTGCAGCCAGCGCTTGGTTCGCTCCGAGATGTCGGCGAGAAGGCGGCGGCACGCGTCCAAGCGATCGAGCAGCTGCGCGGCCCCCAACACCTGGACGCCTGGCTTCGAACGATTGGTGACGGCTTAATCGGCGTCTTTTTCTCGTTTATTCCCTTGTGGGGCTTGCTCGGTATGGCGCGTCATCCCAGCGCCTGGTCAACGGCGCTCAAGGTCATGGCCTTTGGACAGGTTCCCCTGGTCCTGTGCGGCGTCGTCAGCGCCTTAGCGATGACGCTCGGTGGCTCCATCGGTCTATCGATCGGGATGATGGTCCTGATCAGTGGGGTCCTTTGGAGCCTGTCGCTCTGGGTTGGGTTCTTGATCCGCATCGGCAGCCTCCCGGCGCGCCAGTCGGTCGTCATGGTCTTGATGATTCTGCTCTTTAACTTCACTCTGCTCACGACCGTTGCGGGCCTAAACTAAACAGCCTCGCACGTCGCCGTACAGGAGGCTTCCCTATGTTGATGTCCATCGACGCCGCGCAGCGTCATCGAAACCGTCTCATCGCAGCGCTTCAGCCGGGCGACCTGGTCCTCTTGCCGGCTGCCAAGCACACGACGCGCAACAACGACGTGCATCACCGGTTTCGCCAAGACAGCGACTTTTATTACCTAACCGGCTTCCTCGAAGCCGACGCCGTCGCCGTCATCGGAAAAACCGACGAGGGTAACCAGTTCAGCCTCTTTGTCCTGCCCAAAGACCCTGAGCGTGAGGTCTGGGACGGCTACCGCTGCGGCACCCAAGGCGCCTGCGACCAATACCGAGCCGACGCGTCGTACTCGCTCGACGAGATCGATGACGTGATGCCCGGGCTCATCGACGGCGCCACCCGGCTGATCTATCCGGTCGAGAACGAAGCGTTTGAGCGGCGCGTTGCGCAGTGGCGCGGTCGGGTCCAGGCGAAAGTTCGACTCGGCGCGCAATGTCCGACGACCTTCGTCAGCCTAAGCTCGATCGTCCATGAGCTCAGGCTGATCAAAGATGACTACGAGCTCGACCTTATGGAGCGCGCCGGTCAGATCTCAGTGGCGGCGCACCGCGCAGCGATGACGGCAGGAGTGCCCGGAAGCTCCGAGTACGCGCTCGAGGGGCTCATCGAAGGCTCTTTTCGTCAGGCCGGGGCGCTGCGCTTCGCCTACCCGAGCATCGTCGCCGCCGGCGCCAACGGCTGCGTGCTGCACTACCAAACGAACAACGACACGATCAAAGAAGGAGACATGCTGCTGATCGATGCGGGCTGCGAGTACGCCGGCTACGCCTCTGATATCACGGTCACCTGGCCTGCTTCGGGTCGCTTTACTGAAGCGCAAGCAAAGGTCTACGAGGCGGTCTTGAGGGTGCAACAAGAGGTGGTGGCGGCGGTGCGCCCTGGCGCCACCTTCAAGCAGCTCAACACCATCGCCTGCGAGGGGCTCTTGCGCGAGATGCAAGCGCTCGGTCTCGTCGACACCGAGCGATCGATCGACGAGCTCATGGAAGCCCAAGCGTACAAACCCTACTATATGCACTCGATCGGGCACTGGATCGGTATGGACGTCCACGACGTCGGCTCGTACGGAAAAGACCGCAGCCGCCCCTTCGAGCCTGGGATGGTGCTCACTGTCGAGCCGGGTATCTACATCGCACCGGACGCACCGGACGCGCCGGCGGAGCTAAGAGGCATTGCGGTGCGCATCGAGGACGACATTGCGGTCACGACCGGTGAGCCGAGAAATCTGACCCACGGTCTCCCCCGCACCGTCCAAGAGATTCACGAGTTCATGGACGCCACACGCGCCTGAGCGACCTTATGGACCCAGCTTCACGGCCGGGAAGGTCGCTGTTTGCCCTGCGGCGAGGTCCTCGCGCCCGCCGCTGGTCGCCTCGACGACCTCACGAAGTCGACGGGTCAAGACCGCAAACACTCCATTGAGTACCTCCACGCGATCCGCCACGAGGTCCATGAAGTCTTGTCGATCGATCACCAACAGATCGACACCGTCGCCGCGCCGCGCAGCCGTCGCCGAGGCTGGGCGCGCCTTGCGATCCAAGAAGCCCACCTGACCAAAGCTCTCAAAGGCACCAAGCCGGAGCAGATAGTTCCCATCCCGGTGAAAACTCACGTCACCTGAGACGATCACGAACAGCGCCGTGGACGGGTCATGTTCTCGGTAGATCGCTTGCCCAGGCTCGTAGCGCTCAGGGCGCGCAAGATCGGCGATGGCCGCCAACTCATCGATGTTGAGCTCACTAAAGAGCTCCACGCGCTGCAGCAAAAAGATCCGATCGATCAGCTCATCGGACATACGGTCCTCCGGTAGGATGCTCGCGTCCAGCGCCGGTCGAGGCAAGCCCGAACGGCTCAGGCAGCGCCCCGCCACCGCGGCGAGCGTGCGGTCACCCCCCTCGGCGATCTCACGCGCCACGTCATGAGAGACGCTCGGCTCGATCGTGGCTTCGGCGCGCTCGAGCTCGGTCAGCAACATGCGTTTCAAGGGGTGGTGTCCGAGGCTCACATCAAGGAGCTCAAGCGCGTCGCCGCGCGAGGCGCGGTTGCCGTGCACCAGCACCCGCGTCACCGCTGCGATCAGGCTCCGGTCACCGTGCAGCGCAAACAATTTAAGACAGATATCGAGCACCTGAGCATGCCGGCTCTGTACGGCGCGATAGAGCAGGTCAAAGCGCTGCGGATCGGTCGCCAGCGCCGCCCACTGCTGCCGCAGCGCGAACAAGCGCTTAATCTGTCGCTCGATCGCGGCGTGGGTCCAGGCGACGTCCAGCTGAGAGGCGAGCCAAGGGCGCGCATGCACCAGGCGTGACAACGCGCTCGCCACACGAAACTGTAAAAAGGGGTCGTCGTCTGGGTTGGAGCGCAGCATCACGTCCGCCGCGCGCGCCGTCCCGATCATACGCAACAGCCGTGGCACCTCGTGGCGCAGCCGCAGGCTAATCTCGTGATCGTTCAGCCACGCCTCCGCCTGATCGATCACGCCGTCGCCATAGGCAGCAAGCGCATCACGCGCCGTCTGACGCACCGCGTGCTGACGAAGCGCCTGAGCTAACAAGGGGACCGCCTCTTCAAGCTGCAACCGACCACAGCTCTGAGCCGCTAAACGCACCACACTCGGCTCATCATCGCCGAGCATCTCGAGCAAAAATTCAGACCACTCGCCCTTAGGAAGGTTACCCAAAAGACGAGCAAACTCTCGCCGATAAGCTGGCGTTCCTTGGCGGATATAATCAAAAGAGGCCATCACCAGATGGATCCCTCGAGCGCGGCGATCAGGGCAGGCAAAAAGCGCCTCGATGCCTGCGCTCCTAAGCGCTGGGTCGGTCTGCGCATCGACGACGAGTGGCTCGAGCAGGTCGGCGCTGCGCAGAGCGTCGATGCGCAACAAGCTACGCGCTGCGGCGGCGCGTGTGCGGCGGTCGCTATGCTCCAAAACCAACCGCTCCAAAATCGGCCAGAGCTGATGCCGCTGATGGTGTGAGGACCACTCGATAGCTCGCAGACGCACGCGCTCGTCGCGATGCCCGAGCAGCGTCGAGAGGTGCGCTGTGAGGTCATAGTTGGACTCCGCCAAAAGCTTGAGCGCGCCGAGCACCCTGTTTGCGTCCGTATCAGACAACATCTGAACCAAAATCCCGAGCGTCGAGGCGTCCTCAAAACCAGCGGGCTGCGGCGCGTTGTCGCGCCGCACGCGCCCGGTGATCTTTCGGTTCAGACTCTCGGCGTAGTCGGAGCGCAGCAGGCGGATGATCACCACCACCAGACCGACCACGGCGAGCACCGTCGTTGGGTGAATCGCCGCCGGCGCAAACCAACCGAGCGCAAGGAGCAACAAACCACAGATAGCGCTGCCGATCTTCTTGACCGTGCCATCGAGGAGCGCGCGCAGCGACCCACGCAAGGGCGCCGGGATCGGGTTGTACAAAAGCGCAACGGCAGCCGACGTCACCGAGAACGAACCGACAGATTGCACGACCTTAAGGGAGTACAGCGGCATGATCGAGCCTGAGAACCCGATGGCGGCGGCGGCGCTGATCGCCACGGCGATCGGGATCAACATCAAAAAGGGGAACAACCCCATCCTGCTGAGCAGCACGCGCGACAGAAACAACTGGAACAAAAGCGCAATGATCCCAGCGTCTACATTGTAGGCGCCAAACAGCGCGTTCATGCCTTCGGCGTCGCGTACGTTCGCAACCGCGCTGCGAAACAGGTAATCGATCAACGCAGAGAGCAGGGACAGCGAGACGACTAGAGCGCCAAGCAGCTTCGGGTAACGCTCGGCGCGCGTGTACAACACCCCCGCGTTGATCCGCGCTTGGCCCCCGGTGGTGCGCGGGACCATGGTCCCGCCTGCGCCGCGCCCGATCACCCGAAACAAGGGCTGCGACGCAAACAGCAACAAGCCGGCGATCACCACCTGAACAGAAGGGTGTACGCCCCCTGAGAAAAGAGAGACCGCCGCGCCGCCCAAGATCGAACCCGCCATACCCGAGGCGCCGATGATCCCGAGCATGCGCTTGCTCGTTCGCAGGTCAAAGACCTCCGACAGGGTCCCCCAAAACAAGATCGACAGGATCGTCGTATAGGTCTCACCGACGACATAAAGCAGCGGCTCGATACCCGGCGCCTCAAAATACGCCACGCCCCCTAGAACCGTGAGCACCACGGCGCTGACACGCAGCGCCTGACGACCGACTGAATAGGCAGAATAGCGCGCCAGCGGCTGCGCCAAGAGATAGGAGCCAAAGGCGACCGCCCCTGCGCTAAGCACGTAGAGCGCAGGGAGCACGCGCGGGTCATGCTGGCTCAAAAAGAGTGCGTTCGACGCCGCTTTGGTCCCCACGACGCCGCCGATAAAGAGCGCAAAAAATGCCATCGAGGCCAGCGCGGACCACTCTTGATTTTTTGGCACGCCTAATCGGCGCATGACCACCCGCACACTGCGCACTTCAGGATTTCCCGTCACGGTTCGGCAATCGACCGACGCACAGTGATTGGCTCTCAGCCCCGCCTTTGGCAAGATGTGCTCGTCATGAGGTCCTTACTCACCGGTCTTGTTGGCTCGATGCTCGCGTGCAGCGGCGAAGGGCAGGTCTACCATGAGACGCTGCCACAGCCGGCGGCGGTCGACGACCTGCGCTCCGTCTCGGAGCAGCGCACGCTCGACCTCGAGTCCGGGCTGATCCGCTGGCAATTTGAGGTCGGCACGCTGACGAAGAGCTTTGCGCTCTACATCGAGGGCGCCACCGGCGCTGAATACCTTATCGATGAGCTTGAAGGGCCGGACGGCGTGCTGGTGCGCTCGCGCGCCAGCAGCGACGAAGCCGCCTCCGGACTCGGCGCTGCGGCGGCGCCGTTCTTTTCAGCTAACCGAAGCGTTGGAGACCACGGGGGCGCGAGCCTGCTGGTCCCCAACGACCCGAGGCTCAAGGTCACGCCGGGGACCTGGTCGGCGCGCCTTCGAAGCACACGAACCGAACCCCACAGCGTCCGCCTAACCCGCATCGAACAGCATGCCTCGGCACGCCCGGCGGCAGTTCGAATCCCGCTCAACGTCCACCTCTCCGGGGCGGGCGGGATCACGCGAGACAATGCGCAGACGCACCCTCGTTTACGCCGTGCGATGCAGCGCATTCAGTCCATCTTCTCGCCGGCGAACATCGAGCTCTCACCGATCAATTATTGGGAGCTCGACGAGGGTTTTCAGGTCCTCGAAGACGTAACGCTTAGAGACGATCAGAGCCTCGAGATGCTCCAGAGCAGCTCGACATCTGATGGGATCAACCTGTTCTTGATCGAGCGCTTCGAGCCAGCCGATGACCTGCTCGGGACCGTCGGTGGCGTCAGCGCTGCGATCCCGGGTGACCCGCGCGCAGGAGAGCGCTTCGCAGGGGTGGTCGTGGCGACGAGCTTCTCAGACGATACGCCCGAAGACGACCTCCTCGGTCTGACCGCGGCGCATGAGATCGGTCACTTCCTCGGGCTTTTTCACACGAGCGAGGCTGCAGGCTTTGAAGACCCCCTCGAAGACACCGAGGGCGCGACAGAGGACAACCTCATGCATCACCTGAGCCGCTCCGGCCGAGACCAGCTCACAGAGCATCAAGGGATGGTCCTGCGAGCGCATCCTGCGGGGGTCCTGCCGTGATTTTCTTATTGAACCTAGCGCTGCTCGTGCACGGACATCACCCTCTACCCCGAGCGATCCAGCCAGCAGCCTGCGCAGCCTCCGAGGCGCAGCTGCGCGCCACGCTAGCGAGCGCGCCGAGACCCCAGCGCCAGCGAGCGCTCGCGCTGCTGTGGCGCTGTCAGGCGAATCTACCGCTGCAGCAGCTTCGAGACGACCTCGACCCGGAGCTCCGCCTGAGTGCGTGGCGCCTCACGCTCAAGCGCCTGCCAACAGACGATCCATTGTGGCGAACCGCGACAAGGAGCTTGCCCGCAAAGCACGCGCAGAGCATTCTGCGCCTGCAACGTCGACGAATCGATCTTGAACGCACCGAACCATGATCCTCAGCTTGCTGCTCGCTACCGCCTCCGCTCAGCCGATCACCTTGGTCTACACCGGGGATCGCCTCGGCAAGGTCGAGCCCTGCGGGTGCCCAAAGAACCCGATGGGTCACATTGCGCGCCATGTCCGCTACTTGGAGGAGCGACGACAAAAGAACTCGGACCTGATCGCCTTTGACCTCGGCAACTACTTTTTCGAGTCGCTCGACATCGAGGACAACCTCCGTGAGCAGCAGGCGCGCAGGGCGGCGATTTTAAGCCGCAGCCTGAGCAAGCTCAAGCTCGACTTCATGGTGCCCGGGCCGACCGATTTTGCCGCTGGTTTTGAGGGCTACAAGAGACTGCTCGAGGGCGTCAAAACGCCCGTTCTTGCCGCAGACCTACTCACCCCATCAGGCCAGCCAGCCTTCGCAACACACCTGGTCCTCGAGCGCCACGGTAAGCGAGTCCTGATTATTGGTATCGCCGGATTTGTCCCGGCGCAAACGACGCTCACGCGCCGCGCGCCACTCGACGCGATCCGCCGCGTCCGGGCGCAGGCCGGCGAGGTCGACGTCACCATCATCGCCTCCCACTTAGACCGCAGCGCAGGGTTGGGGCTGGCGGAAAAAGAAGAAGGCTTGGCGGCGGTCCTCATCGCCGACAAGCACCTGCACCTGATCCCCAAGCAGGCGGGCGGCGCGGTGGTCGTTGGGAGCTCGAAAGAGGGTAAGCACGTCGCCGAGCTGCAGCTGACCCACCAAGGCGACGGCGCCTATGCGGGGGGCATGACCCTGCGCCGGCTCAAGTTCAAGCTGGCGAAAGCGACCGGCGATGAGGCGCAGAAGCTACAGGCTGAGCTGGACCGGTTTGAAGCCGGTAACCTGTTTCGCTACCGGGTCGATGCGCTCGGCGAAGAGCGCAGCGAAGACCCCGAGGTCGCCGGCTGGGTCAAAGCGTATGTCCACTTCGTCGGCAAGCTCGAGAGCGAGCGGGGTGAGGCGCCTCCGGGATACAGCGGCGAGGGAGACTTTGCCGGCTTTGAAGCCTGCGCAACCTGTCACGCCGACATCGTCGCTACCTGGCGCGCCACGCGACACGCCATCGCCTACCAGAGCCTCTACGATCGGGGGCAACATTTGGACCGGGAGTGCATCGGCTGCCACACCGCTGGTTGGCGGCACCCGGGCGGTTTCTCTGACCCCCGCGCGGTCGGGATCCTTAAAAATGTGCAGTGCGAGAGCTGCCATGGTCCCGGGAAAGAGCATGCCAAAACAGGCGACAAGCGCCTGATCGAGCGCGGGCAAGGGAACGCCGCCTTCTGCGAGCGATGCCACCAAAAAGAGCTCGAGACTGGCTTTGATGAAGCCACCCACATCCCCATGGTCAAGCACTGGTAATGCGTCAGCGAAGCGCCGGCGGACGCCCTAAACCGAAGCGTAAGAGCCGCCAGCGCCGACCTTCCGCGTCTTGACCGGTCACCAAACCGTTCACCGGCACGCGCGGATGAAAAATCGACTCCCCCTGGCGCAACGCCCCGATGAATACACCTGCAGGCACCTGCACGGCAGCGATGGATTGCGCCGATTCATCAAGTCGCAGCCGAAGAAAGGGGTCGTCGCCCTTGAGCACCGAGGTCACGGTGTGGGTGGCTCTGCGGCGGCTGCGCCTCGTGAGTTCGACCAACCAATCACCCTGCGCAGACTTTGAGGACAAGACAGCGGTCAACAAGGCGCGCCCGTGCGCGCTGACCTCCTCGTAGAGCGCCCACTGCTCGACGCTGGGTGTCAGCAGCGCCTGCGCGCCGAGCGCGTCGTAGCGCGGCGGCGGCTCAATCGGCGCCTCCGCCCAACCGTTCAAGGCACGGTACTGCGGGCTCGAGCATGCGCTGAGCCAGCACGCGATGAACCAGACCGCCCAGCGCCGCTGTCCAAACGAAGCGAGCGAGCGGCCGGGAAAGGAACACGTCATGTCACACCCGCCCGCTGACGACGCGCTATCCTGCGTCACCAACTGGCGCTTCGCCTGCGTCCCCAGCGGGTGCTCCAGTGTCCGGGGCAGGAGCTGGCGCGCCGCTGTCTTGGGTGGGCGCGTTGCCCCCTTCAGGTAAGCCAGCGGCGTCCAGATAATCGGCTGATTGAAGCTGGCAGACCCCCTCGATGCATCGGTAACCCGGGCTGCAGCTGTCTCCGATGCTTCCATCGACCACGAACCCACACTGCCGCGGCGCGCACACCCGCCCCCGCCCACAGACTTCGCCCACCGGACAGTCCTCAGATACGTTGCAGGTTTGCTGCGTACACGAGGAGCCCAGGGTCGGGAGGCTCAAGGCGAGCATGAGCGCCAACCTCAAGGGAGCGCCAGCCGGATCGTGTAGTTGGTCAGCGCCGTGCCGTCGGGCATGCGGACCTGATTGCTGGTGTTGACCAGTTCGGGATTGTCAAACATCAGCTTGATCCGCACCGAGATCCCCATGTTCGGGTTGAACGAGGCGGCGCCCGGCAGCCGAAGGCGAATCTTCGTGGTGTAGCCGCTGAATCCGATCCCCATACCCGGGTTCGGCTCGACAAACGTCGCCGACGGGAACGAAGGCACCTCGTTGACGGTGTAGTCGAGCTCACCAAAGACCGAGTTCTCGAGGTCGAGCTCAGCGACGAACGCAAACTGCGCCAGCGCGCTGCTTAGCCCCGAGGTGCCGTTGCTGCGCCGCAACCCAATCGGCAAGTCAGCGCTCAAGAACAGGTCATCGCCGCCGTTGATCTCACCGTCCTGATTGCGATCATCCCACTCGACGGCGTAGTCCTCATCGCCAAAAGGCGCCGTGGCGTCCCCTGCGGTCAGGATGTTGGCGGTGCCCGCCCAGGTCTCGGCGCCATTGAGCGCCGTCGCTGAGATGTAGAGATTGTACTCGGTCGATGGGGACAAGCTACCCAGCGCCGGCGTCAGCGAGATCATGCGCCCACCCGCTGAGAACTCCGCAGCGAGCTCCACCTCCGCCTCGCCCGTCTCATTGAAGAGCTTGGTCTGCAGAGTGCCCGGATCGACAGCGCGATCAAACAAAATGCGCATCGGCGTCGCCACGTTCATCGGGGTGACGCTCTGTCGGCGCTGGACTAAATCGTGGACGTTCGAGTGCACCCGCCGCAGGCTGTTGCCGCTCTCCATCGTATGCAGCAGCTGGTCCGCATGGCGCACGAAGAGCGGGAGACGCCCTTGGGTTGCGATGTCGGCGAAGCTGCGCGTCAGCGTGACACCCGCGCCCGAGTCGTCGGCGTGCGCGTGAAAGCTCGCGCTCCCGCCACGCGCCGCGATCACCGCACCGAGCGCTGCCAGATTCGGCGCCCCCTCAAAGCGCAGCGTCCCATCGTCCTCGCTCGTAGCCTGAAGCGCCAACTCGCCGCGGTAGGAACCGTTGACGACGAAGCTGTAAGGCGCCGTGAAACTCATCAACACGCCGCCCTTACCCTGCAGATCCGAGCCAAACATCTTGGTCGTCAGCGGCGCCGCGCGCATCAACCCGATGCGCCCCATCGTGGCGTGGTTGTTCGCCGAGGGGAAATCACCAGACTGCGACGGGATCCCGACCGTTCCGTTCGCCGACAAGTAGCCCTCTGCGGCGACCGCAAAGAGCGCGGTGCCGCCGGCGGCGATACGCGAGAAATTGACGTAGCCGTCGACGCCCGTCGTTTCGCTGTGCTCAGACGATGCGAACAGGCTGACCGACGCGCCCTCGATCGCCTGACCGGTGGCGACATCATACACATACCCGCTGACCGAAGCGACCGGGTGAACCGGCGCGATCTGCGTCACCGAACCGGGAGCGTCAGCCTGACCATCACCGTTCAGGTCAGGCGGCTCCTCACCGCACGCTGACAACGCAAAAGCTAACCACATCCATCGTTTCATGATCACTCCTTGACGGCTCTGCCTAAGCGCCCATGCCAACCGCCGTCAACGCCTCGCGTGCGTGCCCGGCACGTGAGCGCGCATCAGCGTATTGACCGATGGCCGTTGCGCATCGCCGATCGGGAGAGTAACAGTGGGCGGCAAGTGGCAAAAATTTTACACGGAGTACCCATGAACATCAGCCGTTTTGTTCTCGGTTTTGCGGCGATCAGCCTGGCGACAGCCTGCGCCCAAGACATTACGGATATCGACCGCACCTACCCCAACAAGGTTCACAAATCGATGTTCAATGGCACGTGGTATTTCCGCGGCACCGTGACCGAGGTCGCGCCGGACATGGCAGGCTTGTTTGAAGGGATCGCCACTGGGATGTCGAAGATTCGGTGGGAGATCACCGAGTCGGAGCTGCGCGGCTGGTCGACCAACGAGACCGTGATCGGCATGGACCAAGAGATCGATGACTGCCGTCGCGTCACCACGGTGCAAGCGGACGGTCGTATCAACATCGAAGAGAGCTTCGATGATGAGTGCATGCGGCGCTCGGCGCTCGAGGGGCCACAGCTCAACAAAGACGGCTACCGTACTCGCTGGGGCCGGTTGCCCGACGAATACAAAGGCTCGATGATCATCAGCTTCCCGATCACCGGCCACTTTGACATCATCCGCAGCTACAACAGCCAAACCGGTGAGCAATCGAACGTGCTGACCGAGAACATGACCGATCGGGACTGGTGGCAGCGTGACTACATGCGCGTCGCCTGGGGCAGCCCTTCGGTTCAGTTCATCAACGGTGAGCTCGCCAACACCTACGGCGACGACTCGGAGTCTGCCAACTCGGACCACAAGATCCGCTTCCTGAGTCAAGCCGGCGAAGCGATCGCCAACGGGCTGGCGGCTGAAGGTCAGGAGGTTAGCTACTTTGACTTCACGACCCGCCAGGCGGCGACTATGTACGCTCGCACGACCAGCGGCGCGAGCTACCCTTACTGCTACTTCAGCTACACGGCGTCATGCGACGCCGCCAAGGTCGCCATGCGCTACTCGTTCCTGAAGACGGAGCCCGTTCGTGACTTTGCTCCGGTCCTTTACGACGACAACAAGATGGGCCGGTTCGGCTACTTCCGTGTCGAGCGCTACAGCCACCAGCGACGACGCGGGTTGACCGAGACCGGCCGCGTCCGCATGGCGGCGATCCACAACATCTGGAAGCAGACCTATGAACGTGACGCCAACGGCGGCTTCAAGCTCGAAGCCGTCACCAACGACCAAGATGAGACGATCGCCTACCGGCGCGTTGAGATCCCGGTCGAAGACCGCGAGCCGAAACCGCTCGCGTATCACCTCTCCCCGTACTTCCCGGAAGCGATCAAAGAGTACGCCTACCGCGTCGGTGATTCCTGGAATGGCGCCTATCGCCGCACCGTAGCCGCTGCGCTCGGCTACCAATCCGCTCGGGAGGCCGACGACGCAGGCGCTGGCATCCCCGATATGTTCGTCGTCTGTGACAACCCAGTACCCGCCGAAGTGCCTGATCGCTACCGCGGCGCTGACACCAACTACCACGAGATCTGTGGCGCACCGGGGACCCGGGCGATGCCTGGCGACCTCCGCTACAACACCATGTACTGGGTGCATGACCGAAACGACGGCCCGCTCGGCTATGGCCCGTCCTACCAAGACCCTGAGACCGGCGAGACCATCAGCGGCACCGCCTGGGTTTACGGCGCAGCGGTCGACAGCTACGCGCAGTCGGCGCTCGATCTGATCAACGCCATCAACGGCAACCTCACCATCGATGACATCCGCAGCGGCGCCTATGTTCAAGACATGGTGCGCAACATGCGCCACGTCACCGACCCCCACAACCGCACGCTCGCTGAGTTCGACGAGAGCTTGATCGATCCGGAGGGTCCGATCGGGCCCAAAGGGCGCGAGATCATGGAGCGGATCGACCGCATCTCAGCCAATCCGGCTGCCGAGCTCAACGACGACATCACGCAGCAGCGGCACCGCCGCTTCAAGCGCTTCTTACGTGAGCACCCGATGGCAGATGAGCTGGTCAATGGTGAGATGCTCGCTGCCGCCGCAGGCGCAGACCTGACGCCCGGTGGCGCCGTGACCGACTCCATGCGCACCAAGGCGATGGATCTGCTGACGGGGAACATGGACGCCGTCAATGAGCGGGCGCACATCAACGCCGTGGCTTCGGAATTGACCATCTGGACCCGTGACAACTTCGAAGACGCCTCGTTGATCGGGCTCGCAAAGGAGATGGCGGCGCGCTACGCAGACCGTCCGGACGCCCAAGACGAGATGTACCAAGAGCTGCGCGGGCGCATCTTCCAAGGGGTGATGGAGCACGAGGTGGGTCACACCATCGGTCTGCGTCACAACTTCTCAGGCTCCTATGACGCCATGAACTTCCACGACGACTTCTGGCGCGTGCGCAAGGAAGGGCTCAAGGATGCGTGGACCAACATCCACAACGCCAACGGGCTAACGCTCAACCAGCTGCTTCAGGTGCGCAACATCAGCCAGAATGAGGCG
The DNA here is from genome assembly GCA_036338695.1 of Myxococcota bacterium. Taxonomy (GTDB): domain Bacteria; phylum Myxococcota; class UBA4151; order UBA4151; family UBA4151; genus CACGMS01. The sequence goes on from JAYZBQ010000048.1 coordinate 332,838, forward strand.
GAAGGCGTCGGCGCCGAAGACGGTCAGCGAGGCGGCATCACCGAGTACCAGTACAGCTCGATTATGGACTATGGCGCAGCCTTCAACTCGGACGTCCACGGCATCGGTAAGTACGACGAAGCCGCCATCCTCTTTGGCTACGCCGGCAAGGTCGAGGTCTTCAAGAACCTCAGCCGGAACAACCAGTACTTGCTCAAGGGCTCGGCGGAGACCATCCTCAGCTCGCACCCTTGGTCCCTCGGCCTGACGAGCTACTCCTGTCTTCCTAGCTTTGAAGACCGCATCAGCCCCGCAGAAGATGCGCTGACTGAAAAGATTCACTACAGCTGGCTCCCGCTGATCTTCTCGGAGTCCCCCGCACCCTCAGGCGGTAACGCCGCCGCCGCAGTGGACGCAGCGGTCGAGGCAGGCATCGCCAACTTCGGGCCTGCCAACCGTGAGTTGATCGACTTTAGCGACATCGAAGACGACCTCGCCGAGGAGCGACTGCACCGCTTCAACAACCGCCGCGACTGCGGTCAAGAAGCCGCGACGCTCAACGAAGACCGACGCGTTATGGTGCCCTACATGTTCTGCTCAGATGAGTGGGTCGGTAGCGTCGCCAACTGCAACCGCTGGGACGAAGGGGCCGACCCGGCCGCTATCCTCGAGCGGACCATGAACCAATGGGAAGACTACTACTGGTTCAACAACTACAAGCGAGACCGCGTGAGCTTCAACACGACCGCATCGGCGAACCGTGCCTTGTCACGGACCTACCCGATGATGCTGTTGATGTACCAGCAGTGGCTCTTTAGCCGCTATCAGACCGACCTCTTGATCACCTACCCGTGGCAGGTCGGCGTGCTCAACTCGGTCAACATGTTCGGTAACATCCTGACCAAGCCGCGCTACGGCACCTACTACGTCAGCAACAACGGCGAAGACGCCTACCTCTTCGACGTCGACCCGCTCGAGATCGGCAGCACGCTCGGTCAGGTCAACAACCTGCCCGTCACCGCGGACTTCCAGATCCCACGTGGCGTTGGCCGGCGCGCCTTCTCGAACTACGACTACGACGGCGGCTACTACTACTACGAGCGCCCGCTCGAAGCCGGTCACTTCTGGGACTTCTACGCGGCGCTTTTGAGCCAAGGAAACGCCACGGCGGCGCTGCTCGGGACCGAATCGGCCGCCGATCAACGGCGCTTCTACCTTCCCTTCCACCTCGTCTTCCCCGAGCCGCTCGATAACCTGTACAGCGGCATCATCACCAACCGCCAAAATGACTACGCGCCGAAGTTGTTCCGGCGCGACCTCGGCGGTGACGCCGCGGCTTGTGCCTCGGCAGCGGCGCGCGTCAACGGCTACGGCTCGAACGGGAAGGATGACGTGTGCTACCTGGTGGTCAGCAAGCCGATCTATGACTGGCAAGGCATCACGATGGGCGCGCAGATCGACGGGGAGCGAAACCCAGCCGCTCCGTTTGCTACGGCGAACGAAGACGGTGAAGACTGGGAAGATGGTGTGACCGTTCGGATCCACAACAACTACACCAACAAGCTCTACACGACCATCTTTGGGGCGCAGTTCTTCACCTCGACTTGGGAGCGTGACTTCATCGAGAGCATGCGCGTCTGGCGCGTCGGCTCGGCTGAAGACCACAGCATCGCAGACGGTCACCAGCAGGTTCAGTTCGCCGACCCGCGCAGCGGCTTTGTCTACGCCTCGAGCACGGACAAAGAGCGCCCCTGCGCCGTCACCGACGAAGAGCGCGATAACGCGCTGGCGACGCGCACGATCTGCGACGGCCAGGTCGCCTCGGCGGACTGGATCGAAGCCAACGAAGCCCTCCTCGACGCTGAGGAAGAGATCGAAAGACGAAATCTTGACTGTTCAGCGGACGATGTTCCCGATAACTGCACCGAGGACCGAGCGGTTGATGGGCTCGACTTGGCAGACCAATGCGTTCGCCAGCTCTGCGCTCAAGACGCCAAGCGCTCGGCCGACAATCGACTGGATGACACGGTGAGCTGGTCCTTACGCTTCCGCGACATCTATCGGGTACTCGTCGACTAAGGGGTCTGTATGTTGCGGTTGCTTTCAGTATCAGTTCTGCTCGTTGGTGCCGCAGCGCAAGCGTCGGACAACCCGGCGATCACCACGCAGCCCAAGGGGGCCTTCCCCTTCTCGGGCTCGGTCAGCTGGGGGCACTCACTGGGTCAAGGTAGCTTCGTTCAGAACTACTACGCCCGTGACGCACGCTACGTCCAAAGCCTCGGGCTGTCGGGTAGCTGGCGGCTCCCCTGGAAGGGCTACAGCGTCTCTGCGAGCCAGAGCTGGAGCATGGAGCTCACGCAAGGCGGCTCGATGCGCAACCATGAGCTCAACTACGGAGACATCGGCTTGCGCTTCGGCCTGCCCTTCGGCTTCAAGGCGCTGGGTTTCTCCGTCGGCACGAGCCTAAGCGCGGGTATCCCGGTCTCCAAGGTGAGCCGGTTCTTGGGCAAGGTCACCGGCGTGAGCGCCGGCTTGTCGGCGAGCCGCAAGCTCGGCGAAAAACTCAGCCTCAGCCTGGGTTCGAGCGTCTCGAGCAGCCTGTACACCGAGCGCGCACGCACGGTATCCGTCTCTGAGGGGCGCAGCTTCGTGGACCGCAACGGGAACACCTTGACCCCGAACAACCAGATCTGCCGCGCCGATGAGCTCATCACGAGCGGAGCCGGTGAGGTCACGGGCTGCCGCGTGGCGGGTGTCAACGGCGGGTTTAACCTGACCACCTCAGCGGCGCTGTCGTACAAGGCTTCGAAGAAGCTCTCAGCCACCGCCTCGCTGGCGCTGATCAACTCCTTCAAGGATTACAGCCTACCGATCGATGAGTTCTCCTCGACCTATGCCCAAGGCGGCATCGGGCGCTCGGACCTGACCTCGGGAAGCCTCAGCGTCGGCTACAGCTACTCAAAGAAGCTCCGCCTCGGCCTGTCGATGGCGAGCACCCAGCCGGCGCTGTTTTGGAGCAGCAACGACACGGTCGATGAGAACGGCAACGTCACGCAGTCGGCTGAAGGGTCGTGGATGCCGAACTTCCCTTGGTGGGACTTCCGGACGCCAGGCAACAACTACAGCTCCTTCTCAGGGAGCGTCAGCTACTCCTTTTAGAGTCTGCGCAGTTGCGCGAGTCTTAAGGGAAAAAACACGCTACGGTGGAAGGGCGAGGGTCTCCTCGCCCTTTCTCTTTCTTGAACGAGGCGCAGCACGTGGACGCACAGATCATCGTCATCGGTGGAGGTCACGCCGGCTGTGAGGCTGCGCTCGCGGCGGCGCGCTCGGGCGCCCGAACCGTGCTGGTGACCTTGCGGGCCTCGGGGATCGGTGAGTTGAGCTGCAACCCGGCGATGGGCGGCCTCGCAAAGGGACACCTGATCCGAGAGCTCGACGCCCTCGGCGGCGAGATCGGCCGTATGACGGACCGTACGACCCTCTTTCGCCACACCCTTAACCGCAGCCGAGGTCCCGCCGTGCGCGGCACGCGCGCCCAGGTGGACCGGCCGCTGTACCGCACCCTGATGCAAGAGGTGGTCCTCAACCAAGACCGTCTCGAGGTGATCGAGGGGCGCGTCTGCGGCTTTCTGACCGACAACGGTCGCTGCGTCGGCGTCGAACTCGCAGACGGTCAGCGGCTCACGAGCGAAGCCGTCATCCTCACCACCGGCACCTTCCTCGGCGCCATCTGTCACCGAGGTGACGTCGAAACACCGGGGGGACGCCACGGCGAGACCGAGGTGGATGACGGCTCGATCTCCGCGCAGCTCCGGCAGCTCGGACTCCGCTTGCAGCGACTCAAGACGGGGACCTGTCCTCGAATCCATCGCGACAGCATCGACTACAGCCAGCTCGACCCGCAATACAGCGAGAGCGACACGCCGCCGTTCTCGGACGCAGGCGTGCAAGGCCCGAGCGAGACCATTAACTGCTGGGGCGTGCGCACCAACCCCAAGCTGCACGACGTCGTCCGAGACAACCTGCACCGAGCGCCCATGTATTCGGGAAGCATCGAGGCTGAAGGGCCGCGTTACTGCCCAAGCTTTGAGGACAAAATCGCTCGCTTCGGTCAGCGCGACAGCCACCAGCTGTGGCTCGAGCCAGAGGGTCTCGAGAGCCCTCAGATGTACCTCGGCGGTCTCAGCACCAGCCTGCCGCAGAATGTTCAAGCCGAGATGCTCAAGCGACTGCCCGGCTTTGAGCGGGCAGAGGTTCTGGTCTGGGGCTACGCCGTCGCCTACGACGCAGTCGATCCCATCCAGCTTGATCGTCACCTCATGGTGCGGCAGCTCCCCGGGCTCTACTTGGCGGGACAGATCAACGGCACCTCGGGTTACGAAGAGGCGGCGGCGCAGGGTTTTTGGGCGGCGCTGAACGCGTGGCGCCGCATGAACGATGAGCCTGAGTTCGTCCTCGCACGCGACCAAGCTTATATGGGAGTCCTGATCGACGACCTGACCACACGCGGGTGCCGAGAGCCCTATCGCATGCTCACCAGCCGCGCCGAATATCGGCTCGAGCTGCGAGAGAGCAACGCCTGGCTGCGCTTACTTGAGCCGGCGGCAGAGCTGGGCTTGGTCAGCGACCAGCGCCTCGAGGCGCGCCGCCTGCGAGCCCAGCGCCTTGAGCAGGCGCGCGACCGCTTAAAAAGCCATCGGCACCAAGGCGTCTCAGCCTGGGACCGTCTCCTGCGCCCTCAAGAAGACGCCGACGCCTTGCTGGATGAGCTCGATATCGGGCTTGCAGGCAGCGACCGCGGCGAGCTGATCGCGTCCGGTCGCTACGCCGGCTACATCGCCCGTGAGCGCAGGCGGTTGGCGGCGCAGCGCGACCTCGACCGGGTGCGCATACCTCAAAACTTTGACTACAGCGGCCGGCCGAGCCTCTCCAATGAGGCGATCGAGCGACTCCAAGCCGTGCGCCCCGAGACCCTGGGGCAAGCGGCGCGTATCTCGGGCGTGACGCCAGCGGCGGTGCAGGTCATCGCGCTCAGTCTGCGGAGCTGAGTCGTTGCTCCTGACCATCGCCTTGGTCCTGGCTTCGCCGAGCGTGGATTGGCGTTTGAAGGCGGCGGCGCACGACCCCATCGTCGCTGAGCTGCTCGGGTTAGACCCGCGACGCCTTCCGGTCTGGGTCGAGCTCGAGCGCGCCGATCGATCACTCTGGCGCGCCTTGCGCAAAAACGGCTTACGCGGCGGGGTTGAGGCGATGCCGCTCGTCGGTCCCTTCGCCAGCGGCTGGGTCGCCGCAGACGACCTCGACCGGCTAGCAAGCAGCCCGGGTCTGGTCCGGCTCGAGACCTACACGCCGGCTCAAATTCACGCGCCGCTGTACCGAACGAACGAACACCTTCGGGCGCGCCGAAGCGCCAACTTGTATGCGCCCGATCGCAACCTCCACGGTCAAGGCGTGCGCGTCGTCAACATCGACGTCGGGCTCGACTATCACCACCCTGCGTTTTTCGAGACCGGTGAGCCGATCGGTTTTCTTGACGTCGATCAATCGGGCGACCTGAGCCCGGGCGACGGTGTTGATCTCAATGACAATGGCGTGGTCGACGACAACGAGCACCTTCGCGTCCTGCACAGCAAAATCCATGACTGGCGAGCCGGGCTCATCGAGGGCTCCGAGCTCGACCGGCTCGAGCCCGACCTCGACTGGTTGTTCATCGACGTCAACGGCAACGGACGGCGCGACTTTGACGCAGACGCGCGGCCTGAAGGTGAGGCGACCGATGCGCTCGGCGAGCCCCTCTTTGCGATGCTCGATCGAGACGGCGACGGTCAATTCTCGGCTCGAGACCGACTGATCCCGCTGCGCCGATCGCGCGTCCATGTCTATCGCAACGCAGACCGAACCTATCGCCGCGGGGTTGATCTGACGCAAGCACCTCACGACAGCGACCTCCACGGCACCGGCGTCTGGGGGATCCTCGCGGGCGGACCCACACATCATCGCTTCGCCGGTATCGCGCCTCGAGCGACGATCCTGCATTTTCACCGAAACCGATACAACTTGGTGGACGCGATCCACTTTGCGGTCGCCGAGAAGGCGCATCTAGTCCTGCACGAATATGGCGCCTGGGTGCATCAATATGGCGACGGCTCCTCGATCGTTGAGCGCTTGGTCGGTCACAGCCAGACCTTGGGTATCCCGCACGTCCTCCCAGCAGGTAACCTCGCAAGCTCACGCCGCTCTGCACGCTTCACCCTCGCCGCCGGCGAGACCAAGACGCTGACTCTGTTCTTACCGAGGCGCCAGATTCAGGTCCTTTATGGCTCGGTGATCTGGACCGGCTCGGAGTCCGTCCAGGCCTTCGTGACCCCGCGTAACGGGCGTGAAGAGCGCCTGCCGACTGCTGCGCTGCAGGCTCAAGATTTCGACGACCCAAGCCGGCGCATCAGCGCAGAACAACGCACCAACGAGCGAGGGACGCACAAACTCGACTGGGTGCTGTGGGGTTGGCAAGGTCGCCTGGCTCAGCTCCCTGACCGCGCCTGGACGATGCGGCTGGTCAACCCGTCCGACGAACCCGCAGAGCTCCTCTTGCGCATCGGCGACAACAAAACATCGTGGACCGGTGGCGCGCATTTTCGTGGCGAGGGCTTCTCGACCAAAACCAGCTCTGCGACCTGGCCTTCGACCGCAACGGGCGATGCAGGCCACGGCGTCTCGGTCTTCGCCTTCACCGGGCGCGCCGATCGAGCAGGAGGGCTCGAGAGCGAAGCGACCGGCGACTTGCGCAGTTACTCTGGGCATGGGCCGCGCAGCGACGGACGAGCCCTCAACGGTCTAGCCGCTCCCGATAACCCCTCAACCACCTGGCCCTCATCGGCCAACCAGGTCGGGCATGCAGGCTACGGCAGCTTCAACGGCACCTCAGGCGCCGGACCGCACGTGGCAGGTGCGATCGCGCTCTTGGTCCAAGCGGGGTTGAGCGCCAACCAGGCGCTCGCGCAGCTGATCGAACACGCCGCACAGGACGAACAGACCGAAGCCGGGCCTGAGGGCGCCTGGGGGGCGGGCAAGGTCCGACTTGACCGAGCGATCGGGCGGACGCTTCCGGCGCTCAGCGGCGATTTCAGCGCGCCGGTACCGGGCGAGCCGGCCCCCTCCGCCCTCGTAGAAGCCCCCGCTGACGGCGTTCAACGTCTGCGGTTGACCTCCAGCCAGCCGTGGATCGATTGGCGGACTCAGCCCTTTCTCGTCGCCGGCGGTGATGAACCCGTTGAGGTCGAATGGATTAGCCACGAGGGGCGACGAGGGCGCTACCTCGTCGACCTCACCGCCCCAGCGCAAGCCAGCGAGCCCGGTGCGCTGCCGGGACCACTCGGTCGAGCCGTCCAGCCCACGACGAGCCAGCCGCCATCCACGCCCCTGACACCACCCACCGAACCGCTCGCCGGCGCACCGCCCCCCTCGGGCTGCTCGGGGGTTCACCCTAGCCTGTGGCTCCTGCTTGCGCTCGGCGGGGCGAGGCGGCGGCGATGAACACGATCGTCGCTTGCGCAACGGGCGCCGACCCGGCCGCGCTTGCGGTCCTTCGGCTCAGTGGTCCGAGCGCGCTGGTGATCGGTCGTGCGCTGTGTGGTGATCGGTCGCTGCGCCGTGATCGTCTGATGGAGCTGGTCCAACTCAAAGACGCACGCGGCGTCATCGACCGCTGCCTCGCCGTCGCCTTCTTTGCGCCGCGAAGTTTTACCGGCGAAGACGTCGTCGAGTTCCACCTCCACGGCGGTCCTGGGCTGATTCAAGCGGCGATTGAAGCCTGCGTACGTCAAGGTGCGCGGCGCGCCGAGCCGGGCGAGTTCACCCGGCGCGCCTACCTCTCCGGTAAGCTCGATTTAGTCGAAGCCGAAGCGATCGCTGCGCGGGTCCAAGCCGCAAGCGAGCGAGCAGCCCGCTTATCCGAAGCCGGCGTCGCGGGACGACTCAGTCATTTTGCCCGAGCCATGGAGCGGACCCTGACCGAGCAGCGGGCTCACGTTGAGGGCTGGCTCGACTTTGACCCCGAAGAGCTTGGCGACAACGACCGAAAACCGCTCATCCAGGCGATGCGCGCAGCCAGCGACCGGCTCGAGCGAGCCGCTCAGACGGGCGCCCGATCGCTGCCCCTGTTTGAGAACCCCATCGTCTTACTCGCCGGTCCCGTCAACGCAGGCAAATCAAGCCTGTTTAATGCGCTCGTCGGTGATGAACGGGCGCTGGTTAGCGACCAAGCCGGCACCACCCGAGACTGGATCGAGGTGGAGCTCACCTTGCCGGCGGGGCGGATCCGCCTGCGCGACTCGGCGGGTCTGCGAGAGGCCGCGGATCAAGTCGAAGCCGCTGGGATCCGTCGGGCGCAAGCCTTACAGCAGCAAGCTGACCTGATTTTGTGGTGTGCGCCAGCAGGTCAAGCGGCGAACGCTCCAGCGGGCGCGGTCCTGCTTAACACCAAGTGCGATGTAGGCCGAGGGCCTGGTTTTGCGGTCTCGGCACACAGCGGCGAGGGGATCGAGGCGCTCCTTGCGACGCTCGACGAGCGGCTGTTCGGTGGGGCGATCGCCGACTCCGAGACCGGCGTCGCGACCTCACGTAGGCAGGTCGAACACTTAGCCAGCGCAGCGAGCCACGCTGCAGGCGCAGCGCAGCAGCTCACGGAGGATCAGCCCGAGCTCGCCGCAGCCGACCTGCGCGCCGCCTGCGATGAGCTCACCGCGCTCACGGGGACGCAAGAGCCGGACGAGCTCATGCTCGATGCGCTCTTTGGTCAGTTTTGCCTGGGTAAGTAGGCTAGCCGCGCCCGGTGCTTTCGAGCCATCGCTCGGCATCGATCGCCGCCATGCACCCCGTCCCAGCCGCGGTGATCGCCTGACGGTAGACGTGATCGGTTGCGTCGCCGCATACGAACACGCCCTCGTGGATCGTCTTTGAGCTGTCCGGCTGATGGTCTAGGTAGCCGGCCTCGTCTTTCGGCAGCGCATCGCCGGTCCACGCGGTGTTCGGCGTGTGCCCAATTGCGATGAATAAGCCCTCACAGGCGAACTCCTCACGATCCCCGGTCTGCGTATCTTCAACGACGATCCCCTTGAGGCCGCCTTCGGAGACTTCGCCGAGGCAATCGACGACGACCTTGTTCCAGTGCATCGTGATCTTCTCGTTACTCAGCACCCGCTCCTGCATGGGCTTCGAGGCGCGCAGGCTGTCGCGCCGGTGCATCACGTGCACCTCGCTGGCAAAGCGGGTCAGGAAAGACGCCTCTTCCATGGCGGTGTCGCCGCCGCCGACGACCACCACCTTGGCGTTGCGAAAGAACGCGCCGTCACAGGTTGCGCAGGCTGAGACGCCATACCCCATCAGCTTGCTCTCATTCTCGAGGCCGAGCAGGCGTGCGGACGCGCCGGAGGCGATGATCAAGGCGTCGCACGTCGCGCTCGAGCCGTCACTGAAGTGGAGCTTCTTGGGGTGGCTCTCGAGCTCACACGAGGCGACCTCGGCAAACTCGAAGGTGGTTCCAAAGCGCTCCGCCTGCTTACGGAACCGATCCATCAGCTCAGGCCCCATGACCCCTTCGGGAAAACCGGGGTAGTTCTCGACATCCGTGGTGATGGTCAGCTGACCACCAGGCTGCATCCCGTCCAAGACATGCGGCGCGAGGTTGGCGCGAGAAGCGTAAAGTGCGGCTGTCAAACCAGCAGGGCCTGACCCAACGATGATGACCTTGTGATGCGTCATGGAGCTGTCCTCTTTGGAAGGGGGTTTCTAAACAAATATAATCAGTGAAGCGCGTCGCGGAAGTGATCAATCGCACCCGCGACCATCGCCATCCCAAAAGCTGCCGTCACGAACCCGACCGAGCCGAGCACGACGTTGCGATGATCGCAGGTGTGGAGGTCACGAAACGCACCGTCCGGTGCCGGGCAGACGCAGACGTCATCAAACGGCGTCTCGGTGCTTTGAGGTTCGTTCGGGCTCTCCGTCGAGTAGACGCATGAGATGCCCGACTCAATCCCATAAAGCTTACGCAAAATTTTTCGGATCGAGCGCGCCATCGGGTCCGTGTGGGTCTCAGACAGGTCAGCCTTTCGGACCTGCGTTGGGTCTAGACGAGCCGCCGCGCCCATGCTTGAAATCACTGGTATTTCACGTTGTTTACACTGCGCAAGAAGGTGGCACTTGGCGGTCAGGTTATCGATCGCATCAAGGATCAAGTCGGGCTTAAGGTCGAGCAGATCAGCGCTTGATTCCTCGTTGTAGAATCGTATCTGAGCGTCGATTTGAGCGATCGGGTTGATCGCCAGTAAGCGCTCGGCCATCACCGACGCCTTGTGTTTGCCGATCGTCCCTTTTCGGGCGTGAAGTTGACGGTTCGTATTGGTCACGCAGACCTTGTCAAAATCGACCAGGCTGACTCGGCCGACCCCCGTGCGAACCAGCATCTCGGCAGCCCAAGAACCGACCCCGCCCAAGCCGATGACCATGACATGCTTCGTCTTGAGCTGTTCGACGAGGGGTGAACCGAGCAAGCGCTCGCCCCGATGAAAACGAAGCTGCTCCGTCGCCTTGCGCTTTACGCTGGTCTCGACCTCGATCATCACGCCCCCTTTAGAAACCGCCGGTAGTTGTCAGAAATGAGCGCCTTGATCGAGCCCGAAGCGCGCTTCTTGGCGCGCGCCGCCGCGTCGTAGAGCGCAGGCAGTGTATCCCACGGCCGTTGACCCTCATGCTCCGCATCCGACTCGAGCAACAACAAGTGATCCGGGACAGCGCTGAGCAATCGCAGGTCCTCACCGACCTTCGGCCCGACCGAGATGTACACGCCGGCCTTCCACCACGCCTCAAAGCGTGACGGTCGACCGCTGCAGCGGTGCAACATGACGCTGCTGGTGTGCCTACGCAGTGACGCCAGCAACGCGCCCCCGTCGCCGACGAGGTGGACGATCAGCGGGAGCCGCTCGCGGCGACCGAGCTGCAGCTGTGCGGCGAGGACCTCGAGCTGATCCGGACCAGCCTGACGATCCACACCGAGCTCACCGAGTGCGCTCGGGCGATCGGTCGCGATCGCCCGCTCGAGTCGATCGACCCAGCCCGGCGAAGGGTCGTAGAGCGGGTGCTGACCGTAGGCATAGTCGAGTTCCTCGAGCCCTTGAGGCGGAGCAAAGGGCTCACACACCCCGGGGATCAAGGCGGTCTCGAGGCCGACCTCGCGGAGCCGCGCCAGCGCGGAGATAGGATCATCAAACCGATCCAAGTGAAGATGCGCGTCGATCAATTTGCGCTTTGCGGCTCCCTTGTTCCATTGTGCCCATGCCCGCTTCGTTCGGGTGATTCAAGGAGGGCTCGTTGAACAAAGCGTCCATCACCGCCGCCTTCGCCCAGCTGTTGCGCGACTTGCCTGGCGAGGCGCCAACCGGCGCCCAGCTCGACCGCTGGGCTGAGCGGCTCACCTCGGCGTGGTGCGATGAGCTGCTCGGTGGCGAGTTGCTCGACCTCGACGAGGCGCTTGGATCGCCGCTCGAGCTGACCACCAAGCGCCAAGAGATCGCCATGTCAGGGATCCGCTTCTCCCTCGTGTGTCCCCACCACCTCACGCTCGCTATCGGCGAAGCCAGCGTCTCGTACCAGCCGCGTCATCACGTCGCCGGGCCTTCAGGCTTGGTTCGGCTCATCGACGCAGCGACGCGCCGTCGCATCCTCCAAGAAGAGGCTGCAGAGATCATCGCAGACACCCTCGAGCGGGTCCTCCAGCCACACGGCCTTGAGGTCACGCTCAGCAGCGAGCAGACCTGCGTCAGCTGCCGCGGCGTGCGGCGGCAAGGGACCGCCTTCATCACCACCGTCCGGCGTGGGCTCTAGGGCTCGACTAGTAGCTGCGCTTATAGCCGATCGTGACCCGGTCGTTGTGTCGGTAGCGACCGAACATCGACTGCGCTGACCCGCCAAAGATCTCAGCGCCGAGCACCAACTGCTCGCGCTCGGCGTCCAGCAGCCAAGCCAGCGACGGCAGCGCAAGCCAGTCCCCATCAAATGGGTGCAGTGCGCCCGCGAGCGTGACCTCAAACCGCTCCGCAAGGGTGCTCTTGACCCCGAGGTTAATCGTCACGAGGTGGGCGTTGTCCACGTCCAAGGGACGCTCGAGCTGCCCGGTTGCGCTCAAAAAACCTGTATCGAGAAGCATCAAGGGTTTGTTGGGTACATCGAAGACCGCAAAATCGGAGACCCCGAGCACGGCGACAAGCCCGGGCGGGCTTTGATACTCGACCTGAAGGGCTGTGTGCAGCGTCGCTAGCCCGGGGATGGGCTGCATCATCAGATCAAAAAGCGTCCGCCCGCCCATAAAACGTGGCGTCCATGCGCTCTCAAGGGCGAGGACATAAGGCCCAAAGGATCGACGCGCCTGAACGCCGAGCTGTGCGAGTCGATGGAACGTACTCGTCAAGAGCGAGGAGCCGTCGTTCTGCGCGCGAGCCTGCATCAGCTTGCCTTGGAATCGCTCCAGCGCCTCGAGCCGCTCCGGGGTCAACTGCTCGATCAACGGCGTCTCGCCCATCATCGTGATCAAGCTCAACACAGCCGCTAAGTCCGGGTCCATCTTGAACTCAGGGAAGGTGTCAAAGCCATAAAATCCCCACAGCGCCACCTCGGCGCCCTGGACGCGTCCACGCAGCCGCACCGAGCCAGAGAAGTCCTCGGGCGTGAGCTCGGGTTGAGCAAAGTAAAGCAGGTTGCTCTGCCACTGATCCTCGACGCTCCGGTCAAAGAGCCAGGCGATATCGCCAATCGGCAAGCTCGCAGGCGCGTCGGGGCTGGCGGTCCCCCAGTCGTTCCCCCACAAGCGCATCTCCAAAGGCCGATGGCGCGGCACAAAGGCAAAATCGAGATGAAGGTCATGCGTATAGCTCAGCGTGTGCCGAGCAGCGATGGCTTCGACCGGAAGGCTCATATCTTCGGCTTCGCCCGCCAGCCCAAAGCGCAGGTCACGCGGCGCAAACATCACCGACGGGCCCATCCCATCCGTGAAGCTCCAGTCTACCTTCTGAAGCCCGAACTGCAGGACGGTGTCGGCGCCGACGCGGCGGTCGTAACGCAGTTCGGTCAGCTCCGTCAGAAGCGCTGTTTTCGCTGCCCCGCCCTCATCCGGGTGATCCCACCCTCCCCAAAGGCGCAAGCGCGCTCCGACACGCCAGCTCCTACCCGGCGCGCCCCGATGAATAAGCTGCAAACGCAAGGTAGACCACGCCTCGAGCACGTCTTCAGGTGAGCCGACGCTCGCCTCTTGATGTGTGGTGTCCACAGCCGCCGAGGTCTCCGACCGAGTGCGCACGATGGTCGAGGGTTTGAAGGCGGGCGGCGGGAGCCGAAACGTCGAGGGTTTGTCTTGGGTTGGCTCTTCCTCAAGGACGATCTCTTCGCTCTCAGCCGATGCCGAGCTGGCTGCCGGCTCCTCATCGAGTACGATCTCGTCGTCCTCATCGAGCCCGGCCGCTTCCGTCGCCTTTTGGTTGATGGGCTCCCCCTGAGCCGCACCGCTCTGACCGACATCGGCCGCCGGCGAGGCGCTGCTCGCTGCGCTTGCGACCCACCACATCGCCCACCCGATCCAATTCATCGACCGACTCCTCGTGATGATCTCGTCACCATCTGCCTCTCCTTTAGGTCAAAACGAGCGACCTCACCAACCCGCACACTGCGTGTCAGACCTCCCCTTTAGACTGAGCGCAGGGAGATGCCTTATGACTCTGATCCTCGACCCAGTCGCCAGCTTGAAGCGCCAAACGCTCGTGTTCCGAAATGAAGCGCGTCCTGAGCGAGAAATTGCGCCTCACCTTGGCCGCGCGCTGCCAACAGGTGGGTACTTGTTCAACGCCAAAGTTCAAGAGCGCCTAGCTCAGATTGCCGGGCTCACCTTCGCGCACCTGCTCCCCGCCGGCGGTTCTCCTCCGCATATCGACATGACAACAGACCGGCAGATCATCTTGCGCGTCCAACACACTCGACCTGACGAGGCGGCGCGCGCCTGCGCTGCGACCTTGTGGCGCGCAGGGCACGCCAGCTCGACCGAAAAGAAATCGCTGGGTCAGCTCGAGGTCGTCGTCCAGCGGCTCCCCGTTCGCATCCGCTTTACGCCCAACCGAAAAGCGCTGCTGTCGTATCTTCACGGACGATTTGAAGACCAGAAGAATCAAATCAATACGCTGACGGAGCCTTGCGGTTGACGGCTCGATGCGCATCGTGAACAACCCTGCTGATGAGCGCACAAGAGCAGAGACTTCGGCAGGTCGTCGACGGCTGGCACCAGCGGAACCAGTGGCCGCACGCGCTGCTGCTCAGCGGCGCCTCGCCAGCGCATCGGCTCGAGCTCGCGATCGATCTAGCCAAGCGGCGCCTGTGTGAACACGCAACCGCTTGCGGTCAGTGTCCGTCATGTCGGCTCTTCGCGTCGAGTAACCACCTCGACTACCACGTTTTAGCCTCCCCGGTGAGCGCGCAAGAGTTCGACCTAGCGGTCGAACAGGTGGGGACGAGCACCGCACGCCGGGTGATCCGCAAAGAACAGATCGCAGCGACCCTCCGACAGCTGGCGCTCCACGCTCAGCGCCCCGGCGGCTGGAGGGTCCTGTTGCTCCTCAACCCCGAAGAGCTCCACCGAGCCGCCGCCAATGCCCTGCTCAAGTCCTTAGAAGAGCCGAGCGAGCGCGTCTTCTTTATCCTCGTCTCGAACCAACCGCGCGCGGTCCTTGAGACCATCGTGAGCCGATGTCAGCAGCTGGCGCTCCCGCCCCCCTCTCGCAGCGACATCACCCGTCAGTTGATGGATGAGGGCTGTCCCGGCTCGCTGGCGCCGACGCTCGCCGAGCTGCAACGGCGCGGCGTCCCCTGTGCGGAGTCCGAGCTGGTCGAGCGGCGAGCGCTGATCATGACCTGGCTCGACGCCGTAGCGAAGAATTCCGAGCATGGTCGACTGCTGGCGGTGGATCGGCTGAACAAAGACCCGGCGCCCGATCAAGTCCTCGCCCTCGCGTTGTCCTTGACCTTAGACCTCATGCGCTTGCAGAGCGGGTTGTCGCCTGACGAGATCACCCACCAAGACCTCGCCAGCGAATTGAGCGCCCTCGCTGCAACAGGCTCCTGGCTCGGTCTGTCCCAGAGCCTCCAGCGAGCACGCGGCGCAGTGCAACGGAACGTACGGCTCTCGAGCCTGTTAATGGGAGCAAGCAGATGAAATGGACTTGGGGACTGGTGGCGCTCACGCTCGCTTGTCAACCGCGCCCGCTCGACGTGATCGAGGAGCGAGCCGAGTTTCCCCGCAGCGCGCTCCGGAACGACCGGCTGTTGGTCGATAAGCTCCCGGACGACGCCGAGCGTTTCTCGGTGACCTTTGAAGATCAAATCGAGCTCATTGGGGGCAAGGTCAGCCCACCCAACCCCAAGCCCGGACAAGAGATCGCCATCACGGCCTACTATAAAGTCCTCAAGCCCTTACCGGAGAGCTGGAAGCTGTTCGTACATCTCGACGGCGTGGGGATCGCCAACCGCATGCACGGCGACCATTGCCCCTGCGACGGTCGTTACCCGACGAGCTACTGGCAACCCCAAGAGATCGTAGCGGACACCACCTACATCTCCACCCACGGTCACCCACGCGCCGATTACATCGTCTGGACGGGCTTCTACATCGATAAGCGGCGCATGAGGATCAGCAAGTCTGATCAGGGGCGACGGGATAAAGACAACCGTGGCCGCATCGCCCGGCTGACGCTCGGTCAGTAAGTGCTCTGCGTCTGGTTAGCCGGGCTGCTGCTGGCAGCCTTGAGCCCCTCACAGATGCAGGAGATCACGACGCTGCTGCAGCGCGGTGAGTTAACCCAAGCGCTGACGCTGCTCGAGCCCCTCTCCAAGCGCCACCCGGCCGATCCCATCATCGCCGGCTTACTCGGGCGCGCTCGACTCCACGCAGGAGACGCCAAAGGCGCCATCCAGCCGCTGCAGACCTCGCTAGAGCAGCTCAAGCAAGACGGCGAAGGTTTCAGCAACCTCGGCGTTGCGCTGATGCAGCTCGAGCGCACAGCCGAGGCGGCGCAAGCCTTTGCGCAGGCGGTCGTGCTGATGCCGCGTCAGGCGCAGGCTTGGCGCAACCTCGCGGGCGCCTACACGCGCCTGGGGCGCACGGACGACGCCCTCAAGGCCTGGCGGCGGTACATCAGCTTTAAACCGCAAGACGCCGAAGCGCGCTGTGTTTATGGTGGGCTGCTCTTAGCTGCCGAACGGTTTCGCGACGCCGCCATCCACCTAAAATTCGGCGCTAAAGTCACCCAAGATACCGTCTGTTTGCATGACTACGCTGACACCTTAGGCCGGCTCAGACAGCCGGCTGAGGCGCTCAAGATTCTTGAGCGGCTGATCCGCATCG
This sequence comes from Myxococcota bacterium, assembly GCA_036338695.1. Taxonomy (GTDB): domain Bacteria; phylum Myxococcota; class UBA4151; order UBA4151; family UBA4151; genus CACGMS01. Next base: position 349,252 of record JAYZBQ010000048.1, read on the forward strand.
ACCGGCGCAACGCGCACGCTCACTATCTGCGCGCTTACATCCTGATCGATGCACCCAAACAGCGCCCGCAAGCAGCGCTCGACGCCATCGAAGAGAGCCTAAAAATCGACCCAAAGCGTGCCGCGAGCCATCACCTCAAGGGCTATATTCTTGAACGAGATGCTCAGCATGAAGCGGCGTTGCAAGCGTACGCGCGCGCTGTTGATCTCGACCCCAAAAATCCGCGCTTTGAGCAAGCCTGGGCCATCGCTCGCGTCCACGTGGGAGAGGGGAAAAAGGCGCGTAAAGTGCTGTTAAAAATTCTCCGCCGAGAACCTGAAAACGTCGACGTACGGCGCGCTCTTGCGCACGTCTTCATGGACGCGAAGGACTGGAAAGAAGCGGAGCTCCTTCTGCTCACAGCGCCCCAAAAGAACACGATGATCGAGATCGATCTCGCCGCCGCACGCCTCTCCGCCGGAAAGATCGATGAAGCGCTCAAAGCGCTCAAAGCCCTCTCCAAGCGTGAACCGAACAACCGCCTCGTCGTCTACAACCTATCGCTTGCGCTCAGGCGCTCCGGCGCTATGCAGCAGGCTTACCTTCGCGCACGCTCGGCGCGTATGCTGCCGGGTAGCGGTGAAGATGAGCTCCTCCTTGAGGTCCGGCTCTTGCTCGAGCTCGGTCGCGCCCAAGAGGCGCTGACGCTGCTCAACGCCACCGCGCTCGCCCCGAGCTATGACCTGCAGTTTGTGCGGACGCGCTGCCTGCGGCTGATGGCGCGCCTACCCGAGGCGCTCAAGGCGAGCGAGCGGACCGAAGCGAGCGCGCAAAGCGAAGATCAGCGGCTCGCCGTTCGCCGCCTCCGAGGTAAAATTCTGACGGACCTCGGGCGCAGCGCTGAAGCGATCGGACTGTTCCGCGAACGCGGCGCAAGCCCAGCCGAGCTTGGCATCGCGCTGAGCCGCGCCGGGCGCGCCAAAGAGGCGCTCAAGGTGCTCGGTGGGGCTCGAAAGCGCGGTGATGCGAACGTCGAGGTCGAACTCGCCTACGCCGCCTCACTCGGACAGCTCGGGCGCCATGACGCAGCGCTCAAAACCCTCACGGCGGCTCGTAAACGCTTCCCTCGCCATGGTGGCTTGACCAACGACACCGCCATGGCTTGGCTCGCCAAAGGGCAAAAGCGTCGCGCCATTAGGCTCCTCGAGCAGGGGCTCAAAGAGAACCCAGGGCATTCGACGCTTGCGCGTAATTTCGCGCAGCACCTCGTCGACACCAAGCGCTACAACGACGCCATTCAATTGCTGCGAAAAACCATCCGCCTTCGACCCCATGAGGGGGTGCTCCAGACCACGCTCGGTGAGGTCTTAATGACGCTCAAACGCAACGAAGAGGCTCGAGCCGCCTTCAATCAAGCGCTCGAGGCGGGCACACCAGACGTCCTCGCCCAGGCGCGTCTCGGCGACCTCGAGCGGCGCGCCGGACGCCTTGAGGCAGCGATCAAACGCTACCAAAAAGCGCTCAAGGCGAAGGCGAATATGATCGAGGCTCACAACGGTCTTGGGATGGCGCTGCACGGTCTCGAGCGCTTTGATCAAGCCGTTCATCAGTACCGTAAGGGGCTCGCCTACAAGCCCAGGGACCCCGAGCTCCACAACAACCTCGGCTCAAGCTTTTACCTCAAAGGCGAGTTTGCGAGCGCGCTGACCGCCTTTGAGCGCGCCAGCCAAGCAAACCCTCAAGAGCCTCGGTTCTGGCGTAATCAGCTGATGATTCTCAAGGAACAAGGGCGGCTCGAAGACGCTGAGGCGAGGCTTGCGCAAGCGCTGCGTGTCCTGCCGAACAACGCCTCGCTCAAGAACGAAGCGCTCAGCCTTGAGCGCGCAAAAGCCGCCCGCGAGCGCATCCGAGCTACGCCTTAGCGCGCCGTACCGCATCCAGGCAGAGCGCGGCGCTGACGCTGACGTTCAGGCTCTCAAAGTCGCGCTGCATCGGGAGGCGAAAGGTGCCATCACAGCGCTTTAAGACGCCAGGCCGGATCCCTTTCGCTTCGCTGCCCAAAACGATCACGACCGGCTCCGTCAGATCGAAGCCATCGAGCGCGCCGCGCCCGCGCACGTCCGCAGCGAATACCCAGCGCCCCGCCTTTTTAAGCTCGTCCAGCGCCCGCGCCAGATTGGTGACTTGGGCGATCGGGAGCAGCGAGGCAGCGCCCGCCGCCGCACGCTCTGCGCCGGGCGTAATGGACGCAGCCCCATGCTTTGGGATCACCACGCCAGCGCCCCCAAGCGCATAGGTCGAGCGCACGATCGCCCCTAAGTTGCCCGGATCTTCCACGCCATCGAGCGCCACGATCGGGCCGGGGTCAGCGAGCAGCTGATCGATCGAGGCGTACGCAAACGGTCTGACCTCCAAGGCGACCCCTTGGTGTCGAACGCCGGCGGCGCGCTGATCCAGCTCTTGGCGAGTCGTCTCGCGCACCTTCATCTTAAGCTTCTTGGCATGCGCGATCAGCCGCTCGATGCGGCGATTATCGGCCTGCACCCACAAAACACTGCCGCGCCCGCTCGCGAGCCCTTCGCGGACCGCATGAACTCCAAAAACCAAATCGCTCATGCCATGCTCTCAAGAAGCCGGCGCGCCGCAAGCCCGGGGTCGGCGGCTTGGCGGATCGGTCGCCCGACCACCAACAGATCGGCGCCGTCTCGCAGCGCTTGCGCCGGCGTGGCGACGCGCTTTTGATCACCGACTTCGCCGCCGGCGGGGCGAATTCCCGGGCAGACTAAAAAGCTGTCCGAACCCAGAGCCTTTTTGAGCGAACGCGCCTCAAGCGCAGAGCACACGAGACCGTGGATCCCTGCGCTCGCTGCGGTCTGAGCGAGACGATGGACCTGATCGAGCGGTGGGCTGTCCACGCCGACCGAGCTCAGCTCATCCGCATCCATGCTGGTCAGCACCGTCACCGCCAGCAAACGCGTCGCTCCGGCGACAGCCTGAGCCGCCTCAAGCATCGCGCGCCCGCCGCCTGCGTGGACCGTCAAGTAGTCGGCCTCGAGCTCGCTCAAGGCGCCGATGGCGCTTGCGACCGTGTTGGGGATATCGTGGAGTTTGAGGTCCAAGAAGACCGCGCAGCCCCTCGCCTTTATCTGCCGGACGAGGTCCGAGCCTTCTGCGTAAAACAGCTGCATACCGATCTTATAGACACCCACCGAGTCGGAGGTTGCTTCAACCAGTGTGAGCGCCTCATGAGCGGTCGAGACGTCCAACGCCAGTGCAAGCCGTGACCGTGGATTCATCGGTAATGCTCTCCCAAGCCCACCCAATCGACGTATCCCAACAAAAATCCAAGCCTTAATCCGACAAAGGGTAGGGGCACCTCACCAAAGACCGCCTCCATCAGATCGGGGAGGCTCGGCGGCGTCTCGAACTGCGCCCAGGCGCGTGTCACGCGCTGCGCCGTGCGTCGATAAGCGGCGTGTGCGCGCCGGGCTGTGACGCTGACGTCTGCTAGCTCAGGACCATGAGACGGTAACCCGCGACCGCCGAGATCAGCGAGGCGCTCTAACGAATCGAGCAAGGTTGGCAGCGTGGCGACCCTGAGCCCATCATCGTCGAATCGAACCTGCGGCGGGGTCAGGTTGGTCTCGAACACATTGTCCCCCGTCACCACCGTCGAGAGCTCAGGGAGCTCAAAAACGAGGTGATGATGATGATGACCCGGGTGGTGATGGACGCGCACCACCACCTCACCAAACTCGAGCTCATCGCCGTCAACGAGACCGCGCTCGAGCTCAGCCGTGCAGCCGCTCTGTGCGATCACCTCATACCCACTCAAGACCTGCTCGAGCAGATCGCCCGTCAAGCCCGCGCGGTGCGCAAAGCGCTCGAGCCGATCTCGATGCGTCAGCACCGTCCGCTCTTGATCCTCGTAGTAAGGTCGAGCGCACTCAGCGGCGTAGACCAACAGGTTCGGATAGCGCTCCCTCAGCGCCGGGAGGCCTCCGTAGTGGTCTTGATGAGCGTGGGTCAGCAGCAGAACATCCGGCGGACGAGCGGACAAGGCGCTCAAAAGCGCCTGACGGCTCGGCGCCGCCGTGTGTCCGCTGTCGATCAAGAGACGCACGCTCGGACTGTCGATCACAGTCGGATAGACCGTCCCCCCCCAAGGAAGAGGCAGCGGGATGCGCTCGACCCGAAGGCTCATGCCCCCTTGTGCCCGTCGATACAGCGAGCAATCGCCACCTGGTTCTCAAAGCTCAGACCATCGAACAAGGCGCTCGCGTGCACCACCCCGTCCATGATGAAGTAGCGCTTGATCCGCACCTGAACGCGACGCTCTTGCAGCTCATCGGGGAGCTGCACGGCGAGGTTGACGAGCGGCATGAACCAAAAGGGTGAGCAGTTCTCGAGACGGACGCCGTTGATCGATAGATCGCCCGAGTGATCGAGCCACTGGCCGTTCGGGCTGGCGACGCGAAACCTCATCGGCACGCGCGTGCTCTCGCGACGCTCACTCTTCTCACTCATCAGCTCGTTCCGATCGCTTGATCTGCGCGCTCGGTTGGGTCGAGCACCGATTTCCGCAGGTGGAGACGCCAGCAGCCCTCTGCGCGCTCCACCACCTCGAGACACTCCTGACCAAGGATCATCAAGCTGCGTGGGATGCTCCTCGTCGCAGGCTGATAATCGACATCGACCGCTAGCTCGGCTCCGAGCGGCGCGCGCTCGAGCCACAGGCGCACATGCACAAAGGTCATCGGGCAGACCTCGCCGCGTAGATCCAAGTAGTCAACGCTCATGCTTGATCCAACGCTTCCCCGCCGTGCGGACTTCACCGTTTCGTCTCACCGACAGCAGTATCGGTCGACTTACCGAAGGGCCGCAACCCCTTATCACCTGTTCCGATACACGATTCGGACACAGAAACTTGACTAGCGATGCCCGCTCTACGCAGCATACCGGTCCGGAGAGGTACACACTATGCCGAATAAGATCTCGAACCTTGCGAACACCATGGCAACCGCAGGCGCCTTTAACCGCGCCGACGTCGCCAAGCTCATCGACGCCGCCAAAGACGGAAGTGGTGTCACAGCGAACGAAAAAGCGGAGCTCAACAGCGTCTTGACCAAGCACGCTGACCTGTTTGAAGCCGGCGCCAAGCTTGATCTGCAGCGCTTTCTCGACCCGCACTTTGATGCGGGGCTCAAGGCGATGCCAAACGCCGACTTTGACCAAGACGGTCTGAGCAACGCGCACGAGTTCCGCATCGGCTCGGATCCTCGCCTGAAAGACACCGACGCGGACGGTCTACACGACGGCGTCGAGGTCAACAAATACAAGCTCGACCCGACCGCAACGCAAGACAGCGTCAAAGCGGAGCGCGCCCCGTGGACCACAACCTACTGGCCGATGGCCGGATACGGAAACGAGGACGGGAACCCCCGGACCCACCTCTGGTCGACGGGTGGAGCGCTCGACAAGCTCGACAAGCTCAAAACTTCACGCGGCGACGAGAGCGGCGCAAAGGCGCTCGAGTTTGAGCGCAAGCCTGCGCTCAACTGGATCGTCGGTGACCAAGACAAAGGACACTACATCCCTCACTCCTCACTCAAAGAAAACAACGCCGAGATGACGACGGGCGTCGACTTTGACGGCGACGGCAAGCTCACCAAAGGTGTCAAAGCCGACTTCATTAACGCACGGGGCGACTTCGCCGCCGTGGTGGACCGAGGCAGCTTCGTGCCCAAATTGGGCGATGAGACCCTGACTCGAAAGGTCGTCGACGGCGACAATGGCGAGAAGAACGTTCAGTACTTCAAGGCAGACGGCACGCAGCTGACCGCCGACGAAGCCAAAGAGGTCGTCCTGACCAACCCGAATTCCGACGGCAAAGCAGACGGCAATATGGGCGTCGGCTGGTGGGGTAGCTGCGATAAAGTGGCGCTCGCCGGGATCCTCTTTGAGGACCCCAAACGCGACGTGACGGTCGACGGCGTCACCTTCACCAAGCAAGACATCCGTGGGCTGCTGACGGTCGTGGCGGATTCGCAGGCGAAGGGCACGGACTTCGTCGGGCACCGCTACGATGAGCGCGCCGACATCGTCGTCACCAACGACGGCACCCAGCTCTCGGGTAAAATCCAAGAGATGACGGGCGAAGACTTCCGCGCCACCAAGGACATGTGGCGATGGAACGGTGACTACATGGTCACCAACGGGTTTGATAAGGACGTCACGATCAAGCTGAGCGACGGCACCGAAAAGACCATCCCCGCTGCCGAGATCAAGCACCTGGCTCGTGAAGACAAAGCGGATATGGACCCCGGCGTCTTCCACGTCACCATGAAGCAGTGGCTCGCCGAAGGGCGTGGCGCAGCGATGGACAAAGACGCTGGCTCGCACGTGTGGAACTACAATTTCTCCAAGTTTGAAACCACCGAGCGCAAGGTCGAGAACTTCAACCGCGAAGAAGCAACGGGTTACCACGGCAAAGCAGGTGACGGTGAGATCCGTCACTACAACGCCTCGGTAACCTTCGACAGCGGCCCGACCAACTACTCGTACTGGCTCGAGTACAAAGACGGCGACATCGTCAACGGCGGCTGGAAAGGGGACAACCCCGACTTCATGTGGCGCCCTTCAGCGTCCGGGAACTGGAACGAGCACAACGAGCGAAATCCCTTCGTGAACCCCGAGCTCGTCAAAGAGATCTACGACGCCAGCATCGCCCCAGAAGAAGAGGCGACGCCGGTCGAGAACAACGACTAGCGCTCAGCCAATCGCCGAGCGGATCACCGAGCCTCAGCGCTCGGTGATTTCTTTTTTTACAGGCGGTTAATCGCGCCCTGCTCGACGCGATAACGGGTCATGGATCGAGAACCTTTGAGCCATGGGCTCGGGTCTCGCGTCGCGGTGATAAAAACCTGACCGGCTCGAGTCAAGAGACGCGCAAACAAAGCCTCTGTGCGCCGATCGTCGAGCTCTCCAGCGATATCATCAAGCAACAAGATCGGCGGAGAGCGTCGCTGGGCGATCAATTCAACCTGCGCCAAACGACACGCGAGCACGGCGGAACGCTGCTGCCCTTGGCTTGCGCGCCCGCGCAGGTCACGCCCGTCCAACTTCAAAGCCCAGTCCTCTGCATGGGGTCCGCTCTGCGTATAGCCTTGGCGCCGATCTCGGTCGAGCTGTTGACGCCAATGATGCAAGAGCGCAGCGCTCAGGTCCTCGCCTGTCACGCTGGGTCGATACTCGGCGCTGAGCCGCTCCTTGCCCGCACAAATCGCCTCGTAAGCTGGTTGCAAGTCGGCTGCCAAGGTCTCGGCGGCGCGCTGGCGATTGATCATCACTTGCGCCCCATAGCGAGCCGCCTCATCACTCCACAGATCGAGCAGCTCACCGCCGCGCGCACGCGGCCGTAGCAAGGCGTTGCGCGCAGCGAGCGCCTGGGCGTAGCGACTGGTCACCTCCCGATGATCAGCGAGCAGGTGCTCAGCTACCTGATCGAGCAACCGCCGGCGCCCGCGCGGACCGCCCTGGACTAGGCTCAGATCCCCCGGGCGGAAGAAGACGATCGGATGCGAAGCAGCGAAGCTCGCTAACTGGCGTGGGGTCTGTCCGTCGACCTTGATCCGGCGCTCGCTTCGATCAAAGCCGATGCGTACGTCGCACGCGCCCACCTCGTCTGCTACTTCGGCAGCTAAAAACCCGGTCTCACCACCCTGCGGGATGAGCTCACGCCATCGCAGACCCGCCGGAGGGCGCAGCTGCGTCGTGATGTAGACGGTCTCAAGAAGGCTCGTCTTGCCGACACCGTTTGCGCCGATGAGCAGATTCACCTCAGGCTCGGGAGCCCAGTGAGCGTGCGCCCATGAGCGAAAGCCCTTGAGCTCAAGCCGGGTCAGTCGGCTCATTCGCTTGCGAAAAAGTCTTCGAGCGCCGCGAGGGTCTCGCCCCCAGCGATCAGGTCCGCGGCCGGTGGTCGGTTGGGATCACTTTGGATCTCATCGAGACGTTGCCGGGCAACCTTAGCGACGGTCTCGTCGCCGATCTCAACCAGCGCGATGAGGGCGATCACAGCTGGGTCATCAGCGGGCTGTCGTCGCGCCACACGCTGATAGGTGAACACGGCGGTTCGGCGCTTCCCGAGGGCTCGATAAGCGTGCCCGAGCAGCAAGCGAGCGTTGACCCCGAGCGCGCCTGTCGCCTCTTCGGCGACCTCCTTGAGTAACTCCGCGGCTGAGGCGGCGTTTTTGTCATCCAAGAGACGATGCAGCGCCTCCTTGAGCGCGAGCTCACTGCGCGCCGCTCCATGGGCAGACTTGAGCGCAGCTTGAATCGCTTCTCGGTCCATCACCCACCCCAGCACCGTCAACACCCACGGTATGACGTGAATAGCCGCCCGTGACAACTGCTTCGATGCAGACTTGAAGAGCTTGACACATCCGCGTACCGCAGAGCTTAGGTGGAGCGTCTAGATGACAATCGAAAGCAGCGACCGCGATGAGTCTTGACCCAGATATTCGGCGTCTAGCGCAGCAAATTGAGCACCATAACCGACTCTATTGGGAGCTCAACACTCCCGAAATTTCCGATCATGCCTACGATGCGCTGGTCGAAGAGCTTCGGCGACTCGACCCAAAGCACCCCCTCCTTGATCGGTTGGAGCAAGCGCCTCAGCTCGACCTCTTTAGCACACAGGAGGCATCGCCCCAGGCGCGCTTTGGACAGGCGGTGAGGCATGAGCATCCGATGTTGAGCCTCAACAAAGCCTACGACTTTGAGGTGGTCGAGAGGTGGTTCTCAAGCTTTGACGGCGGCGTCGTCGTCATGCCCAAAGTCGACGGTATCGCCTGCTCGCTGCGCTACGCCTCAAGCGGTGACCTCACCTACGCCGCAACCCGTGGCAACGGACGCGTCGGAGAAGATATTACCGCCAATATCCTAGCCGCCGAATGCGTACCGGCTCATCTTGATGGGCTCGTCGGCGCCGCTGAAGTGCGCGGCGAGGTCTACATCGCAACCCAAGACTTTCAAGAGCACCTCGCAGAGCGCTTCTCGAACCCACGCAACACCGCCTCAGGCGCGATCAAACAAAAGAACCATGAGGGGACGCGCGCCTACCATCTCCGCTTCTTCGCCTATGACCTGATCGTGTCGGATCAGCCTGATGAAAAGACCAAATTCGAACGGCTCGAGGCGATGGGTTTTGCGCGCGCAGAGCACACGCTATGCGCCGATTATGAGGCGGTCGAAGATACGGTGAGGCGCTACACCGACGACCGAGCTACGCTCCCATATGAGACCGACGGCGTCGTCATGAGGACCGCTCGTTCGAGCGAGCAGATTCGGCTGGGACTCACGGCACATCATCCACGCTTTGCGCTCGCCTTCAAGTTCAGCGGTGACGTCGCTCAAACCACCCTAGTCGATGTCCACTGGCAGGTGGCTCGGACCGGAACGATCACGCCGGTTGCACAGCTCGAGCCCGTCGAGCTCTCAGGCGCTATGGTGAGCAAAGCCAGCCTCCACCACGCCGGGCGCGTCGAGGCGCTCGAGCTCGCTGTACCGGCGCAGGTCGTCGCGGCGCGACGAGGCGGCGTCATCCCCCACGTTGAAGGCGTGCTCAAGCTTGGCGATAAGCCGATTGAGATCCCGACAACGTGCCCTGGATGCGAGGCGCCCACGACCCGTCGCGAGGACTTCTTGATGTGCTCACGACCCCAAGAGTGTCGCCCCGCCCGGATCGCCTCCCTGGTCCACTGGTGTCAGGCGCTTGACCTCGACGGGCTGGGTCAAAAACTCGCCGAACAGCTCTACGACCATGGCTTTGCGCAGCGACCGATCGACCTGTACGGGCTCACTCGAGAGCAGCTGATCACCCTCCCACGCTTTGCCGAGCGCTCAGCTGAGAACCTCCTTGCGCAGATCGAACAAAGCCGCGCCATCGACGGCGCAGCGTTCTTGGTCGGCTTAGGGATCGATGATCTCGGCGTCACGGTCGCAAGGCGCCTGCTCGACGAGCTCGGCTCGCTCGAGCGTCTGCTCGAGGCGACCGAGGCGCGCTTGCTCGAGATCGACGGGATCGGCGCCATCACCGGCGCTGGGATCACCAAGGCGCTTCATGAACGCGCCGAGGAGATCGAGCGGCTGTTGGAGGTGCTCGACGTCAACGAGAGCAAGTCAGCACCCGGCGATACGCAAGCCGCGCTCGACGGGTTTTGGGTTGTCTTTACCGGCACCCTCGCCAGCTCGGATCGAAAGTCAGCGCAAGCCGTGGCGCGGCAACATGGCGCCAAAACGCCCAGCTCAGTCGCCAGCACGGGTCAAGGCATCTTGGTTATCGGAGACCGAAACTCAGCGCTCACCGGTGAAGGACGCGTCAGCACCAAACACGCCAAGGCGCGCAGCCAGATCCGTCAAGGCGCTGACCTCGTCATCATCGCCGAGAAGGAGTGGTTGGAATGGATCGATGGGAACGCATCGATCGAGGAGCTGCGAGCGCAGTGGAGCGGGCAAGCGCGCTAAACAGCTTGGCATCGACGCAAGGCTGACGTAGACCCGTCGTGTCGCACAGCGGACAGGAAGCTGGTGAGAATCCAGCGCTGCCCCCGCAACTGTGACCGGTGACGACCGCTCGTTGATGCCACTGCGCCGATTTGGCGTGGGAAGGCGGAGGGGAAGGCTGATCCGGCGAGCCAGGATATTGTGCCTGTGGGACACACTTGAATAGGCTATCGGCGGGATAGACTATCAGCGCGACGTATCGGCTGCCCCTGATATGGGGTTGAGTTCGCCCCCGCCACACGACCTGGGGTCTCACTATGCGTCATCTCGCCATTTCACTAATCACCTTAACTGCTCTTGCCTGCGGTCCGCTCCCCGATGAAAATCGATCGATCGAGATCGAAGGCGTCTGGGCGACCCCTTGGGGTGATGAGACCATCACCGACGACGCCTGGCAAAGCGCTGCGATCATCAGCTTTGACAACGCGTCGAACATGGCGATCACGCAAGCGCCTGCTGACGATGAGTTCAACCCAAGCGCCTACTCGAAAATTCGCTGGACAGAGCCGGTTGACGGTCGATTCTTCTACTGCACCGTCGCCTTTGGTCAAGCGACCGAACAGGACGCAGTCGATGCGGAAGATACCTCGGATGCCAACGACCTATCGGGTGAGGGTTGCGGTGGATTTGCGTGGACGCTGATGCGTGAACCGCTTGCGATCGCAGGAAGCTGGGCATCAGAGTTTAGTGAAGAGACCATCACGAGCCAGAGTTGGGACAGCGGCTTTGGTGTCTCAGCCGTGCGCGACTGGGACAACGCCGATCAGTGGGTTGTCACTCAAAATGCAGCAGACGCTGAGTTTGGACCCAACACCTTCAACGCAGTCTTTTGGACGCTTGGGGACGGCGGCGTGATCTACCATTGCACCGGCAGCTTTGGGCACGAAACCTTGGACGCTGCGCTGACGAGCGTGAGCGAGCGCCCAGACGCCACGCAGCCTGAAGCGTCAGGATGCGGAGACTTTGCGTGGACCAAGCTCGAGCCGCGCTGATCCTCGGGCTCCTCGCCTGCGGTGAAGCGCCGCCTCGTGAGCCGTCTGAAGACGCAGGGCCGCCTGTTGTTGACGCAGGCATCCCCCTCGCAGAGCTTCCATTTGCTACCGAGGTGGTCGATTTTTCTCCCGGACCAGGAGCCGGATTTGGACAGGTGGATTTTCCCGAGATCGTCTTAGGCCCACCCAAAGGATACGGTCCTCAGCGCGGCAGCACCGATGTCCTTAGCTTAGGTCACGGCGGCAGCATCACCCTCGGGTTCGCTCCTCGAGTGATCATCGATGGCCCCGGTGAAGACTTTCTTGTCTTTGAGAACCCGTTCTGGGTTGGGGCATCACCGGATAACGTCTTCTCTGAGCTAGGAAGTGTCGAAGTCAGCTCAGATGGTGATAACTGGTATCAATTTCAGTGTAATTCGCAACAAATACCACCTGATCAATGTGCTGGATACACACCGACTGAGCGGTTTGACAGCACCCAACCGTTAACACCAGATCGCTGCGGCGGCGACGGCTTTGACCTCGCTGCGCTCGGGCTCACCGAGGTCCGTTTTGTCCGCATCACCGACCTGAGTCACTCGGGCGGTGCCCCCAGCGCCGGCTTCGACCTCGACGCCGTCGGGCTGATTCATTACCGCAAATGATCCCTCTGCTCCTGCTGACCTCGCTCACGCAAGGTCCCGTCCAAAAAGGGACGCGCCCGAGCGATCCGCTGCGCCAAGATCAGGGTGAGCGGATTGGGCTCGAGAGCCCCTTGATCGATGGTTCTGACTGGGAGGCAATTCTCAGCCAAGAGCTTGAGTTGCGCGTGACAAAGTCTGCCTCACTGCTGGCGCCGCTGAGCTTATCCTGGCGAGGGAGCCGAACAGCACAAATCCAATGGACCCTCGATGGTCTACCGCTCGGTGATGCGCTCGGAGGCGCCGCCGGCTTACGCAGTCTGGACCCGCAGCTCTTTGGTCGGCTGACCGCCTTCGCCTCGAGCGGTTCATCAACCGACGCACCCATCGGTGGAGAGCTGGCGCTCAGCAGCTCACGCTCAACCCAACAAGCCCAACTGACCGTCGATCAGTTAGGACGCACGGCATGGAGCGTCGGCGTCCGTCATAAGCGCCGCAGCCTGGCGCTCTCAACCGACCAGACGCCGGGACGATTTAATTACTTTGATGACGGCGCCACGCTCTGGACGTCAAGCGATGACCAGATCAGCCAGCGGCGCAACAACGACGCCGGACGCGCCGGGTTTTTGTGGCGTGAGCAGCACTCGCCACGCTGGATCACTCGAGTCTTAGTGAGCGCGCTCGCGGGCGGCGTTCCGGGCAGCGCCAACCAGCCGCTCTTGAGCGTGCGCGAAAAAGAGCGCTTGAGGCTGGTTCACAGCAGCTGGCAGAGCCGTCGCGGGGTGTCTCGAGTCGATCTCAGCGTCGTAGAGCGGTTCCATCAACTCGACGATCCAAGCGCTGAATTGACCGGACTTTTCGGGCTCCAACCCCAAAGCCTCGGGCGCCGCTTGTTCGCCAATTGGCGCTATCAACAACGTACCCACGCGCAGAGCTTTGAGGTGCACTTACGCGGCGTAGGTGACCACCTCACACGCCAACCCGGACCCACCTCAGCGTGGGCTTCGGGATACCGTCTCAAGTCGCAGCTTGGCGGGACCTACCGGCGGCGTCTAAGCCCTTCGCTCCAGGCGACCGGATGGATCATGGCGAGCCTCGTGGATGACCGCAATAAAGCGTTGATCGCTCAGCTACCCGAGTCGCTTCAGGCCACAGAACCGAGCGATCACGGTCTCTTCTGGTCGCCCGGTATGAGCCTTTCGATCACACCGAGCGCTCGGCTGCGTCTGATCGCAGGCCATCGTCCGCCTACGCTGCTCGAGCGCGTCGGACAACACGGTGGTCTGCGCGGCAACCCTGCGCTTCGCCCTGAGCGCTCATGGACGCTCGACGGGCGCATGATCAGGCGCATCGCAACCCTCGAGCTTCGAGGCTCAAGCTACGCGCGCCGGAGCGTCGACCTGATCGACTGGAACGCCACCAGCTTTGGGCGCGCCATGCCGATTAATCGAGCGCTGGTCACCATCGCTGGTGTTAACGTGAGCGCCCGCTGGCGCACCCAAAAAATCGACACGCGCCTAGCCTATCGATGGCAAGGTGAGTGGGCTCTTGACAGCCCGCTCGATCAGCAGCCTAAGCGCCTGTCAGGCAGCTCAGAGCACGTCGGGCGCTGGACCCTGTATTGGACCCCTAAAGCGTGGCGAGTTGGCGTCGGCTTGGACGCAAAAAGCCCTTATTATTTTGACGCCGCTAACCTGCGACGCGTCCGATCACAGCCGCTCTTGAGCGCGCTGATCGAGCGAGAGATGATCCGTGGAATGAAGGTTCAGCTTGCGGTGTACAACGCCTCAAATGTTACCAAGGATGAGTTAACTTTGCTCCCGACGCAGCATCGCGTAGACGTCGCTCATCAGGACCGATGGGGTCATCCCCTCCCCGGTCGCAGGCTACAACTCGGCGTGAGCTACAACGAACGATGAACAGAGCGCTTACCGTCTTTTTGATCAGCGTGGGTTGCGCCCCAGCCGAGGCAGAGCCCGTGATCGAAGGCGCCGTCGACGTCGTCGTCATCGAGAGCGATTACACGACCGGACTCGTCAGCGGCTGGAGCGTTGAATTGGAGCCCACCTCGAGCGCCGTTCCCAGCGCAGGCGATGCAAAAATCGTGGCGACGACGTCTGGCTATGCGCTGCTTGAGCGCGGCGACATCCACGCCATCACCTTCCTCGATCATGACCTCAACATCGTCCATCAACACCCCCTGCCCGAAGGCAGTAATCCGCATGACGTCATCGAGACCGACACCGCTTATTGGATCAGCCTGTATCAAGCCTCCGAGGTGGTTCGCTTATCCAAAGAGACGCTTGAAGAAATCGAGCCGATCGATGGGCGCGCCTGGACCGACGCAGACGGTCGCCCCGAGGCGAGCGATCTTCACCTCAACAGCGATGGGACGGTCTATCTAACCGTTCAAAACCTCGATTTTCGTGGCGTCGAGCCTATCCCACCAGAGCAAAGCCAGCTCGTTCACCTGAGCAGTTCCGGCTCACTCATCGCCCAATATCCCATCCCGCCAAACCCCTTCGGCTCAGCTCAGCCGCTCGGTGAACATGAGCTCCTCGTCGCCTGCAACGCCGATTGGTCGGTTCAAGCCGACGCGGGTCTATGGCATCTCGCTCCGTTACGCGACCACGCCGAGCTCTGGGTCAGCGAGATCGAGCTCGGGGGTAATATCCTCGATTTTGCCGTCGCTGATGAGACCGTCATCATCGTGGTTTCACGACCCGATTTTACGACTGCGTTGGTCCGCTACAATCGCCTGGATCAAACACTCACGAGCCTTGAGGGGGATACGCAATCACTCGGTTGTATCGCCCTCATCCATGACCAATGGGTTGTCTGTGATCGCACCAGCGGACGCCCTGGGCTGCGTTTTGTTGACCTCGCAAGCGACCGCCTCGAAGAGACGCTGACGCCAACCACCCTCGCACCCTTACAGCTGATATCAGCTCCCTCGGTCCCGTGAGCGCCGCTGAACGCAAAACCCTTCGAGCGATTGTTGAAAACTCTTGCACATCGAAAGTGATCCGGCCCGCCCCTTCAAACCGATTCGATGAGAACCCCTTTTTCAAAAGCATTTACCTGAGCTTAATGAGCTAGATAGATAACTTTTCAAAAGGCCGGATCGCCAACAAAAACAAGGGTTTTTAAAACCCTAATTGATCTTTGCTCCAAGGCACCGGAAAGCGCTTGTTCGCCTAGGGCCTAAGGGATAGGCTGCGTCCTGCTTAGAGGAGCGATAATCAATGCAATTCTCCATGGAAGCGAAAGCTTTATCGATCGCACTAGGTCGAGTGATCGGCGTGGTTCAGCACAAATCCAGTCGACCGATCCTGACCTGCGTCTTGATGACCGCTGAGGACGATGGGTCGTTGCATATCGAGAGCACCAACACGGACATCTCGGTCTCTGTTCATCTGGCAGCTAACGTCCAAAAGGCGGGGCGCATCGCTGTGCCAGCGCGCAAATTTGGCGATTATCTCGGCACCCTCCCGGACGGTGTGATCACCCTAAAAACCAACGACGAGGGTCAGGTGACGGTCACCTCGAGCCGAGGTCAGGGAGAGCTCGCTGGGCAACCAGGTAGCGACTTTCCGGTGATGCAGAGCTTTGATGATGCGAGCTTCTCGGATGTACCGAGCGTCGAGATGAAACGGGTGCTGACTCAGACGATTCGCTGCGCATCGACCGATGACTCGCGCTTTGCGCTGGTTGGGGTGTATGTCCACAGTAAGCCCGACGGCTTACGCTTTGTCGCTACGGACGGACACCGTCTTGCGGTCGCACGCCCTGGGGCGGGTTTTGCGTGGTCAGTCCCCGCTGACGGCATGATCATGCCGAGCCGAGGCGTTGATGAGCTGCGCAAGTTGATGGATGGACAGGAGAACATCTCGATTGCGGTCGTGGGGAACCACGCGGTCGCCCGCAGCGAAGACCAGACCCTGTGTATGCGCCTGACCGATGGGACCTTCCCGAACTATGAGCAGGTGATCCCGAAGGCGAACGACCGACACGCCGTGGTCGATCGAGGGCAGCTGTTGGCTGCTCTGCGTACCGTCTCAGTCTTCTCGTCGCTCAAGACCGGTCAGGTCGAGATCACGTTCAACTCAGGGGCTTTGGTGATCTCGTCGGTGTCGGATTCGGGCACGGCGCGTGAGGAGTTGCCCTGCGACTACGACGGTCAGGAGCTCCGGATCGGCTTCAATCATAAGTACTTGCGTGACGCGCTCGAATCGGTGGAGGGCTCGGCCGTGTTGTTCCGCATGGGCGATCACCTCGCACCGGCGGTCGTCATGCCGGAGGGCGATGATCACTATCTTTGCGTGATCATGCCGATGCGCCTCTAAGCCCAAAAGGAAGACAGGTATGGCTCGTCAAGCGAGTGCCTGGCGCGAGACGCTGCAGCTGCCGCAAACCGATTTTGCGATGCGCGCGAATCTTGCCAAACGAGAGCCCGAGTTCCTCAAACGTTGGACTGAGCTCGACACCTTTGGTCAGCGCATGGAGAAGAACGCCGGGAACCCGACGTTCGTGCTTCATGACGGTCCACCTTACGCCAACGGGGACCTGCACCACGGGCATCTGCTCAACAAGACGCTCAAAGATGTGGTCCTGCGTTATGTCCGGATGAAGGGCTATGACGCAGACTACCGACCGGGATGGGACTGTCACGGGCTCCCGATCGAGCTAGCGGTCGATAAGCGCCTCGGAAAGAAAAAGCGTGAGATGAGCACGGCCGAGTTTCGGCGTGCCTGTCGTGCCTACGCTCAAGAGTTCATCGACAGCCAGCGTGAGGGCTTCAAGCGGCTCGGAATTGAGGGGCGCTGGGACGACCCATACGTCACGATGAGCGCGCCTTATGAAGCCTCGATCACTCGTGAATTTGGTGCGTTGGTTCGAGCGGGGGGGGTCGTGCGCGGGCTGCGTCCTGTTCACTGGTGCCCCCACTGTGTCACCTCGGTTGCAGACGCCGAGGTTGAGTACCAGGACCACCAGAGCCCGTCGATCTACGTCGCCTTTGATCAAGTCAGCCAGGGGCTCGGTGAAGGCGCGGCCTTGGTGATCTGGACCACCACTCCTTGGACCTTACCCGCTAACCGAGCGGTCTGTGTGCACGCTGAGCTTGATTATGTCGGCTTGCGTGTGGGTCGCCGGTTGTTGATCGTTGCGGAAGCGCTCAAAGATGCCTTCTTGCAAGCAATTCAAGCGGACGGTGTGGTCGAAGCGCGGTGGAAAGGCAGCGAGCTTGAAGGGGTCGAGCTGCAACATCCCTTTATGGATTTCGAGGTCCCCGTGATCTTAGGTGATCACGTCACGATTGAGGCGGGTACAGGCTGCGTTCACACCGCACCGGGTCATGGTGAAGACGATTTCCATGTCGGGAAAAGCAATGGGCTGGAGACGGCGGTACCGGTTGATCGATACGGTCGGTTTACAGACCAAGCGGGTCCGTATGCCAAGGGGAAAGCGGTCGCAAGCAACCCTCAGATCGTCGCTGACCTAGCCGCCTCAGGGCACCTCCTGAACGCCGAAGGTGAACAGATCCATCACAGCTATCCGCACCACAGCCGGTGCGGACGACCGCTTATGTTTCGTGCGACGCAGCAGTGGTTTTTGAGCATGGAGCATAACGAGCTGAGGCAGCGTTGTCTCGACGCCATTGAGTCGGTCGAGTGGGTCCCGAATTGGGGGCAGCGGCGGATCTACGCTATGCTCGAGACGCGCCCTGACTGGTGCCTCTCGCGGCAGCGTGTCTGGGGCGTCCCGATCCCCGCTTTTCACTGCCGCTCCTGCGCCGAGGTGGTGGTTGATGCGGACTGGATCGATCATCTCGCCAACCTCTTCGCTGAGCACACAAGCGACATCTGGTATGATTGGTCCGTTGAACAGCTCCTCCCGCAGGGTGCGTGTTGTCCATCCTGTGGCTCCGAAGACTTGGATAAGGACTCGGATATTCTGGACGTCTGGTTCGACTCGGGGGTCTCATACGCCGCAACGGGTCATGATCAAGACCCGGTCGATCTCTACCTTGAGGGCTCAGATCAACACCGTGGGTGGTTTCACACCACCTTGCTCGAGTCAGTTGCGACGCGCTCAGCGCCGCCTTACAAGCGCGTCTTGACCCATGGTTTTGTGGTCGATGGGCAAGGAAAGAAGCTCAGCAAATCCAAGAAAAACTTTACGCCAGCGGCGCAAGAGATTCAGCGCTCAGGCGCCGAACTGATCCGTCTGTGGGCAGCCTCTGCGGATTACCGTGAAGACATCCGGGTCTCGGATGAGATCCTCAAGCGGACCTCGGATTCGTACCGTAAGCTGCGCAACACCTTGAAGTTTCTGCTCGGTAACCTAGCCGATTTTGAGCCGGCAGAGCACGCCGTCTCGATCGATGGCTTGAGCTGGCTCGACGCCGCCGTGCTCGGTGAGCTCGATCAGTTGGTCGCGCAGGTCGATTACCACCTCGGTTGCTTTGCGTTCCACAGCGCTATGCAAGCCATCAATGAGTACCTCTCCGGGTTCTCGGCTCGCTACCTCGATATCGCCAAGGATCGTCTCTACTGCGACGCACAAGACGGGCTGCGCCGGCGCGGGACCCAGACGGTCATCTACCATCACGCCCACACCTTGATTCGCCTGATTGCGCCGATGATGCCGTTTACGGCTGAGGACGCATACGATCACCTCCCTGGGCCGCGCCAGGCCTCGGTCCATTTGGATGACTTCCCGGTCTCAAGCGGGACGGCGGGGGTCGAGTCGGAGGCGCTCGAGCTGCTGTGGAGCTTGCGTGAGCGGATTGCGCCTGCGCTGGAACAGTTTCGCCGAGAGAAGCATCATACCTATGAGGCGAGGGTGACGTTGCCGACGTCGGCGCATGAGCGAGAGGTCATGACGACGTATGGTCAGGAGTTGGCTGAGCTGTTGTTGGTGGGCGTGGTCGAGTTGGCTGAAGCCGACGAGCCGGTGGTGATTCACCCGGTCGATCAGTCCGCTTGTCCACGCTGTTGGCGACCCGACCCTCTCGGGGCAAACGGGTTATGTCACCGCTGCAGCGTCGCCGTGGGGGACTGATGTTACCGGTATTGATTCAGCTCAGCGAGACGCTCAAGCTACACACCTATGGCTTGATGATCTTCTTAGGCTTCATCATCGGGCTTAATCTGGCGCAGCGTTATGCGCGCCAGATCGGTGAAGACGACGAAGTGATCGGCGATATGGGCTTTTGGCTCTTAGCGTGGGGGCTCGTCGGTGCCCGGGTCTTGTTCATCATCGTTAACTGGAGCACCTACGCCGCCGATCCGCTCAAGATTTTTAAAATCTGGGAGGGTGGGCTCGTCTTTTACGGCGGCTTTATCGGCGCCTTTTGTTATTTCATCTGGGCGGTCAAACGGTACCAAATGAACCCTTGGCTCACCGGTGATATCTTCATCCCAAGCTTAGCGCTGGGGCATGCTTTTGGACGCCTGGGCTGCTTTGCAGCCGGTTGTTGCTGGGGGCTCCCGGTCGACCATCACCTCGGCGCCAATTTCCCGGCGGGGAGCGAACCGCTCATCGGAAGCGGTCGACCGACCGGGTCGCTCGCCTATCAGGGGATGCAGGCGAACGGTGAGATCCCGCTCGCTGAAGGCGGCGGCTTACTCGAGCACACGCCCGATCTGCACCCGGTGCAGCTGTACGAAAGCTTCGGTGAGCTCAGCCTGTTCTTTATTTTGGTGCTTTGGCGCTACCGTAAAGCCTTTCATGGTCAGATCTTTCTCGCCTGGCTGATGCTTTATCCGCTGCTGCGATCGGTCTGCGAGACCTTTCGCGGGGACAAGGCGCGCGGTGTAGACATCGTGTTTGGTTTGAGCACCTCTCAGGTGATCTCGGTGTTGGTCGCAGGTGCTGCCTTGGTTGCGATTATCACGATCTGGCGCCGGCCTGATGAGCTCGATGCGCCGCAACCGGAGAACAGCGCTTGAGGTCGGCTTGGTTGCTCCTCGGCGTCGCCTGCGCCACACCGCCGGTGAGTCCGCTGAGCGAGCCAAAGGCTCAGTCGCCGGTCGCCGAACCGGCGCATTCGGATCGCTTCAAGCAAGGCACGCAGCGGGTCGTCGACTCCGCTGAGCCCCCCGATTGGCTGGCTCGCGGTGCGGGCTGCTCACTCGGTCAGATGACCGCTATGGAGCAGGGGCAAGCGACGGTCGTACCCGCCCATCTGTGCGTCGGCGTCGCAAGCGCGTCCACGCCCGCCGAGGCGCGGTGTGCTTCCGCTGAGGCGCAAGCTTGGGCGGGGATCGCAAAACTCTTTGGCGTCGACGCTGGCGTGCGCGTGGAGGGTGCCACCATGCGTTTCGGCGGTCAGACGGCGATGATTCAGGGGGCGCGGGTCGACGCGACCTGGCGCGGGATGTACGCCAAGTCGTCGGTGTGTGCGGTGCAGGTCGTCTGGCCGGTGCAAGCGTTTGAGCAGCTTCAGGCGAGCTGGTCGGAGCGCAGCGCGCGAGCGCTCAAGCTCTACCAAGATGCGGTCAACGGCAGCGGATCGACAGCGACGCGCTGCGAGCAGCTCAAACAGTCGAAAGAGCTGCTCAGCAGCATCCCTGGAAACCGCGTGCTCGAGGGCGAGGTCCAGAATTCCTCCTTGTTAGCGGATCTCGTGGTCCAGAGCATTGGGCAGCGATGTACCTCGGAGAAGACGATCATCTTGGGGACGCTGTGTCTGATGGATGATGAAGTCATGAAGTGCCCAAGCACCGTTAAAAGTCGTCTTGCGGGCGTGCTGAGCCGTGCCGGTTGGCAGATCGTAGGGTCCGAGCTCGCCGCAAACAACCTGGCGCAGCTGTTCGACGGTGGTCAGGATGTTTTGCGGCAAGAGAGCACGCGGCAGGCGGCGCGGTTCATGGCGGCGGTGAAGGTCGACGTCCGGAAGCTGCTCAAGCGCAACGGCTTGATGCTCTGTCGAGGCGATCTGGATTTTCGCTTGCTCGATAGCCGCTCGGGCGCGGCGATCAAGACCTTTGAGCACACGCAAAAGGGCGGTGGTTTAGACCCGAAGCAGTGCTTTCAAAAGACCGCTGCTAAGTTGGTCAAGCGAGCGAGTCAGCCCCTTGCAAAGGCGATGACCGCAGACCCATGATCCGTGCCGAGCGCCTCAGCCGAAGTTTTGCCGCTCGCCGAGCCGTTCACGAGCTTAATTTCGAGCTTGAGGCAGGTGCTGTTGTTGCTTTTGTTGGTCCAAATGGCGCAGGAAAAACAACGACTCTGAGGATGGTTACCGGTGCTTTAGCGCCGAGTTCAGGGCGTGTTTTAGTCGATGGGTTCGATACCTTTGAGCAGCCGTTTGAAGCGCGCGCTCGCATCGGCTTTCTCCCAGAGACGCCGCCGCTGTATCCAGAGCTTCGTGTGCACGAAAATCTGCGGTTCGTTGCGGCGATTAAAGGGGTCGACTCGAGCGCAGTCGCAGCGGTCGTTGAGCGCTGCGAGCTTGGCGACGTCCTCAACCAGCTGCAACATCAGCTCTCCAAGGGGTATCGACAGCGTGTAGGGCTCGCCCTGGCGCTTCTGGGTGAGCCGCCGCTGTTGATCTTGGATGAGCCGACCTCCGGTTTAGATCCCGCCCAGATCGAGGGGATGCGCGCGTTGATCCGCTCGCTCAGTCAGGAGCATACGGTCCTGCTCTCAACTCATCTTCTCAGCGAGGTGGAGGCGGTCTGTGATCACGTCTTGATGATCGATCAAGGCAAGTTGGTCGCCGACGCACCCGCAGCCGAGCTCATCACCGAGCATGGTGATCTCCAGAAGGCATTTTTGGCGCGCTGTGCGGTCCATCGGCGGGAGCAGGCATGATGCGCCGGATCGTCGCCGTCATGAGGGTGGAGTTGCTTCGGCAGCTGACCACGCCTCTCGTCTACGTCATGGGCTTCTTTTTATCGGCGCTGAGCGGCTATTTTCTGATTATTTTGAGCCAGAATTTTATCGAGCTCACCTTACAGTTTGGCGCCAACCCCGAGGCCGCGAATCTTCATTTTCACGAGCGCATCATCGCCCCGATGGTGCTAAATATCGAGTACCTCTTTGTGGTGATCGTTCCGCTCTTGACGATGCGTACGCTCGCAGCCGAGCGGGCGCAGGGGAGCTTTGAGTTGCTCGCTGCCTCGTTGGTACGTCCCTGGGAGCTCGTCGCCGGAAAGTTCGCCGCCTTGATGGTGGTGGTCTTGGGCTTATGCGTCGTGATTGGACTTGAGCCGCTCATTCTTGCCTGGATCGCCGAGCCTGGATCGGCCTTTGACTACGGCGCGCTCACCACGGCCTTGCTGGGGCTGTTCTTGCTCGGTAGCGCTTTCTCGGCGGTCGGTTTGGCGGCGTCTGCGCTGACTCGAAGCCCGGCGCTCGCCGCGGGCGGGAGCTTCTTATTTTTACTGTTCGCTTGGGTGCTGCGCTTGGCGGGGCGAGGGGGCGGTTTTTGGGGCGAGCTGTTGCCGTCGCTGAGTCCGCTGTCTCGG
Source organism: Myxococcota bacterium (assembly GCA_036338695.1). Taxonomy (GTDB): domain Bacteria; phylum Myxococcota; class UBA4151; order UBA4151; family UBA4151; genus CACGMS01. Next base: position 371,887 of record JAYZBQ010000048.1, read on the forward strand.
CTTGAGAGTTTTGCGATCGGGCGGCTCGCTGCGGCGGATATCGCCTACTTTGTGGTCCTGATCGCTTGTGGTCTGTTGGTCGCCCAGCGCAGCGTTGATCGCCATCGGTGGCAAGGATGAAGCCTCGTCACTCGCTCGCAGGCCTGCTCGGGCTGATCCTTTTGCTGTCGGCGCCCGTGACCTGGCTCACGAGCTTGGACGAACCTGGGTTTGTGATCGCTAAGCTGGTCTTGAGCGTTTTGGCGCTCGGTTACTATGGCCGAGCGGTTTTTGCGCATCATCAAGGTCGACTCAAGGGGCGCGGCGGGCTTCATGCCTGGATCAGCGCTCAGTGGTTGGTCGCTTTGGTCGTCGCTGGGAGCGTCTTGGTTGGCTTCTTTGAGCAGCGCGCAATCGTCTGGGACCTCACCTCGGATCATGTCTACACCTTGGCGCCTGAGACCCAACAACTTCTGGCTCAAGCTGTCGAGCCGATCCAAGTCCAAGGGTTTTTGGCGCCCGAGCAGCCGCAGGCGAAGGTGTTGAGTAATTTGGTTAATCAGCTGCGTACATCAGGCGCTGAGGTGACCTTGGAGCTCGTGGATCCGATGCGCGCGCCGAAGCGAGCGCAAGAAGCCCTGATCACCACCGACTCACCCAAAATTATTGTGCGCTATCAAGGGCGAGAGGCGCGTGTGCGCCTGCCTACGGAGCAGCAGCTCGCTCAAGGGTTGTCCCGCCTGCTCGGGACGCATCGCCAGGTCTTTGTGTTACGCGGGCACGGTGAGCCCGAGCTCGTCGGTGAAGACGCCTCAGGGTTCGCTCGCTTGGCGCGAGAGCTCGCAGGAGAAGGGTTTACGCTCGCTTACCTCGATCTCGCAAAGCAAGGGCGGATCCCGCTCGGGACCGACGCAGTGCTATGGTTGCATCCCAAGACGGCGCTGCTCGATAAAGAGCGCGACGCGCTCAATCTGTACCTCGACACCGGCGGGAGGCTGTTGATCGCTGCGCAGGCAGGCGCTGAAGGCCCTGTTAATGCGCTCTTGGGTGGTCGCGGCCTTCGGCTGCGCTCAGGCGTGGTCGTCGATCCAGACGTCAGCGGCACGGCGGATGTTCAGGGGGACCCTGCGGTGATGATCGCTGCGTACACAGATCACCCGATCGTGGCGCGCCTTGCGGCGTCGGGGCTACGGACCCTGCTGCGTCGAGCGGCGCCGATCGAGCTGAGAAACAGCCCGGTCGGGACCCTCCAGCCTTTAGCCGCCGCATCGCCCGAAAGCTGGGTAGAAGCTGACCCGATGAGTCGGGTCTGGAGACGCCCCGAGGCGGCGTCTCGTCCCGCTATTTTAGCCGCCGTCTGGAGTCGAGAGACACGCCAACTCGAGGTCCGCCGCAGCGACGAGGCGCGCCTGGCGCTTCTGGGTGATGCGACGATGATGAGCAACGGTGGACTCATCCATGCCGGCAATCGAAACCTGGCGCTCAACGTCATGTCGTGGCTGACGAGCGATCAAGAGACGCTCGAGATTACGGCGTCTGAGCGGCGAGTCTCGCGGCTCTTCCTGACCAAGCGGGAGCGCAGCCGCTTGCGCCTCTTGGTGTTGGACGTCCTCCCCTTGATGATCCTCTTGCCGGGGCTTGTGATCTGGCGGAGGCGACAAGTTTGAGTCGCTCAATCGCACGCGCGCTGCTGTTTTCAGGGGTGGCGGTCTCGTTGGCGGTGGCGCTGTGGCTGCGTCAGCATGAGGCGGCTGACGAGCAAGGGCTTGAGTCAACGCTGGCTCAAAAGCAGCGTCTGTTCTCGCCGCTATGTTTTGACCCTGCGGTCACCGATCAGGTGCGCTTTGAGGACCGAGGAGCTGCCGTTGAGCTGCGCCTCAAGGATCGTTGGCGTGACGCCGAGCAGCGCGTCATTGAGGACCGTAAACTTGAGGTGATTCTAGCGACCTTGCGCACGACGCGCGCCGAGCGGCTGGACGGCTCGGTGGTGCCCAGCGACCTCGGGCTTGAGCCGCCTCGGCACGCGCTCGAGCTCGAGTCGAGTCAACACAACCGCCGGTGCCGCGTGGAGTTAGGCGCTAAGCACCCCCTTGATGACCGCGTCGTTTTCCGGCGGATTGACGGGGATGAGACGCTGGTTGGGTGGGCAAAGTACAGCGCAACGAATGAGCGACTCATCGAATTAAAAGGCCTGGCAGCCGAGACGGTGCTTCCCCTTCGAAGTGGTGACATTGATCGCTTAGAGGTCGAGCCACAGGTCGGTATGGTGCCGTATGAGGTTCGCCGGATACCGGGCGCATTCATGCTCTCGAACGAGCAGCTTCAGCAACGCGCAGATCAGGAGCTCATCGCCGAGCTCTTGGATCGACTGGTCAGCCTAAAAGGAGAGCTTGAGGAGACCGATCGTAAGCTGAGCGATCCGGACTGGATCGTCCGTGTTCACAACGGACCGCTGTCGGTTCGTCTCGCCTTTTTTCGCTCCGCTGACGGGCTGTGGATCGCCAGCGATGAGCTGGTCTTTCGCGCCCGTCAGAGCGACCTATCGTGGCTTGTGAAGCCGGCGAAAGCCTGGCGAGATCTTCGGCTCACGTACTATGAACGCGGCGAGGTCCGGCGCGTCGAGATCGCCGACGGTACCGGGCGAACTTTTGTTTATCGCCGGCAACCGGACGCTCAGGGCGGTTTGGACCGATGGTTTCATCACGACCGAGCGCTCAAAGACACGCATCTACTCTCTGGCTTGCAGTGGGATCTCCACAGGCTCCGCGGGCGCGCGATCGTTGATGAGCTCACGACCCTTGAGTGCGGCGAGCAATGTGCTCGCATCAAGATGATCGATGTGCGCGACAAGGTCCTCGTTGACGTGGCGCTGGATCGGCGCGCCAGCGACGTGTTGATTCAGCGCAGCAAAGGACCTGTGATGGTGATCGATCAGCAAGCCGTCGAGAACTGGCCGTTCACTGCGTTGAACTAAATCAGGCGACGTGACGATATGGAGGGGTGATCCTGCTCGCGTAAGGAGGGACCACCTCATGACCCAAGTGATCTCAACCCAAGGTGCTCTGTTCGACTGTGTCGTTCGGAACACGGAGCGTTTGGTGTTGGTGGGGGTCGCTGAGCGCTGCAGCGGCAGCGTGCGCGTCTGTTCGCCGCTGCCAGGGCGCCTCAAAGAGCGCCTGAGCGGGAGGCGTTGGGTGCTCGATTACGTTGATCGAGGGCAAGGCCTCAGCGTGTATCGACGAGGGCGTTAGCCGTCGCGCTTGGGCAGCACGACACGCCGGTCCGGAAAACTGCGTGCGCCCTGCTGAAGGCTGGGCTCAAAGCCCGCCTCGCGGATGGCTCGCTCGGCGTCGAGGAGCGTTGGGAAGATGATGTAGCTGTCACCGCCCGGGTGGATGTGCCGATCCACTTTACCGTGGAAGGCGTGTAAGCTTGCGGGAACGAGGTAACCGCGCCCTTCGGCACGGTGCGGATGGATCTCCACAATCGAGTGCAAGATAGGCTCCTGTGTTCGTGCTCGAACATTCGAGCGACCCTGCATCACTTTGAACCCGTGATGTCAACAAACATCTTCATGATAACGTCGATTTTTAGGCTTCAAAGCGGTCTTGTGGGGTGATGGAGAGCCCAGCGCGAACCTGCTGCCAGGTGAGGCGCTTTTTGCCGTCGAGTTGAAGGCGTAGCACATTGAGCGCACCGGTCTCGCAGGCGACCCAGAGTCCTTCGGTATCACATCGTAAGATGGTGCCGGGAATTTCGGTATGTTCGAGCGCAAGGGGTTCAGCAGACCAGATCTTGAGACCGATCGCTTGTTGGGCTCGAAGGAGTCTGCACCGAAGACCCAATCGAGGGTCAAAGGCACGCGCTTTGCGCGCCCACACCTCGGCATGACCTAAGAAATTAATCTGTCCTTCGTGGCGCTGAATGCGGTGCGCATAGACGGCCAAGTCGTTATCTTGCGGCGTTTCCGTCAGCTCGCCGCGTAGCGCCCCAGACAGATGGCTCGTCGTCAGCGCGGCTGCTTCGACAGCGAGCACTTGCGCCAGGCTCTCAGCGTTGTGCCCAGCGGTCGCAACACGTCGCTCGCCGAGGACCGGTCCAGTATCAAGTCCTGCCTCCATCACCATCAGCTGAACGCCGGTCTCGACGTCACCGGCCTCGAGACAGCGCTCGATGGGCGCCGCACCGCGCCAGCGCGGCAGCAACGAGCCGTGCAGATTGAGCCACCGATCCGGACAGCGCTCGAGATGCGCCGCGGTGATGATTTGACCGTAGGCCATCACCAAGCAAGCGTCGGGCTCGAACTCGTCGAGCACGGCGTCACCTTGCTCGCCGCGAAACCTCGTAGGCGTCCGGACCTCAAGCCCGAGCTCGAGAGCAGCCTGGTGAGTAGCGCTCGGTTGCAGGCGCCGCCCGCGACCACGCCGAGAGGGGGGCTGCGAGACCACCGCGAGCAGCTCCACGCCATCGAGCGCATAACAGGCTCTGAGCGCAGGCACGGCGATCGGTGCGGTCCCAAGGAAGAGGAGGCGAGCCATCGTTATTAGGCGCTCTTGAGGGCTTTCATCGCCAGTCGAATGGCGCGTGCGCGCGCTCGGTCATGCATCCGGTCGGGGTAGACGATGCCGTCGAGGTGATCGATCTCGTGCTGGATGCAGACCGCCATCAGCTCGCTCGCTTCGAGGGTCATACGTTGCCCCTCGAGGTTAGTAAAATCAGCTTGAATAACGGCTGAGCGCTCGACGCCGCCGACCTCTTCTGGGACGCTCAGGCAGCCTTCTTCCCAGACGATGCTCCCCTCACGCGCAACGATTTCAGGGTTGATCATCACGTGGGGTCCGAGCGCAGGGTCGCGCATCTCGCCCTCCTCTTCCTCTCCGGGGAAGGGGTTGAGATCGACGACGATGAGGCGCTTGGTGACGCCCACCTGGTTCGCCGCAAGTCCGATCCCACGCGCAGCGACCATGGTCTCGAGCATGTCGTGCGCGAGCGTCTTGACCTCTTCGGTGATCTCATCGATCGGCTCCGACTGGGTCGCGAGGATGGGGTCTGGATAGATCAAGATCGTTCGGACAGCCATCAGCGCTCCAATAACTTCGGGTTAGCGCTTCGGTATTGAGCCCGTAAATCTGGGTCAAGGAGAACATCACGCGCCTCTTCAAGCTCCTCATAGGCTTCGACAAACCGAGGGTGGTTGGCGTGGAGGTAGAGGCGCAACAGGCTCACGCGCGCAGCAAAGGCTCGGTGCACTTCGACTGCGCTGTGCACCTCGGGGAGCCCAAGGACGGTGAAGTAGTTGCCCGAACGGATCTGTCGCAGCGCTCGCTCAAAGCTTTGATCGGGACGGTGACTCTTTTGAATGACGGCGACACCGACCTGGCGCAGTTCCATCTGACCGAGAACGAGCGCGGCGAGGCAGCCGGCGCGCAGGTCCGAGATCGGTGTCCCCTGGCTCATCGCAAGCGTCGTCAGGGAGGAACTGCCATCAGCCAGGTGGAGCGCCGCGCGCCCCGGGATCAGCTCGGGTAGCGGCGTGGTGTGAAGGGCTGGGACCGCATCATCTCCACCGATGAGAGCGATCCATAAGGGACTCTCGGTCAGCGCCTCTGCTAGGGAGATGATGCGCGTGACGGTGTCGACTTGGCTCACAGCGACGGCTTGTTCTTGGTCCAACTCGGGGTGATATTCAGCGTATCCACCAGGTATCTGTGCGCAGCGCAGGAGGATCCGCTCAGCGGTCTCTTGAGCGAGCTTCTGAACAGCTTCGGTGCTCTGTATGCCCTCTCGAGCCAGCACGGACAGCGCGCTGGCATGGCGTCGCTGCATGAGGTGGCGCACGCCCGCAAGCTCCACCTCATCGAGCCAGCTTTTCGCAAGCGCTGCCTGGAGCACGTCATGATCAAGGTCGGCGCTGTTGATCGCCTTGAGTCGGCCCTCGTGCAGATGCATGACGATCGAGAGTTGCTCATGACGCCAGGTCACGCGCCCGCCGACGCGTTCGCGTCCGCAACGAGCCAATAAACCCAGCAGCCCGAGGGCGTCGAGCGCGCCGAGCGCGCTGATCGGGGCGCGTGGCTTGAGGGTTGGTGGCATCAGCTGCTGACCGATCCGGTTGAGGTTCGAGCGCCGAGCGGGTGACGGCTGGCTGGTGGTCCATGAATCGGCGGCTCCCCAACCGCCCGGATCAGCCGGTTGGTCTGGCTGAGCCGAGGGTTCCGGATGGCTGTCGCCCCACCCTCCGTCATCGTCGCGCGCCGGGTTCCAGCCGCTTGCGTCATCCGTTCCCCAGCCGCCGCCATCGTCGGTGGGTCGGTCCCAAGCGTCAGGGCTCGGCGCGTCCGCTCCCGATCCATCGGTTTGCTCGACCGGCTCACCCCAGCTCACACCATCGGCTTCAGAGCCCCAATCAGCGCCCTCGGAGGGATCGGGTGTGCGGCTCTCGTCCGGTGTCCCCCAACCTTCATCGGCTCCTGAAGCACCCGAAGACCAGGCGGCTTCCGCTTCGGTTTCCGATAATTTTGGACCCTTTCGTGACTCATTTTTGTTGGTCTCTTGAGGTTCTTTATCGGATTTTACGGACAGATCAGATGTTTCTTTCGGTTGTTTGAGTCCGAAAAGTGGCTCAGGCTCTGCGCCGACGATCGGGGCAACAGCCGTGCGTTCATCGGCGGGTGCGTCGGGCGTACTCGCCTCGATCGCTGAATCAGCTGCCGCTTCGAGAGAAGGATCGACGGGCGCTGTCTGTGCTGGCTCATCGACGCTCGGTTCGATGTCTTCGCTCGTGGTGCGGTCGTCGGTGTCTTCACCTACGTGCTCATCGGGTGCGCCGACGTCGTGAGGGGCTCCCTCAAGCACAGGAAAATCAGGCCCTGAGACCACGGGCTCGTCTTGGGGCGCGGCGGCCTCATCGGCTGCGCGTGCATCGCTCAAGGACGCTGGCTCGTCTTCAGCTGGCTCGATGGGCTCGACCTCGAAGGGCTCGTCGACCTCCGCTGTCTGCTCAAGCGGCTCGTCTTGAGGCTGTGAGGAGACGGTTTGATCGAGGGAGGGGCGTGCTTCGTGCGCACCGCGACTGAGCGGCAGCAGGCGCTCGGGCTCATCCGGCGCTGCTAGGTTGAGGAAGCGGCGCAGGTGATCCCACAGGTCTGCGACGATGAGCGGCGCGTTGAGGTAGTGATCGGCGCCGAGCGCAAGCGCTTGCGCTGAGCTCTCAAGGCCGCCGACTAACGTCACGGGTAAGAGATCGTTCCCCCCGAGTCGCCTGAGCTCGCCGATCCATTGCACCAGAACCTCTTCAGCGACGACCCCCGCGATGAGCACGGCCTGCGGCGCCGCTCCTTCGGTAGGGACGGACGCAAAGGTCGCGACGCTCGGACCCAGAAGATCAACGGCGTTGCGGAGCGCTTGAGCGCTGGTTGGGTCGGGATCGATGATCCACAGCGACTCGCTCATCTAGATTAGCTCCGAGGGGTCCACGTCAATTGCGATCCGTACGCCCGCACGACGACCTTCATCGTGAGCGGGTGCGATCTCATCAAGCCAGGCTTGCAAGGATCCTGCCGTTTTGCTCGTGACCATCACCTGAAACCGGTAGCGACCGCGTAAGCGCTCGATGGCGGCGGGGATCGGTCCAAAAACCTCGACCGGGTGATCGAAGCTCGAGGCGATCGAGCGTGCGCAGCGCTCGGCCATCTCGGCGTCTTCATGCTCAAAACGGATCATCACGGCGCGCTGAAACGGAGGCAGCCCAAGGGCGCGCCGGCGCTCCAGCTCTTCGCCCAAGAACCCGGGCGCATCGTGCGTCATGGCGTACTGTATCGCTGGATGGTTTGGGTCGAAGGTCTGGAAGAAGACTCGCCCCGGTGACTCCGCCCTACCGGCTCGCCCCGCGACTTGAGTCAGCAGCGCAAAACTCCGCTCGGCGCACCGTGGGTCGGGGATGCGAAGACCTTGATCAGCGCAGATGACGCCGACTAACGTCACCCCAGGGAGATCGTGCCCTTTCGCAAGCATCTGTGTGCCGACGACCACGTCAACGTCCCCGTCGGCGACGGCGCCGAGAATGCGCTCAAGACCTTTGGCGCTGCGCGCCGTGTCGCTGTCGAGTCGGGCGATGCGCGCGTCGGGGAAGCGGGCGCGACAAGCCTCTTCGAGTTGTTGCGTCCCGACGCCTAGGTCATCGAGCGCAGGAGAGCCGCAGTCCGGACAATTTTTAGGCACGGGTTTGATGATCCCGCACCAGTGACAGATCGCTTGATTTTGGTGGTGAATGACCATCGGAACCGAGCATTCGTCACAGTGATAACGATGACCACAGTCCAGGCAGAGCAGCGTGGGCGCCCAGCCTCTGCGGTTGAGCAGCAAGATGGCTTGCTCCTTGCGCGCCAGCGTCTCATCGATCGCTTGGCACAGCTCCGCAGACAACGGGTACTCGGAGCGCCCGCGTAGGTCGATGAGCTGAACCTCGGGTAAGGAGGCGCCCGTGGCGCGTTCATCGAGTCGATGGAGGTGGGTTTGATGGTCCCCTGTCAAGGCGCGATGATAGGTCTCGAGGCTGGGTGTGGCGGAGCCGAGCATCACCGGCACATCGGCTTGTTTGGCGCGATAGATGACGAGGTCACGGCCGTGATAGCGGAACCGATCGGACTGTTTGTAGCTGCCATCATGCTCTTCATCGACCACGACGAGCCCGAGCCGCGGCAGGGAGGCGAAGACGGCTGAGCGGGCGCCGATCACGACGCCTGCCTGACCCCGCTTGGCGCGATGCCATGCGCTTCGCCGTGCCCGATCACTGAGCGCCGAGTGCAGCACAGCGATCTGGTCACCAAAGCGCGCCGCAAAACGGCGCACCATCTGCGGCGTCAGCGCAATCTCAGGGACGAGGACGAGGGCTTGTTGTCCGCGCGCAAGCACGCGCGCGATCGCCTGGAGATAGACCTCTGTTTTTCCTGAGCCGGTGATGCCGAAGATGAGATGCTGCTCAAAACCTGAGGCCTCACCGATCGCATCGACGGCGCGTCGTTGTTGTGGGTTGAGCGTTGGCGCCTCGTCGCGCGGCGTCAGGCTCTGATCAACCCACGCACGCCAGCTGATCTCAATCGCCTCCTTATCGACCAGCGCACGCAGCAGTCGCCGCATCCCCTGCCGCCTCGTCAGCGCGCTTAGGGGCTGCCAGCCGCCCAGCAGATAGAGTTCTTCGAGCAGCTGCCGCTGCGCCTTAGCTCGCTTGGGAAAGTCGTCCGGGTGACGCTGAGCGCGTACCCACTCAACCTGCGGCTCAGGTTTCGGCGGCGCGAGCTCGGTCTGCGCCGTCACCGCGCCGCTCTTGATGAGCCGAGCTAAGGCTTGATCATCGAGTGATGAGGCTGCGACCGAGGCTTCATTGTCGAATTCTGGCTCGAGGTAGAAGAACTCGAGCGGTAAGGGGTGGTCGGGGTTGCGCACCAGGGTCTTGATGGTGCCGACGTTCAAGCCCGCCGGCAGCGCCGCCTTGAGGACGTCTGCAGGTTCGCTGCGATACCAGCGCATCGCGAAGCGTAAGGTTTTAACGAGTGAGGCGTCGAGTACAGGCTCTTGATCGAGGACCTCAAGGATGGGGCGAAGCGAGTCTGCGTCGCCGCATGACTGGGTCCGCATCACCATACCGGTGGTCCGGCTTGAGCCCAAGGGAACGAGCACGCGCATGCCCGCTGCGACGCCCAGATCAGACGGCGCGCTGTACGAGAGCAGCCGACCGACTGGGCGGGCGACCGCCACGTCGAGTCGGATTCGCTCTAGAGGGGCGGGCGACTTGGTCAGACTGATCGCTCCAGCTCAGTGCGCGCGCGTGCCGCAAACTGCGCGCTGCCGTGGTCGAGAGCACAGCGGAGGCTAGCGATCAAAAGGCCCTCTGGATCGCCGGCGTCAAAGCGACCGGCTTGAGGGATTAGACCCATCATGCCGTGCCGACCGGCGAGCCCTTGGAGCGCATCGGTCAGCTGGATCTCACCGAGCGCGCCGGCACCTTGGTTTCGCAACAGGTCGAACACCTCGATGGGCAGCACGTAGCGCCCGGTGATCGCAAAAGAACTGGGTGCGTCGGCGGGGTCGGGTTTCTCTACGAGGCGATCGATCATCATGGACCCGTTCGACCAGTGACCGCCGACCATCCCATACTTTCGGCTCTGCTCGATCGGCACCTCGAGCAGCCCGATGACCCCCTTCTTAGGAGCTTGATCGCTGAGCTGAATCAGCTCGCCGAGCGCAGGCGTTGAGCCGAGGTAGAGATCGTCCGGCAGGAGCACCGCCACCCGATCACCGCTGACGCCGACGGCGCCACAAAGGACGGCGTGTCCAAGCCCGCGCGGGTCTCCTTGACGCACCTCGATGAATTCCGCCGCCTGGGCGCGTCGAACGATCGCCTCGGCTTGCTCGGTTTTTCCGCTGGCCTGCAGGATCGCCTCGAGCTGCGCATGGCGATCAAAGTGATCCATCAACCCTGACTTTCCACGCCCACTCACCAGCACGATGCGCTCGATCCCTGAGGCGATCGCTTCCGCAACGACCCACTCGATACTCGGGCGATCGAACACCGGCAGGAGTTCTTTGGGGACCGAGAAGGACGCTGAGAGCATGCGCGTCCCCCACCCTGCGGCAGGAATAATCGCTGTGGTAACAGTCATGGACTTGACGCCTTTGAGTTCGCTGGTGATGGCTAAGGAGGAGACACTACGTGCCCCTTTATGGATTCTTGATCGCTGCGGCAACGGCTTCCGGGTTTCCCTTTGCGGGCGGCGGGAGTTTGATGGGGGCGCAATACCCTGCCGCACACGCACACCCCGGCGCCGTCGTCTGGGCGCCTCGCTACGTGCTCGTCTCCAGTTTTAATCGCCGCTGGCCTAGCCCCGAGATTCACATCGAGACCACAGCGCTCGATCCTGGGCGGGGGGCGCTGGCTGCGAGCGTTGGCGCCCGTTATCACTATGAAGGCACCGAGCAGCACTTGGTCGGCGGTGCGCTCGACCTAGGTCTTCGCCTCGGCGGTGGTCTCAGCCTGGGCGTCGCTGGAGCCTATGAGCCAGACGTCGACTGGACCGATACCCTCCGGGTGGGTCTGAGCTACGGGACGTGGCTGCGTCGTACGCAGGCTGGGCTCGAGCCGGCGGTCATCGCTTCGGTCGATTGGGACCCGGCTCAAGGGGGCAATGGGCGCTGGCGAACCGGTCTGCTGGTGACGCCGATCGATGGCCTGAAAGCAGCATGGGATCACCGCTTCGACGGCAGTAATTTGTATGCGCTCGCCTACCGGATCGGGCGCGTTGAGCTGCAAACCAGCGGCGGTTTTCTCGGCGATTATTCCCTTGATCATTATGGCGTCGGTGTTCGTTTTTATGATCGGGAGGGCTGGCTTGGCGCCAGCTGGTCGACGCAGAATTTGGTGCGGCACATCGCCCTTGAAGTGACGATTCCCATCGGTGCAAATCTTTCCCGCTAGGCTTGAAAAGATCCGTCGTCCGGACGAGTCGATCGTGCATCTTGTGTTCCGTGGGGCGCAAGCTAAGCGGCACCTCACGTTTGTCCTTGCGCCCCCGATGACCGGTGTTTTTATGACGGCCGATGCGCCGCTATCGGGCGCAACGCCCCACCCCTCACAAGCCATGCTTCGGCGCGTAGACGCCTCGCAGTGTTTGGGCGTGCGGCGCGCGCCTGGTCTGTGGGAGCTGGTCTTTGCGAGCGGTCAGGTCCTCAACATCAGCTTTCGCCGCAAGGCGCGCGGCGTCTGGTGGGCTGACGCGCCACGGCTCGCCGGTGAGCTTGAGCTCAGCGCAGGGTCCATGGAGCCGGTCACCTGGCGCCAACTCGAGGCGCAGCGGCTCGCTGCGTGGGCCAGCCAGTGGCGTCACAAGGAGCGGCTTCGGATCGAGCGTCAGCGCGCAAAATTGCTCGCCGCTCAAAGGGGTGAGAGCCCGGATCGCTTAAGGGATCTCGGGGCGCGTGCGAACGCCTTGCGGCATGCGGTTCGGCGTGACGAGAAGCGTTGGTTGATCCCGAGCTACGACGGCAGCTCATCGGATGCGATCGAGGACGCCCAGGCGAGCGGTGTCTCCGAGCTTGTCGATCGTCTGTTTCATCGCGCACAGCGCGCTGAGCGCAGGCTACGCGAGACGACACGCCGCCTCGAGCTCCTAACGAGCGCCCTCGAAGGCCTTGATCAGGCCGAGCCGCCTCATCTGAATGCGCCGCGTAAAGCGCAGACGACCCTGAAGACACCGAGCGGTGTGAAACGGTTCGATTTGCTCGATGGTCATACGCTCTGGGTGGGTCGTAACGCCCAAGCCAATCATCGGGTCACCTTCAAGCTCGCTCGAGGTCGAGACCTGTGGTTCCATCTGCGAGATGGGCCAGGGAGCCATGTTATCTTGACGCTCGAGCGCGGCGAAGCGCCCCACGATGACCTCGTCCTAGCAGGCGCAGCGCTTGCGCTTCATTACTCGAGCCTGCGCGGCGAGCGCGCCGAGGTACGTGTGGCGTATCGCCGGGACCTGGACCCGCTAGCAGGTCATCAGGGTAAGGTGCTCGTACGGCGCGAGCGCTCCGTGCTGATCGACCCGAGCGATGCAGCGACTCGAGAGGTGCTCAGCCGTCTTGGGCTTGAGCTGACCTCGATGCGTCAATAGTCGCTGGCGGTGAGCGTCTCGGAGGCGCTGTGCTGGATGGCTGGTTCGCTCGGCGATGTGTTTAACATGTGCACGACGCCATCGAGGATGACGCCTTTGGCGACCTGGAGCGATCCTGCATAGAGTTCGCCAACGAGTCGACCCGCTTGCAGCTCGGCGCTCTCGCGCACATGCACTTGACCTTCTAAGTTGCCGTTGAGCACCAGCGTCCCCACCTGGACGTTACCGTAGACGACGGCGCCTTCTCCGATGATCAGCCGGTCGTTGCTGACGATCTCGCCGCGGAATCGACCATCGATCCGGACGTCGCCTTCAAATTCGAGTTTGCCCTCAAAGCTTGCGTCGGGACCGAGGAGGGTGTGCGTGATTTGTGTCATGAAGGAGTCCTTTAATTGGGTTGGCTCTTAGTTGCCGCGCACCATGCGCGTGAGCCGAGAAAGAAAGAGGCGCGCCTCGTCGCGATTTTTTGCGCGAAGCGTGATGGTTCGACCGCTCAGATTGACGTCTAAGCCGATTGCTGATGACAACGCTGAGAAGGTCTCGTCAGATTCATTGGTTTTCGTCTTCGTCGAATCTGAGCGCTTTTTGGGCGCTGCGCTCTGATTTTTCACGAAGTGTTCGGTGGCGCGGACGCTCCATCCTTCTTTGACGCACCGCGTCAAGGCTTGCGCTTGCGACTGAGGGTCGTTGATGCCGAGCAGTGCGCGCGCGTGACCTTTATCAATAAGACCTTTTGCGAGGGCTTCGCGCGTCGCGTCGCCGAGGGTGAGTAGGCGCAACGAGTTGGCGATGGTGGCGCGTCGCTTTCCGACGAGCTGAGCGATGCGGTCCTGAGTGAGCTGATGATCATCGCGCAGCCGCTGATAAGCTTGCGCCTCTTCGAGTGCGCTTAGATCTTCGCGCTGGAGGTTCTCGACTAAGGCGAGGATGAGGTTGCTCTGGTCGTGTGCGCGCCGGATCAACGCAGGGATACGCTCCCACCCGAGCTGGCGAGCCGCTCGGTACCGCCGCTCGCCAGCGATAATCTGATAGGTCGAGGGTGCAGTCTGGTGAACGACGATCGGCTCGAGCAGACCGTGGGTCTCAAGCGAGGCGGCGAGCTGCGTGATGTCTTGATCTACGAAGATTCGCCGTGGCTGCTCAGGGTCTGGTTCGATCGAGCTCAGCGCCAGCTCAGCGAAGGTGCCGGATGATGAGGTGAGCGGTCGAGCCGAGTCAGACTCAGGCGCTGCGTTGGGTCGATCGCCCATCAGGGCGCTGAAGCCCTTGCCCAATCGAGATGAGCTCATGGGAATTCCTTTCAATGAGTTCAGCGGCGAGCTGGAGGTAAGCCTGCGCACCTGCGCTCTTGATCGCGTAGAGCAGCGCGGGTTTACCGTAGCTCGGCGCCTCGGCCAATCGGATGTTGCGCGGGATCTCGGTCGTAAAGACCTTATCGCCGAAGTAATTGCGAATATCCGAGCAGACTTGCTCAGCCAGACGCGTGCGTCGATCGACCATGGTCAGGAGGATGCCAGCGAGTTCACACGGCGCATGAAAGCCGCTGCGAACCTGGTCCATGGTCTCAAGCAGGTGGCTCAGACCCTCCATCGCGTAGAACTCGGCCTGCAGCGGGACGATGATCTGATCACAAGCGATGAGCGCATTGAGCGTGAGCAAGCCGAGGCTGGGCGGTGAGTCGATGATGATCTCATCGTAGTGACACCGCAGCGGCTCGAGGAGAAGCCGGAGGCGGTCGTGTCGGCTGGGCGTGTGGACGAGTTCAACCCCTGCGCCGATGAGGTCTTGGCCAGCCGGAAGGACGTGAAGGTGGGGCATCTGCGTGGTCAGGATGACATCCTCGACCGCCAGCTCCCCCATCAACGCATGATAAATCTGTGGGTCGCCGATCCGCTGCGCCAGACCGAAGGCGGAGCTTGCGTTTCCCTGCGGGTCGAAATCGACCAACAGAACCTTCCGCTCCGCAGCTGCCAGCGAGGCAGCGAGGTTGACTGCGGTGGTCGTCTTGCCGACGCCCCCTTTTTGGTTTGCGACCGTTAGAATCATGACACCCGCTCCGGAAACAGCAGTTCGGTCTGCTCTCCAGCAAGAATAAGACCAGCGTCCACGGCTCCCCGCACGATTCGATAGCGCGCGCGCCCCTGCGAGGTGACCGACTCGCCGGTCATTTGCAGGCTACGGGGTGCGAGCGCGCCGACCGCATCGCAGAATTCGGCTGGCGGGAACACGGCGCGGCTGATGACGAAGTCAAAATGGTCCCAGTCGGGTTGCCAGCGGGCTTGGTTCACCGTGAGCGGGCAGACGAGCTTCTGCTGCGCAAAGCGGATCCAGGTGCACCTCTTTTGGCGTGGCTCAACCGCTTCGATTTTGAGATCAGGACGAATGACCGCCAGCGGCAGGGCGGGAATCCCTGCGCCGCTGCCGAGGTCTGCCACGTTGGCTCCGAGGGGAAGGAACCGCTCAAACGCAGTGGCCTCCCAGAGGAGATCGAGCAGCTGGTCTTCGCTTAGCTTTCGGCTCACGAGGTTGTGGGCTTTGTTCCACTGAGTCAGCAGCGCAGCGAGCGGCGCAAGCTGGGCGCGATGCTTCGGATCGAGTTGGAGCGGAGTCGGCGACGTCATGGGGCGCTCATGCACAGACATCGGTTTGAGGACAAGCCTCTTTGCGAGGGGTGGGCGTGCGTATGTTCCACGTGGAACAGTTGATGAGCTGTTGAAAACTTGCTCGAGCCCGGCCCGGCCGGCCGATCGCTCTGTGGAAACTAAGGCTTGTCGATAAAGAGGGTCATAGGCCCGTCGTTGCAGAGCGTGACCTTCATATCGGCGCCAAACTCGCCGCTAAAGGTTGGGACGCCGAGGGCCGCACAAGCGGCGGTGAGCGCTTCGATCTGCTGCGCCGCAAGGGGTGGGTTGCTGGCGCGTTTAAAGCTAGGTCGCAGGCCCTTTTTCATGTCGGCGCTGAGCGTGAATTGCGAGACGAGCAGGAGGCTACCGCCTGTCTCAAGGAGGCTTTGGTTCATCTTCCCGGTCGCGTCAGAGAACACGCGTAGTCCGCAAAGGCGCTTTGCCCAGGCGGTGATATCGGGCGCCTCGTCGTCCATCGCACAGACGAAGACGACCAGACCCTCTGAGATGGCGTTGACGAGGCGACCATCGACCTCAACACGCCCTTGGCTCACCCGCTGGACGACCGCCCTCATTGATTGATCTGAGCGCTCTCTTTGGGCTTGGCCGCGTCGAGGATCGTGGGCAGCGCGTCGTCATCGAAGGCGTGAGCGATGACCTCTGTCATGTGCTCAACAGGGTGGATCGTGAGCTCATCAAGAACCGCCTCAGGGATGTCCTTGAGGTCCTTTCTGTTCTGCTCCGGGATCAAGACCGTCTTGATGCCTGCCCGATGCGCTGCGAGCAGTTTTTCCTTGATGCCGCCGACCGGTAGGACGCGTCCGCGCAGCGAGATCTCACCGGTCATCGCGAGCCCAGCGTGCACCGGCACACCCCGTAAGAGCGAGACGATCGCGGTGAGCAGCGTGACACCCGCCGACGGGCCATCCTTCGGCGTAGCGCCCGCAGGAAAGTGGATGTGAAGGTCCGTGGCGTGAAGTAGGGGCTTCTCGGCCGTTTGATGAAGCCCGAGCGACACAGCGTGCGCGCGCACGTACGCCACCGCCGTCTCAGCGCTCTCCTTCATCACATCGCCCAAGCTGCCCGTTAGCTGGACCTTGCCTTTACCAGGCATCGCGGTGGACTCGATGTACAGGATCTCACCGCCGACAGCGGTCCAGGCCAAGCCGATAGCGACCCCGGGCATGCTGTTTTGACCGCTGACCTCTGGAAGGAACTTTCTCGTACCCAGTAGATCGGTGAGGTCGCTGTCGTTAACCTCTAGCTTGTTGTTTTTCTTTACTTTTGAAACCGCTGATTTACGGCAGAGCGTCCCGATCTCGCGCTCGAGTTGGCGAACGCCCGCCTCTCGCGTGTAGCGCTCGATGACGCCGAGCAGAGCCTCTTCGCTGATGATGAGGTCGTCGTCTTCTAAGCCGTGCTCTTTGATCTGCCTTGGCAGCAGGTGCTGGCGAGCGATCGCCTGCTTCTCAAGAGCGGTGTACGAGCTCACCTCGATGATCTCGAGCCGGTCTTTAAGCGCCGGTGGGATCGAGCTCAGCGTGTTCGCTGTCCCCACGAACATCACAGCGCTTAGGTCCACCGGGACGTCTAGGTAATGATCCACGAAGGCATCGTTTTGCTCTGGATCGAGCACCTCGAGGAGCGCGGCGCAGGGGTCGCCTCGATAGTCGGAGCTGAGCTTATCAAGCTCATCAAGGACGATGACCGGGTTCATGCTGCCCGCTTGCCTGAGCGCTTTGATCAGGCGGCCCGGGAGCGCGCCGACGTAGGTCCTCCTGTGCCCGCGGATTTCGGCCTCGTCGCGCACGCCGCCGAGGCTGATGCGCACCATCTCTCGCCCCATCGCCTCGGCCATAGCTCGTGCGAGCGAGCTCTTACCCACGCCCGGGGGGCCGACCATGCACAAGATCGGACCGCGCAGGTTTTGCTTGAGCTTGTGGACGGCGAGGAACTCGATCAAGCGGTCCTTGGGGCGGTCCATACCGTGGTGATCTCGGTCGAGCAGCGTCTTGGCGTCGTCGAGGTCGATCCGGTCTTCGGTGGTCTCGTTCCAGGGGATTGAATCCATCCACTCAAGGTAGGACCTCACCACGCTGTATTCAGCGCTTTGGCTCGGGATGGCGCGCAGGCGGTTTAGCTCGCGGGCAACCGCCTCGGCCGCCGCTTCGGGGAAGACGCCGTCGTGCAGCTTGACCTCGATCTGGTCCGCGAAGCTCTCGTCTGGGTCGTCGTCGCCGAGCTCTTCACGGATGGCGCGCATTTTGTGCCTGAGGTACTGTTCGCGCTGATGACGGCTGCGCTCTTCGTCGAGGTTTTGCTGGATGCGTGAGCTGACCTTGAGCTCTTCACATTGCTCGCTGAGCAGCTTGAGCACCAACTCAAGACGCTGCGCCACGTCTGCGGTCGCTAAGACCTCCTGCCGGGGCTCGAGCCCAATCTCTAAGTGTGCGGCGATGACGTCCGCAAGGCGGCTCGGGCTACGGATGCCCTCGAGCACCGTGCGGGCGCGCTCAGGCAGGTCGGGGCGAAGGGCAACGTATTCCAGGCTCTGCTCGCGCACGGTCGCAACCAGCGCTTCAAGCCGATCAGGGTCTTCTTCAGGCGAGGGCATGTCTTCCACCTCGGCGCGTAAAAACGCTCCGCTCTCATCCAGAGACTGAAGCCGAAAGCGCGCCAGCCCTTTGACCATCACCTGGAAGCGGTCGGTGTTGGTCTGCATCACGGAGATAATGGAGGCGTAGGTGCCCACCTCGAAGAGGTCCTCGCGGGTGGGGGATTCGACGGTCGCGTCGCGCTGGGACAGCACCCCGAGCTCCACCGTGCCCTCTTGGACCGCGTTGATCAGCGCAACGGACGCCGGGCGCCCCACCGTCAATTGCAGCACGGCGCCTGGGAAAAAGACGTCGTTACGCAGGGGCAAGAGCCCGAGTTCCTTGATCACTTCATCGCCTCCTCAACGAATCCTGACACCGATCCGCCATTGTGCAAGCGCGCTTGCACGGCGCTGACGAGGCGACCGGCGAAAAGAGCACCTGGGCGGTGGTTGCCCGAGTCTCGCCAACCCCCAAAGGGTAGGTGGCCTGTCGCTCCCGCCGTCCCGCGGTTCCAGTTGACCACACCACAGCGTAGTCGAGAAGCCAAGTCATCGAACCGCTTTTGGTCGCCGCAGAAGATCGCTCCCGCGAGCCCGTATTCGAGCGCGTTCATGTGGGCGAGCCCTTGCTCTTCATCATCGACGGGGATCAGAACCAGATCCGGTCCGAAATGTTCTTGGGTAAAATAGTCATGTTGACGCCAGCTGCCGGTGCGCAAAGCTGGGGTGAGAAAGGCGCCTGCGCCGCCTAGGTCGCGCCCCTCATATAAGGTCTCAACACCGGCTGATCGCGCCTGCTCGTTGAGCGCAAGCAGCCGCGCTTTCGCTCGCTGGTCGATGATCGGCCCCATAAAGACATGGTCGTTGAGCGGGTGACCTACAGGTAATTTCGGGACCGCCTTTTTGAGCAGCGACGCGAGCTCGTCGAGGCGCGATCGGTGCACATAGGCTTGGCTCGTCGCGGTGCAGCGCTGACCGCAGGTAATGAACGCGGCGTTGAGCAGCTCTTTGGCGGTCAGCTCGAGGTCGGCGTCTTGGCCAACGAGCGCTGCATTCTTTCCACCCATCTCGAGGCTGACGAGTTTGGAAGGGGTCTGGTGTGTCGCTGCCAAGATCATTTTGCCGACGCGCGTCGAGCCGGTGAACAAGACGCCGTCGACGCGCGGGTCGGTCGTGAGCTGCTGGCCGGCGCGCGCGTCGCCTTGGACCATGTTGAAGACCCCAGGCGGCAGCTCGGCTGCGGCCATGGCCTCGCTGTAGAGCGCCGCCACACCTGCTCCCTTTTCGCTGGGCTTGAGGATCACCGTGTTTCCGAGGAGGAGGGCGGGTAAGATCTGACCGTTGGCGAGGTGCGCGGGAAAGTTAAAGGGACCGAGCACCGAGACCACACCGAGCGGAAGGTAGCGACCGCAGCCGCGGTTCTCGGGCAGGTCCCAGTCCGCTACATCTTGCGCGATCAGACCGCAGGTCAGGTCGATGCGAGGGGCGAGGCCGCCCGCTTCCGTGCGCGCCTCCCAAAGCGGTTTGCCTACCTCGCGCGCGATCGCTTCGGCGATCGCATCCTCTCGGCGCGCAAACTCCACTTGAATTCGCCGAAGCGCCGTTTCTCGATCCGCCCGCGACAAAGCGGCCCAAGCGGGCGCTGCCGCACGTGCCGCCGCGATCGCTTGGTCGGCGTGGTCGTCACCGAAAACGGTGGAGAAGACGCAGCGGTCATCGATGGGGCTGATGACCTCGAGGCGGTTGGACCCGCTGGTGACCCAGCGGCCGTTGATGAAGCTTCCTTGGTGCATCGCGCGCTCCTTGCGGCGGCACTATGGTCAGGCTCACCCGTTCCGACAACCCTGCGTCAGGTGGGCGAGGTGCCGAGCGGCGTGACGAGGAGCTCGCCCCCCTTGGAAACACCGAGGCGTTCAAGCGTGTTGGCGCTCAAATAGACCTGCATCCCTTGGCAGGTGACGCTGGCCAAGCAACACCGAAACCCGCGCGCATCGTCGGTCGGGACACCGACGATGGCGCGCTCGGTGCCGTCGCCGACGCGCGCTCGCAAGGAGCGCGTCGTTGCGACCGCTGTGACCTCATCGGTCACGGCGCGGTAGTGCGGCCCGCCGTCAAATGGGTCGATGCGCCGAGTGTAGTAAAATCCCTGCTCTTGGAGCAGGCGCAAGGCGCCTTGCGTCTCGTCGCCCACGGTCTCGATCACGGCTTGCGTCTTCGGGCTGAACAAGCTCACGTGGAGATCGCTGCGGGGGAACAGGTCTTCGATGAACTCTTTTTCTTGCCCGCTGAGGTGATCCGCCTCGCGATAGGTCAAGCCCGTGAAGCGCTGACCTAGAGCATTCCAGAGCGGCGAGTTGCCGTCCGCGTCAAAGGGGGGGAGCAGCTCAGCGAGGATGTGATCGCAGAAGCGGTCCCGGTACGCTGCGATGAACTGAAAGCGACACAGGCTCAGGAAGCGACCGAGACCTTGGCCGCGCAGCGCAGGGTCGAGCACCAAGCCACCGATCTCGGTGCGTGGGATGAAGCTGGTGCCGAGGCGTAGGACCTTATGTTGAAACACCTGATCGAGCCGAGGTGAGTAGCGCTCCTCGTCGATCACATCGAAGAAGCAGTGCGGCGCTTGGGGGGAGCCGTGACGCGCGATGATCGTCGCCGAGCCTCTCAGCGCGCCGGACGCATCCTCGAGCACGAAGATCATCGCCTCATCGGGTTGATCCGACCCTGCCAATTGGCGCTCGCTGTCGATCAGCATCGCCTCGAGCCGTGCGTTATCCGCAGGCAGATTGACGGTGTCGAGGTGCTGAGCGAGTTGATAGAGTTGGTCTCGGTCTGACCGTTTGGCGCAGCGGATCATGTTCATGAGTCGACACCGGTTAAGGGCATGGTCTCGTGGGCTGCCGGGCGCAGGGGCTGGGTGACAGCAGCCCCTGAAGGCTGATCATCGGCGACCACGGCGGCGGCTGACTCAAGCGGCTGCGTGAGCCGGGCGAGGAGGTCTCGAGCGACGAAGCGAAGGCGCAGCGCAAGCTCATGATCGACGTGCTGGCTCGCCTCCAAGTCGATCTCAGCGACTAAGTTTTGGAAGTACCGCTCGGCGCCTTGGGGGTCATCGAGGACAAAGGTTCGCTGCGCCGCGCTGCCGTCAACCCAGGCGTCGCACATCCAGAAGAGCAGGTAGCGTAGCGCCCCCTCACCGACGGGTTTGGCGCCGCCGGGAAGGCGTGGGCGTTGCCCACCATCAAGCTGAGTCGCAACCGACTCCTCACGCGGGATCAGATATTTTTTGCCTTGGCGAATGGCGCGCAGCCGCCCTTCGTTGATCCAGCGCCGAATGGTGCGCTCCGTGACGCGCGCCTCGAGCGCATACTCACGGACGGTGAGGAGTTTTCTTTCGGTCATTATGTATTTTTCCGGACATTATCGGTGTCTATTACGGTAAGTTAAACCCGCTTACCGGTAAAGGGTCTCTTGACCGATGATCGGATCAATCGACCTTGTTCGATGGCGCATTGCGACGTACGAGTTGAGCATGAAATCGCTTCTCGATGTCCCGAATGAGCTCTGGCGCGCCGTGCGCGCAGTGGGTTTTGATATCGATGACACGGTGACCACCGATGGTCGCGTGACCGCTGAGGCGTACAGCGCCATGTGGGCGCTCAAAGAGGCTGGGTTCCGTGTTCTGGCGGTCACCGGACGCCCTGCGGGTTGGTGTGATATGATCGCTCGCACCTGGCCCGTCGACGGCGTCCTTGGTGAGAACGGCGCGTTGTTCTTTCGGCGCGTGGATCAGATCGTGTCACGGTATGACCTCGGGACGCCGCCTGCGCCAGGGCAGCTCGAGGCGCTGGCGGAGCGTTTGCTTCAGCGCTTCCCTGAGCTCAAAGTCGCCAGCGATCAGTTCTGTCGCCGGTTTGATCTCGCAATCGATTTTGCCGAAGAGATCGGACCGTTCCCGATCACTCGAGCGGAAGCTCTGGCGCGCGCTTTTGAGGACGAGGGCGCCAAGGCAAAGGTCTCTTCGATCCACGTCAACGGGTGGTTTGGTGCCTGGGATAAAGCCAGCGGTCTTCAGCAGGTTTTACGTCACCACTTTGACCTCGGCACGCACCAGCTCGCCTACGTCGGCGACTCGCCGAACGATGGCCCCTTGTTTGAGATTGCGGCGCTGAGTGTTGGGGTGGCCAACATCCGTGACTTCACGGATCTGCCCGAGGCGCCGGCCTTTGTGACGCCGAGCGCCCAGGGTGCTGGCTTCGCTGAATTCGTGACTCGCTTGATGGAAGAACAGAGTTTGCCCTAAAGGGCAGACCTTCGTAGGGTCGCCGGAGCGACCAAGAGGTAGAGTCACGTGGAGGCGCGGTGCGGACAATGTGGGACCTTGTGGCAGGTGGACACCGACGCCGTGGACCCCGACCAGCCGTATCAGTGCAACGCCTGCGGCTTTATCTTCTCGATTTCCCTGGAAGGGAGCAGCCCGATGCAGATCCGTCATACCAACGGTAAGATTTACAAAGTCAAAGATCTCACGACGTTGGTTCGTTGGGTGGGTGAGAAGCGCGTGCCGCGCCAGTGCATGGTGCGCGAGGACGACGGTGAGTGGCAGCAAGCGCTCGCCATTCCCGAGGTCGCGGAAGCCTTCGCGCTCCTCGACGCTCGTCGTCGACAGGGGTCGAACGCGCCCAAGCCTGCCGAGAAGGCAGTACAAGACGTGGTCGAGGCAGCCGCACAGCCGGTTGACCCGACGGCGGTCGTGGCGGCCGTGTCGGAGGCGCCTTCGCTGGTGGCTGAGGGGCAGGACGCCGACGCAGCTGCGCTTGAGGCTGCGCTTGAGCTTGAGCTCGCTGAGCCAGCGGACGCCGAGGTCACGGAGCAACCTCGTCCTGCCGAGGCGGTTGAAGTTTCGAGCGGAGACGACTCGGGCGACGACTTCGATGATGCGTTTGCGCTTCTCGATGAGATGAC
The DNA here is from genome assembly GCA_036338695.1 of Myxococcota bacterium. Classification (GTDB taxonomy): domain Bacteria; phylum Myxococcota; class UBA4151; order UBA4151; family UBA4151; genus CACGMS01. The sequence continues at coordinate 394,704 of JAYZBQ010000048.1, forward strand.
CAACGAGCCGAGCGATGTCCCGGGGCTGCAGCTGGATGAGGACGCCTTCGATGAGCTCGATGAGCCGAAGAAGAAGAGCAAGCTTCCGATGGTGATCGGTGTCGTCGCCGTCGCGGCGATCGGGGGTTATCTCGCCACATCGGGCGGAGGCGGCGCGCAAGCGGATCCGCTGAGCGGAGACAGCCCTGAAGCGAAGGCGCTCAAAGCGAGCTACGAGCGAGCGCTCGAGGCGCTCGCAAGCGGTGACGTTGAGCGCATGAAGGGCGCCATGACGGCGCTTGAGCCGGCGATGTGCCTCAAGGGCTGCGAAGGCTCGCAGTGCGTCAAAGATGAAAAGGGAGGCTGCGAGATCAGCAAAGATGCGGCGCCCTTTGCGCCCTTCTTCTTGCTCTACGACCGGCTGTGGTTGGAGGCCAACCAGACGAACGCCAACGTGCAGGAGCACGCAGCGGCTGTACTCAAAGCGCTCCAAGCTCAGGCTGAGGCGCCCTTTGGGAAAGAGCGTCTGAGCGCGGTCGCCGATTATTGGAACGCCTCGCAGCCACAGGTGGACGAGACCAGCAACAAGAGCGCGTTGTCGCTCGCCAAGGTCGTCGGCGCAATCCCGCAAGCAGCCGATACGCCAGCGCTCGTGGCGCTCAAGCAGCTTGACGGCGGTTCCGCTGACAAGGCGGCGGCGCAGCTCAAGGAGGCGACCGCAGATCCGGCCAAGACACCGGACGCCCGTCTCATGACGCTCGCTCAGGCACGCCAGACGCGCGTGGAGGCGGCAGCGAAGGGTTGCGGCCCCGTCAATGAGGCCTATCTCGCAGCGGTCAAAGCCGGGTTGCCGAGCATGGGGCGTGAGCTAGCGCTCTTCCTCGGCACCAACGGCGACCTCAAGGGGGCGGCGCTCGCGGCGGGTAAGGCAGCCGACACCGACCCGATGCTGCGCGCTCTTGTCACCGCCTCCAAGCTCGGCCCTGAGGCGAGCGATCAGGAGCTGATGGTCAAGTACAAAGCGCAGAACAAGGTCACCATGCGGAAGTCGAAGAAGATCATCAAATTCCTCTACGGGCAGCTGGGTAAGTACCAAGAGATGAGCGAGAAGCGAGGTGACCTGCTCGCAGGGATTCAAGAGATGTTCCCGAACGCCGTCAAGGAGGGGCTTGAGGGTGCCTGGACTTCGGTTGCGCTGGGTCAAGCCGCCGAGGGTGAGGCGAAAGCCAAGCATGGCGAGAAAGCGCTCAAGCGCTTTGAGCGCATCTTAGCCGCCGACCCGAACCGCCGAGACGCCTTGTTAGGACGCGCCGCAGCGGCGCTGCTCGTCGGTAAAGCCGACGCACACCGAGCTGACGCTTTTGCGTGGCTCTTTGCGCAAAAGGGCGTTGAAAAGCCGGCTTGCGTTGTGGCGGTCAAGGCGCCTGAGGCACCGGCGGCAAAGTAGGGCTTGAGCCAGCGCATCACCCAGCTCTTCGGGGTCCGCTATCCGATCGTTCAGGCGGGGATGATCTGGGTATCGGGCTGGAGGCTTGCTGCGGCTGTCAGCGAGGCGGGCGGGCTTGGTTTGATCGGCGCCGGGTCGATGAAGCCGGAGCTGCTGCGAGCGCATATTCGGAAATTGCGAGCCGCCACGCGCAAGCCCTTCGGGGTCAACCTGCCTCTTTTGTATAAGCACATGGACGCGTGCGTCGAGGTCGTCCTTGATGAACGCGTCCCCGTCGTCGTCTCGTCGGCGGGGTCACCGGCAGCGGTCAGTGAGCGGCTGCGCGCCGCTCAGACGATCCACGTTCATGTGGTCGCCTCGGTGCGCCAGGCCCTCAAGTGTGAGCAGCTCGGCTTGGACGCCGTCGTCTGTGAGGGGGTCGAAGCCGGCGGTCACAACGCGCCGCAAGGAACGACGACCATGTGCCTGGTGCCGCAGGTTGTCGATGCGGTCTCGGTGCCTGTCATCGCGGCGGGCGGGATCGCTGATGGGCGCGGTATGGCGGCTGCTTTCGCCCTAGGGGCAAGCGCTGTTCAGGTCGGTACCCGGTTCGCTGTCTGCGCCGAGAGCAGCGCTCATCAGGCGTATCAGCAGGCGGTGATCGACGCCGGCGATCGGGACACCGTGCTGGCGCTTTCGCCTGTGACGCCGGTGCGGTTGATCAAAAACCCCTTTGCGCAGCGAGCGCTCGAGGCAGAGCGTCAGGGCGCTTCGCCCGAGGAGCTCAAGGAGCTGCTCGGGAAAGGCCGCGGGCGCGCAGCGATCTTTTGTGGGGACGTCGAAGAGGGTGAGATCGAAGCCGGTCAGATCTCGGGGTTGATCCATGACCGCCCCGGCGCCGCTGAGGTGCTCGAGCGCATGATGGCAGAGTTCACAGCCTGCCGTCGGCAGCTAACCGAGCTGCGCTTCGAGTGAGCCGCTGAGCAGCACCGCTGTCTCCTCGAGCTGTGCGCAGACGCGTGGGTCGAGCCCCCCGAACGGTGAGCCGATGATCAGCAGCGCCACGACACGCTGGCGAAGAGCGATGGGGCGCACCGCAGCCGAGTGGAGCGGTGCTTGATGACCGCAGAGCGTCCCCCAGTGCGCGCCCGGCTCGGCGAGATAGGTGACCCGCTCGGGCTCAAGGGCTTCGATGGCGGGGCTGAGGTGGTCGAGCGTCAGCGCTTGAGTGGTCGTCTTCAGCACTCGGCCATGGATGCGCCAGGCGCCCGCAAGCGGAGCGAAACCCTGCAGATGGTCACAGACGAGGTCAAGCTGCGCCGCCCCGTTGTCGCAGCGGCCTAGGCGGTGCGCGAGATGTTCTGGCTCGGCGCTTAAGGGCTCTTCGGTGCGCTGCTCGGTCGGCTCGTTAGGCGCGGGCGCAATGAAGAACCGAGGATACAGGCGAGCCGTCAGCAGCGCGAGGTCATCGTCGACAGGGCTTTGCTCCAGCCAGCGCGTGAGGACCCTGTAGAGGAAGGGGGGGATCGCTCGTGCGCGGAGTTCGACGCCGAGCAGCTGAGCCAGCTCTTCGCCTTCGCGCTCGCTCGGTTTTCGGTCGCTGAGCGCGTACAGAACGAGCCCTCGTTGATCGACGGGGATCAGGCGATAACGCGCCGCAAGGCGCGCAGGAAACTGAGCGCTGCGCTCGAGGCTGAGGCGGTCAAGGTCCAAGGGGCTCGCCGCAGGAAGCCCGATGGACGCACCGTAGCTCTCAAGGACGTCCTCAAGCCCGAGCAAGCCCATCTCGAGGGCATGCTGGTCCACAGACCCGCCCATGAGCCGGCTGCGGTGCTGCAGTAAAGCCAGCTGACTCTCTGCGAGGAGCTCGCGCGCGAGCAGCGTCTCGGTGAATGCATTCATCACTCGGTGCGCCAGGTGATCCGCAAGAGGATGTCGCTGAAGGCGCGGCTGTTCTTGTCGACGAGCGCGTAGGTGCCTCCCAATCCAAGCGGTAAGAGGCTGAGTAAGAACAGGGGCGGACGAGCGAAACGGCGCCAAGAGGCTTGGGTGACCCAGCTCAGGCGCGTCAGCTTCATGCCTGGCGTCGCTCCCCATACGAAGATACCGACCCAGCACCAAACCAGCCAGCTCAGCGCGATCAACAACACACCCCATGGGATGCCGCCTGACTCGCCGAGCAACCAAGTGGCGAGCACCTCCTCAGGAGGGCGCTTCGCAGCGCTGAGCTCCGCGGCGACCCAGATCGAGGCCAGCGCGCCGACAGGCACACTATCGATCAGGGTCGCGCCGAGTCTCCGCCAGCCGTACAACGCGCAGGCGTTGCTCACCTCGACGGTCTCTTTAGGCTTGGTTTGTCCAAGACGCTGCGCCGCCTCTTGGAGCTGCTTGAGCGCCTTGCGCGCAGCGACGTTGAGCCGGCTCGGCGTGCGGGGCGCGTCTGGCTCCTCAGCTTGAGCCTCCGGTTCGGTGACCGGCTGAGGGGCTTGAGGCGCCTCCACTTGCATTGGAGGATCGGAGGCGACCTTGACGGGTTGGATCGGCTCTGGCGCCGCCTCGAGACGCTCTTCATGAGCGGGCTCGGTCGGCGCCGGTTGAAGCCCTCCGCTTGGATTCAGGCGCTTGAAGGGGAGCTCGGGTTCGCCTGCCTGCTGCGGTTCCTCAGCGCTGACGCCCGGGCGGTGCTCGATCGCTGGCTCCGGCTCGGTGGCTTGCGTCAGCTCGCCACCCGGCGCGTCGTGTTCGTTCGGGACGCTCGGCGGCGCCTTCTTGGGCGGCTCGACAGCCGGCTCAGCAGGCGCTTGGACGGGCAGCTCGGCGCGCTCCAAGAACGCCTCTGCGATCTGCTCGGTCGGTGAACTGGTAGGCCCGCTCGCTGAGGGCTGGGTATCGGAAGAGGTCGGCGCAGACGCAGGGGCTGGCGGGGTCGTTAGGACCTGAGGGGGGATGCTCTGGCTAACCGGCTCAACAAAAGCCGGCCTCCCTTTGCGGAGCTCTTCACGTAGCCCTTCAAGGCGCGCCTGTCGGCTCTTTTCGAGTGCGGTCTTTAACGCCGTATCGCTGGCGACGACTCCGCTTGGAAGACGCGGCACGACGTCGACTCGGTTCGGGTTGACCGTGACGCCTCGCCGCTGACGCGCTCGGGTTCGGGCGCGTGTCTCGGCGATGATCTGACGCAGCTTGGGCTTGATCGCGGCGTCGCTCGAGGTGTCTTGAAGCGGCGCCGAGCACGCACGGCAGCGCACGGCGTCTTCTGGGTTAGGAAAGCCGCAGCGTGAACAGGCGAGCGTCATGGCTGCTGCCACCAATGGTGCATCACAACCGCCGGCAGGAGGCTGGCGGCGTGGCGCGCACGCAGCGTCCGCTCGCCAAGCCGCATGCCGCGCCCGCCGCGTCGATCAAGCAGCGCACGCTCCTGCGCAGAGAGCCCTCCTTCGGGACCTACGACGACGCCGAGTCGGTCTTCGACCCGATGGGTGAGTGGGGCGCCTGCTGCGTCGCCATAGACGACGTACTCTAGGTCCTCGATGGCTGCGCCGAGGGACTCGAAAGCCTCCACGCGCGCGCACCAAAAGCCGCCGCTCTGCCGGCAGCTATCTTGCGTGATGCGCGCCCATCGAAGGCGTTGCTTGTCGCCCCAGGCGCTCAAATTTTGGTCCCTATCGGCTTGGAACACGCGGATCAGCGGGAACCCGAGCGCGCTCAGCGCCGCCAGCGCATCGTCTTCGCCGTGCCGCTTTTGGCGCGCAAGGATCGGAACCGGCGCCAGCTCATTCGGGCGCCGCTCCAGCCGCAGGGGCTCCAGCCAGCTCCCTTCGATACGTTCCTTGGTCAGGCGCGTCAGCTCGGCGCGCCGAGCGCCGCCCAGCCCGTCGAAAAACTCGACCTGAGCGCCGGCGCGTAAGCGCAGCGAACGGCTCAGGTACGTCAGCGCATCGGGCTCCGTCACGACAGCTTGTGTCGCTTCAAGTTGGGCGCGGGAGCTTGGGCAGCGGCGATCGGTCATCGCTCGAGCCACAGCAAGGCCCATTCCCCCTCGCAGCTTAAGCGGCGCTGCGTCAGCCCGTGGGGCGCATAGGCGGCTAAGACCTCATCGATTTGACGGGTCAAGAGGCCACTCAGGAGCAAGCAGCCGTCGTCGGCTACGTTCGCAGCCAGGGCGCGCGCATGCTCGATCAGCACCGGTGCCAAAATATTGGCGATCACCGTGTCGTAGGTCGCACCGTCGGGCGGGCGTTCAGCGCACGCAAGGGTGTAGGGTGACGCCATGCCTTGCGACGACAGGTTCTCGGTCGCCACGTCGACGGCGAGCGGGTCGTTGTCGATCAGGGTGAGCGCGTCGGCGCCGAGCAGGTCTGCGGCGATCGCGAGGATGCCCGTGCCGCAACCAAAATCGAGCACGGTCCCGAGCGTATGTTCCGCCGCTCGTTGATCCAGCGCTCGAGCGCAAAGCGCCGTCGTTGCGTGCTGACCGGTTCCAAACGCCGAGCCTGGATCCACCTTGATGATGCAGGTCGACGTCGCCGCCTGGTAGTGCTCCCAGCTCGGGACGACCACCAGGCGTGGGCTCAGCCGGAGGGGCTTGAAGTGCGCCTTCCAGGACTCGGCCCAGTCGATCGGATCGACCGCCGTGATCGATGGCGCTGCGCGCAGTCCGGGGAGCGCGCCGGCTGCCTCGAGCAGCGCCTCAAGCGTCGACCTTTCGCCGTAGGTGATGAGCTGGACTTCGTCGGCGGGGATCGCAGGATCGACGGCAGCATCGCGCCACTCAAAGCCCGGAGCACCACAGAGCATCAGGCGCCCGATTAGAGCGTCTGCGTGGGCAGCCGCTGAGCAGAGTGTGAGCCTGTGATTCATCCTGTGTTTCCCGCTAGAGCCCGTCCTTGGCTAACCCAGACTTTCGTCAATTGCTACGTGCGGATGTGCTGGCCAGTTGGCCACTCGGTCGGGCGGCGCCGTGGTAATAGCCTTGACACTTAAAGGGCGCATCCTTAGTTACGCCCGCCCTGCCCGGTGCAGGCTGTGAGGAGACACCATGTTCGCTGTGGTGCATACCGGTGGTAACCAAGAACGCGTCGAAGTCGGCGATTACCTTCGAATTCCGCACCGAGACGGCTCGGTCGGCGACGAGATCACTTTTGATCGCGTGCTGCTGCTCAAGGATGACTCGGGGATCCGCGTGGGGTCGGGCCTGCTCGATGGCGCCTCCGTCAAGGCGGTCATCGTACGTCAAGACACCAAGGACCTCGACGAGCGCAAGACCCCGCTGATGGGTAAAAAGATCCTCGTGGTGAAGCGCAAGCGCCGTAAGAAGTATCGCCGAAAGATCGGTTTCCGTGCGTTGTATACGCAAATCCGAATCACTGAGATTAACAGCTAAGAGGGGACAGACACCATGGCACATAAAAAAGGTCAGGGCTCATCTCGTAACGGTCGCGACTCCAACCCGCAGTACCTCGGCGTCAAGAAGTACGGCGGCGAGAGCGTCCGAGCTGGTAACATCCTGGTGCGTCAGCGCGGCACGAAGATCCGTCCGGGCAACAACGTCGGGATGGGGCGTGACTTCACGCTCTTTGCGCTCGTCGATGGGACCGTGGCGTACAACTCGCATCGAAGCGGGCGACGCCAGGTAAGCATCGAGCCGCAAGCTTAAGCGCTGTGATGTAGCGTCAAGGAACGGGAGCGGCGAGCGGCTGCTCCCGTTGCGCTTTTTATGAAGTTTATCGACTCGGTAAAGATCACCGTTCAAGCCGGCGATGGCGGCCCGGGGGCGCTGACCTTCAACCGCCTCCCGGGGCGGCCGAATGGCCCAGCGAACGGCGGAGATGGCGGACGCGGCGGCGACGTGGTTTTGCGCGGTGATCACCGCCTCAACACGCTCCTCGAGTTTCGCTTTAAACCGCTGCATCGAGCAGCGCACGGGGCGCGCGGTGGCTCCAACCGGAAAACCGGCAAGAACGCGCCCGCGCTGGTGTTGCCCGTGCCCTTGGGCACGATCGTCTCGGCGATCGACGACGAGGGCGCGACGGATCGCCTCGGAGAGATCGTTGCGGAGGGTGAAGAGCTCGTCGTGGCGAGAGGGGGGCGCTCAGGTAAGGGCAACGCGCGCTTCATCAGCCCATCACGGCCTCGCCCTGATTTTGTGTTGGACCCAGACCCTGGGCAGCGCGTCGAATTGGGGCTTGAGCTCAAGCTCATGGCGGATATTGGGCTGCTCGGTATGCCAAACGCCGGCAAATCAACCTTGGTCCAGGCGGTCTCTAACGCCCGGCCGGAGGTCGCAGACTACCCCTTTACGACCAAGGCGCCGAGTCTCTGCGTCGCTCGTCGCTATGAGCGTGATCTCGTGATCGCTGATATCCCGGGCTTGGTCGAGGGCGCCAGCGCTGGCGTGGGTCTGGGCCATCAGTTCCTCAAACACGTCGAGCGGGTGAGCGGACTAGCCCATCTGGTGACGCTGCCTGCCTTTACCGACGAGGACCCGCTCGAGGTCATGTGCCGTGATTTCGAGACCATCGAGCGAGAGCTAGCGCGTTACAGCCCAGAGCTCGCCAAGCGACCTAGGATCGCCGTAGTCAGTCAGGTCGATCGCCCAGAGGTCTCCGAGTGCGTTGCCCGATTTAAGCGCTGGTGCGCCGAGCGCTCGATGCAGTGTTTCGCCATCTCCAGCCATCGACGAGAGGGCTTAGAGCCGCTGCTTGATGCGCTCGTCCGGTTGGTCCCTCAAGGGCCTGCGCTGCCTGTGGTCAGCGAGGGCGCCTTCGATCCGCTAGCGACGTAGTCGAAACCAGCCCCCTTTGAGCTCGCTCGGCGCTGCGGCGTCGACGCGTAAGCTGCGCGTGAGGCTCAGCTGAACGCCGGCTTGCTGCGCCGCTTGGTGGTGCGCTCGCTCGACCTCCTGGGCTGAGATCGAGTGGGTGTTGACGACGCTTAGAAACCGCCCGTTATCGGCGACGACGCTCAGGCTCGCCTCGAGCAGTTCGACCAGTGAGTCTTTAAGGCTGCGCCCCCTGCCTTTGGGGGTGCGTCCGAACGTCGGCGGGTCATGGATCACCAGGTCAAAGCGCTCTTGGCGCCGCTGAGCGCGCCGGCAGTACGCGAGCGCATCGTCGCAGAGGCGGCGGGTCTGGACTTGGTTTACCTCCTCGTTGGCGCGGATCATCCCGAGGGTGCTCTTGAGCGCGTCGACCTGGACCACGCGTTCGGCTCCTGCTCGCGCCGCGTGGATCCCAAACAAGCCACTGTAGGCGTACAGGTTGAGCACGGACCCGAGCGCTTGGAGTTGACCGACCGCCAGCCGCTCCGGCCGTAAATCAGGAAAGAGGCCGTAGCTCAGGCTCTGCGGGTGAATGCGCAGCACCACCCGAGCGTCACCTTCCATGAGCTCGATTCGCTCGGGTAATGCGCCGCCGAGCTCGAGCGCAACGGCTCCTTGACCGCCTTTTTGTCTCGATCGCAGCGTCAGGCCTTTGAGACCCAAGGCCTCCATCAACGCCTCAAGATCACCCTGTGTGACCGGGGGTTCGTCTTGATTGACGGTGCCAAAGGCGTAGTCGCCGAGTCGGTCGAGCACGAAGCCGTCGAGTTGATCCGCTCGGCCGGCGACCAAGCGGCAGACCTCACGGTTCTGCGTCGCCCGCGCGCCGCGCCGCTCGATCGCTGCCCTAAGTCGCTGGCTGCGCATCTCGCTTGATCGCGTAGTATTGGTGCCCGATGCCCAAGATGGTGTTGACGAGGATGTAGATCACCAGCCCCGAAGGCAGCGCGATCATGAACACGGTCATCATCACCGGCATGACCTTCATGATCATCTGTTGTTGCGGGTTATCGCTCATTTGCGGCTGCAGTTTTTGCTGCATGAAGAAGACCACGCCGAGTACGACAGGCAGGATGTAGAAGGGGTCGGCGAGCGTCAGGTCGTCGAGCCACCCTGGGATAAACGGGCTCCCGTACAGCTCAACGGCGACGCGTAGTGTCGAGTACAGCGCAAACCAGACTGGGATCTGCAGCAACATCGGGAGGCAGCCCCCGGCTGGATTGACGCCCCGCTCCTTGAACATCTCCATCTGTTTTTGAGCGAGCATCTGCTTATCGGCTTTGTACTTCTCGCGCAGCGCCGTGAGCTCCGGTTGGATCTCCTTCATGCGCGCCATCGAGCGGAAGCTCATGTCGGTGATCGGCCACAAGAGCAGCTTGACCGTAAAGGTGAGCAGGATAATGGCGAGGCCGTAGTTTCCGAGCAGTGAGAAGTAGAAGGTCAGCAGCCAAAGCATGGGCTGCGCGATGAATTTGAAGATCCCAAAATCGATGGTGTCTCGAAGCTTCGGATCGACCGAGCCGAGCAGGTCATCGCTTTTGGGGAGCAGGTACAAGGTGTTGTTCCACGTCATGCTCTGACCTGCGGCTAGCTGAAACGGCTTGGTGGCCTGAGCGACGACGACGTCGAGGGTCTCGCCTGACCCTTCCGGCGCGCCGTTGCGGACACTCAGCGAGCACCCTTGCGCGTCGCCCCCTGTAAAGACCACCGCAAAGAAGTTGCGATCGACGCCAAAGAGGTAGGGCTTATCGAGCTTCGGCTGTTCGTCTTTGAGGTCGCTGGCGAACTCGGCGGTCAGCTCTTCGCCGCTGTGGCAGAGGCTGCGCGGGAGATCAGGCGGACCGCTGAACATCGACCCGCCAAGCAGCGGGTCCGCCATACTCAGGCTCAACGCAGCCGCGCCTTGTGTCGTCTGTCGGGCGGTCACCTCGAGCTGGTGCTCAAGGCCGTGCTCGCTCAGGTTCCAGGTCCGCTTGAGATCGAGCGTAGGCGTCTGAGCGCGATAGGTCACCGAGCGCTCGGTCGCTTGTGTCTGCGACCAAGATGTCGGCGTGAGCCCCTCAAGGCTCAGCGCTGCGAAGTCCGGTCGCCCCTTAGCGAGATCGACCACTGGGCGGTCCTCTTCGGTCCCCGGCTCGCGGTAGATCTTCCCGTGTGCTCGGTCAACGAGGGTCACCGCAGTGGGTTGTGCCCCGAGACTTGAGAGCGTGACGCTGCGCTGATGGTCTTCGAGGGTGACCGTTTGCTCTTTAAAATCGACCGCTGGTGGCGCTTGCTCAGCGGCTGGCGCCGGCGCTTGTGCGGGCGTCGTCTCGCTGCTTGGTTTCGTTGCGGGCGCTGACGGCGCCGCTTGGGTTTGCTCCGCAACCGCCGGCTCTGCCGGCGGCTGGGGCTCCGCCACGGGTGGCGGGAACAGGCTGTTCCATAGCATCAGGACGGCCATGGAGACCGCCATGGCGAGCATCATGCGTTTGTTTTCAGCCTGCTTTTGCGCTGGGTCTCGAAACTCGCTCATGGTGTCCTTTGCCGGGTGTGCGCGCGCTCAGCGGCGCTCAGGAGATCCTGCTGGAGTCGACTGTAATCCGCCTGTGCTGCGTCCGGGTGGGCGATGATCACGAAGCAGTGGCGTTGCGGGAACGCGCTTCGGTTCTGGCGGATGATCTCTTTGAGCCGTCGACGGACTTTGTTTCGGACGACCGCCTTCCCGACTTTTTTGGAGACGGTGAAGCCGAAGCGACTGTGCGGGAGTCGGTGCTGCGCCATAAAGACGACGACATTCCCTGCGGCGATTCGCTGACCACGCCGTTGCGTCCGCAGAAAGTGCTGGCGTTTGCGGAGCCTGAACCGGCGCGCAAACCCGAGCGCCGGTTGCGTCACTTCGTGTAAAGCTTGACCGTCAGGCGCTTCCGCCCCTTCGAGCGGCGCCGGGCGAGGACCTTGCGGCCATCGGCGGTTGCCATTCGGGAGCGGAAACCGTGGCGTCGAGCGCGTCGAATGCGGCTGGGCTGATAAGTGCGCTTCATGATTCAAACTCCCGTATTCAAAGGGCTGCGCCAACTAATAGTCCGACCGGTGAGGGTCAACAAAAATACGGTGTTCTCGGGGCGCTCTCTGGCCACCCTGTCACCGGCGAAGCGGCGCGATTTGAGCCGGCTCAAGAAGGGAGAGTAATCTCTTTGCTCGCTCGAGCAGGGCGAGTTATATCCCGGGTTCATGGGGAGATGATCGGCGGATGGAGCCTTCGCAGACATTACAGCGACGCTGGACCGACTTTGTCGCCGAGGTGATTCAGGCTTCCCCTGATCTCCACGCTCAGAGCCGGACGGTGCTCGGGTCCCTCTATGCGGTCTCCGAAGAAGCTGGCGTTCTGACGCTCACACCGAAGAACATGCTCATGGTGCGGGTCGTTGAGAACTACGTCCCCATGATCGTGGAGCATCTTGCGCAGCGATGGGGTCACCCGGTTGAGCGTCTGGTGATTGAGTACCACCCGGACGTGGTCACGGAAGAGCCCGACAACGATGCGCTCCCCCTCTTCGCAACGCAGCCGGCAGCGCCGAAGCCGCAGGTGGCGCCAAAGAAACCGGTGGCGCACGAGTATGGCTCGCCGCTCGATGACTTGATGACCCTCGAGACGTTCATGGCCGACTCGAGCAACGATGAGGCTTTTTTCGCGGCCAAGTCCTTCGCAAGTAAGGGCGGAACGCGGTTCAATCCGTTGTATATTTACGGTCAAAGCGGGACGGGAAAGACGCACCTGATCAGCGCCATTGGTAACGCGATCAAGGCACGTAATCCCAACACGCCGGTGCTCTTCTTTAACGGTGATGAGTTCGTCACCCTCGTGATCGATCACATCCGCAAACAGCGAATGCAGCTTTTTCGGCGCGGGGTGCAGCTCGAAGGCGCCATCTTGTTAGTCGACGACGTGCAGCTGTTGTCGGGCAAGGAGCACTCCCTCGGCGAGCTCTTCAACCTGTTCAATTGGCATCAAGCGCGCGGGGCGCGGCTCGCCTTCACCTCGGATCTGCCGCCGGATCAGATCCGTGGCTTGCCCGAGCGGTTGCGCTCGCGGATGAGCGGCGGCTTGGTCGTCGAGGTCCAGCCGCCTCTGTTTGAGACCCGCGTTGCGATCGTTCAGTCGGCGGCTGAGACCATCAGCCGCGGCTACCATCAGGTACCCCGCACGGTCGCCGAGCTGCTCGCCGAGCTGTATTGTGACAACACGCGCGATCTCGTCGGCGCCGTGAAGCGGTTGGTGCTGCGCGCCGAGCTGCGCAGCGCCAGCGAGATCACCCTCGAGTTAGCGCAAGAGATGTTCGGCGACGTCCGGGCGCGCCGGCTGCATCAAAGCCCCGATCAGATCGCACGAGCGCTCGCCAACCTCCTCGACGTGGAATTCTCAGCGGTGCGCGGTAAGGGGCGGACCCGCCGTCTGGTCCAGGCGCGCATCTGGATCGCCGGGTTGGTCAGGGATCTGACACCTGCCAGCCAGACCGAGATCGGTCAGCTCCTCGGGCGCGATCACTCGACGATCCACCACACCCTCGGTCGGTACACCGACCTCGTCAACAGCAAGGATGGGGCGCTTCAGCGCGACGCCCTCAAGCGCCGGCTGCAGAAAGAGATGGGCTAGAGCGCCTGGTCCAGGCGCTCGCTCAAGAGGCTCTGTAGGTGACGCCGCATCGCCCGGCGTTCGGCTGGCGAGGGCGCCCGCCCGCCGCGTCGCTCGATCCAATCGGCGCACCAGGTGATCGTCTGGTCGACGAGGTCGACGCGCTCTTGCGTAGCGTCTTTTGCGGGAAGCTCCAGCTGGTCACCGATGAAGTGATCGAGGATCCGGTAGGCACGCCTTAGCAGGGTGAGATCGATCAATTCGCCCATGTCTTTATGCTCCTGATTGACGCTCCCATGGGCGCGCTGCCAGCACAAAAAAACAGCCTGAACTTCGCTTGGAATTGGCACCATAATGCCGTTTAATCAGGTATGGTTGGTTCCCTTTATCTCATCGCCTTAGCGACCCTCCCGGTCTACCCGGGCGCCGTGCACAAGGAGCTGGCAAAGGTCGACCGCCCTGAGATGAAGACCTATTGGGTTGAGCAGCCCACGAGCGTGGTCGTCGCGTGGTACGAGCGGCGTCTCAAACGTCCCGCCAAACGCCTTAAGGCTGAAGGCTTTCCGACCTTTAGCTTGGCGCTCAAAGAGCGTCGCCTGGGCTTCAACGGGCAGCCGAAGAGCGTCTTGATCAAGGGGGTCGTCGTCTGGGGGCAAGAGGGGGGTTCCACCTACATCGCCTTGGTCGATCGAGACGTCCCAAGTGGCCCTTTCCCGCTTCCGCAGGGGCAGGGGCGGCTCGACTATGGACCGGACGCAAAGGTCAAGAAGGCGGTGGGCGCAGACCCTGATCGCTACCGCGGGGGCGCGCTGGAGGGGCGCTCGGTTCAAGGGCGCTCGGTCCGCGGGCGATTGCCCTAATGCGCTGGCTCTGGCGCGACCTGTTGCGTTGGCTCAGTGCGCTTGAGCGGGTCTTTGTCGACGGCAGAGTGGCGCCTGCTGTACCCCCCAAGGCTGGTGCGTCGAGCGCAGCGCAGCAGACCGGTTCACCACGCCAGGGGACGTCGCCTCTGGTGGATGGCTCGATCCCTGATTGGATGCGCCCTGCGCCAAGCGCCGCGCCAAGAAAAGCGCTGCCGATGGAGGTCGTATCGGCCTTGATGACGCTTGGGTTGGCCTCGCCGCCAGCGAAGGAGTCGCTCAAGAAGCGTATTCGAAGAGCGCTTGCGCAAGCACACCCTGATCGCCACCCCCCCGAGGACCACGCGCAGATGCGCCAGCGTCTCCATGAGATCCAGCGCGCACGCGAGGTCTTACGTCGGCATGGGTATGCATGAATTCGGCGCATTGTGATTGACAAAGCGAGCAGACGCTACCTAGGAGCGCAGTGCTTGACCGAGCCTGGATAGCTCAGTCGGTAGAGCAGCGGATTGAAAATCCGCGTGTCGGGGGTTCGATTCCCTCTCCAGGCACCAAAGAACGCACGACGGCTCCGCCGTCGTTTTCTTTATTTTACGCCCTTGCGGAAAAGATTCGTTTGCTTACTTTGCGCTTGTTTCGTCTGAGGTGCGTGTGTACTCGGGCGGCAATTAATGGGTCTAGAATCTATATAAATACCTGAAATTGGAGAAGTAATGAAGATTCGTCCTCTGCATGACCGCGTCGTCGTTCGGCGCGTCGAAGGTGAGCAACAGACCGCATCGGGTCTCTACATTCCGGACACTGCCCAAGAGAAGCAGGCGCGCGGCGAGGTCGTCGTCGCTGGCCCTGGCCGGACGAACGACAAAGGGGACGTCCGCGCGCTGACCGTAGCCGCTGGCGATCAGATCCTGTTCAGCAAGTACTCGGGTACCGAGATCAAGCTCGACGGCGAAGAACTCATTATCCTGCGCGAAGATGACATTCTCGCAGTGGTCGATGCTTAAGCACTAAACGCATAGCCTCAAGGAGAAACCCATGGCTGCGAAAGATATTATTTTTGATACCACCGCTCGTGAAGCCGTCCTGCGCGGCGTCAACACCCTGGCGAACACGGTCAAAGTGACCCTCGGACCCAAGGGGCGCAACGTCGTCTCGCAAAAGAGCTTCGGCGCACCCTCGATCACCAAAGACGGCGTCTCGGTGGCGAAAGAGGTCGAGCTCGAGAACCCCTTTGAGAACATGGGCGCCGCCATGGTCAAAGAGGTCGCAAGCAAGACCGCTGACGAAGCCGGTGACGGCACCACCACCGCAACGGTCCTCGCCCAGGCGATCTACGCTGAGGGCATGAAGCTCGTCGCCGCAGGGCACAACCCGATGGACATCAAGCGGGGCATCGACACCGCGGTAGGCACCGTGGTTGAGCAGCTGGCAGGTATGAGCCGCGAGGTCTCGAACTCGGATGAGGTCCGCCAGGTGGGTACGATCTCCGCAAACGGCGACGCCGAGATCGGCGCCATCATCGCTGAGGCGATGGATCGCGTGAAAAAAGAGGGCGTGATCACCGTCGAAGAGGCGAAGGACTTTGAGACCAAAGCCACCTACGTCGACGGCATGCAGTTTGATCGCGGCTACATCAGCCCCTACTTTGTGACCGACCCCGAGCGCATGGAGGCGGTCCTCGATAACCCCTTCATCCTGATTCACGAGAAGAAGGTCTCGTCGATGAAGGACCTGATGCCTGTCCTTGAGCAGGTCAGCCGGGCGAGCCGCCCGCTGCTGATCATCGCTGAAGATGTGGACGGTGAGGCGCTGGCGACGTTGGTGCTCAACCGCCTGCGCGGCGCGCTGCAGGTGGCTGCGGTCAAGGCGCCTGGCTTTGGCGATCGTCGCAAGGCGATGCTCCAAGACATCGCCACCCTGACCGGCGGTCAGGTGGTGAGCGAAGACCTCGGCATGAAGCTCGAGAACGTGGGCATGAACGAGCTCGGCACCGCCAAGAAGGTCGTGATGACCAAGGACGACACCACCGTCGTGGACGGCGCCGGCGAGCAGGCTGCGATCGAGGCTCGCACGGGTCAGATCCGCAACCAGATCGATGAGACTAAGTCGGATTACGACCGTGAGAAGCTCCAAGAGCGGCTCGCGAAGCTCGTCGGTGGCGTCGCTGTCATCAACGTGGGCGCAGCGACCGAGGTCGAGATGAAAGAGAAGAAGGATCGCGTCGAAGATGCGCTCGCCGCAACCCGTGCGGCGGTCGAAGAGGGGATCGTCGCCGGTGGCGGCGTGGCGCTGCTTCGTGCGTCGAAGGCGCTGGACTCGGTCAGCCTGAGCGCTGACCAGCAGGTCGGCGTGAGCGTCGTACAGCGTGCCCTGCAGGCACCGCTTCGGCAGATCGCTGCGAACGCAGGCGCCGACGCCTCGGTCGTCGTCAACAAGGTGCTCGAGAGCGCCGACAGCAACTTCGGTTACAACGCTGCGGCGGACGAGTACACCGATCTGCTCGGCGCCGGCGTTGTCGACCCGACCAAGGTCTGTCGCTGCGCGCTTCAGTTCGCCGCCTCGGTCTCAGGTCTCTTGCTGACCACCGAAGCGATGATCGCTGAGAAGCCCAAGCGTGAAGAGCCCGCACCCAGCCCCGACATGGGTGGTATGGGTGGCATGGGTGGCATGGGCGGCTTCTAAGCGGCGCATACCCCCCTGGTTTCACACCATGCAGCAGGCGCCCTCTCGGGGCGCCTGTTGTTGTTTTGGGGCCGTCTACTGGCCGCGCAGCGCCGCTTCGCTAAAGTCTTTCGCGCCGAACTGCGCGTTGAAGTCGATGGCGAGCACGTCCACGCGCGTCTTCGAGGCGCGCTTGAGGTCCTTCATCGTCGCCGCAAACACGACGTATCGGCCTTGGTGTTTGCGCAGACGATTAACGGTCATCGACTTGACCAAGGTCTTACGGTCTTTGGCGAAAAAGAGGGTCCGAAGCGGAACCTGAGCCTTGGGGTGGACCTGCATCTCGATGCGGCCGAACTCGTTGTTCAAGAGACCCTTCTCTGGCGTGACGTTGACGACACGGCAGGTCGCTTTACCGCAGGTTTTGTCTGTGCCGAAGCGGTAGATCCCCTCGTCGGTGTCCCGCCTCTCAAAGTCGGAGTAGCTGAAGTCGGTCCCCATAAAGCGCTCGTTCTTCGACGATGCGCCGATGGGGCGGATTTTGTCGTAGGTCGGTTGGTACAAAAGCTGAGTGGTCGCGCCGCTCGGTTCTTCGCGCATGAGCATCGCCGTGCCCGCTAGCTCGGCGGGTTCAGCGAACCGAACGAGCGTGTGCGCACGCTGCTTGAGGGTGGCCCCTTTGATCTCGAGCGCCCGCGTCTTCTGGCGTTTTTTCTTGTCGGTGATGGTCAGGCGCAAGGTGACGTGAGCCTTCGTCCAGCCCATGGCGTCTGCGTCGAGCACTCGTTGCGCGAAGGCTTTTGCATCCTCGGCTTGCGCCTGGGGTGCGAAGAGAAACAGCAGAAGGAGCGGTCTCATGAGGTGGTCTCCGGGTCCAGAATAGGCGACGGCCCTGCGATGCGAAAGCTCGTCTGCGTGATTTCGTCTCGGTCTGCGTGCGCGCTCTGGGGCAGCTGGGTGCGAGTTGAAGCCTCAAGATCGACGATCTCGGCGCCGTCGCCGTACGAGCGGGTCACGATGCGCTTGAGTCGTCCGAGCTCACGCACGCGATCGGCGAGGCGCTCAGCGGCTTCGGTGATGCGATCCAGCGCGCCGCGCGCTCGGTGCGTCTCTTCGAGCTGGTGCATCGCCATGTCAGCGAACCCGAGGATGGTCGTCAGGGGTTGGTTCAGCTCATGCGCCGCGGTGGCCGCCATCAACAGCGCCCCTTGAATCTCACCAGCCTGCGCGGTCTGCTCGTCGATCTCAGCTCGCAGCGCCATCTCTTGGCTCAGGTCGTGGATCAGCAAAACAATCGCCGCCTCTTGGTTGTTCTCAAAGAGCATGGAGGCGCCCAATCGGACCACAACCTCTCGCCCTCCAAGGTGCCTCATCAGCCGCTTGCTGCTGCTCAGCACGCCGCCTGATGCGCGCAGTTCGGTGACCAACTCTTCCCAGCCTCCGGCGGCGAACAGCTCGGCGGCTCGGTCCTTGTAGAGCATCTCACGCGCCGGCGCGCCAAAGATGGACTCGGCGGCGCTGTTGAACAAAATCACCTGGCCGTCGAGGCGCGCCGAGACGATGCCGTCGCCCGTTCGGTTAACGAGCTTCTCTAAAAATTCTTTCGTTGCGGTCAGCTCGCGCTGCAGCATGGTCGCCTCGGTGACGTCGCGAAAGCTCGCGATCACCCCTGCGCTCTGACCGCCGAGGCCGCCTGCGCTCAGGCTGATCGTGCGTTCTTGGCCCCGACCTGTTCGGACTCGGATCTGAAGATTCCGCGGAAAGACTCGATGATTAAAGCCGCGCACAACCCGCGCGATCACCGCTTGATCCGAGGCTGCGACCACCTGAGCGATAGGGCGCTCGCGCAGCTCGTCTTCACTGTAGCTCAGGATCTTTCGGCCTTCGGGGTTGATGGCGAGGAATCGACCTTTCGCATCGAGCACCGCCATGCCGTCGCTTGCGTAGGCGAAAAACTCTTCAAACCGCTCGTAGTCTTTGAGCTTGCTCTCGGCGAGCATCCGGGCGCGTGTCGCCTCGACCTGTCGATGGCGCGCCGTCCTTAGAAGACGCGCCGTATGCAGGGCGGTGGCGCAAGCGCCTGCGACGATCTCGCCAAAGCGCAGCGCCTCCGTCCGCGGGCCTGCTTCTCCGGTGGCGCGCCGTAAGAAGACGCAGCCGATCAAGTCGCCCTCAAAGAGCAGCGGAAAGAGCACCGCAGCGCCCACGCCGGCGCTCGTGACGTCGTCACGTACTGTGTGCATCAAGGGGTCGATCGAGGTGTCGTTGATGACCACCGTGTTGCGCGTCTCGATCAGGCGCATCAGCTCTGGATATTTTTTGACGTGAAGGTAGAGCGGCTCGCCCGAGTCGTCGCCGCGATCGGTCGCGGTGATCACCTGCGCTCGGTCTTCGTCGAGCGAGAACAAAAGGATGCTCGCTCGGGTAAACTCGATGCGCTCCGCGAGCGCCTTGGACATGCGCTTGAGGATAACCGCCGGGTCCCGGCTCGTAGCCATCGCTCGGGTCAGGTGCTGCAGCGCCTCGAGGTCGCTGCTGGCGTCGTCCTGGTTGGCGTTGGCGAGGCGCTGCAGGCGACGACCAAGGTCTTCATCGCTCATCTCGATGTAGAGCAGCTCATCGACCTCTTCTGCGACGGCTTGGGCGATCCCGCTCGGGTGTGTGATGAGCCCAGCGACGTGACCGCTCGTCGGCGGGAAGCTGTTCGGGTGTGGGTATGCGCGCACGCTGAGGTCGGTCTCTCCAAGACATTGGATGACCCGCTCAAGCCGCGCTCGGAGCTCTGCGTCGTGAATCTCGAGCCGCATTATGAGTTCTCCGAGAAGGGGTCCCAGCCACGACGCGGCAGCGGGTTGCCGCGTTGATCGACCACCTGCTTCTCTTTGGTGATTCGACCGATGCGCGTCAACCGCACGGAGGTCGCGTCGGAGACGTCGTTCAGCGCCTCGGTCATCGCAGGGGGTACGCTGAACAGCAGCTCATAGTCCTCTCCGCCATAACAGACGTAAGGCTCAACCGGTTGATTCATGAGCTCGGCGACGCGCCGCACCCGGGGATCGACCGGGAGCAGGCGGCGGTCGAGCTGAGCGCCGCAGCCGGAGGCCTCGCAGAGGCGGTGCAGGTCGAGGACCAGGCCGTCGCTGATGTCGATACCGGCGCTGGCGATCCCCATCCGCGCCAGCGTGGTACCGAGCAAGATGCGCGGCGACACCGCCCGGAATCCATCGCTCAGCGCGCTGCGATCGCGCGGGTTGGCCTTGAGAACGTCGAGCCCCGCAGCGGACGCGCCGAGCTGACCGCTGACCCAGAGCTCATCGCCGGCGCGCGCGCCGCCGCGGGAGAGCACGCGCCCTTGAAGCGGCGTGCCGAGGACGGTGATCACCAAACCTTGGAGCGAGGCGCGGGTTAGGTCGCCGCCGATCAGGTCCACCTTGTAGCGCTGGGCCGTCTGCCCGAGCCCGGCGCCGAGACGCTCTGTAAAGTCGTCGGTTTCGCGCCCGCTCAGCGTCAGCGAGAGCGTATAAAATCGAGGCAGCGCGCCCATCGCAGCCAGATCGCTGAGCGCTGCGCCGAGGCAGCGCTCGCCGAGCTGCTCAGGGTCGAGCCAGGCGCTCTGGTAGTGGCTGCCCTCGAAGTAGCTGTCCGTGGAGATCACGAGACCACCGGGAAGGCTCTGAATCAGCGCGCCGTCGTCCCCTGGACCGAGCACGGTCTGTCCGTCTCGGTGGCGCCGCGCACGGCGCAGGAGTCGATCGATCAGGGCGCGCTCGGTCACTCCTGCGGCGCCTCTTCGCGCGCTGCGAAGGTGTGCTCAAAAACCTCTCGGATGTGTTCGCAAGGGTAGATGTTGAGACCTCGACGGACCTCTTTGGGCAGCTCGGCGATGTCCACCTCATTGCCTTTGGGGATGAGGACGGTCTTGATCCCGAGGCGCAGCGCAGCCAGGCATTTCTCTTTGAGCCCGCCGATGGTCATCACGCGCCCGCGCAGCGTGATCTCTCCGGTCATGGCGACGTCTCGCTTGACCGGTCGCTCGGTGAGCAAGCTCAGGATAGCGGTCGCCATGGTGATCCCTGCGCTCGGGCCATCCTTCGGGATCGCGCCTGCGGGGACATGGATGTGCAGGTCCTTCTCTTCGAGCGCGTCGTCGGCGACCCCGAACTCATCGCCGTGGCTTCGCAGGAAGGTAAGCGCCGCGCGCACCGACTCCTTCATGACGTCCCCGAGCTGTCCGGTTAGGATCAGGTTGCCTTTGCCCTTCATCAAGCTCGCCTCGACCACCAACACCTCACCGCCGACGCTCGTCCAGGCCAGTCCATTGGCGCAGCCGATGTCATCCTCGGCGAGGTCAGGGTCGGACTTGTAGCGTGCGGGACCCAGATAGCGGCTGAGCGCCTTGGGGGTGATGGTCCCACGCGTGATCTCCTCTGCCACGATCCTTCGCGCGACTTTACGGCAGACGGTGCCGACCTGGCGCTCGAGCCCGCGCACGCCCGCCTCCCGGGTGTAGCCTTGAATCAGCGCCTTGAGCGCAGGGTTTGAGAAGTGGATCTCTTCATCGCTCAGGCCGTTTTGCTCGCGCTGGCGCTCGACGATGTAGCGCCGGCAGATCTGCAGCTTCTCGTTCGCCGTATACCCTGCGAGGCGGATCATCTCGAGCCGGTCCAGCAGCGGGCGCGGGATCGTGTCGGTCAGGTTGGCGTTGGCGAGAAACAGGACCTGACTGAGGTCGAAAGGCAGGTTGATGTAGTGATCGCGAAAGCTCGTATTTTGCTCGGGGTCGAGCACCTCGAGGAGCGCCGCTGCCGGGTCCCCTCGGAAGTCCGACCCGACCTTATCGAGCTCATCGAGCATGATCACGGGGTTCATGGTGCCCGCTTGCTTAATCGCCTGAATGATGCGGCCGGGCATGGCGCCGACGTACGTTCGGCGGTGACCTCGGATCTCGGCCTCGTCGCGCATGCCGCCCAGTGAGATCCGCTCAAAGCGCCGGCCCAAGGCTCGAGCGACGGACTTGCCGATCGAGGTTTTGCCGACGCCAGGTGGCCCCACGAGGCATAGGATCGGCCCCTTGAGCTCGGGATTTTTCTGACGGACGCTGAGGTACTCGAGGATGCGCTCTTTGACGTCGTTGAGGCCGTAATGGTCCGAGTCGAGGATGGCCTCGCTCTCTTTGAGGTCCAGCTTGTCCTCAGTGGTCTCGTTCCACGGTAGGTCGCAGATCCAGTCGAGGTACGAGCGAAGGTTCGCCGCCTCGGTGCTTTCCGCGTTGAGCCCTTCGAGCCGGCGGAGCTGCTTGAGCACCTCGGCGAGCGCCTCCTCGGGGAGCTCGAGCATGTCGATGCGGTCACGCAGCTCTTGGATCGGATCGTCTTCGTCCGAGTCGCCTAACTCGCGCCGGATCTGCCGCATCTGCTCGCGCAGGTAGTACTCTCGCTGATTCCGGCTCATCTGACTGCGCGTCGCTTGCTCGATTCGGTCCTTCGTCTGCCGTCTTTGCAGCTGGAGCTCGAGCAGTCGGTGGACTCGATTGAGCCGCTCGACCGGGTCGATCACCTCGAGGATCTCTTGCGCCTCGGAGGAGTCGAGCGAGAGATGCGCGGCGGTGAGGTCGGCGAGCCGGCCCGGGTCTTGAACGCCCTTGAGCACCATGATCGTGTCCGAGCCGGGCCCTTGCAGATCACCCGCTAGGGTATCGAGCTTGTCGCGCACGCTCTCGATCACTTTTTGGCACTCATCGGACAGCTCGGGCGGCTCGATGTCCTCGATCTCTTCAAAGCTGACGCGCATGCAGGGCTCGTGACTCTTGACCTCGACGCGACGCGCTTTCATGAGCCCTTGGACGAGCACCTTCATGCCGCCATCGCCGACGCGGTGCATCCGCATCACCATCGCAATGCACCCGACGACCGGCAGGTCGTCCGCCTCGGGCTCTTCGACGCTCGGGTCCTTCTGGGTCAGCAAGAAGATGAGGCGGCCGTGACCGAGGCTCTCTTCGATCGCTCGGATGCTTTTGGTTCGGCCCACCCGGATGGGCGCGATCATGAAGGGAAAGACGACCAGGTCGCGCAGCGCGAGAACGGGCAGCTCAGCGGGGATCTCAATGGTAGTGTGTTCAGACATGCGCATGATCCAACTGGTGGTGTCCACCGCCTAGCACTGCGCAAGGTTTCTGAGAAGCCGGGCGCTGGTTTAATCGACGGGGTCGTTGGGGGGTATCTCAAGCGCGTCGACCGGGCGCTCTAGGGAGGCGAAGCGGACCAGCTGCGCGCCGGGTCGATCCGGCAGCTCACTCAAGGCGCGCTTGAGCAGACAGAGCCCCAAGCGCACATCGGCGGAGCGGGCGGCAGGGTGGATCAAGCCATTCGGGAACGCCTCGCTGTTGGGCGTTCTTTGGAAGGCGAAATCGAAGCGCTGCGTCGCCATGTTCCGGTGGCGTTCATAGGCGGCGGTATCGCCCGCTTCGTGAGCCTCTCGAGCGAGCGCCGCCGCGGCGACGCCGACCAACACCTTGAGCGCGTCGAGGTGGTTTCGGTTGTTGCTCTGTTGCATGAGGTAGCGCCCCAAGCGGAACTTCTCACGCGCCTCGCTTGCCCGGCCACGCTGAGCCAGAATCGCACCGTAATAGCCATAGACGAAGGCGAGGGATTTAGGGTTCTTCTGGCGCTTCATGAGCCCGGCGGCGTTGCGTAAGCGAAGGTAGGCTGCCTCGTCTTCGCCTTCGAGCCAGTGACCGACCCCGTGCCAGCACTCGGACATGGTCTGCACCAACAAATCCTCTGAAACGGTGGCCGATGCAGCTGCTCGGTCGAGCTTGTTTTTTGCCTCGCGGGTTTGCCCTTGGTCCAGTTCGACGAGGCCCAGTAGCGCTTCGATGATCGCGGTGTAGCTCTGATCCTGATTTTGCTCGAAGGTTGCGAGCGCTTGAGCGTAAAAGGCGCGCGCTCGGTCGAGCAGCCCGCGCTCGAGATTGATCGTCCCAAGGTTGAGTTGCGATGTGGCTGCTGCGAGTTCGTGTTGTTGACTGATGCAAAGCTCCATCGCCTCGATAAAAAGTTCTTCGGCTCTGGCGAAGCGAGCTTGGTCATGCTCGAGCGCTGCGAGATTATTGAGTGTGGCGCTGAGCGTTCGGCTATCGCCGGATCGCCGTGCGCAATTAAGGGCATTTGAAAATGCCGACCGTGCTCGGTCCACCTCGGCGCTGCGTCG
Source organism: Myxococcota bacterium (assembly GCA_036338695.1). Classification (GTDB taxonomy): domain Bacteria; phylum Myxococcota; class UBA4151; order UBA4151; family UBA4151; genus CACGMS01. Next base: position 418,271 of record JAYZBQ010000048.1, read on the forward strand.
GTGCAAGAGGCCGAGACTTCCTAATATCTGACCTTCAAGTTTCAAGTCATCCGCAGATTGAGCGTAATTGAGCGCCTCCTCCAGCGTCTTTGTTGCCCGGTTGAGCTCACCGAGCTCCGCCTCATACTCGGCTCGGGCGCGCAGGAGCTTACCGCGCAGGCCGGGCTCGAGCGCCGCGAGCTCATCGCCGACCGCCTCGAGCAGCTCTCGGCGCGCGCTCAAGGGCCCCGTCAGCTTGCGCAGGATGAGCTGCGCGTAGCGCGCCTCGGCGCGCTGTGTTGGGGTTGCGCGTGCCGAGCTGCACAGCGCGTCGAGGTTCTTGAGGTTGTCGATTAATTCGCGCCGCAGCGTGGCGCCTTCAGGCCCGTAAAGCCCTGCGCTGTAACGCACCGCCTCTTGGGCAAAATAGTCAGCGTGGCGGCCTTCGCAGTCGCCCTTTGGGTCCGCCTGGGTCAGCGCCTCGTGCGCAAACAGGCGGACGGTCTCATAGATCGAAAATCGGAGCTGTTCGCTCTGCTGAGTTTCGATCAGGAGCAAGCTCTTGTCCTGCAGCGATTCGAGGAGATCGAGCACCCAAGGGGCGTCGTCATCGGTCGGCTCGATCACCGCCTCTGCGGCGTCGAGGCTGAAGCCGCCTCGAAAGACCGACGCCTGCTGAAGCGCATCCTTCTCGTGCCCGCTCAGGAGGTTCCAGGACCACTCGATCGCCGCCCGCAAGGTTTGATGGCGCGCCGGGTGCTCGCCGCTGATCGTGTCGCTCAACAGGTCGAGCCGCTGCTGGAGCTGTTGCGCCAACGCCTCGACGCTCATGTGTCGGATCTGTGCAGCGGCCAGCTCGATCGCAAGCGGCATGCAGTCGAGCGCCGCCATGATCTGCTCGAGCAGCTCGCGTTGACCGACCGTGACCTCGAAATCGCTGCGCAGCGAGCGGGCGCGTGCACAGAACAGCTCGACGCCCTCTTCGACGCTGAGCGAGCGCACGGCGCTGACGGTCTCGGCGCTGAGCCGGAGCCGCTCTTGGCTGGTCGCCAACACACACAAAGAGCCCGTCGCCGACAGCCACCGCTCGATCGCTCGCGCCGCTGGGTCGATCACCTGCTCGAGGTTATCGAGGATCAGCAGGGTGTTCGCGCGCTCGCCGAGCTGAGCGCCGATCTGGTTGAGGAGCTCGTCGTCGCTGCGTCCCGTCGTCAGCGGGATCGACAGCGCATACCCTACCTGCGAGATGATGTCGCTCAGGGTCTTTGCTTCGCTTAGGTCGCAAAACCACACGCCGCCCTCAAAGCGATCCAGATGCAAGCCGCCAAAGCGTAAGGCGAGGCGGGTTTTCCCCAGCCCTGAGACCCCGGTGAGGGTGATCAGACGCCTCCCCTTGGCGAACCACTCGGCGATCTGTTCGAGCTGCTCGTTGCGTCCGATAAAGCGGTCGCGCCGGGCGCTGAGGTTGGTCTGCGTGGCGTCGAGCGTCTGCGGCGGCGGAAAGCGTCGCCCCTCGAGCCCGCTCGGTTTGACCTCGAAAAGTCGCAGGGGTCGCTCCAGCCCGCGCAGGCGGTGAAGACCGAGGTCATGGAGCGTCCACTGCTCGCTCGTGGGCGCTCCGGTTTGAAGGCTCTCGCTCACGAGGGTCTGCCCCTCATGAGCGGCCCTCGCTAGACGCGCTGCACGGTTGGCGGTGGGACCAAAATAGTCCATGCGCCCGGTGTTGGGGTCGATGCGACACTCGACGTCGCCGCAGTGGGCGCCCATGCTCACGCGCAAGCCGGCAAAGATCAGCCGGTTGGCATCGCCTCGGACCACGCTGGCGGCTCGGTCGGCCAAGAGCTCTTGTGACCAGTCGGCGCAGAGCAGCCTGCGCTGAGCGTCCGCGACGAACTCGAGCGCATCGTGAGCTGTGCCAAAGGCGATCATGAAGGCGCCGTTTTCGGATTTGACCTCGTAGCCGCCGTGCAGCCTCATCGCCTCGCGCAGGACCTTGTCGTGCAGACGAAGCGCTGAGCGCACGACGTCGGGGATCTCAGCCCAGAGGCGCTCGGACGCGCGAAGGTCCGTGAAGACGAGGGTGACAGTTCCCGTGGGCGCGAGCATGGTGTGTCCGTCGGTGGTGACCACCGCTGCCGTTGTGGCGCGTCGAGGTGCGCCTGTCAAAGGAGAGCGAGATGCAGGTTTATCTGCATTACCCGTATTGCGCGACCTTGTGCCCTTATTGTGATTTCTTCTCCACGACAGCGGATGAAGATCCCGCCTACGCCAAGACGATGCTCGCTGAACTGGACTGGTGGTCGCGGTGGGTCGATGGGCGCATCACGACCGTCTATTTTGGTGGCGGAACACCCGGGCGGATGGCGCCCCGTCTCACCGCTCAACTGCTCGAGAAGGTCGACGCGCTTTGGGGCATGGACGCGTCATGCGAGATCACCCTTGAGGCGAACCCCGACGACATCACCGAGGACGGCCTCAAGGCTTTTCGAAGCGCGGGGGTCAACCGCCTGAGCGTCGGGGTGCAGTCGCTGCGCGATGAGGAGTTGCGCTGGCTTGGGCGACGTCACGACGCCGCCGCGGCTGTGCGCAGCGTGACCCATGCCCGGAGCGCCGGCTTTGATAACCTGAGCTTGGACCTAATCTTTGGCTTGCCCGGTCAGACGGTGGCCGAGCTCGATGAGATGTTGACTCAATTTTTGAGCCTGCAACCCGAGCATGTCTCGCTCTACGGGCTGACGATCGAGCCTGGGACCCATTTTGGGGTTGAGCTTGAAGCGGGCAGGCTGACGGAGCTCGACCGCACCGTCTGGCTGGACATGTACACTTTGGTCGCTCGCCGTGCGGCGGCCGCCGGTTTTCGCCGCTACGAGATCAGCAACTTCGCGCAGCCCGGTTCGAGCAGCCGTCACAACCGCGCCTATTGGCGAGACCGCACGTTTGTCGGCGTGGGGCCCGGAGCCCATGGTCAGCGCTTCGTGGCGGCGCGCGGCGTCGAGCGACGATGCAACCCCAAGAGCTTGCAGGGGTGGCGAAAGAAAGTCAGCGCGTCCGCTCAGAGCGAGGAGTTCGTGGTCGATGGGCGCGATGAGCGCCTCGCCCCGTCGCAGTGGCTTCGGGAGGCGGCGATGCTGGGCATCCGAGATCTGGACCTTGGCATCGACCCAGCCGCCTGGTCAGCCGAGCTCGGTCTTGCGGACCCGGAATTGATGGCTACCGTAGAGCAGTTGGTGCAGCGCGAGGTGTTGACCGCAGCGCGCCCGCATCGGCTGCGGCGAGGAGTGGTCAATCGGGTGGATGAGGTGGCAGCGATGCTGCTGAACGCCTGAGACGTTTCAGCGTTTTCTTCGGTGGTAGATTTGCGTACAGACCGGCGCGTAAGGGACAACTGAGCAGATGAACAATCAGAACCAAAGTATGGAGGACGCGATCGCCGAGGCGCTCGCTGCGGTCGATTCGCATGGCGTTCAGGCGCCTGTAGACCCTCCGGTAGATTCAGCGCCCGCTGAGCCGATGGCTCCGGTTGAGCCGGCGGTGGCCACCGAGCGGGGCACCGAGGTCGTCGAGGGGAAAGGCGCTGCGGCTGCTGACGCCCCGGTGGCGCCAGCCCCGGATGAGCACACCGAGCGAGCACTTGAAGACATGAAAGAGCGCCATATGCGCTTGATGGCCGACTTCGACAACTATCGGAAGCGGATCCAGCGCGAGCAGGCGAACCAGCGCCTCTACGCCTCCGAGAATCTGATGCGTGATCTGCTCGGTGTGATCGACAACATCGAGCGAGCGCTGAATGTGTCGGGTGATGAACAGAGCGCAGTGTCCATGGCCGAGGGGGTCCGCATGATCCTCAACCAGATGCTCAGCGTGATGTTGCGGCATGGGGTCAAGCCCTTTGACAGCATTGGCGAACCCTTCGACCCAGAGCGACACGAGGCGGTTGCCCGTCAAGGGCATGAGGTCTATGACGAGGACCTAGTCTGTGAGCAGATGCAGAAGGGTTATATGCTCCACGAGCGCCTGTTGCGCGCGGCGGCGGTGGTCGTCAGCGCAGGAAAGTTGGACAGCGCCGGCGAATCATCGTCTAATGGCGACCTGTTGCCTGAGGCTGAGAGCTAGTCCCTATGTCGCGTATTGTTGGTATTGACCTCGGCACGACGAACTCCTGTGTCGCTGTTTATGAGAACGGCGAGGTCGTCGTGATTCCGAACGCTGAAGGCGCTCGGACGACCCCTTCGATGGTCGGGTTCACCGAGTCAGGCGAGCGTTTGGTCGGACAGATCGCCAAGCGTCAGGCGATCACGAATCCCGCGAACACCATCTACTCCGTCAAGCGCCTTATCGGGCGCCGGTTTGACTCCACCGAGGTTCGGACGATGTCCGAGAATCGCCCCTTCAAAGTGGTCGAGGCTGAGAATGGTGACGCCTGGGTCGAGGGGCGCGGCAGGGCGTACAGCCCGGCTGAGATCTCAGCGATGGTGCTGAGTCGCCTCAAGCAGACCGTCGAAGACTACATGGGCAGCGAGATCGAGCGCGCCGTGATCACCGTGCCGGCGTACTTCAATGATGCGCAGCGACAGGCCACTCGAGACGCCGGCCGGATCGCTGGATTAGAGGTTGAGCGGATCATTAACGAGCCGACGGCCGCTGCGCTCGCCCACGGTCTGGGTGACGCCGCTGCCGAGCTGGTCGCCGTTTACGATTTAGGTGGTGGCACGTTTGATATCTCGATCTTACGTCGCAACAAGGGGGTGTTTGAGGTGGTCGCCACCAACGGTGACACCTTCTTGGGCGGTGATGACTTTGACATGTGCATCATCAACAAGCTCGCTGATGAGTTTATGGACGAGACCGGGGTCGATCTTCGCAACGACCGGATGGCTTTGCAGCGCCTGAAGGAGGCGGCTGAGCGAGCCAAGCATGAGCTCTCGACGGCTGAGGTGACCGAGATTAACTTGCCGTTTATCTCGGCGGACGCGTCGGGCGCTAAACACCTGACGCGCGAGTTGACCCGGGAAGACCTTGAAGGGTGGGTCGGCGGCCTCGTCGAGCGAACGCTCGAGAGCTGTGAAGCCTGTCTTCAAGACGCTGGCCTCGCAGCCAACGACATCGAAGAGGTGCTGCTCGTGGGCGGCCAGACGCGCATGCCGCTGCTGCAAGAGCGCGTGACTGCCTTCTTCGGCAAAAACCCGGACAAGCGGGAAAACCCTGACGAGGTCGTCGCTCAAGGCGCCGCCATTCAAGCCGGGATCCTCGCCGGTGACGTCAAAGACGTCTTGCTGCTCGACGTGACTCCGTTGAGCCTCGGGGTGGAGACGCAGGGTGGTCTGATGACGCGGATCATCGAGCGCAACACGACGGTCCCGACGCGCAAGTCGATGGTGTTCTCGACGGCGGTCGATAACCAACCTCTGGTGACGATCCACGTGCTTCAAGGTGAACGTGAGATGTCGGACGACAACATGAGCTTGGGTCGCTTTGAGCTCGTGGGGATTCCGCCGGCGCCGCGTGGTGTTCCGCAGATCGAGGTGAGCTTTGATATTGACGCGTCGGGTCTGGTCAACGTCAGCGCCCGAGATCTCGGCACGGGTAAAAAGCAGAGCATCCGCATCGTCTCCTCTTCCGGTCTGAGCGAGGACGCGATCGACACCATGATCAACGAAGCGGACGATTACCGAGAGGCTGACCGTAAAGCGCGCCAGATGGCGGAGCTGCGCAACAACGCCGACGGTCTGATCTACACCACGGACAAAGCGATCGACGAGTACGCGCACGTCCTCACCACCGAAGACGTCGAGCAGATCAGGCTGGACCTGAACAACCTGCGCCAAGAGTTGTCTCGCGAGGACTACGATGGCTTGAGGCAGGCGGTGCAGCGGCTCGAGCTCTCGAGCCACAAGATCGCCGACGCGATGTACGCTGAAGCCTCAGAAGCGATGATGGGTGAAGGCTTCGGCGGCGGCGAATAGGTCATGAGCAAGGACCCCTATGAGGTCCTCGGCGTCAGGCGCGACGCCGACGCCAAAGAGATCAAGAAAGCGTACCGCAAGCTCGCCGCCAAATACCACCCCGATCAAAACCCTGACGACCCACGCGCCGAGGAGCGCTTCAAAGAGGTCGCCGCTGCTTACGGCGTGATCGGCGATCCTGAGCGGCGCGCTCGCTACGATCGATATGGGCACACCGATGACGGCGCCGCCGGCTTTGGAGGGGGGTTCCCCGGCGGCTCTGAGATTTTCTCGGACCTCTTTGATATGTTTGGCAGGGGCGTGCGCGGGGCGGGCGCCGAGCCTGACCTGAGCCTGCGAGTGCGCGCGCAGATCAGCTTTGTCGAGATGGCCAAAGGGGTTGAGAAGACGGTTCGTTACAAGCGCTTAGCCGCCTGTGTGACCTGCTCTGGCCACGGGACCGCAACGGGTCGACCGGCGCCGGTTTGTGGTCACTGCGGCGGGAGCGGACAAGTGGCCGCTCAGCGCGGTTTCTTTGCGTTTCCGCAAGCCTGCCCGGTCTGCCATGGGGAGGGCGTCGATCTGAGCGATCCGTGCACGACCTGTCGCGGCAAGGGCGTGCGCGAGGCGCGCCACGAGGTCAAGGTTCGCATCCCGCCAGGGATCAGCAGCGGCTCACGCCTGCGAGTCCGAGGGGGTGGACACGCGGCGCGCGGGCAGGCTCGCCCAGGACACCTGCTCGTCGAGGTTGAGGTGCAGCCGCATGATTTCTTTGAGATCAAAGACAAGAACTTACACTGCCAGGTTCCGATCCACTTTACGACGGCGGCGCTCGGCGGTGGGGTCGAGGTGCCGACCATCGACGGGGGCATGCTGCGCATGAACGTGCCGGCAGGCACCCAGAACGGCGCTGAGTTTCGGCTGCGCGGTAAAGGGGTCGGCCAAGGCGAACAGCGAGGCCATCAGATCGTCAAGGTGCGCATCGAGGTCCCCAAGAAGCTCTCGGCCGCGCAGCGACAAGCGCTCGAGGCTTTCGCCAAGACGCTCGGCGATGAGCCGGCGGGCGAGAAGAGTTTCTGGCAGAGCATCGCCGACTTACTGGATTAATCGGATCGCTCGGGCTGCAGGGCGCAGAGCGTCTCGCAGAGGTTGAGCGCAGCGCGTGCGGGGTCCCCTTCTACGCGCGCAATCTGCTTGGGTAGGGGGGTCCAGATGAGGCGGTTGCTCGCCGTCAGGCGAGCTTGCTGCGGTCGCTCAGCGACCCAGCGAACCAGCGTGGTGGGGTCGATACCGCCCTCGGTACCATCGAGGGTGAGGGCGAGCGTGAGCTTGTAGTGTTCGCCGGCGCCTTGTGCGGTCGCCTGGACCTGGCTCGCCCCAAGCTGACCGGCACGCCAGCGGATCTGCGCACACAGAAACAGCGCCTCGACCTCGTCCGGGAGCTGACCGTAGCGGTCCTCAAGCTCCTCGGCGAGCTGCGCGATGACGCGGTCTTCGCTGGCGCGCGCCAGGCGGTCGTACAGGCTGATCCGTTCGGCCGCATCCGGCATGAAATCGTGCGGGATGACGGCAGGGCGGCCGGGTTTGATCTCGATATTGGACAAGGTGTTGATCTGACCACCTTTGACGCGCGCGATGGCTTCGCGCAGGAGCTCGGAGTAGAGCTCGATCCCGACCGCTTCGATGTGACCTGATTGATCGGCGCCGATCAGGTTGCCGGCGCCTCGAAGGTCGAGGTCTTCGCGCGCAATGCGAATCCCGGAGCCAAGCTCAGTGAAACGCCGCAAGGCCTCGAGGCGGCGCTGAGCGTCGACGCTGAGTAGGTCCTCATCTTGGCGCAGCAAGAGATAGCAGTAGCCGCGCTCTTGGCGGCGCCCGACGCGGCCGCGTATCTGGTGCAACTGAGCTAAGCCAAAGCGGTCTGCGCGATGGACGAGGATGGTGTTGGCGTTGGGGATGTCGAGTCCTGACTCAATGATCGTGGTGCACACGAGCAGGTTGGTTTGCCCGCGGATAAAAGCGATCATCGCTGCGTCAGCGTCGGCTGGGTTCATCTGACCGTGTGCGACGCCGACGCGCGCCTCGGGGATGATCGCCTGCAGGCGAGCGCAGACCGCGTCGAGGTCTTGGACCCGGTTGTGCAGAAAGAACACCTGCCCGCCGCGTTCAAACTCCCTCAGGATCACCTCTCGGACCATCTGCTCTTCGTAGCGACAGACGGTCGTCCGCACGGCGCGTCGCGCCGAAGGAGGCGTCGTGATCGTGCTAAGCTGCCGCACGCCAAGCATGGCGAGCTGCATCGTTCTCGGGATGGGCGTCGCCGTCATCGTCAGGACGTTGACCCCTTGGCAGAGCTCTTTGATCCGCTCCTTGTGGCGGACCCCGAACCGTTGCTCTTCATCCACGATCAAGAGACTCAAGTCTTTGAACTGGACGGCGCGCCCGAGCAGCTTATGGGTCCCGATGACCACATCGATCTGTCCACTGCGAAGCCCCTCTAGCGTCTCTTTGGTCTCGGCGGTGGCGTTGAGCCGGCTCAAGCTGGCGACGCGTGCTCCGACCGCTCCAAAACGCTCGCTAAAGCTCCGGACGTGCTGCTGGCACAGGACGGTCGTCGGGACCAAGACGGCGACTTGTTGACCCGCTGCCACCGCCGCAAACGCTGCTCGCATCGCGACCTCGGTCTTACCAAACCCGACGTCGCCACAGACCAGCCGATCCATCGGTTGTGAGCTCGCTAGGTCCTTGGCGATCGCGTCAAAAGCGTCCTCCTGGTCTGCTGTGGGTTGGAAGGGGAACAGCGCCTCGAACTGCCGCGCAAGCTGACCCGCGTCAGGGAGCGGCTTGACCTCAAAGGCGTCTCGCTTTGCCTGCGTCTCGACCAGCCGGTGGGCGATCTCGAGCAAGCCTTTGCGAACCCGCGCACAGCGCTTGGTCCAGGCGCTGCCTCCGAGCTTATCGAGGGTCGGGGCGCCGCCTCCGTCATAGGGTCTAAGGACCCCGATACGCGCGACAGGAACAAAGACCTTGTCGTCGCCGCGAAAGTCGACTCGGATGAAGTCGTGCTCGAGCCCGTCGATCCGGCGCCGCTCGATCCCTTGGTAGCGACCGATCCCAAAATCCAAGTGGACCACCGGCTGACCTGCGGTCAGCTCGGCCAGCGTCGTGTTGAACTGGTTGGGGCGCTGCCCCCGGGCGCTGCGGCGGCGGCCGTTGATCAGGTGCTCTGGGATCACCACCAGGAGGCGCTGTCGGTCGATCAGCCCGCGGCGAAGCGCGCCGCGCCCTAAGTAAGCCGCCACCTTAGGGTCCCGAAGCGAGTTAAGCTCTTGGTTGGGCAGCCAGGGTGCGCGGTCATCGACAGCCCGTACGCTCAAGCCGCGCTCGCTCAGCTGACGCACAAGCCGCTCTCGGCGCCGCTCCTCATCGCTGAGGATGACGACGCTCATATGCTGCGCCCGCCAGCGCTTGATGCTCTCGAGCAGCGGGGCGAGGACGTCGCGTTCGTCGCTGAGCGCTGAGCGGCTGGCGACGATCAGGTCTCGCTGCAGCTCAGTGAGGTCGTCATAGCGCGGTTGCTCGTCGGAGGGGCCTAGCGCGCTGGTCAGCGCAACGGGCGCTCGTCGGCGCAGCTGAGCCTGGATCTGCTCGCTGCTTAGGCGGTGCGCTTCGGGCGGCGCGACCAGCTCTTCGAGGCGCCGGTCGGCGAAGGCCTGTGCCAGCTGTAGGTCCACGTCAACGAGGGCTTGGGTGACGGCCTCGGGCGCGCAGATCAGCAGCGTCGCCTTGCGGGGTAAGAGCTCGAGGAGCGAGGTGCTGCCGGCGCGAAGGTAAGGCTCAAGGCCCTCGATCCCCGGATAGCGAACGCCCGCCTCGAGCCGCTGCCATGCCGTCACAAAGTGCGCTGAGGGCAGCTCGAGTTCGTCGCTGAGTTCAAGGAGCTTTTGTCGCTGCGCAGCTGCAATTTTGGGACCGACGGCGTAGGCTCTCGCAGGTGGGACCACGAGAAACTCAAGCGCCTCACCTTGGCGCTGAGTGAGCGGGTCAAAGGAGCGAATGGTCTCGATGGTGTCGCCAAAGAAGTCTGTGCGCACGGGGCGGCGCTCGCCAGGCGGCCAGAGGTCCACGACCGAGCCGCGTAGGGAAGCCGTCCCCGGGTCTTCGACGAGCGGCGTTCGGTGGTAGCCTGCGCGTTCGAGGTGAGCGAGCAGGTCATCTCGTTTGAGCTCTTCGCCGACGGCGAGCAGAAGCGAGGTTGACTGCAGCGTCTCGAGGCTCGGTACGGATCGACCGATCGTCGCCGCTGCCGAGACGATGATGTCGACGGTTTCGCCAACGCTGAGGCGCGCCAGCAAGCCCAGTCGAGACCAAGCCCCGCGCGGGTTGGGCGTGAGCGGCGAGTAAGGGTGGTGCTCATCGTCATGGTAGTCGATGACGGTGCGCTCGGGAGCCAGCGCACGCAGGTCCTCGACCAGCGGTGTGACCTCGGCCTCGGTGGGCACGATGATCAGGTGAGGTCCCTCGTGTTTGAGCAGCTCAAGGCAGCGGAAAGCCCACGCCGCTGAGGGGACGCCATAGTCCGTAGTGGTCATGACGAGCTCGGCACCGAGATACCCAGCTTAGCGAGCCGCTCCATCAACGCTGCATGATCTTGCTTGAGCTCGGTTTGGTCGCGTTTGGGTGGTTCACTGAGCTGCTCTTCGACCAGCCCGCAGTCGATCAGCTCGTGGAGGAAGCGCGACGGGATCCGATAGGCGCGCCGCTCGCCCCGGACATGCTCCTCGCTGCGACTTAGCACCAGGTGGTCTCGGGCGCGTGTCATGGCGACATACAAGAGCCGCCGCTCTTCTTCGATCTCGGCGGGTTCGTTGGCGTCGATGCTGCGCTGAGTGGGTAAGGAGCCCTCTTCGATTCCGACCACCCACACCCGCTCAAACTCGAGCCCTTTGACGCCGTGGATTGTACTCAGGGTCACTCTTCCAGCCTGCTCTTCGCTCTCATCTTGGGCGCTCGCGAGCGTCATGCGGTTCACGAAGCCGTTGAGTTTGGCGCGCGGGCTCGCCCCGAGTGAGGCGTCCGACCAGCTGCTCTCGAGGACGTCTAGCGTGCGCTCAAGGTCTGCAAGGTGCCGCAGCGCGATTTTCTCGTTCGTGATCTCTTCGCGTAGGCGCCGGTCGTAGTCGCAGGCGTCGAGCAAGCCCCGAAGCACGCCTTTGGGGCGCTCGCCGCGCTGCAGCGCGGTACGCGCCGCGCGGATGCTCTGCTGAAAGGCGTCGAGCGCTTGCCGCGCCGGCGCGCGCATCGACTCGACCGCATCGCTGGGCACCGAGGCGATGCCGCAAGCCTTCGCCTCAGCGAGTCCACGCAGGCGCTCGATCGTCGCCGCGCCGATGCCTCGGCTCGGGGTGCTGATGGCGCGTCGAAAGGCGATCTCGTTTCGGTCGGAGGCGACCACCTGCATGTAGGCGAAGAGGTCTCTCGCCGCCTTTTTATCGGCTGTTCGTTTCCCGCCGATGAGCCGGAAATTGAGGTCGCGTCGGCTCAGCTCAGCCTCGAACAGCGGCGCCTGAGCGCTGCGACGGATGAGGATCGCCATTTGATCCAGCGAGACGCCGGCGCGCTGTAAGCGAGCGATCTCTTGCACGACGACTTCAGCTTCGAGTTCGTTGTCCGAGAAGATCTGCAGCCGGACCGGTTGCCCGTCTCCGCGCGCTGCGGTCAGCTGCTTCTCTTTGCGGTGGCGGTTGTTCGCAATGAGCTGGTTTGCCGCGTCGAGGATGGGCGCTTTGCATCGGTAGTTGGCGGTGAGATAGATCGCCTGACAGCTAGGGAACTGCCGCTCAAACTCGAGGATGTTGCGCTGATCGGCGCCGCGCCAGCCATAGATGCTCTGGTCGTCGTCGCCGACCACACACAGGTTCCCGTCGGCGCCCATCAGTCGCCTCAAAAACTGGAATTGCAGCGTGTTGGTGTCTTGGTACTCATCGACCAACGCGTAGCGCCACCGGGCGCGCAGCTGACGAAGCACGTCGGGATGCTCGAGGAGCGTGAGCGGGCGCTCGATCAGGTCGTCAAAGTCCACGGCGCCGAGGGTTTTCTTCTCTTCGTTGTAGCGGCTCATCAGCACCCCGAGGGTGTACTGAATCTCGTTGTCGCTGTTCTGCAGCGCCTCAGCGTCTAAGCCTTCGTTGCGCGCCGCTGATAATTCGCTGGCGACCAGGTCGACCTGCTGACCAAATTGCGTCCGCACGCGGCTGCAAACCCTCCGGATCACGGCGTTTTGTTCGCTTTGGTCCAGGATGCTGATCTGGCCTGGAAGGCCGAGTTCTTCATGGAACTCGCGCAGCAAGCGAAGGCCGAGCCCGTGGAACGTTCCCAGGCTCATCCCTTCGGCGGCGCCGCCGAGTCGCTCGCGCATCTCGGCTGCTGCCTTGTTGGTAAAGGTGAGCGCTAAAATAGCGTCTGCGGGGATCCCTGAGGCGAGCATGTGTCGGATGCGCTCGGTGATGACGCGCGTCTTACCCGAGCCGGCACCCGCAAGGACCAAAACCGGACCATCGATCTGTTCGACGGCCGCTCGCTGTTGGGGGTTGAGCTGCATCGCTACCTCGTCTGAGCCGCAGCCCGCTAACACGCTCTGAGCCTGGGTTCCAGCAGACTACGCCCCCCCGGGTTGACGGCAAACATGCGCGCCTGCATGCAAGGGAGCGCGCAGGTGTGGGAGCGGTCGATACGTTGAGCGATGAGCAGCACTTAGAGGTCCTTCAGAGTTTGGTCGTTCTGTCGCTTCGGATCGCTGCGAGCGGCGCCGCGTCGGACAGCGGGGCGCGCGCCTCGCTGGAGCGCAGCGCCACCCAAGCGCTCAGTCTGGTGGATCGCCACGCTTCGGTGGAGTTTCTCAGGAAGCTGCAGCAAGACTACGAGACCGGTCAGTTCTCCTCGAAGTTGCCACACGACAGCACGCCGCCGACGCAGCGCACGAAGCTGTTGCTCGACGCTGCGGTCGACGCGCTGCGGACGGCCGCGCACGCGGACCGTAACCTCGTGTTCCCATCGGTCGCCGCGCCGAAGGACGGGGAGAGCGCCGATCAAGCGCTCGGGCGCCAACTGCGTGAGGTCGGTGAGGCGATCAAGGATCGGTTGCGGCGAACGCTGGCCGACCGCAAACAGCTGGTCCTGAGCCTCGAGGGGTTGGTGCGCCAGATCGCCGAGCTTCAAGGCGGCGGTGACCAGCTCGGACGAGACCTCGACGGCGTTAACGAGGTGATTCAAGAGGTGAGCGAGGCGGAGGAGCTCTCGGCGAGCGTGCGCGAGCGGTTGCTCCAACGAGCAGGCACCCTCACCAACCGCATGAGCGAGATGAAGCAGCGGATCAGCACGGCTCATGCCGAGATGGCGAAAGCCCAGAGCCGCATCGCTGGGCTCGAGGAGCAGCTCAAACAGAAAGAGGAAGAGGCGCGCAACGATCAGTTGACCGGTCTTCCCAATCGCCGGGCGCTTGATGCGATGCTCGAGGATGCGGCGAGGCACGCGCAGCAAAATGGCGAGCCTTTGACGGTGGTGATGCTCGACATCGACCACTTTAAGCGCTGCAACGATAACTACGGGCACCGCGGCGGGGATGCCGTCTTGACGGAGGTGGCGGCGCGGCTGCGCGCCGAGATGCGGGGCTCAGACTTCGCCGCACGGTATGGGGGGGAAGAGTTCATCTTGGTGTTGCCGGGCTGTTCGCTGATCCTCGGACAGCGAGTCGCTGAGCGGGTCCGTCAGGCGGTGGCGCGTCGACCCATCGTGTTTGAGGGCAAGACGATCTCCGTGACGACCAGCCTCGGGTTGGCTGAGCTGCAACCCAAGGAGACGCCAGGGCAGGCCATCGAGCGCGCAGACCAAGCGCTGTACAGCGCCAAAAAGACAGGACGCAATCGCTGGGTCGCGGCCTGCTGAGCGTTTCACCACAACGACGTCACCATGCCGACAGATAAGCCAGGAACAACCTGTTGGTTGATGTGTTCCGTCTACGCAGCGTGAGAGGGACTTGATGAGGCGTCGAGACTTTGTGCGTTTATCGTCGCTCTCGGCCTTGCAGCTGTATGTGCTGGCATGCACGGCGCGGCGGTCACCGAGGGCTGAGCCTGCCGCGCCTCCTCAGTCGCCGACCGGGATCGGTCCGTTGATCGACGCGGGCCACGGTTTGCTCGATCTGCCCGAGGGGTTCACCTACGTGATCGTCCAGCGCGCTCTGGACCCGATGAGCGATGGGTATGCGGTCCCATACCAACCCGATGGGATGGCGTGTTTTCTCGATGCGCAAGGGCGCTATGTGCTGCTTCGCAACCACGAGCTCGGTGACCGCGCCTTTCTTGCGAGGTACGGTCTCGACCAATCGCCTGAAGGGCTCAGGCGGCCCAAGCGTGCGTACAACGGGCAGATGTTCGGGGGGGTCACCCGTGTGCTCGTGGACCCGGGCCAGCTGCGGCGTGAGCTGGCAAGCTCGAAGTCGGCGCTAAGCGCCGCCGTGTTGACCTCCCACTGGGTGCTCGCAGGAACAAAGAAGAACTGCGCAGGTGGCGTCTTTGATGGCGGCTGGGTCAGCTGCGAGGAGACCGATCAGGCGGGGCATGGTTACGCCTTCTTGACGCGTCCGACCGACGAGGGCGTGCGCACGCCGCGTCGCCTTGACTCGTGGGGGCGTTTTCGGCGCGAGGCGATCGTCCATGACCCAGACACAGGTGTCGTCTACATGACGGAAGATCACGCCAAGAGCTGCTTCTACCGCTTTGTGCCAGACGATGGAGCGCAACCGACCGGACGCGGGGTGGTGCAGGCGCTCAAAGTTGATGGGGTGCCTGATTCGTCGCCTTACGGCCGGGATGGGGGCGCCACGCGTCGATGGGCGAATGGGACGCGCTGGCCGGCGACGTGGGTGACGATCGCTGACCCTCAGGCGGGCAGTCGGCCGTGCCGCGATCAAGCGCAAGAGGCTGGCGCGACCCGATTCAACCGCCTGGAGGGCGTGTGTCAATCGGGGCGCTCGGTCTGGTTCTCCGCCTCGGTCGGCGGCGCGGCCGCCGCCGGACAGATCTTCGAGTACGTGCCGAGCGGACAGCCTGATGGCTCCGGTGAGCTGGTTCTGCGCTATGAGGTGACCGATCGGAGCGTCTTGTCGTGTCCGGACAACTTAGTGACGACGCCTTGGGGCGATATTTTGCTGGCGGAGGATAACTACAACGCAGACGCCGGCTGCACGCATCAGCATCTTAGGCTCATGGACGCCGGCGGTGCCATCACCGACCTCGCCCGTAACCGTCATCATTTCCTGGAGAGGAAATCCGCCGGAGCGGAGTTCACGGGTGCCTGCTTTTCCCCTGACGGGCGTGTTCTGTTCGTCAACCTTCAGGCGCCCGAGCATGTCACGGTGGCCATCACAGGGCCCTGGCCTAAAGCTTAGTTTGACGCGCTTTTGAGCGAATCTAGGGGGCGGGTGGATGGTGAGCCTCTTGAGCGCCCTTCGTGCTCGTCGTCAAATTCGACTTGAGGGTGCAGCGGGTCTCTTGTCGGGGTGACATATTTTTGACAGATCTCGGTTGAGCCCGGGAGAACAGGTGCAGGTCCTACTAGTCGACAGTGATCGTCGGGCGCTCTCGATGATGGACCGAGCGATGAGGCCGCTGCGAGGGGCCCGCATCAGCCAGGTGACCTCGCTCAAAAACGCCAACCGATGCCTAGAGAACCAAGTCTATGATCTGATCGTCTGCAGCTACGAGCTGCGCGACGGCGACAGTCTGAGCTTGTTTGAAGCGGCTCGAGCGCAGGACATGGCGATCATCGTCGCCTCTGGGTTTTTCGACGAGGCGACGAGCATGAAGCTCCTCGCGTACCCGCGCGCCCGAATTCTTGAGAAGCCGATTGAGATGAGCGACCTGACGTCCATGGCGGAGGGGCTCTTGGGGGTCGCCCGTCCGGATGATTTCGTGGACGAGCGAACCGAGCTGCTGAACTCCGTTCGAGAGGTCCCGGCTCAGGCGCCGCCGCAGCCACTGCACAACCGACCTTGGGAGCATGACGCCATCATCGGTGAGGCGCCGAGTTGGCGTCAGGTGCTCGAGTTGGTGCATCAGGTGGCCGATACGCGCGCCGAGGTTTTGCTGCTCGGGGAGTCGGGGACCGGCAAGGAGTTGGTCGCCAAGGCGGTGCACACGGTCAGTCCGCGCAGCCAGCACGCGTTCGTCGCCGTGAACTGCGCAGCGATCCCCGCCAACCTGCTTGAGTCGGAGCTGTTCGGTCACGTCAAAGGAGCGTTTACCAGCGCAGTTAAAGATCGTGATGGTCGCTTCAAGAAGGCGCACCGAGGGACGATCTTTCTCGATGAGATCGGAGAGATGCCACTCGATCTGCAAGCAAAACTGCTGCGGGTCTTGCAAGAAAAACGATTCACGCCGGTGGGTTCGGACAAAGAAGAGCAAGCTGATTTCCGGGTCGTTGCCGCGACGAACGTGCAGCTGCGGCAGATGGTGCACGACGGGCGCTTTCGTGAGGACCTCTACCACCGACTCTATGTGTTCCCGATTCATTTGCCGCCTCTGCGGGAGCGCCGAGAGGATATCGAGGCGCTCGCCCTGCACTTCCTGCAGGCTGCTAACACCGAGTATCGACGCGCCGTGACTGGGTTCTCGAGCGCCGTGCTGCGGGCGCTGCAGACGCACGACTGGCCCGGCAACGTCCGCCAGCTCGAAAACACGATCTATCGGCTCGTGATCGTCACCGCTGAAGGGCTCGTACAACCTCATCATATCCCGCCGGATCTCGGCCTTGAGCTCCCGCCTCATGAGCCCGCTGCGCAGGCTTCGGTCGTGGAGCCCGCGCAAGCGATCGGAGGAGCGGCTCGCCCGTCGTTGCCAGCCGAAGGGCTCGAGCTGAAGCGGGTCTTAGCTGAGATTGAGGCGGATTATATCGACCAGGCGCTCGAGCGGACGTCCGGGAACCGCAACCAGGCGGCGCGCTTGTTGGGTTTGAACCGTACGACCTTGGTCGAGAAGCTCAGGAAACGATCCGAATCGTAACCGGCTGACCGAGCCTTGGTCCGCTCCTTGCACAGTTCCCGTGCATGCGAGCGCTTGCGATCGGTTGTGTCTGTTTGGTGGCGTCAACAGCGGACGCACAGCGCCGCGATATGAGCCGGTACTCTGAGGTGCAGCACGTGGTCCTCCCGAAGGGGATGAGCACCCAGACTCGTATCGAGCGGGTGCCACTTCAGGCGGCGTTTGACGTCATCGTTCCTCGGGCGAAGTTTGAGCTGCTGGCGCGGCTGCAACAAAAGAAACCCAACCTGGTGGACCGGATCAACGAGGTGCCTCAGCCCAAACGGGCACCGAGGCGCTATCGATACAGCGTCAAGATGTACAACTTTGACGTCTGGGCTCGAGTGATCTCCGGGCGAGTTCATCTCTACATCGCTCGCGATCGAGCGCCGTATGGTGGTGGCATCGAGATGCCCATGATGCCGTACTACCCGGAGGTCGAGGTCCCCGAGCTTCTCGTGGGTGAGCCTGCCTATTTTCCGCTCGACGCCCGCTCCATCCGTGATCAAGTGCTCGCCCGCGGCAAGACCCTCACGGACCCCGCAGCTCAAGAACAGCAAAAAGCGTTTGCGTTGCAGGTGTTTCGGGCTGCTCAAGAGTACAACGGGGCACTTGAGTTCCTCGATCAGCCCGAACTGCAAGAGTCTCAGCTCAAGGCGATGTCTGAGCGGGCGCAGCGCGCGGCGCTCTTGTTCGGTCGTCACGAAGAGGGTTTTAACGCTCGCCATCTCGTCGGAGAGATCCTGTTTGAGCTCGCCGCGGTCGAGGGTGAGTGGGATCGCGCGATCAGTCACCTGACCAAGCTGGTCAAAGAGATCCCCGAGACGTTTGACCCCGATCAACAGCTCCGCTTTCAGCGAGCCGTATATCGTTTGGGTCGGGCGCGCTATGAGCGCAATAAGGCTGGCGACCTTGACGAGGCGGCGAGGCGGTTTAACCAGGCTGGTCGAACCTGGCGTAACCAAAGCCAGGCGAAAATAGCGTCCTACATCGCCTCGTTGCCAGAGGGTGAGTTGAAGGCTCGTGAGCTCGGCGACGAGTCGCTCAGCGCGGCCAAAGAGCTGGCGTCCGCCGCAGAGGTCGCCGAGCTTGAGACGCGAATTCAGCTCGATAAAACCACCAAGCAAGAGGGGTTGATCCGCAACTTTCTGACCTTGCGCGGTGAGCTCGCTGACGTCGCGCGCTACCGCCTCGGTACGCGTCTGTACTCGTTGCGGCGATTTAGCCTGGCTGCGCCGCTGCTCGCCGAGGCTTATCGCTTGGCGCCTGCGCTGGCGCAGCAGCAACCCGCGATGGCGCTGATCGTCGCTGAGAGTTTACGGATCGTCGGGAAAGATCGGGCGAGTCGTGACCTGATCCGTGCGATCACGGCGCAGCTTGAGGAGGTGACGCAAGACAGCGAGCAGAAGGTTGACCCGCTCGACGCCCCCGCCTTCGCCTTTGCCCTCATCCGGTCGGGTGATCTCGCATGGCAAGATGGTGACCGCAAGGAGGCGGAGCGCCTGTACTCTCGGGCGATCGAGGACTTTCCTAAGACCGAGGGTGGCTATCTCGCCCGAATACGCTTGGTCGAGGTCACGGGTGAGGTCCAGGCGGAGGACTTTCCGGCAGAGGTCTATCGGCGCCTCCAGAGCGCCGTGAGTCGGCTGAGCGATGCCAGCGCCGAAGAGAGCATGTACCGCGAGGCGCGGGCGCGCTTCTTGAGAGGGGACTACGCCGTTGCGCATGAGAAGCTGCTTCAGATTCAAGATGAATTCGTCGACAGCTTTTTGCTGAGCCAGGATTCGCTGCTGCTCGATCGCACCCGGTTGAGCCTGATGGAAGAGTTCGCCAACCGTGAAGAATACGCTGAAGTGGTCGAAGCCTTCGTGCTCACCGACGAGAAGATCGATCAGAGCCCCGTCGGCTCGAGGACCTTGTATCTTGGCGGCTTGGCCCTCAGTCAGATGGGGCTTCACCGACAGGCGATCAAAGCGTTTCAGCGCGCTCTAGCGACACCCACTGTACGCGCTGATGGGAATCAAGAAGAGCAGGTGCTGGTGGCTTTGAGCCGCTCGTACATGCACAATCTTGACCTCTTCCGCGCCCGCCAAACGCTTGAGTATCAAGCGGCGCTTTATCCGAAAGGGCAGCGCATCGGCGAGATGTGGTTGCTGCGCGGCGAGGTCGAAGAGGTCGCTAAGCGCCCCGACCGCGCCATCAGCGCCTACACGCAAGCCTCCAAGCTCCTCAAAGAGGAGATCCAGCGAGCGAATGTGTTGCTGCGCATTGGGCGGCTCGAGTCCGCGCGCGGCGCGTCGGGAAGCGCTGCGTCCGTGCTCGGCCGAGCTGTCGCCTTGTTCGATCGAGTGGACGCTGAGCAGGTGCTGCCCGGGCATCTCGACGCCATCTTTGAGATGGGCGATTCTTTTTACCGCCTACGGAACTGGCGGCAGGCTGCCAAAGCTTATGATTTAGCGGGTAAAATGGCGCCCAAGCGCGATGAGCGTCGGTCGATGGCGAGTTTCCGAATTGGTGAGATACGGGCTATTTTGGGTGATCTGGCAGGCGCCTTGCAAGACTGGAAGAGGCTCGCAGCGAGCGGCAAGGGCTTATGGGAGACCATGGCCGCTGGCGCCGTTGAAGACCTGACCTGGCGGCTACGTCACGACGGTCTCTTGAGCGAACGGAGGTAGCATGGACCGAGTATCCAAAGCCGCAGCGCTTGCGATGAGCTTACGCATGGAGCGAAGCGCCGTCTTGGTGGCGAACATCGCCAACAAAGATACCCCGGGCTATACGCCGCTCGAGCTCTCGTTTTCGGACGCCATGAAGGACGCTTTATCGGGGCGCGTTGAGCGGGCAAGCCTGGCTGCACCCGACCAGGGCGTAGGGGTGCGCGGCGAGCCGGATCGTGGGCGCGGAGAGGTGGTCTTTGATCCTGGGCGCGTGCCCGGTGAGGACGGCAACTCGGTCGATCTCGATCGCGAGATCAATCGTCAGGTCGACAACGCCATCGGTTATCAGGCGGCAGCCAAGATCATCAAGAAAAAGCAGGGTTTTATGAGCTATGCCCTCAGCACGAAAGGGTAGTGAGCGATGAATTTGAGGACGATTTTGAGGCTCAATTCGGCGGCGATGGGCGTCGCTCGAACCCGGCTTAATGTGACCGCCGCCAACATGGCGAACGCCGAGACCACGCGCACCCCCGAAGGGGGTCCTTACAAGCGGCGTATCGTGAGCGTCGAAGCGCAACCGCTGAAAGACGACGAGGGACACCCGATCGGTCGGCAGCATGGCTTGACCTTGCGAGAGCCTACGGCGCTCAAGATCGAGATGGATCAGGGGCCGAACCGCATGGTCTATGACCCGAGCCACCCCGACGCCGACGCCGACGGCTATGTCGCCAAACCCAACGTCGACGTCGTAACCGAGATGGTGAACATGATGGCGGCGACGCGCGCCTACCAAGCCGCCACCAACGCCACCAAGAGTGTCAAGTCCATGGCGCAAAGCGCGCTGAACATCGTCAGCTAAGGAGACGCCCATGAAGATACGTCCAGATCTGGTTGCACCGGTCAAAATTGCGGGAGCTCAACAAGGCAATTCGTCGGGTAAAGGCTTCGCTGACTTGCTCGCTCAAAAAGTCGCTGAGGTGGATCAGACGATGCGGGTAGCTGATCAGCAAAGCGCCGAGTTACTCGCCGGAACAGGCTCGATTCATGAGACCATGATCGCCCTTGAAGAGGCGGGCATCAAGTTGCGCATGGCCGGCGCAGTCAGAGACCGCGTGGTGAGCGCATACCAAGACCTCACGCGCATGCAGATCTAAGGGTAATCGATGGACGCTCTTCGCGATTACGCCAGACAATTGGCGCAAATCTGGGACAATATGAGCAGCCGTCAGCGCACCGCGCTCGTCGGTCTGGCGTCGGTCGTTTTGATCGCGCTGACCTGGATCAGCGTCGGGCAACGACCGCAAGCGATGCAGATCTTGTTTGCGGACCTCGAGCCGGCGGACGCTGCGGCGATTCGCGACGCGCTCGAGGCGCGCAATGAGCCTTTTGAGCTGACCGATCAAGGCCGCTCGATTCGGGTGATGCAAGGGCGCGTGCATCCCTTGCGTATCGACCTGACGGCGGAGGGGCTGCCGAGAGGCGGCGGGGTCGGGTTTGAGCTCTTTGATCAAGGCGGCTTGGCGATGAGCCAGTTCCTGCAAAACGTCAATTACCGGCGCGCGCTGGAAGGTGAGCTGGCGCGCACCGTTTCGAGTCTTGATGAGGTGCGCAGCGCGCGCATTCACCTCGTGATCCCCAAGCGGAGGGTGTTCGCTGATGAGCAGGAGCGACCGACCGCGTCGGTGGTGCTGCACCTTGGCGGGACCGGGCTGGGGAATCGATCGGTCAAGGGGGTCGCCCACCTGATCGCCTCAGCCGTCGAGGGGATGGACGCACGTGACGTCACGATTATGGACCAGCGAGGCGCCGTCCTTCAGCGGGCTCAAGAGGACGAGGGCTTCGCCGCCATGAGTCAGTATGAAGAGCAGGTCCGCACGCGTGAGCGCGACCTCGAGCGGCGCGTGGTCGCGTTGCTTGAGCCGATGCTCGGCGTTGGAAACGTCCGGGTTCAAGCCAGTATGGACTATGACTTTGATGCGGTTCAAAGAACGGTCGATAAATACGACCCCGAGCGACAGGTCGTTCGAAGCGAAGAGCGGACCGAAGAGGATCGCACGATCGAAGGCGCTAGGCCGGCGCAAGGAGGTCAAGCGGGCGCTGAGGCGAACGAGCCGGGCGCTCAGCAGACGGTTGCCGCCGCAGGCGGTGCCTCCGCCACGAAGCGAGGCACGGAGCGCACCAACTATGAGATCGACAAAACCACCGAGGTGGTCGTTCGGCAAAGCGGTGTGCTCAAGCGTTTGAGCTTGGCGGTTCTCGTCAATGATCAATCCGAGGCGGCGGGTGGGCAGCAAGCCCAGCCCATCCCGGAGGCGACCAAGAAGCTGATCGAAGACCTCGTCACCAGCGCGGTCGGCTTTGATCAGCAGCGTGGCGACACCATCAAGGTGGCGGCGAGCCCGTTTCGAACCAACGGCCTTGAGCTCCCGGAGCCGGGGGTTGACTTCGCCGGCCTGATGCCGCTCGTCCAGGGCGTCGTCGCTGTGATCATCGCCTTGATGGTCGTGTTCATGGTCGTGCGCCCCTTGCTGCGCCAGCTCGCTGAGATTCGTCCTGAGCTGGTCGAGGCTGCCGCCTTACCGGGGACCGTTGAAGATGTCGCTAAGCGTCTCGAGGAGGCGGAGCGAGAGGCGGCGAGCCGGAAGCTGCTCGAGCAGCGCAACGCGGTGGTAGAGTACGCCTCGGAGGAACCTGAGAAGACCGCCGAGATCCTGCGCGGATGGCTGACCGAGGGGTGATGAGGCGTGGCTGAAGAAGAGGGACAGAAGCTAAGCGGCGCGCAAAAGTCCGCCATCTTGTTACTCGCCATGGGCGAGGAGGCTGCCGTTCAGGTCATGCGCAACATGCGTGACGATGAGGTCAGCCAGATCGGTGAGGCGGCGGCTGGCTTATCGGGTTTGGACGCGACCACCGCCGAGCATGTCCTCGAAGAGTTTGCTGAGATTATTGGCTCGAGCTTCAACCTCTCGGGCTCCGACGAGTACGTCTACCGCTTGAGCGTACGCGCCTTTGGCGAGGATAAGGCGACGAAGCTGCTCAAGGAGAACGAGGGCGAGGCGCTCTTTCGCGAGCGCATTGAGCGCATCGACCCGGTCGCGCTGGCTGGTATTCTTAAAAAAGAGCAGCCGCAGACGATCGCGATGGTGATGAGCAGCCTCGGGACGGAGCGGGCGAGCCGGGTCCTGGTGCACCTCGACCGCGACCTGCGACAAGACATTGCGCTGCGCCTGGCGCATCTGGACCGCATGTCACCGGACACGCTGCGCGAGATTCAAACGGCGCTCGCCGATGAGCTCGGCAATTTTGCAGCTGGTAAGGTGAATGGACGCGAGTACGTCGCCGAGATGTTGATCGCGATGAGCCGTGATGACCGCGACGAGATCCTCAACGCCATCTCGGACACCGACGTCGAGCTGGGCGAAGAGATCCGTAAGCAGATGTTCACCTTTGATGACCTGCTCAACCTCGACCCACGCGGGATGCAGCGCCTCGGGCGCGACGTCGACAACGCCAACCTGATGCTCGCGCTCAAGACCGCGAGCGAACAGATGAAATCGCATTGGTTCAACTCGATGTCTGCGCGCGCTGCGCAGATGCTCCAAGAGGACCTTGAGGCGATGGGGCCGGCGCGCCTTCGAGAGGTGGAAGACGCGCAGCAAAAGATCGTGCAGACGGCGCTGTCGCTCGCTGAGTCGGGGGAGCTCGACCTCGGTGGCGATGAGATGGTGTAGCCATGATGAAGGGACATCGCGAGCGCACTGGCTCGATCGTACAGCAGATCGACGACCAAGAGATCAAGCCGACCCTCTTCGGCGCCGCTCTACCTGGTGCAGGCGAGGTAGCCGCTCTCGATCTGCCTCAGGCGGTGGCTGAGTCTGGTGAGGAGATCGACCCAAGAAACTTAGCGCTGTTGGTGCGCCCTGAGCGTTATCAGGAGCGGGTGACTCGACAGCAAGAGGCGCTGGCAGAGCGTGAGCAGCGTTTGAACCAGCAGGCGACCGAGCTCGCTGAGCGCGAAGCTGATCTAGGCGCTCGTGAAGAGGCGCTGCTCGCCCGCCAAAATGAGGTCGAGTCCTTAGTCCTCACGGCGGTCGAGGAGCGGGTCGAGCAGCTCAGCGAAGAGCGACTCGGTGATGACCGCGCCCGGCTGGTTGCGAGTGTGACCCAGCTCGAGGCGGTCGCGCACGGTCTGATCGATCAGGCGCGCGTGGATCTGCTCGAGCTGGCGGTTAAAATAGCGGGTAAAGTGATCGGCGCTGAGCTCGAGGCGAAACCGCAGCTGTTGGTCGGGCTGATCCGATCGGCTCTTGAGTCGGCGGCGCCCAAAGGGCGCGTGACGCTCAGGTTGCATCCAAAAGACCATGGGATCTTGATGCGGCGTGGCCCGCAGGTTTTGGGTCGTTTGCCCGCCGGTGTTCAGGTTCAACTCGCCGCTGATGAGCAGGTCGACCGAGGTGGTGTGATCATCGAATCTGGCGCAGGGCGGCTCGACGCGCGCATCGCCGAGCGGCTCAGCCGCGTGGGCGCCCAACTCGCCGAGTTGACGGAGCCCTAAATGAGCATGGCAGGGGCACGGCTGTTTGATTTTGAGCGCGTCGATCAGCTCCTAACGGAGGCCGAGCCGCTGCCGCGTCGAGGTTCCGTCTTGAGGGCTTCGGCGCATCTCGTGACGGTCGAGTTACCCGGCGTCAAAGTGGGGCAGCAGGTCTTATTAGGGCACCCGCGACTCAAACGGCTCGGTGAGGTCGTGGCGGTTGAGCAGCGTCATGCGCTGGTCATGCCCTACTCAGCGGTCTCAGGTGTCCGCTCGGGTATGCCGGTCGAGTCGCTCCCGCGCGCCGACCGCGTCTCGGTCGGCAGCGCCTATCTCGGCCGAGTGGTCGATGCGCTCGGGCAGCCCTTGGACGGACGCGGCCCGATCCGGGGTCAGGCGCGTCGCCCCTTGCGCGGGCAGGCACCCAACCCCCTCACCCGTCGCCGTATCGACCGCGTGATCCCTGTCGGTGTCCGCGTCGTCGATGCGCTGTGTACGCTCGGTGAGGGTCAGCGTGTCGGGATTTTTGCGGGCTCCGGCGTCGGTAAGTCGACGCTCCTAGGCATGATGGCGCGGCATGCCGAATGCGATGCGGTCGTGATCGCACTCGTGGGTGAGCGAGGGCGGGAGGTCCGTGAATTCGTCGAGCGCGACTTGGGCGAGGAAGGCCGGGCGCGCGCCGCGATGATCGTCGCAACCTCGGACCAAAGCCCGGTCTTGCGCATTCGCGCCGCAGAGTATGCGGTGGCGCTCGCCGAGCAGCTGCGCCACGAGGGGCAGCGGGTGCTGTTCTTGATGGACTCCGTTACGCGCTACGCCCACGCCCTGCGCGAGGTCGGCTTGGCCTCGAATGAGCCGCCAGCCACCCGAGGCTATCCGCCGTCGGTGTTCGCTGCGCTGCCGGCGCTGCTTGAGCGCTTAGGAAATGATGAAGGCGCCGGCTCGATCACGGCGCTCGTTACCGTTTTGGTCGAGGGTGATGACCTCGATGAGCCGATCTCAGACACCGTGCGTGGCGTACTCGACGGCCACTTGGTCCTTAGTCGTCAGCTCGCTGAGCAGGCCGTCTGGCCTGCCGTGGACCCGCTGGTCAGCTTGAGCCGCCTCGCCGCCCAGATCACCACCCCTGAGCATCGTCAGGCGGCGCAGCGCTTTCGCACGCTCATGGCGCGCTTTCGCAACGCCGAGGAGTTGGTGCGCTTAGGCGCCTACACGAGGGGGAGCGACCCCGAGGTCGACTACATGCTTGAGCGCCAGGAGGCCGTGCGCGCGTTGTTGTGTCAGCTGGCTGACGAGACCAGCGATCTGTCAGAGACGGTCGCGGCGCTGAGCGCGTTGGTTGAGGGGGCGCCATGAAGCTGTGGATGATTCTGGGTCTAGCCGCACCGCTCAGCATCGCTGCGCCCTTCGCTATTCCGCTTCTGGCGCAGGATCAGGCGGCGACTCAAGCCGCTGCGCCGGAGAAGAAGAAAGAGGCGACGCCTAGCGAGGCCGCGACCGCCAAAGAAGAGGCTGAGCTCGCCGACTCACGCCGGCGGCGGGCCATGATCAACGACGTCGTTCGTTGTCCGAAACGCCCCACCGAGAACCAGTTCCGTACCTACAACCTACTCAATGACCAAATGATCAAGCTCAAGCAGCAGCGCGCGCGCCTCGAGGCAGCTGAGCGACGTCTGGCAGATCTGCCGCGTCAGATGCTCTCCAAGAATCAAGAGTTGCTAAAGCTTCAGCGCCTTCTTGACGAAAAACTGACTGATAAGGAGGTCAAAGAAGCTGAGGCGCGTGCCGAGCGGATCCGCAAGCTGGTGAAGATCCTCGAGGTCATGCAGCCGGCCGCTGGCGCTAAGACGGCCACCGGGATCACGATGGAGCTGCTCGTCGAGTTGTTGCTCCGGATGAAGCCCAAGAAGGCAGCTGCCATCTTGAACCTGGTCCCAGGCCCGCTCGCTTCGAGAACCTTCGAAGAGGTCAGTAACCGCAAGAAGGGGCTCATCGAGGCGCTTCTTGAACGGGTAGGAGGAAATTGATGCGCATCGATGCTCCAATTTTTGCACTCGATAGCCGGCGTCCGATGCCCCCCGAGCGAGCGAATTCTGCGTCGTTTCGTGATGTGCTCCATGAGCAGCCGATCAAGGAGCGTGAGCCGCTCGCTTCATCAATAAACGCAGAAGAAGCGGGCGTCGACGCCGAGCCGACAGCGCAGGAGCTCAGCGCCCGTGAAGAGACCGACGAAGCTGCGGCTGATGAGATGGACGCGCAGGCTGATGAGGGGGCGCAAGGCGAGGAGCCAGCCGACGAGGAGGTCGCCGAGGACGAGGCAGCGTTCGCCGTTGAGAGCGAACTCGCAGGGTTTGATGGCGTCGTCGCCGAGGCGATCTCGAGCGAGCCGATCGACGCTGCGGTGCGTGTGGAATCGACGGTTGAACCGAGCGCCGTGATGGGCACCAGCTCCCCGGTTACACCCCTTGAACTCGTCTCGAATACAGTCACTGTCGCGCCGTCAGGCGCCGTTCAGCCGGTGGTTGGCTCGGGTGATCCGGCGGTTGCGAGCGACTGGATGCAGGCCTTTGAGGCGCAACCCGTCGCCGAGCAAGCCGCCGCCCAGGCCGATTCGACACCCGACGATGCGGCGATCAAGTTAGGGGTCAGCGGGGGGCGCATCGCCGTGCCTGATACCATGCGGTCGGTACGCCCCGTCGCCATCGCCTCCATTGATTTGAGCCAACCTCAGGCGACGCAGAATCTTCAAGAGGCGGTGGCGTTTCAGATCCGTGCCTCGCAGAGCCCTTCGGGCGCGAAGCAGCTGAGCTTGACGCTCAATCCGGAAGGGCTCGGTCGACTGCGTATCCTGGCGCAAACCGAAGGCGAGACCGTGCGCGTGTCCCTTAAGGTTGAGCAAGGTGATGCGGCGCGCTTGCTTGAGCGCATGATGCCGCAGATCGAGGCACAGCTCGCTGCGTCGATGGCGATGCCCGTTGAGTTTGACGTGATCCAAGAAGAGCGCATCGGCGCCGAGGGCGAGGACCTGTACGAGGCGGACACCGAGGATCAGCCCGGTCAAGATCACCAAGAACAAGCGGATGACGACGGGCTCGTTGAGCAATGGACCCAAAGCCTAGAAGAGCCCGTGCTCGATCTAGGTCAAACCCTTCACGTGGTGGCGTAGACATGCCGATTAGCGCAACTCAGACCGACTTTTTGTTACAGCCCGGGAACCGTCCACAAGATGGCGGGAAGAAGGATCTCGATCGCGAAGCCTTCCTCAAGCTTTTGGTGGCGCAGCTCAAGCATCAAGATCCACTTGAGCCGATGGAGGACGTTGAATTTATCGGGCAGCTCACTCAGTTTTCAAACCTCGAGCAGGTGATGAAGACGAACACGAAGCTCGACGAGCTCTCGATGGCGACCGGCGCGCAGGTCTCATCCCAAGCGATCAACATGGTCGGCCGAACGGTCGTGATCCCGAACGATCAGCTGACGCTTGAGGAGACGGGCGACGTCGAGCTCAAAGTAGATGTCCCGACGACCATCGCCGGCGGCGAGGTGGTGATCACCGATCAGGCAGGTCGTGTGGTGCGGCGGCTGCCGATCAATTCGGCGAACGCAGGTCGTGGGACGGTCGTCTGGGATGGTCGCGACGCAGACGGCCAGCGCCTGGAGGCCGGCGAGTATGGCGTCCGCGCCAAAGGCGTGACGCCTTCGGGAAGTGAGATCGAGATGGGCGTCATGGCGCCGGCGAAGGTTGAGGCGGTGGTTTGGCAGGAGGGCGTGCCGATGCTGCGGCTCTTTGACCAGTTGGTCCCCCTCTCGTCCGTGCAAGAGGTCTGGTCCTAAGACAGATTCGCTCCTGAGGCAGCGGCGAGAGCGAGCGCGGCGCCTTAGCCAGGTGCGGCGCTCGCCTCCGTTTTTTACCTGGATAAAAAAGTCCAAATTTTTCAGGAAATTCGAGCGCGGAAGCTAAACTTGACGAGTCGGTGGCCCGTTGACTGAGACAGCGTAAAATCGGGAGACGCTGCCGCTTGGATTCGCTGCGTATTATTCAGCCGCCTCAACGCGTTGAGCCACAAAGCGGTCAGATCCGCCCCGTGGGTCGTGGCGGCGTCGGCTCAGCGTTTTCGGAGGTTTTGGCGCGGGCTGTGGCGCGACGGGAGCCGGTTCATGTCGGCGCCGAGGTGCGCGATCGCTTGCTTCGGAGTGAGACCGAGTGGACTCCCGAGCTTCAGGCGCAGCTGGGCGAGGTGATGGGTCGTTTTGTCCAGCGCGGCTCGACGCGCGGCGTCGTGCTGCATGATGCACGCGCCTTTGTTTTGTCGGTGCCTGAGCGTGAGCTCGTGGACGTCGTCAAAGCTGAAGACCTCGGCAATGGTGTGGTCGATGGAATCGACGCGTTTGCGCTTGTTGCAGACGCGAATTAGGAGGGTCAGATGTCCCTGTTTAGTACCTTGTATATCGGCGTTTCTGGGATGGCCTCAAACGGCGCTGGGATCGAA